>CAIYUN010000018.1 GCA_903929355.1 uncultured Opitutaceae bacterium
GAGCGGCCGGGAAGCGGAGGAGCCGATCTGCCGGATCAGGCGTCGAACGCCCGCGGCCCCGTCCGCGCAGCGGTGCGACGCGGTCGCGCCGCGCGTCCGCGGCGCAAGGGGATTGCGGGCGTTCGCGCCCCGGCAGTGCGGCGACGGAGCGCACCGGCGGCGGAACGGACGCGCGCAGCGACCTGGAGGACGGGCGAGCGCCGCCGTCTGCGGGCGGACAGCTTGGGCGTTCGCCAGGGCGCGTTAGCGTCGCGGGCGTTGTGGCGGGTGGACAACTTGGGGCACGCGCCGGCCGGGATCGGGGGCGTTGTGGTGAGCACCGAAATCGGTGCGGGGGGATTTGCCCTGGGCGGGCGTTGCGGACCTTACGATCGGTTCTTCCGGTTTTTTAGTGGCTGGGCTTTAGCCCGGCGTCCCCATGGTGTTCCCCTCTCGCTGCGTGGTGAATGAGAGACCCGGGCAAATCTCATACAGCCGGAATCCTCCACTTGCCCATTTCTAAGCGTGCTTATTGAACAAGGTCTTACAAAAGCATCGGAGGCTTTGGAGGGAAGAAACCTGCCTTGTGGCACAAACGCAAATGCTTGTCCTTTAAAGCCTCCGAATTCACCCACTAAGAAACCGGGAGAACCTTACGATCTCCTCCCCTGACCATACTTGTGGAGGCGTGTTGGTGAGAATGCCTCGACATCTGATTATTGAGCGCCTCCAATTGCTGACTTCGTTTCCTATGCCGCCTGATCCTGCGTCCTCTCCAATTTTCAAGCTGCCCCACATCACATTCCCGACGTGGCATGAAATAATCACGTTTCTTGGCGACACTGATGGTTGGATTTTTAGAGGGCAGGAGGACTATGCCGAACATCCGCTCCAAACCTCACTTGAGCGGGCAGCTGCGCTTCTCAAAGAGGATGCTTTGACGATTGAGCGTCGAATTCTCCGCGATTTTAAGAGACGCGCTTTCCTTTCTGGTGAGCCATTCCTTCCACTCAACGACGACATTTTGCAATGGCTTGCGCTACTTCAGCACCATGGTGCGCCGACCCGTCTTCTTGATTTTTCTCATTCGTTCTACGTTGCTCTGTTTTTCGCCATAAATCGAATGGAACGCGATTCTGTTATTTGGTGCATTCGTACTTCAGCACTATCTCCCCGGCTCGCCTCGCCTTGGAGCGGCGACAAGAATCATGTCTTAAAAATGATTTTGGAGGATGAGCCAGCTCCGTCCAATGTTCCATTCGCAGTAATGAAGGACGAGCCATTCCATCTAAATCGGCGTCTCGCTCTTCAACAAGGATGCTTCTTGATTCCCCTAAATACTTCAGGGACGTTCGGTGACAATCTCAAATCAAACGAAACTGGCTTGGGGCTGGGCCATGACCCATGGATTAAGACGCTTCCAGATTTTACAGCGAAAACAAATGTTTTTAAGATTCTGATTCCTTTGAACCAGCATGCCGGAATTCGAAAGCAGTTGCGCAAGATGAATCTGACGAGTGAGCATTTGTTCCCTGGGTTAGATGGAATCGCCTCGTCATATTGGCAGTAGCGTGATGGAAATAGGCGCCGCCTATTACCGGCATTGTCCCACATACTGGATCTGAAGATTGGCGAGTATTAATGGTTCAAGATGCCCTGAAAGTGTTCAGATGGGTACTTGAACCAGGCCTTTCGAGATGGAATGGGAGGGAGTTTCTGTCCAGGGGCGACTCCGGTCAGCCCATTGTCAAAGGCGACCGTTACCGCTCCATTAGGAGCAACAAAGATGCCCCTTACTTCTATCGAATCAGGAGCGAGGTATCGAATCTGGAATACGGGTAAATGGGATTCATCCACAACCTCAAAGGAGTTTTCGTTAAAGTTTTTGTCCCATCCAGCTCGGAGTCGTACCGGCCACTCGTTATTCATGACAACGCTCTGATCGGGATCGCCAAACATGTTTTGAGTCTTAACGTAGATACGCTGATTTTCGACGTATGGAATTACAATTCGTCCGCCTGGAAGGATGATGGGGGCTGGCCTGTCTGGCGCATCACGTCCAAATTGTGCGGGCCACCGTGTAATCGCACCCCCAAAGTTGAGGGTGACTTGAGCCCCTTTTTGGGTGAAATCGTCCGGCAGTTGCGGGGGCAACCAACTGCGAGCTTGAGCTGTCTTGGAATAATAATTAACCTCGTCTTCAATCGAGGTAACTGGTTGGAGCGTTGCGCTTGGGATGGAAACAAGATCACTCCAGGTCTTGCACGCCACGAATAGGCTAACTACTCCTCCCGAGAAGAAAAGCCAGATGGATAGCCTCTTGTCGGCATGGGAATAAAGCATTCCGCAGCCGGCGAAAAGAAGCGCAGCCAATACACCACCGATGAGAATGATCATAAGATTTATACGTCTGCGGGGTTTCCGTTGGTTGATGGTGATGACTTTGGGGCCATGGTGTGGATGGGCACTTGTGCCCTCGGCGTGATGTTGCTCATGTGGCCGCAAGCGGTTCCGTTTCCGACGCAGTCTGTTCTTGGAACTCATTTATGGAATCCCATTCTGATTGCCAACAACGATCGATTCGTCATAGGAAGAGTTTCAGGCTTTTAGCCCAAACCGAGCTTCTTCCAGTTGTTGCGATATTTACCTTCTCGGCCTTTTGGAAGGTGCCATGCATTCCAAGTGTTAGTTTTGCGATATTCTGCCCGTCGCATGTGATTTTTGTTAGATCGATAAACTTCATTGCCGCTAACAACAAAAGATTCAAACTGATTTTCCCCGTTGTCACGGACAAAAACATAATACGAATTACGACCTCTCATATACGGGGGAACAGCATTGGAGCCCAATAGCCAGGCCCCCACCTTTTTGCTTGAGGTCTTTACTTGAATGAAGACGTGCTTGCATTTCTTGGGGTTTGATACTAATAGGTCGTACCCGGCAGTGTTCCGGACAGTATGCAATGCAATGTAACCATTTAAGGTCAATTCCAACGCGACAAAGTATACACCCGCAATTCCGGTTAAGCTGCTAGGAATATTATTCATAACTGGGTTGAGACGATATTGCTCTAAAGCACCCGATGTGGCTCATACGTAAAGGAAGGGGATCCGATTCAACCGAGGGCAACTTGGTCCGGCGACGCCGGGGTTGCCGCCGCCGGTGCCACCGGGGCGGCGGCGCGGGGCTTTGTGAACCCGAAAGCCTTCTTGAGGGCCATAACGCTGGCTGGGGAGATGCCGACCTCCTTGGCGATTGCCCCGGTCCGCTGGCCAGCCTCGAACGCCGCCTTGACGGCGGCCTTGATCTCCTCGGTGACCCTGGCGCGCTTCCGCTTGCGTGGTTTGGCAGGTTTGGCCGCCCGCGCACGGGCGGCCTTCGGCTTCGCCTGAGCGGCGGCTTTGAGAGCCTTGATGAAGCTCTTCAAGTCCGGGAAGCCGAATTCTGCCGGGAGGGCGGCCAGGGCGGCCGGACGTTGCGTGGCGAGGGAGGCCTCCAGCTTGGCAGCCTGAGCTTTGAGACGGGAGAGGAGCTTGAGTTTGTCAGTGACCATGGGGGAGTGGAGGAAGGTGGCAGGACGGAGGAGGACCGGGCGGTGCGCGCGGGTTGGGGTGCAGTGATGGAAACAACTGGAAGCGTTCGGTCAAGCAGCGAGCGCGCTTCACCGGCCTCCATGCAAAGAATGACCCCGGCTCTGGGCGCCGCCCCGGTAGGCCGGGGTGGGGGTAGTGGGGGGGATGTGAGAAAGCGAATGGCGCTGGACCCTTGATCCGATTCGCTTCCGCAGTTTTTTGGACAAAAGGGCTTTGCCAACTCACACCCTGTCTGATTGGTCTGGCCGCGATGGCAGATTATACGAAGAAGCCGGATTCCCCGCACAGAAACTATTTATGAAAGAGGCGATCAAATACCTTTTAGAGCACCTTAACCACTACAAGGATGCGGTGGAAGCAATCGCTGTCGGTATTGGCGGGATGTGGGCACTTTTTCACTTCGTCATAAACCGGGAACGGTATCCACGAGCGATCCTCACTTGCCGCTACGAGCGGTTCCCGGACGTGGTGGGGAAGCAGGTAATTCGAACCGTTCTATGCATGAAGAATATCGGCCCAACGTTGATCGAGGTGATGCAAGTCGATCTTCGCCTGTATTTGGTGGCGCCGTACGAAAATACTGAATACGAGGCGCTAATCGGGAAACTATCCGCCGATTCGCCAGAGCTGGACCTGACCCTATTGGCTCGATACCTGAAGAATTTTTCCAGCGACGCCAAGTATGAGATTGAACCCGGCGAAGATCTCGAACTACCTTTTGATTTTGCAGTGTCGAAAGTCAGCCAAACAGTGGTCGTGTATGCCTACGTTAAAAACGCCACCAAGAGGCGAGCCTCGTGGCCCTACAAACGGTATTTTGGGCAATTGTCGTGGTGGTGGCCAATGGTGCGTGATGAAGGTGAATACGTGCATTGGTGGCCTGGCCTCCCAATCGATGGCTGGCGTTGTTGGTGGCAGCCGCTCAAGGGCCGAGAAATCGGATGGTTCTTGACCGAAACCGTAGATTTGGACTCCCTCAAGTCCTCCAAAAATGAGTGCAAAACACCCCCCTCCGTCACCTAATGTCCACACGCGGCAAGGACCCCCGAAGACACTGGTCCAACCTCCAGCGAACGTGCATCTTCAAGGTCCGCCAAAGTCGGCACCTGTAAACGTGGCGCCCGTGCCAAAAAAGTAGCCCCTTTCCAACCATGAACATCAATAAGCCAAAGCCGGACGGAGACAAGGGGCAGGGTCCGCCCAAGCCAATTCGCCCATAAGGCGTGTTGGGAATCTGCCTCGTACGGAGGCATGGTTGGTTGCTAAGACAGCCAGATTTCAACCAGCGGACTGTGGCGTGGCATGCGCGGCGGCGGGGGAAGCGGACGGACGGGCACTGTTCTGGGCCTCAAATGGGTGTCCCTCCCGAGCGAGCAGCCAACACACCAACAGGGTCCAGCGGGTGCTGGCCCTACTCGGCGGCCGCTGCGGTTAGACGAGGTAAAAGAAAGACAGGGCGACAGTTGCCAGGGCGGGCCGGGATCGGTTGCCGCGCGACGAAAGAACCACCAAAAGGCAACGCACCGGGTCAAGGATTCGGGCACGGCTGGCGGGTTGTGCCCCGCCGCCACCCCGCGCGCGGAGGGGCCTCAGCGCCCAGCGGCGAGGCCCTGCGCGACGCATTGGTGCGGGGTCAGGCTGTCTTGGCCGGAGTGATACGCGGCATGGCGGCGAAGGCTTTTTCCAGGCTGGCGATATCGTGGTGGGTGTAGGTGCGGTGAACGTCGGAGGCGTGGCCGACGTGCTCGCGGCGGAGTTCCTCGGACACCCCGGCGTTGGCCGCCGCGGAGACACAGGAGTGGCGGAGCGAGTGAAAGCCGAGATCAAAGAAGGCCTTGTTCGCCTGTTTGCCGGAGACGTCCTCGAATTTGATTTCAGCCTTTTTCATGAGGGCGCGGAACGTCAGCGACAGTCCATACTTCCCGCCGGAGCTTTTGCCGTTCAGGGAGGGGAAGACGGGGGCCTTGCCCACGGCCCGGCGCGTTTCAAGCCATTCGCGCAGCTCGGGCAGGATCAGGGTTTCGCGCTTGTGCGCCTTGCGGTGGCGGGCCTCCTTGGCCGGCCGCAGCGAGATCACCCGACGGTCGAGATCTACCTGGTCCCAGCGCAGACTGGCGGCGTCCTGAATGCGGAAGCCGCAGCAGTAGCCGACCAGGATCATGCCGCGCCAGTCGGCGTCGGCCTCGGCGAGAAGCTTCTGCAGCTCGGCCGTGGTGAAGGTGCGGCGTTCGGCGGCCTCGTGCCCTAGGAGGTCGACGGCCTCGGCGGGGTTGTTCTTCAGGATGCCTTGTTTGCGCGCCAGGTTCAGCGGACCGCGCAGCACCTTGACGGCCATGTTCGCAGAGGCATTGGAAACTTTCCGGTCAAGCTCGGCGTCGCGGAACGATTGCACGTCGCGAGCCGTGAGGCGCTCAAGCGGCTGGTCGGCGCGCTTGCCGAGGTGCTTGAGGAAGTCTTTCACGATGCGGGTATACCGCAGCGAAGTGCCGGTGGCGCGGGACTTGGTTTTCTCGGCGATGTAGGAGTCGAAGAAGGCGCGGGTGGTTTCGGTGCGGAGGCGGTCCTGGCCGGTAGATTCCAACAGGTCGGACACCAGGCCCTCGGCGTCGCCCAGCGTGAGAGAACCCTCGCGGGCGCGCTGGCTGAGGGTGATGAAGCGCTCAAGCAGTTCCGGAGCCTTGTCTCGGGGCACGAGGTTTTCCGTGGTGCCGGAGGCGGCGAGCGTGCGGGCCTCGCGGTGCCATTTTTCGACGATGGCGGCGGCACGCGCGCGGTCGGTCTCCTTGGTGGAGCGGGAGCAGCGCCGGCCTTGGTCGTCGTAGTAATGACCGGCCCAGAAAGGGCTGCAGGAACGTCGGTGGATGGAGGGCATGCGTAAAGTTCTAGTCTCCCCATTACTGCTAACGCAAGTGCTAACGTTCGCCGATGACGTAGAAAACGCAGATATTGGTTATTAACGTGTTCTGTAAGCACCGGGCGCAATCCAGATTCGAGAGTTCGAGTCTCTTCGCCTGCTCCATTCTTAAGCAAAACCCCGTTATCCAATAGGATGCGGGGTTTTGTGTTGGGAGGAGTGGTCGCAAGTCCTAACGTCGACGTGGAAAACGCTGAAAACGGGGACGTGAAAGAATGACGTAAGTCGGGGCGGAAAGATCCGCCCCAGGAGGGGGAAACGTGTGATTGTTGCGGCTTGGCGGGACGGGGTCGGAGGGCGCTGATGCAGGGGCTGCGCGTAAGAGAGGAGAAGATCCCCCTCTCTCCAATCCCTGCGCGCCGGTCTGATCGCGGGGGGAGCATTTCCTGGACGAATACCTTTTCCGGCCCCGGCATCCGTCCGTCCGTGCGTTTTCACCTATGAACAAGTCCGGATGAATGGGCCGCACCCGGTCGGGGCAACACGCAGGAGGGGGGTGGGGGGGGAGGCAGCTGCGGCCTCCGGTGCGGGAAATGGAGGTGCGCCGTGAACTCCATCGCTGACCGCAAGACCCGCTATCCCCCGATTTTTTCGCCGCCATGCCAGCACGCCAAAGAGTCCCAAAGCTCCGGCTACGGGCAGCCAAGCCCCCACTTCTGGAATGGGAATTCCATTGATCAGCATCCCATTGCCCCCCATTTGATAAACTAGCAATCCGCTCGCGTTCAGGGTTATCGCGCTGGAGTTGCCGGTGATGCCATTGGAGTTGGTCACGACTATGGAGATCGTATTCGTGCCGATTTTGAACGTGGCGTTGGCACTGCTGTTGGAGTTGGTGTAATTTTGCAAAAATGTCGTGCTGGCGTTCGTCCAGGCGCTGGTTCCGGTGTCCGAGGCGGTGCTGTTGATGAACGAGCCATAGGTGCTGGAACTTTGTTTGGTATTGACCGCGCCTGGATTCACATAAATCGCATAATTGTCGTCGGCTGCGATCGTGAGGCTGATTGCCACGTTATTGGTGACCGTCCCGGAGCCGGTGCCCGTGATCGAAAACGTCATCGTGTAGATGTACTCGGCGTCATTGCTCCCGGTCGTCCCGTTGCCGGGGAGGTAGTTGCCCCCTGAATTGGTGATGGTGCCCGACGCGTCGGTCGTGGCTCCTGGGGCCGTGATCCACTGGGCGCTGGCGGTGTTTTGCACATAGTTCAAGGACGTGATGTACGGGATATCGTTGATGACATAGGCGGCCCCGGTGAATTGGCTGTTCCCGGTGTAACTCGCTCCGGAGACTTGGGCATAGGTAACTTTCCAGAGCGGATCGGTGGATCCGCCGGCGAGCAGCGACCCATTGGCGGTTACACCCGTGTAGTCCAAGCCGGTTATATCGGTCGCGGTTCCATTCGCCGCCAAACCGAGGGGCAGGACGAGGAACAGCAACAGGGCGAACGGATTTTTGAAATTGATCATTGGCACCCGGAACATACGCCGCCGACGCCACGTCCGCGATGGGGCCTAACCCTCTTGGTATGCTGACAGCTGTTTAGGCGTGCGCGCAGCCAACGTCTGATTTGCTTCATCCCACCCTCGTCAAATTGGCCTTGGTCACGGGGTCACACGCTCCAAATGCCTCCGTGGTTCCACGGCCTTGACGCCTAACCAGCAATCCGGTGTTCGGGTCTTCTGCCCCTCCCTATGATTCAAACCAAGTTCAGTCACCCATCGGGTGAAACCCGCAAGATATGCAACGGGTTGATTTTCCGTGCCCATCCGTGGTTTCAACAGCGGTTTTTTGGCTCACGGTTTTAGATTGGCCTGGTAGGACTGAAAGTTGGTGTCCGCCTCTTCGAACGCCTTGATTTCCAACTTCCGGAATTTCTCCAGCTCGCCCACATTGTTTCCCGCGTAAACGCAGGTGTGAAAATAGTCGTAATAGTCGGCGCTGCCAAATTCCTTGACGCCTTGTTCGGCATAGGCGCGCACCTCCTGCAACAGACGGCGGATCAGGTCGGTCGACGGCTTCGAGAGTGTGGTCGCAGTGTTCGTGCCGAGATCCACCCAGTTGGGCAGGACTTCGTATTTCTCGATCAGGCTGCGCAGATGAGGGTCGCCCGCCTTGGCGGCGGCATATTGGGCCTGGGCGCACGAGCGCAAAGCCAGGCAAACTCTTCTGAAATCCTCCACCCGCTTGAGTTGACGCTGCCATTCCGTCAGGTCGATCGTCTCCCAGCTGGCCACCGAATCGATGCGGTGGCCAAACCAGCGGATCCCCTGCCTGACCCCGAGGTCGTCCTTGGCCGTGGTCGCGGCTTGGTTGCCGAAAACCTCCACCAACATCACTTGATTGTAGGTCGCCACGCCAATCACCTGCTTGGTCGTCAGGTCGAAGACGGGACTGCCGCTGTTGCCGGCCTCGAACGGGACATTCACCTCGATGCGGCCGGGGCCGATGCCGTCGATCTGGCCGTTGACCTGGGTGGCCACGCCGGCCCCCTGGCGATTGCCGACCACCACCACCTTGTCCCCGATTTTTGCCGAATGGAAGACGTCCGTCGCGAGGCTCAGCACCGGCGGCCTGCCGGTGGGGGTGACCAACCGCAGGAGCGCGATGTCGGCCCCCTTTGCGCCGATCACACCTTGCACGGCCACCGACCCGCCGTTCAAACCAGTGACGGTCAGTTTCTGATCGTCACCCATCACCTCCAAGACATGCAGATTGGTCACGACGCCCTCGACGTTGTGAATCCTGGACAGAAACCCGGTCGCCTGGCCCTTGCTGCCTGAGATCAAGACGATGCCCGACATCTGGTCCGGCGTGAGCAACTGGGCCTCGGTCTGGGCGGGTGATGGAGCCGCCTTCGCGGGGGCCTGCGCTCCGGTTTGGGCGGGCCCCGGGGCCGCCCCTTGTTTGGCTTTCGCATCGTCGTCGGCCAGTTGCTTCACCCGGGCCTCAATCACGACCAGTTTGCCGGCGGAGTCCAAATCAGGCTTGTCCAGGTATTCCGCGACAAATCCATGCAGCCGGGTGGTGCCGTTCCGGTCATCCCAAACGGGTGCGGGCGTAGGGTCGGTCCCCGCGTTCATCGTCACATGATAAAAGATGCAAAACTCGTCATTCGTCTGGGAGCGGGGTGACCCCGGTTGCCAGGCGGAGAAGATGACCGGCTGCCCCTCGAGCCAGCGCCAGCCGCCCGCCGGCGACGGCGAGCCATTCAAGTGGCGGCCGCCCAGCCAGGGCCCGTCGGCATTGCCGGCGGATTTGTTCACCATCCAGTATTTGAGGTCCTTCACGAGGCTGAGGACAAATCGGTTGGTCGCCGCCGAATCAATCATGGCCAGGTGGCCGCCCCGCACCCAGGTCCAGCGTTCCGCGTCATACCAAGTGATCCCGTTGGGGGCCGCGACCGCTTGATAATAGTGATCGGTGGCCGACCATTGCACCAGCTGGGCCGGTTGCAGCGTAGGGTCCGTAAACGAGGCGGCGCGAGCGTGCCAGCCGAGGGTCGCCGCGAAAAAACCCCCGCCAACCAGAGATTTGAGACGGGGTGGGATCATCGGGAAAAGGAAAAGACCGGTGGCAGATCGGTGGCTGGGAATAAACGGATGGACTGGCTGGGCGGGCAAGCAGATTGGTTCCGGGGAGTCCCAGCAAGCGGATTGGCAGCCGAGAGATCGGAGGGGGCTCGAAACAGAATTCGTGGGCAGAAGCCGGAAGCCGGAGGTCGGAGGGGAGAGCGAAGAGGAGGGCCGGTGCCCCCTCACAAGCTGCGCAGCTTGGTCATCAGGTTCTTGGCGTTGGCCTTGGCGGCCGCCGTCTCCGTCGCGCGGGTGCTGATCGTTTGCGCCTGTTTGATTGCCGTGGTGACCGCGGAGAGGACCGAATCAGCCTGGACCTGCGTCGGGTGGTCGCCGGCATCCAGCACCGCTTGGGCGGCCGTGCCCACCGTGGCGAGGTCCGCCTTGAGGCCGGTGTGATTTTTGAGAAAGGTCGCGTCCGTGCCTTCAATGTCCTTGACCATGGCGGCGGCTCTCGTCGCCTCCGCGATCGTCGCCTTGATGTCGGGTGGCGGCGGACCGGCCGGCGCCGCGGCGTGGGCGGTCTCCTCCGGCAGCTCGGCCAGTTTGCGCCACTGGTTCAAATAGGTCGTGAACGGACCCCGGAGCCAGGTGATGCTGGCCTGGAGCCGGGTCTTTTCCTGCGCGCTCACCCCGCTGGCCTTGGCCGCCGTCAGCTCATCCAGGTACTTGCCTTGGGTCTCCGTCGCATGGCGCACGGCGTCGTTGACCGCGGCGGTGGTGGTCAGGACCGTAAACCATTTTTGGCATGCCGTGTAGATGTCGTCACGGACGCTGCCTTTTTCGGGGAAGGACTGGCGGAGCGCGATAATGGCGGGGTCGGTCTCGGTCGCAGCGCCATCGGTGCGCAAGGCGAGCAGGCCACAGGCGACCAGAAAGGCGAGCAGCAGGGTTTTCATTGGGGGTTAAGACGGGCCCGCCGGGGGCAAGTTTCATCCGCCGATGCGCCGAGAGAGGTTGATGCCGTCACCCTGCCGGGGAGATTGCCAGGGAGGGGGCCTCAGATCCCCGGTGGCTCGTCCAGGACGGCGCGGACGGTCTTGGCGAGGTCGGAGAATTTGTAGGGCTTGGGCACCATCCCGCAGAAGCCATGGGCGCGGTGGTTGGCCATCACGGGATCGCTCGAGTAGCCGCTCGACACGATGACCTTCACCCCGGGGTCGAGGGCCTGCAGCTCGGCCATGGCCTCCTTGCCGCCCATGCCGCCGGGAACTGTCAGATCCATGATGACGAGATCAAACGGCTCGCCGCGCGCGCGGGCCTCGGCGTAGAGGCGCACGGCCTCGGTGCCGTCGGCCGCCACGGCGACCGCAAAGCCAAGGTGGGCGAGCAGGGCGAGGGCCATGCGGCGGATGGGCTCCTCGTCGTCCATGAAAAGGAGGCGCCCCGGCGAACCCGCGGGGGAGGGGAACGGCGCGTTGGATTCCGGGCGCTCCGCCGGCCGGACGGCGGGCGCAACCGGGAGCCAGCAGCGGAAGGTCGCGCCGCGGCCCGGGGGAGACTCCACCTCGATGTGGCCGTGGTGACGGCGGACGATGGAGTAGACGGTTGCCAGGCCGAGGCCGCTGCCGGCCGGTTTGGTGGTGAAATAAGGTTCGAATATGCGGGCGAGGTTGGCGGGGGCGATGCCCGGGCCGTGGTCGGTGATCTCGAGCCGGAGGTAGCCGCCCTCCGCGAGGGGGTGGCCCGGGCGGGCGGCGATGGTTTCGTTGGCGAGGGTCAGGCGCACGTTGCCGCCGGCGGGCATCGCCTGGGCGGCGTTCAGCACCAGGTTCTGCACGACCTGGCCGATCTGGCCCTTGTCGGCCTGGGCGGTCCAGAGGTCATCCGGGAGGGTGAACTCGGCGCGGACGTTGGAGCCGTGAAGCGCAAACTGCGCGGCGTCGCGCACCACCTCGGCGAGATTGACCGCGTCGAGCACGGGCTCGCCGCCCTTGGCAAAGGTGAGGAGCTGGCGGGTGAGGTCGCGGGCGCGGAGGAGGCCCTTCTCGGCGTCGCGCAGCCAGGCGAGGGGCCGCGAGCCCGACGGAAGCTCAAACGCCATGAGGGCGAGGTTGCCCATGATGACGGTGAGGATGTTGTTGAAATCGTGGGCGATGCCGCCGGCCAGGAGGCCGATGGACTCCAGTTTGGAGGCGCGGGCGAGCTCGGCCTCGAGGCGCACGCGCTGGGTGTTGTCGCGGAGGACCAGCACGGCGCCGGTGGGGCGGCCCTGGGGGTCGTGGATGGGCGCGCACCGGCCCTCGACCAGCCGGGTGCCGCCCTGGCGGTCCACGAGGCTGGTGGCGGGCGGCAGCTCGACCAGCGCGCGCGCGGCGAGCGCGGCCGCCACCGGCACGGGGACCGCGGCCCGCGTCTGTTCATGCCGCAGCCAGCAGACTTCGTCGACCTGCCGGCCGACCCCCGCGTCCTTCACCCAGCCCGTGAGCGTGATGGCGGCTCCGTTGAGAAAGCGCACGACCCCGTGCACGTCGGTGGTGATGACGCCCTCCGCCATGGCGTGCAGGGTCACGTCGAGCTGCTCGCGCTCGGCGGCCAGGGCGGTCTCGGCGGCGCGGATTTCGGTGAGGTCCACGAGCGTGAGCTGGGTGCGCTCGAACTGCGGGCGGCCGCCGATGACGGGCACCCACCAGTGCAGGTAGACCCGGCGGGCGACACCGTCGAGCGAGTGGAGCGTGATCTCGCCCTCGGTCTCGAGCCGGCCCGCCCAGAGGGCGAGGAGATTTTCATGCTGCATCCCGCTGTTCCCCCCGGGGAAGATGCGGGCGACGTTGGCGGCGACTTCCGCCAGGCTGGACGCGCCGAGCAGCCGCAGGGCCGCGCGGTTGGCGTGGAGGGCGGGGGACAGGGCCAGTCCCGCCGCCAGCCCGGCGGGGTTGGCGTCAAACCAGGCGGCCAGGTCGGTCACGCCGGCGACCCGCAGCTCATGCAGCCAGGCGGCCACCGCGCGGTAGTCGTGCTCGATGATGCCAAAGGAGGAATGCTCGGTGAGATGGCGGTAGTGCTCCTCGCTGGCGGCGAGCCGCTCCTGCGCCTGCTGGCGGTCGGTGACATCCTGCGCCACGACGAGCACGCCGGGCCGGCCGCCAAATTCGTGGTCGCAGGCGGTGAGCTCGACATGGATGACGGTGCCATCCTTGCGCCGGTGGCGGGCGGGCTGCATCGCGGTCGTGGGGCCGGTGGGGCCGGCCGGGGGTGCGGGGTCGCCCGGGGCCGCGAGGTCGTTGAGGGTGAGCCGGGCAAATTCGTCGCGGGTGTGACCGTAAACGCGGACGGCCGCGTCGTTGACCGTGAGAAAGCGGCGGGTCTCGCGGTCGTGCACCCACATCGGGCTGGGGTTGGCCTCGAAGAGCGCGCGGTAGCGCTCCCCGCTCTCGCGCAACGCCGTCTCGGCGCGGCGGGCCTCGTCGATGTCGGCGTGGGCCCCGACCATGCGCTGCGGCCGGCCGGCCGGGTCGAACTGGGCCTGGCCGCGCGAGCGCACCCATTTGTAGCGGCCGTCCTTGCAGCGCATCCGGCACTCGACGGTGTAGTGGGGCCGCCGACCGCCGAGGTGCTCGGCCATCGCAGCCTCCACCTCCGCGCGGTCGTCGGGATGGAGGCGGCTCCAGAACTCATCACGCTGGTTGGGGACCTCGCCGGGGATGTGGCCGAGAATTTCCTTCCACCGGTCCGAAAAGAACGCCTCCTCGGTGGCAAAGTTGTATTCCCAGACCCCAACCTTCAGCCCCAGGACGGCGAGGCGCCAGCGGTCCTCCCCGTCATCCGGCCCGGATCCTTCCGGGAAGGCGGCGGTGGGCGACGGCAGGGTCTCGCAGCTCGGACCGGGCGCTGGCGGGGTGGGATGCATGGAGTGGCGGCTGACCCCGCACGGTGTCCGACCGGAGCGACCCTGTCGAGACGTAGCTCGGTAAAAAAATTGTCAAAAAAGAGTCAGAAAGGCGGAAGGGTGTGCCATCCGACTTGCTGCCGCCGGGCGGGTGTGTTCCACTTGGTCGCATGACGTTTCGTCTTCTTGGTCTCGGGCTGCTCGCGGCGGGCGGGGTGTGGGCGCAGCCGGCGACCATCCAACACAAGGTGGAGCGAAAGTTCACCGTGCCGGCCGGGGCGGCGCTGGCGGTGGACACGTTTTCCGGGGCAATCAACGTGACGGAGGGCGAGGGGGACACGATCGAGATCACCCTCACGGAACAGTGTGCCGCCCAGGACGAGCCGGCCGCCGCGCCGAAGTTTGCGAACCTCGAGGTGGCCATCACGCAGCAGGACCGGCGCGTGGACGTGAAGGTGGCCTACAAGCAGAAGGTCAGCTTCACCTGGAACGACTGGCCGCCGGTGTTGCTGACCTTTGACATCAAGGTGCCGCGCCAGTGTGACGCGGACCTGAGGACGATCAACGGCGACATCACGGTGGGCAAGCTGCGGGGCCGGCTGAACCTGCGGAACGACGCGGGCACGATTTTCGCGGGGGGCGACGGACGGCACGGTGACGGCGCGCAGCCGGTTGGGAACGATCGCGGTGGCATCCTGCACGGGGCTGATCGACGCCTTCTCAGTGTCGGGGGGTCTGCAGATCGGGCGGGCGGCGGGCGGGGTGCGGCTGGCGGCCGACGGCGGCCCGATCGACGTGCAGCAGGTTGGGGGCGAATGCAAGGTGAGCGGCAATGGCAGCGAGGTGAAGGTGCGTTTCGCGTACCCGGTGACCGGCGCATCCGAGGTGGCGACCTCGGGCGGGAGCATCACGGCAATTTTTGACCAGCGGAGCGCGGCCACGCTCGAGGTGGAGTCGTCCCCGCTGAGCACCGTGACCGCGCGCGGGCTGGCCCCGGCCGGCGTGCCGGACGGGGTGACGCGGGCGGCGCTGGGGGCGAAGCTGAACGGCGGCGGCCCGACGGTGGTGATCCGCGCGTCCGGGGGGCATGTGCTGCTGCGCGGTGAGGAGCCTCCGCCGCCGGCGGACCCGGCGACCTGAGGCCAACCGGCCCTGGAGTCATCCCCATGGCCCGATGTTCAGGGCGTCGGGGCGGCGGCGCCGGGCACGGTTCCGGCCTCGATCAGCACCATCTTGTCGGGATCGAGGTGTTTTTTGATGGCGCCGTTGACCTGCTCCAGGGTGATCGCCTCCACTTTTCCCGGATACTCGTCGAGCCAGGTGATGGGCAGGCCCCGGTTCACGGCGGCGAGCAGCGCGGTGGCGAGCCCGTCGGTGGTGGCGAGGCCGACCTGGAAGGAGCCGGCCAGGTTGGTTTTGCGCCGCTCCAGTTCGGTGGCCGTCACGCCCTGCGCATACCACGCGGTCAGCTCGCGCTTGGTGGAGGTGAGGCCCTTCGGCAGCAGGGCGGGCGCGAAGGTCGCGCTGATGTGCCAGTCGCCGTCGGTAAAGGTGTCGTTGTTCACCACCGCGCCGATGCCGTAGGTCAGGCCTTCCTTGTCGCGCACCGTGGCCATGAGACGGCCGGTGAAACCGCTGCCCAGGATGGCCGTGCCCACCCGCAGGGGCAGCGTGTCGGGGTCGGTGTATTTGAGCCCCGTGGCCTGGCCCCAGAGGACGGTGACACTGGTTTTCTCCGCCATGAAAACGACCGAGGTCTGCGCCGGGCCCGCGGGAGCGGCGGGGGTGGCGGGGTCGAGCTTCACTCCACCGGTCCAACCCGCAAAGGCCTTGGCCACCTCGGCCTGGAGCGCGGGCCCGTCAACGTCGCCGACCACGACCAGGGTGCATTGCGCGGGGCCGTAGTATTTCGCGTGAAAGGCCTTGAGGTCGTCCACGGTCGCGACCTGGAGGGCGGCGAGCATCGTGGCGGTCGGCGGCTGGTAGTTGGGGTGGCCCGCCGGGTAAAGGGCTTCGGAAAACGCCTGGGCCGCACGGCTGTCGGTGCTTTCCAACTGGCGCTGAAAGTAACCCGTCAACTGCTGTTTGAGCTTGGTCAGCTCGGCCGGCGCAAACGCCGGCGTGCGGAGCTCCTCGGCGAGCAGGCCGATCACGAGCGGCAGATCCATGGCGAGGCACTTGCCGCTGAACTCCAGCATCGAGCTGCCGGGGTTGAAGCTGAGGGAGGCGCCCACGCCGTCGAGCTGGTTGGCGATGGCAAACTTGTCCTGCCTGGTCGTGCCCTTGTCGAGCATCGCGCCGACCAGCGTGGCGACGGCGCGGTTGTCCGCAGGGGCAAAGCGGTCGCCCGCCGGCAGCGAGCCGTGGAAGCTGACGACCTCCCTCACCCCCGTCGGGCAGACCAGCACGTCGAGTCCGGCGATGGAGCTGCGCACCACATGGTCGGCGATGCGGGCCGGCGCATCGGCCGCGGGGGCGGCGGCGAAGACCGGGGCTGGCGCAAGCACCGCAAGGAGAAGGGCAAAACCTCGGAAGGAATATTTCATGACAGATTTGCGGAAGATGTTATAACCACGGATAGCCTGGAGGGGCACCGCCACGCTGCCTTTCCGCCACCGGGAGTGGCAAGTGCAATTGCCCTGGTCGCGAGGAACGGAGCCAAGGGCGGAAAGTTCGGTTCCCGGCTAAAAAAGCTCCGCCGGATATTCCCCCCGGGCGTGCAGCTCCGCGAGCGCGGCCTGCACGCGCGGCTTGTCCTCGCGGTAGGTCACGCCGAACCAGGTCGCAGTGGTCGGCCGCACCTGCACCTCGGCGGTGCCGGCCTCGATCTGCGCCGAGACGGCCTCCGGCAGGTAGAATTCGGCCTTGGGCGCGGGCCCCCCGCCCCCCTTCTCCTGCAAAAACGCGGAAAGCTGTTTTTCCAGGCGGGGGAAAATCTCCGGTGTGAACGCCCAGCAGTTCATCGAAACCGTCTCCTCGCCCGTGAACTCGCGGCCCGGTCCCACGTCCCCGGGGCGCAGGTTTGTGCGTTCGGTCACCCGGACGAGGTGGCCGTCCGACCCCACCGTGCACACGCCGCGCGCGACCGCCCCGTGCGCGGAGAGGGTGTGGGCCAGACGGTAACCAATCATACAGAATTGCGGATTGCGGATTGCGGATTGCGGATTGGCGGAGAAATAAGCGGCGAGTTGGACGAAGGCGTCGCGGCCGAAGAAGTCGTC
This sequence comes from uncultured Opitutaceae bacterium, assembly GCA_903929355.1. Lineage (GTDB taxonomy): Bacteria > Verrucomicrobiota > Verrucomicrobiia > Opitutales > Opitutaceae > CAIYUN01. The sequence goes on from CAIYUN010000018.1 coordinate 17,110, forward strand.
GGCGCCGATGACGGCAAACGGACCGCTGAGGGCGGCGCGCGCGCACCAGACCGCGTGGCCGGTGCCCCAGGGCTTTTCGCGGCCGGCCGGGACGGTGAAGCCCGGCGGCAGCGCATCCAGTGATTGAAACACGCAGTCCACCGCCAGGTGGGGCGCGTATTTGGCGGCGACCCGGGTGCGGAACTCCGCCGCGAACTCCTCCCGGATGACAAACACCACCTGCCCGAAGCCGGCGCGTCGGGCGTCGAACACCGCGTAATCGAGCAGGATCGCCCCCGCCGGCCCGACCGGGTCGAGCTGCTTGAGCCCGCCATAGCGGGAGCCGAGTCCGGCGGCAAGGACGAGCAGGGTGGGCACAGGCATGGGTTGGATTTAACGCAAAGACGCCAAGAGGCAAAGGCGCAAAATGAAGGGTCGTGACGCATTTTGTAATGGTACCACCACGGTGGGGGCGTCTCTCCGAGCCGTCCGCGGACGCCACGGAGTGGCGTCCCTACCCAAAGACGGCAAAATGCGTCACCACCCGTCGGTTCCGCGCCTTGGCGTCTTTGCGTTGAAATTCCGGATCTGGAATGTCTTTCTTCCGCCATGTTCCGCCTCGCCACCACCCCGCTGGATCCCGCCGCGCTGACGCGCGAACTGGCCGACCCCGGGGCGGGGGCGGTGGTGACCTTCGAGGGCCGGGTGCGCAACCAGCACGACGGTCGCCCGGTGGTCGCCCTCGAGTATGAGGTGTTTGCCGGCCTCGCCGAGCGCGAGGGGGCGCGGGTGCTCGCGGAGGCGCGGGAGCAGTTCCCGCTGCTCGCGGCGGTGTGTGTGCACCGCACCGGACGACTGGAAATTGGCGAGCTGGCGGTGTGGGTGGGGGTCGCGGCGGCGCACCGCGGGACCGCCTTCGAGGCCTGCCGCCACCTCATCGACGAGGTGAAGGCGCGCGTGCCAGTGTGGAAGAAGGAGCATTTTGCCGACGGCAGCCCCGCCGAGTGGGTCAATTGCGCCACCCGGCCCTCGCCGACCTCATGAGGTGGAGCCGGTTGACCCAACCGGCTGGCTTGCGGCACCCCCCTTTTTTTCACTCCACCTCCCCGCCCGTGCTGTCCGCCGCGGGCGCGAGGGACGGGTCGGCCACATGGAGGCGGATGGACTCGAGGTTTTCGCGCACCAGCGCGGCCATGGACTCGCAGCGCAGGTAGGCGTCCCGGCGGTAATGCGCGGCCAGGGCGGCGCGCAGCTCGTGCAGGTGCGCGGCCGGCGCCAGGAGGTCGCCCGCCATGGCGGCGAGCAGCAGGTCAAACCGCTCCTCGGCGACCGCCTTGCGCTGGAGCATGAGCACCTGCTCCTCGCGCTGGTACTGGCGCGCGGTCTCGAGCCGCAGGTGTTTCACGCAGAAGAGCGCCAGCGGGCGGTTGTCCTTGAAGAACTGGGGCCGGTAAAAATTCATCCGCCCCTCGTAGGACTGCTGGTCGAAGTCCATCGCGCGGATCCGGATTTGCGCGTCCTCAAAGTCGGGGGTGACGACCACGACAAAATTGTAGCTCCGCATGTCGCCGAGCAGGCGGACAAAGCAGCGCTCGTTGAATTTCACCAGCTCCTTGGCCAGCCGGATCGGCTTGATCTCGCGGTGGCCGAGCCATTGCGCGGTGAACATGTCGCCCGGGATGCCCGCGATGTGCTCCTCGACCAGGGTGCCGCCGCAGGTGAGATAATTCAGGCGGTTGGGCGACAGGACATGCTCCAGCTCGAGGCCGTAGATGCGCGAGGCGTCGGCGCGCTTGACGTAAAAATGGTCGGCGTTGTCGTTGTAGGCATTGACGATCCGGATGCGAAACGGGGCGGAGTTGCCGAACGCGCAGAAATCTATCCGGTCCACATACAGGTGCTGCATCACCGAGAGATCACCGTCCACGCGCAGGATCGCATAGACGCGCTTGAGGCCGTCCTGCAGTGATTCCATCTCGAGCTGGTTGAACAGGACGGTCTCCCACAGGGAGGGGCGGCCGGCGGCGTCGGGCAGGGGGGCGGATTCGGCAAAGCGGCGCAGGCGCTCGTAGGTCACCGGCAGCTCGCGCTCGCGCCGGTAGCGGCGCAGGTAGTCGCGCAGCCGTTCGCCCACCGGGCAGCTCGGTTTGCGCTGCTGCGTGCGCAGCGGGGGCACGGGCGGCGGAGCATCCATGCGCGCAGCGTGGGGCGGCGGCGGGGCCTTGGCAACGACGGAGCCGTTTTCCTTAATCAGCCGTGCCTCGGATGAAGCCCACCCTCGCTTCCGATCTTCGCGGCCTTCTTGGCGCGCCGAAGTTTTAACGAAGGCGGCTGCAGCCTTGGCGTCTAGGCGCTTAAACTCTCCGCGCGCTTTGCGCTCGATTTCCCCGCGCGGGCCGCCATGCTGCCGGTGACCATGCGGTTGCTCGCCCAAACCACCCTCGAAAAGCTCAAGCAGGTGCCCGCGCACACCTGGTGGATGATTGCGCTCGGGGTCGGCGCGTTTTTCGTCCTCCTGCTGCTCGTCCGCCTCGCCGGCCAGGTCAACAAGTTCCTGTTGGGCGGCATCGTCGTGATCATCGTGTTCGTGGTGGGCATGGAGTGGGTTTACGATCGCAACGAGCCGGCCTGGGCCACGCCGTTCGTGGACACGCTGGCCGGCAGCGGCTTTTTGCCGACGGCGGGCAAGCATCCGCCGAAGCCCGGCGAGAAAACGCCGCCGCCCGGGCACTGACCCGCCGCGGGGGGAGATTTTGGAATTTGGAATTTCGATTTTGGATTAAGGGTCTCCCGGCGCCGGTTGGTGCAGGGGCGCACGGTTCCGATCCGGGGGGTGGGGGGCGTGAGCCTCTGTCGCGTCGCATTGACCTCGACCGCTCCCAATCGCGGGGTGAGGGCACCCCGCCTGCATTTTCAATCAACTTGACCCGACCGCGATGTGGGCGTCGCGGCTCCATGCCAGGCGGCGGCAAGAAAGAGAGGTGCGCCGGGTTCGCCGGGCTGCGATTTTCCGCGTGCCTTTGGGCGCGCATCCTTGTCAGGATGGGGGCAATCCTGCCATGTCCACACCCGCCGCGCCGCCGCCCCCCGCCCTCCGTCCGAAAAAACGCCGCCGGTGGTGGCTCGCTGCCGTCGCGGCACTGTTGCTGGTTGGCGGAGGCGTGGCGGTCGGGGTGGCCCGGCGGGGCGAGCCTCCGGTGGTCGTTACCGTTGAGCCGGCGGTGATCAAGACCATCACGCAGCTCGTCTCGGCCACGGGGAAAATCCAACCCGAGGTCGAGGTGAAGATCGCGCCCCAGGTGGGAGGGGAGATTGTCACGCTCCCGCTCCGCCAGGGCGCGGCCGTGAAAAAGGGCGACCTGCTCCTGCGCATCAAGCCCGACAACCTCCAGTTCCAGGTCGCCCAGCAGGAGGCCTCACTCGCGTCGGCCAGCGCGATGAGCCTGGACAGCAAGGCCCGGCTGCAGAAGGCCACGGATGACCTGAAGCGCAGCACCGACCTCCACGACAAGAAGCTGGTCAACGATGCGGATTTTGCCACCGCGCAGACCACGTTGCAGAGCGCGCAGGCCGCCTACGACAGCGCGCAGGCCAATATCAAGGGCATGGAGGGGCAGTTGAGCCAGTCGCGGGTCCTGCTGGGTGAAACCACCATTTATTCGCCCATCGACGGCACCATCAGCTCGCTGTCCAACGAGCTCGGGGAGATGGTCGCCGGCACCGGCCAGTATGGGGGGGCAGAGGTCATGCGCGTGGCCGACCTCACCAGCATGGAGCTGCGCGTGAACATCAACGAAAACGACATCGTCAACGTGAAGCCAGGCGACCACGCGCGGGTGAGCATCGACGCCTTCCCCAAGCGGAAATTCGCCGGGGTCGTCAAGGACATCGCCGCCTCCGCCCAGACCACCGGCAACGGCACCCAGGACGAGGTCACCAACTTCCTCGTCAAGATCCGCATCCTCGACAAGGACGCGCCGCTCAAGCCCGGCATGAGCGCGAGCGCCGACGTGGAGACCCAGACGGTGGCCGGCGTCGTCGCCGTGCCCATCCAGTCGGTGACCGTGCGTTCCCGCGACGCGGCCAAGACCATCGACCAGGCCGCCGCCGACCGCGCGGTGCTCACCCAGAAGAACCAGGGGGACGGTGCCGCCATCGCCGTCAGCGCCAAGCAGCAGAAGGAACAGGCGGAGGCGGACCGCGAGGCGTTCGTGCGGGTGGTGTTTATCCTGGCTGACGGCAAGGTGCGCCAGGTGCCGGTCGAGACCGGCATCGCCGACGCCACCCACTTTGAGATCAAGTCGGGCGTGAAGGCCGGGGATCAGGTGGTGAGCGGCAGTTACGCCGCCATCACGCGCACGTTGAAGGACGGCCTGGCCGTCACCCTCGCCCCCCCGTCCGGGTCGGACAGGAAATAGGGCGCGCCGCGTCCCTCCGCCGCCATGACTGCGCCCCCCCTGTCACCGTCCGTCCCGCGCGCCGTGCGTCCTCCCGGGGCCTTGGTGATCGACATCGAGGGCGTGACCAAGCTCTACCCCATGGGGATGGAGACGATCCATGCCCTGCGCGGGGTCGCGCTCCAGATCTGCCGCAACGAATACCTCGCCGTGATGGGCCCCTCCGGCAGCGGCAAGTCCACGCTGATGAACATGCTCGGCTGTCTCGACACGCCGACGGCGGGACACTACGAGTTCAACGGCCGCGATGTCGCCCAGATGGATGACGACGAGCTCGCGGGCATCCGCAACCGCGAGATCGGCTTTGTCTTCCAGACCTTCAACCTGCTGCCGCGCTCCGACGCGTTGCGCAATGTCGAGCTGCCGCTGATTTACGCCGGGGTGGCGCGGTCCGAGCGGCTGGATCGCGCGCGCGAGGCCCTGGAACATGTCGGCCTGGGCGACCGGGTGTATCACCGGCCCAACGAGCTCTCCGGCGGCCAGCGGCAGCGCGTGGCGATCGCGCGCGCGCTGGTCACCCGGCCCTCCATCATCCTCGCCGACGAACCCACCGGCAATCTGGACTCGAAAACCGGGGTGGAGATTCTCGCGCTGTTCGAGCGCCTCTACGAGCAGGGCCAGACGCTGATTGTTGTGACCCATGAGGAGGACGTCGCCCGGCACGCGCGCCGCATCGTCCGCCTGCGCGACGGCCTGGTCGAGTCGGACCAGACCAATGAGGAGTCTGGAGTGCGGGGCGCGGAATAAAGCCCATCGTCCGCCTCCGACCCTTCCGCATTCCGCAATTCTGCAATTCCGCTTCCGCCCATTCCGCACTCCGCAATCCGCAATCCGAATTCCGCCATTCCCCATGCGCTTTCTTTATGAGCTGACCGAGAGTGTGCGGATCGCGTTTGCGCAGATCGCGGCCCACAAGCTCCGCTCGGCGCTGACCGCGCTGGGGGTCATCATCGGCATCGTGGCGGTCACGCTGATGGGCACGGCCATCGCCGGCATCAACGCCGGGGTGGATCGCAGCCTGGCGGGCTTTGGCGACGACGTGTTCTTTGTCTCGAAGTGGCCGTGGCGCGACGTCAGCGACTGGTGGAACTACCGCAACCGCCGCAACATCCTGATCACCTACGCCAAACCGATGAACGAGTGGATCGCCGCCCATCCCGACGGCCCGTTGAAGCTCGCCGTGCCCGACGCCAACACCATGACCACGGTCGTGCATGGCGACTACCGGGTGGACAACATCTACCTGATGGGGACCTCCGCCGACTATGTCCGCATCGCCCGCTCGGACCTGAAGGAGGGCCGGTTTTTCAGCGAGCCGGAGTCCCAGTCGGCGGCCAACGTCGTCGTCATCGGCTACGATGTGGCCGACGCGTTGTTTCCCGGGCGATCCTCGCTGGGAGAGACCCTGCGCGTGGGCGGCCACCTCTTCCGCGTGGTGGGGGTGGCCGCGCGGCAGGGCAGCTTCCTCGGGCTGTTCAGCTGGGACTCCATGGTACTGATGCCGCTCCCCATCTACCGCCGCTATTTCATGTGGAACGACGCGGGCGAGCTCCGGGTGCAGGCGGATGTGAAAAGGATGGGGGAGGCGAAGGAGGAGCTGCGCGGCCTGATGCGGCGGGTCCGCCAGCTCGACCCGGCGGTGCCGGATGACTTCGAGCTGAATGAGCAGGCGACGATCCGCGCCCAGCTCGACCCGATTGAGTACGGCATTGCGATCGGCGGGCTCTTCATCACGGGCCTGGCCCTGTTTGTGGGGGCGATCGGCATCATGAACATCACCTTTGTGAGCGTGAAGGAGCGCACCCGCGAGATTGGCACCCGCAAGGCGCTGGGCGCGCGGCGGCGCACCATTTTGCTCCAGTTTCTGATCGAGGCGGTGGCGATCTGCCTCGTCGGCGGGCTGCTCGGGCTGGGGCTGACCGGCGCGCTCGCGGCCCTGGTGTCCGCCCTGGCCCCGAGTTTCCCAGTGGCCTTTCCCTTCTGGCTGGTGCTGCTGGCGCTGGGCGCGGCGGTGACCACCGGCGTGGTGAGCGGCTTCGCCCCCGCCTGGAGCGCCAGCAAGCTCGACCCCGTGGAGGCGCTGCGCCATGAATGAAGTGCGGAGTGCGGAATGTGCAAACCTTGAACCCTGAACCAAATGAACAACGAGGAACTGAAACAAAGAACCAAAGCCTTTGCGCTGCGAGTGATTCGGATGAGTGAGGCGCTGCCGAAGAAAATGACGGCCGACGTGCTGGGCCGGCAGATCGTGCGCTCGGCCACCTCGGTGGCCGCAAACTACCGCTCCGCCTGTCGGGCAAAATCGCGCGCCGACTTCGTCGCCAAAATGGGTCTGGAGGAGGAGGAGGCTGATGAGTCGTGCCTCTGGCTGGAGCTCATCACCGAATCCGGCCTTCTTCCTCCGGAAAAAACCTCCGCCCTGCACGCCGAGGCCGGCGAACTCACCGCCATCGCGGTCGCCTCAATCCGCACCGCGCGCACGGTCCGCCCCACTCCGCACTCCGCAATCCGCACTCCGCAATTTCCCCCTTCTGCTTCCGACCATTCCGCACTCCGCAATCCGCACTCCGCAATTCCAAAATGACTTTCTGGGAGACCTTGCGCCTCGCCTTTGCCGCGCTCGCCGCCAACAAGCTGCGTTCGGTGCTCACCATGCTCGGCATCTCCGTCGGGGTGTTCTCGGTCATCGGGGTGATGACGGTCATCAGCGGGCTGCGGGCGTCGATTGAGTCGGGCATGAGCACGCTCGGGGCCAACACGTTTCAGATCGGCAAGTATCCCTCGCTCACCTTCAGCCGCAACGCCCGTTCGCTCTATGCCAACCGCCGTGACATCGACTACCCGGAGGCCACGCGTTTCAAGGAACTGATGGCGGGCGGGGCGGCCGTCTGCCTCCAGCTTTCGCGCGGTGGCATCACCGCCGCCTATCTCGACCGCAAGACCAACCCCAACGTGTCCCTCATCGGCTCCGATGAGAATTACGCCGCCAACCTCAGCTATGACCTCGCCTCCGGCCGCAACCTGGAGTCCGGCGATGTCGAGCTGGGCCGCCCGGTGTGCGTGATCGGGGCTGATTTGGTGGCGCAGCTCTTTGCGGACGAAAACCCGCTCGGCCACATCCTGCGGCTCGGGGGGCAGAACTACACCGTCGTCGGCACCCTCGCCGCCAAGGGCACCGCCTTCGGCCAGTCCCAGGACAACCTGCTGGTCACGCCCCTCACCCGCTGGCTGGAGATCTACAGCCGGGCCGGCCGCTCCATCAAGATCAGCGTGCAGGCGGCCAGCGCGCCGGCGCTGGCCGCGGCGCAGGAGCAGGCGGTCGGGGCGATGCGCCTGGTGCGGGGTCTCCAGCCGGAGGACGCCAACGACTTCGAGCTGACCTCCAACGAATCGATGATCGCGGCCTTCAACTCCATCGCGGGGGTGGTGGCGGTCGGGGCGTTTGTCGTCAGCGCCATCGCGCTCGTGGCCTCGGGCATCGGGGTGATGAACATCATGCTCGTCAGCGTGACGGAGCGGACGCGCGAGATCGGCATCCGCAAGAGCATCGGGGCGCGCCGGCGGAGCATCCTCGTGCAGTTTTTGCTCGAGGCGGTGACGCTGTCGCTCATCGGCGGGGTGACGGGCATCGCGGCGGGGGTGGTCGCCGGCAACCTCGGCGCGCTGGTGATGCACTACGCGCTCATCTTCCCGTGGGGCTGGGCCCTGACGGGCCTGCTGGTGTGCGGCTTCATCGGCGTCACGTTCGGCCTCTATCCCGCCTGGAAGGCCGCCCGCCTCGACCCGATCGAGGCCCTGCGGCACGAGTGAGCCCCGGAAGCGGGGGCGCGGCCCGCGCATCCCGCTGGCAATCTCCCGGTCGCGCGGCAAATCTGGCTGGAGATGTCCGCGCCCGCCTTTCACGACCCCGACCCCTACGCCGCGCTGCGCGTGCCGAACTACCGCGCCTACCTTCTGGGGAGCTTTCTCGCCAACCTCGGGCGGCAGGCGGTCACGGTCGCGGCGGCGTGGGAGATCTACACGTGGACCCACTCGGCCACGGCGCTCGGCCTCGTCGGGCTGGTCAATGTCATCCCGCTGCTGGTGCTGTCGCTGCCGGCGGGCGTGCTGGCCGACCGGGTGGACCGGCGGCGGATCATCGGGTGGTCGCAGCTGGCGGCCGCGGTCATCTCGGGCGCGCTGGTGGCGCTGTCGGTCGGCCGCGACCGCGGCTGGATTCCGGCGTGGGGGCCGTTGCGCGCGGGTAACGCGCTGGTGCGGGCCGTCGCGGGGGTGTTCGAGCGCCACGCGGCGCCGGGCGAGCTGCATTTCGACGAGCCGGCGCTGCCGCTCATGTTCGTGCTGCTGTTGGTGCTGGCGTGCGTGCGCATCCTGGCCTGGCCGGCGCGCGCCTCCCTCCTCCCGCGGCTCCTGCCCCGCTCCGCGCTGGGCAACGCGATCACCTGGAACGCGAGCGCGTTTGAGATCGCGACCGTGGCCGGGCCCGCGCTGGCCGGGTTCCTGGTGGCCGGGCTGGGTTACCGCGCGGTGTACCTGCTCGACGTGGTGCTGGGCGTGACGTTTTGCGTGCTGCTGCGGCGGGTGCGCTACCTGGACGCGGGCGGCCCCGCGTCCGGGCCGGCCGCCAGACCGCACTGGCTGGAGGGGGCGAAATTCATCTGGAGCCGGAAGGTGATCCTGGGCGCCAGTGCGCTGGACCTTTTTGCCACGCTGCTCGGCGGGGCCACGATGCTGCTGCCGGTGTTTGCCGACCAGATCCTGCACACCGGCCCGATCGGCCTCGGCTGGCTGCGGGCCGCGCCCAGCCTCGGGGCGTGTGTCATGGCCATGCGGCTGGCGCACCGGGACCCGATGGTGCGGCCGGGCCGGTCCATGCTGTGGGCGGTGGCGGGGTTCGGCGGGGCGATCCTCGTCTTTGGGCTGTCACACTGGTTCTGGCTGTCGTTTGCGGCGCTGGTGGTGAGCGGGGCGTGCGACAATGTGAGCGTGGTCGTGCGGTCGTCGCTGGTGCAGTTTCTCACCCCTGACGCGCTGCGCGGGCGGGTCACCGGCGTGAACCAGATGTTCATCGGCTCGTCGAACGAGATCGGGGCGCTGCGGGCCGGGCTGATGGGCGCGCTCGTCGGCCCGGTGGCCGCGGTGCTGATCGGCGGGGCGGGCACGCTGGCCGTGGTGGCCGCGGTGGCGTGGGCCGTGCCGCCGCTGCGCCGGCTCCCGGCCTTGCACACCCTGCGGGCCGGCTAGGGCGGCGGGCCCGCCCCGGCGGTTTCATCCCGCCCGTCCTCACCCGCGCCGGATTTCCGAGCCGTGGAAGCGGACGTGGAGCCGGTAGACTTTTTTCAGCCGGCAGGTGATGGCCCCGGTCGTCAGGTCCACCTTTTCCGGGAGCTCGATCCGGTGCAGGTCGATCGCGGCGTGGTAGCCGCGCTCGGAGAACACGTCGATCAGCATCGCCATCGCCAGCGGGTCGTCGAGCAGCGGGTCTTCGGTGTTGACCGAGGCCACCCCCGAGATCGCGTGCCGCAGCACGATGGGGATGATCTTCTTCTCGATGAACCCGACCACCCGGCCCAGCAGCTCGCCATGCTCGAACTCGTACTCGTCGAGTCGCCGCACCATCTCCTGCCGAGCGTGCACGATGATCTCCCCCGCCACCGGGATCGCGCGCAGCCGGTCGTAGGTCCGCGGGTCCAGTTCCAGCGTGCTCTGGTATTGGAGCTCGTTGAGGATGTTCTGCTCGACCTCCCCGATGGCGCCCTGCGCGTTGATGAAGTGATAGTGGAAGATCTCCTTGAGCGACTGGAGCGCGTCCCAGGTCTGCTCCTTGAACACCCGGTAGCGGCGCTGGGCCAGCCCCGGGTCGTAGTCGGTCGCGCGCTCTTCCGCCAGCTCGCCGATGCCGGTGCGGCGCACCTCGGCGTTCTGCGCGCGGATCTCGCGCCCGCGCTTGAGCTGGCGCTCGATCGAGGTGGCCTCGTCGACAAACAGCACCATGATGTGGATGGTGGGCTGGCGGAAGTGCCGGCCGAGCGGCGTCTGGTAGAATTCACGCCGCAGGGCATGCATTTTGTCGACCAGCAGCTTCAGGCACTCGACCTGCACCGTCGTGCGCGGGAAGCCGTCGAGGATGACGCCGTCGCGGTATTCGGTCCGCAACAGGTGGCGGAACACGATGCCCACGGCCTCGCGGTCCCCGACCATGTGGCCGGCGTCCTTGATCCGGCGGGCCTCGGGCGAGTCGAGCAGCGTGCTCACCACCAGGGGCTGGCAGGTCAGGTCGCGGGCCTTCAGGATGAAGAGGGTTTGCGTGCCCTTGCCCGCGCCCGGCGCGCCGCCGAGGAGGATGATTTCCTTCGGGAAACGCAGTTGCTCGCGGCCGAACTCAGCCACCAGCGAGGCCCACACGGCGTCAAAGATCAGCTGCGCGTCCTTGATCTCAAGGTCGTGGTGGCGCGTGGCGCCGGTGGCGGGCTGGTTGGGCGGATTGGAGGACATACGCGGGAGGGCGGGTGACACTAGAACGGTCTTGGCCTGGAGTTCGACAACAGAAATCACCACCACATCGGGGCCACTGCTGATTCACGAAGGGATGAATATCGAGGCCACAAAGGCTTGGCGTTCGTCCGTGACCTCATCAGACAAAAAACTGTAACCACTTATGCGCGTTAACTTACAATTATCCGATCCTCTGAATCAGTGTTTATCAGTGTCCCTCAGTGGTTCAAATCAGCCCGTTCGAAAAGTTTTCGTACCGGGTTTCTAAAAATGTTTTGCCACTCATAATCATTATTTTATGTCCTGCATGAATCGGCACAGCGCGGGGCTTTTGCCTTGCCTCGGGCCTGAGATTCGTCCCCATCAGGGACCCCTTTCCCCATGCACCCGGCCAAATTGTCTCCGTTGCTCGCGCTTGCCGCGCTTTTCCTTGCCCCCGCCCTGCCTGTCTCCGCCCAGCCTGCCGCCAGCGCGGTTGGCCGCGGTGTGCCCCAGGTCGTCTCACCCCAGGTCAACGCCGACCGCACGATCACCTACCGGCTCTACGCCCCCAACGCGAAGAGCGTGGGCTTCACCGGCGATTTCTACACCAGCGCCGCCGCCATGACCAAGGGCGACGACGGCGTGTGGACTTTCACCTCCAAGGTCATGCCGCCCGGCGTGTTTGGCTACTACTTCAATGTGGACGGCGTCCGCTTCACCGACCCCACCAATCTCGACAGCTTCGGCGGCGCGCACTATGTAAAAAGCTACGTCGAGGTGGCGGGCGACGGGAAACAGTTTTGGGCCGAACGCGATGTGCCCCATGGCGAGGTCCATGAGCTGTGGTACAAGAATCCCACTCTGGGCGCGCGCCGGGTGCTGGTTTACACCCCGCCGGGCTACGATGCCGGCGGGACCAAGACCTACCCCGCCGTCTATCTGTATTCCGGCTCCGGTGACAACGAGACCTACTGGACCAAGATCGGCCGCGCCAATTTCATCATGGACAACCTGATCGCCGACGGCCTCGCCAAGCCGGCCGTCCTCGTCATGCCCTACGGCTCGACGGTGGTGCCCTCGCCGCCGGACGGTCAGGAAGACACCGGTGGCGCGGGCGTCTATGGGGTCGATGCAATCGGTCGGGATCTGGTTGGCAGCGTGATTCCGGTCGTCGAGCAAAACTTCAAAGTCGGCCACGATCCCAAAGATCGGGCCATCTTTGGCTTCTCGATGGGCGGCTACCTCGCGCCGACCATCGGCCTGAACCACCCCGAGCTGTTTGGCTGGGTCGCCAGCTCCAGCGCCGACTACCGCAATCCAGGCGGCGCGCCCAAGAACTTCCCCGGCCTTGTCGCCGGTCTGGACCTCGCCAAGAAGAACCTCCGCTGGGTCGGTTTCATGGTGGGCACCGACCGGACATCCGGCGAAAGCGGGCACACCACCGCCAGCAAGGGCGCGGCGGATTTCATCAACAGCCTCGGGCTCCAGGCCGAGTGGGCCACGCCAACCGGCGGCAGCCACACCTGGTTCAGTTGGCGCGGCTATTTCCGCGACCTCATGGCGCAAAAGTTTTTCGTGGACGATCCCTATCACACCCCTGCGGTCGGCGTCACCGCCGCCGCCCAGGCCGCCGCCATGGCACCCCCCGCCCCCTGATAAAGATATATTTTGACCTGACATCCCAACGGTAGGGGCGGCTCTCCGAGCCGTCTGCGGACGCCACGGAGTTACATCCCTCCCCCCTTTCCGTTGACCACCCCCGCCACTTCCCTTCTGCTTCCCAGCCCCACCCACCCATGAAAACCACCCCTGCCGCCCTGTTCGTGCTCCTGTCCGGAGCATTGGTTGCCTCGCTCTCCGCCCAAAACGCCGCTCCCGCCGCCGCTCCCGCGCCGGGCTCGGCCCCGGCCCCCACCGCCACTCCCACCACTCCGGCCCCGGTCCCCGCCGCCACCGCCACCGGCGCCCTGTTTATTTCGGAAGACTTCGAGTCGGGCAAAATCAACCCGGACCTCTGGGACCTGCGCGTGAGCGGCGCGGCGACGGCGACGATTGTGCAGGACAAGGTCGCTCACGGCAAAAACGCGCTCAAGATCCACTATCCGGCGGGCACCCGCGGCGCGTATGCCATGCTCGCCGCCAAACTGCCGGCGGGCGTGCATGACCAGCTTTATGGCCGCGCCTACTTCCATGCGACCAACCTTCCCGTGCAGAATCATAGCGTGTTTCTCTCCGCCGGCACGCCGGGCTGGCCGAAAGCCAACTTTCTCGAAATCGGCGACGACACCGGTGCGTTCAAACTTTCGTTCAAGCTGGACAACCGGGCGGTGGCGGTGAACGGCTATACCAACGGCGAGGTCAATCCCAAGGGGGGAACCATCCCGCAGGACCGCTGGATCTGCCTGGAGTGGGAGTTCACCGACAAACCGGCGGACCGCATCATCATCACCGTGGACGGCAAGCCGGTGGTGGACAAAAATCAGGTCTTCCACAACGTCACCGGTGGCCTGGTCAACGGCTTTGTGGAGTTCGCCATCGGCTTCCGCACCTTTGCGGCGGCCAACCTCGTTCCCAAGGATGTGGACATCTATTACGACGACATCGCCATCAGCGACAAACCCATCGGCCAGCTGGCTCCGGTGCCCGCCGAGGCCAAGCCGGTCGCGGCGGTCACGCCGTAAGGGCACAGAGGTGTAGGGTGACGCTCGCCCAATCCGAGGGTAGGGACGCCACTCCGTGGCGTCCGCAGATCGTTGTTGGGGCCATTGCAAGCCGTCCCACCCCCCCACCCCTGACGCCTTGGCTTGTCAGCGGGCGTTCGGGGCCTAAGTTGGGGGCATGAACGCCCTCACGCCTCGCCAGCTCTCCGCCGACGCCGATCTGCGCGCGCTGTTTGCGCGGCGCATCGCCATCCTCGACGGCGCGATGGGCACCATGATCCAGCAGCATGCGCTCACCGAGGCCGATTTCCGGGGCGACCGGTTTCGCGCGCATCCGCACGACCTACGCGGCAACAACGACCTGCTCTGCCTCACCCGCCCGGACGTCATTCAGGACATCCACGCACAGTATTTTGCCGCCGGGGCCGACCTCGTCGAGACCAACACCTTCAGCTCCACCGCGATCGCCCAGGCCGACTACAAGCTCGAGCCGGTCGTGACCGAGCTCAACCTCGCCGCCGTCGCCTGCGCCCGCCGGGCCGCCGACCAGGCCGAGGCCGCCACCCCCGGCCGACGCCGCTATGTGGCCGGCGCCATCGGCCCGCTCAACCGCACCCTCTCGCTCTCCCCCGATGTCAACCGGCCCGACTACCGCGCCGTCACCTGGGAGCAGGTCGTCGCCGCCTACGACGAGCAGGCCCGCGCACTCATCACTGGCGGCGTCGATGTGCTGCTGGTCGAGACCATCTTCGACACCCTCAACGCCAAGGCCGCCCTGTTCGCCCTCGACCACATCTTCGACGAGCTCGGCGCCCGCCTGCCGGTGATTGTCTCGGTCACCATCACGGACCTTTCCGGCCGCACCCTCTCCGGCCAGACCACCGAGGCGTTTTACAACTCCATCCGCCACACCCGCCCGTTTTGCGTGGGGCTCAATTGCGCGCTCGGGCCGAAACAGATGCGCCCCTTCGTCGCGGAGCTCGCCCGCGTCGCCGAGTGCTTCGTGAGTTGCTACCCCAACGCCGGCCTGCCCAATGCCTTTGGCGGCTACGACGAGACCCCCGCCGATGTCGCCGGCGCGCTCGCCGAGTTTGCCGCCGCCGGCTGGCTCAACCTCGTCGGTGGCTGCTGCGGCACCACGCCCGCGCACATCGCCGCAATCGCCCAGGCCGTCGCGCCCTTCCCCCCGCGTGTCGCGCCGGAACGCCCGCCCGTGCTCCGCCTCAGCGGCCTCGAGCCCCTCCTGGTCGCGTGACGCAAGCAGGGGTCAGGGGACAGAAGCCGGATGCCAGAAGCCAGACGTCCGAGACCAGATGTCAGAAAAACTTTCCGATCCGCAGGCGCTCCTTCTGATCTCCGAACTTCGAGTTCCCTCCTTCTATTAGTGTTCATCAGTGCCCATTAGTGGTTAACCTCTCTGAATTCCGCACTCCGAAATCCAAAATCCAAAATCTAAAATCCAAAATCTGCTTTGACCCAATCCGCCTCCAGCTTCCTCGTCATTGGTGAGCGCACCAACATCACCGGCTCGCCCAAGTTCGCGAAGGCGTTGAAGGCGGGTGACTGGGACGCGTGCCTCGCCATCGCGCTGCAGCAGGTCGAGAGCGGGGCCAACGTGATCGACATCAACGTCGACGAGGCGCTCATCGACGGCGAGGCCACGATGACCAAGTTCCTCAACCTCATCGCCGCCGAGCCCGACATCGCGCGCGTCCCGGTGATGGTGGACTCCTCCAAATGGAGCGTGCTCGAGGCCGGCCTGCGCTGCCTGCAGGGGAAGGGCATCGTCAACTCCATCTCGCTCAAGGACGGCGAGGCCGAGTTTCTTCGCCGCGCCAAACTCGTCCTCCGTTACGGTGCCGCCGCCGTGGTCATGGCCTTCGACGAGCAGGGCCAGGCCGCCACCCGCGACGAAAAGGTCCGCATCTGCACCCGCGCCTACCAGCTCCTCACCCAGCGGATCGGCTTTCCGCCCACCGACATCATTTTCGACCCCAACATCCTCACCGTCGCCACCGGCATCGAGGAGCACAACAACTACGCGGTCGATTTCTTCGAGGCCACCAAGCTCATCAAGGCCACGCTGCCCCACGCCAAGGTCTCCGGCGGGGTGTCCAACGTCTCCTTCTCCTTCCGCGGCAACAACCCGGTGCGCGAGGCGATGCACACCGCTTTCCTCTACCATGCGATCCGCGCCGGCATGGACATGGCCATCGTCAACGCCGGCATGCTCGGCGTCTATGCCGAGATCGAGCCGGAGCTGTTGCAGCTCGTCGAGGACGTGCTCCTCAACCGCCGGTCCGACGCCACCGAGCGCCTCGTCACCTTCGCCGACGAGCTCAAGGCCGCGGAGACCGCCGCCAAGGCCGGGGGCACCGGCGCGGTGGCCGCGGGGCCGGCGGCCGCCAAGGACGCCTGGCGCTCGGCCCCCGTCGAGGAGCGCCTCAAGCATGCGCTCGTGAAAGGCCTTGACGCCCACGTGGACGCCGACACCGAGGAGGCCCGCCAGAAATACCCGCGCCCGCTCGACATCATCGAGGGACCGCTGATGGACGGCATGCGCGTCGTCGGCGACCTCTTCGGCGCGGGCAAGATGTTTCTCCCCCAGGTGGTCAAGTCCGCCCGCGTGATGAAAAAATCCGTCGCCTACCTCACGCCCTTCATGGAGGCGGAGAAGGAGGCGGCCCGGCAGCGGGCGCTGGAGGAGGCCGCCCGGAATCCATCGCTCAAGGCCGAGGCGGTCCGGCCGCAGTCCGCCGGTCGCGTCATCCTCGCCACCGTCAAGGGCGACGTGCATGACATCGGCAAGAACATCGTCGGCGTCGTCCTCGCCTGCAACAACTACGAGGTCACCGACCTCGGGGTTATGGTGCCGTGTGAAAAGATCCTCGCCGCCGCGCTGGAAAAGCAGGCCGACATCATCGGCCTCTCCGGCCTCATCACCCCCTCGCTCGACGAGATGGTGCATGTCGCCAAGGAGATGACGCGGACGAAAATGACGCTGCCGCTCCTCATCGGCGGCGCGACCACCAGCGCCAAGCACACTGCGGTCAAGATCGCCCCCGAATACGCCGAACCCGTCGTCCATGTGCTCGACGCCTCGCGGGTCATCGGGGTCGTGAGCGCGCTGCTCTCCGCCGGGCAGAAGCCCGCCTTTGCCGCCGAGAACCTGGCGCGGCACGAGCGCCTGCGCGCGGAGTTCGCCGCGCAGCGTGGCGCCCGCAAGTTGCTCGCCCTCGCCGAAGCCCGCGCCCGCCGCCAGCCCACCGACTGGGCCACCGTGGACATCCCCACCCCCGAGTTCACCGGCACCCGCATCTACTCCTCCGACCCCACTCCGCACTCCGCACTCCGCACTCCGCATTCCATCGAGCGTCTCACGCTCGATGAAATGGTCCCCTACATCGACTGGGGTCCGTTCTTCTCCGCCTGGGAGCTGCACGGCCGCTTCCCCGAGATCCTAAAGGACCCGGTCGTCGGCGAGGAGGCCACCAAGCTCTACGCCGACGCGCAGACCATGCTCGCGCAGATCGTCGCCGAAAAACGCTACACCGCCCGCGCCGTCATCGCCTACTGGCCCGCCAACGCCGTCGGCGACGATGTCGAAATCTACACCGACGCGACCCGCACCAAAGTCCACGCGACCTTCCATTTCCTCCGCCAGCAGGGCGAGAAGCCGGCGGACCAGTTCAACCACTGCCTCGCCGATTACATTGCGCCCAAGGACACAGGCCGCGCCGACTGGCTCGGCGGCTTTGCCGTGACAAGCGGGCATGGCGTCGAGGATTTTGCCCGGGAGTTTGAGGCCAGGCACGACGACTACGGCGCGATCATGGCCAAGGCGCTCGGGGACCGGCTGGCCGAGGCCCTCGCCGAGCTTATGCACAAGCGCGCCCGCGACCTCTGCGGCTTTGGCCGCACGGAGAACCTCACCATGGCGCAGATGCTCCGGGAGCAATACCGCGGCGTCCGCCCCGCGCCCGGCTACCCCGCGTGCCCCGACCACACCGAGAAACGCCTCCTCTTCGACCTGCTGGAGGCGGAGGCCGCCACCGGCATCACGCTCACCGAGAGTTTTGCCATGACCCCGCCCAGCGCGGTGAGCGGCCAGTATTTCAACCACCCCGACGCCAAGTATTTCGCCGTCGGCAAGCTCGGCCGCGACCAGGTCGCGGACTACGCGCAGCGCAAAGGCACGCCCCTCGCCGAGGTGGAGAAATGGCTCGGCCCGTATCTGGATTACGATCCGGCCTGAGCCGGAATCTTGCCGAAGGGTGGGGCGCGTTGTCCCTAACGCGCCGTGTTTGAGCGCCGCACTATTTTTCGTCCAACGGGTCCGACAGGTCGCCCTTTTCCGACCGCGGCGCCATCAGCATGATGATGCCCTGGGTGATTTTCCACCCACCCCCCACGCAGAGGGCACCCCCTCCGAACAAGCACGTAGTCGAATAACTGAGGTCAAACACGACGATCCCCAGGGCGATCAGGCCGACCCCCCAAAGCACCTTCACGATGCCGTCCATGCGAACCTGGGCGGAACGCTCCTGCTGCAATTGGGCCATAAACGCCGACGCGTCAGGTTCGCCCATGCCCGTGGTTTTCAGGTAATCGAGCACCTTCTCCGGCGCTTCACCCCAGGTGATCCTCGCCCGGGCCTCGTCGGCAAAAGCGGTCGGTGGTGGAGGCATGGAAAGTGGGGGTGGATACGGAGATGACGACAACCGCCCTTGCTTGAGCGCCCTGCCACGTGGTGGCCACTGCGGCCAACCGCCGAGGTTAGGCGGCAACGGTGGAGGACCACCGTTTGCGACGCCAGCCTAAAACCCCGAACAGGCCCAACGCACCCGCCACCGGCAGCCAGGCACCGACCTCCGGCACGGGTTGACCGTTGACGAGCATCCCCGCGCCGCCGATCTCATACAGCAGGAGGCCGCTCGGGTTGGTGTCAGTCGCACTGGAGGTGCCGGTGATGGAATTGGAGTTGGTCACCACGATGGAGATGGTGTTCGTGCCAATCCTGAAACTACTGTTGTTGCTGAGGGTGCCGGAGGTGTAATTGGCCAGCCAGGCCGTGGTGGAATTGGTCCACGAACTTGTGCCGGAGAGCGCGGCGACGTTCGAACCCTTGATGCTCCCATTGCCATTGGTCGTGGGATTCACGTAGATGGAGTAGCTGTCATCAGACGCGATGGTGAGATTGATCGCCACGTTGTTGGTCACCGTGTTGGAACCGGTGCCCGTGATCGAAAATGTCATGGTGTAGATAAAGTAGGCGGAATTGGTCCCGGTATCACCGTTGCCCGGCAGGTAGTTGCCACCGGAATTGGTGCCGGTGGTCGAGTTGGTGCTCGTGGTGGAGGTGGTGGCGGCCCCAGGGGCGGTGATCCACTGCGATTCAGAAGAAATCTGCACATAACTTTCCGACGAGATGTCGGGGCTGTTGTCGATGACGTAGGCCGCCCCGGTATACTGGCTGTTGCCGGTGTAACTCACGCCATACACATTGGCGTAGGTGACCTTCCAGTTCGGATCATTGGAACCGCCCGCCAACAACGACCCATTGAAACCGGTGTAGTCCAACCCGTAGATGTCCGTCGCGGTGCCGTTCGCAGCCAGACGCGCCAAGCCCACGCAAAGGGCAAGGATAGCCATGACGAGCGGGTGCCTAAGCCGGTACATGGCCTAAACCTAGGTATAACACCCTAGATGTCAAGTGCTCGTTAAAGATTTCTTTCTCCATTCTAATCATTACGGAACAATAACTTTTGAGTTTAGGGTTCCGTGCGGGTTTTTATTCGAGGCAAAGGCACTCCTCGATCATCAGAACGTCCTTCGGCTGAAGGGGAAGGTTGACTTTGGGGTCGGTGAATTGGTCCCCCGTCTTTGCGGCGAAGTTGATCACGATGGTGGTGGTTTCTCCTTCACGGTCCACGCGGCGAAGTTTGACCCCCTTGAGAACAGCCAGGATATTGGGCTTGGCGACGGTAATGAGATCCAAAACGGTCTTGGGGGTGACGTCGGGCAGCAAGTATTTGCCGGGGGTTTCGGCCTCCCCCGCCACCTGAACCTCGAAGTGATCGGTCGGCGGCGCCAGAGCCCCGAGAACGAGCTCGACCGGGCCCTCCCGCCTGCCGGATTTGGCCTCGGCTTGCTCGAGCATGGATTCCGCCCCGGGCAGTGTCAGGCCGGCGATTTTCTGCGGGCCGACGACCGGCAGCACGATTGAGCCCGCCGGGTCGACTTTGAGGGGGCCGGGATCGGCGGGTCCGGCTTGAGCCGGGCCGGCAAAGCGCACACTCACCCAATCCCCGGGTGCGAGGTGGTATTCGCGCGGTGGAATGATCCCCTCGGCGGTGGAGGAATTGGCCCCGGCGTTCTCAAATGTTGGCCGCCGTCGAGGGCCGGTGATCCCCACGGATGGATCACTGCGGGCGCCGCCACCGGCGACGACGGTCAAGACCGTCGAGAGCAGGCCAAAGGCATGCGGGAGCGTGAGGAGAAGGCGGCGGAACGACATTGGCGGACGAGGGGACGTCCGCTGCGGTGGACAGCGCCGCGAAGCCGGGGTTGCAAAAAATCGGACCCCCTCACTTCGCCAGCGCCGGGGCGAGGCCGGGGGCGTCGGCCTCGGGACGGGTGTGGCGGACGGTCAGTTTGCTCAGGTAGACATAGATGACCGGCGTGATGTAGAGGGTGAGAAACTGGGAGACCACGAGGCCGCCGACCACCGCGAGGCCGAGCGGGCGGCGCGATTCCGCACCCGCGCCGAGGCCGAGGGCGATGGGCACGGCGCCGGCGAGCGCGGCGAAGGTGGTCATCATGATCGGGCGGAAGCGGACGAGACAGGCCTCAACAATCGCCTGCTCCGGCGAGAACGCCGCGCCATGCTCGCGCTCCTGGGCGACGGCAAAATCCACCATCATGATGGCGTTTTTCTTCACAATGCCGATCAGCATGATGACGCCGACATAGCCCATGATGTTCAACTCCGCGCCGAAAAGCCAGAGGGTGAAGAGCGCGCCGAAGCTGGCCGCCGGCAGACCGGACAGAATGGTGAGGGGATGGATGAAATCCTCGTAGAGGATGCCGAGCACAATGTAGATGACCACGACGGCGGCGAAGAGCAGCAGGCCCATGCCCTCGCGCGAGGCGGCAAATGCCTGGGTCGAGCCGACGAAGCTGTAACTGACGGTGGGTGGCAGATCGGCGCCGACGGCCCGTTGGATGGCCCCGGTGGCGTCGCTCAGCGAGATCCCCGGCGCGAGGTTGAACGAAAGGGTGACAGCCGGGAGTTGGCCGAGATGGTTGACGGTGAGCGGACCCACGTCGGTGCGCAGGGAGGCCACGGCGTCGAGGGGCACGAGCTTGCCGCCGGCGGCGCGCACATAGAGCAGCGCCAGCGCCGCAGCGTCGTGCTGGAACTCGGGGGCCACCTCCATGATGACGTAATACTGGTTGGTCGGCGTGTAGATGGTGGAGACCTGCCGGGTGCCGAAGGCGCTGTAGAGGGCGTCTTCGATCTGCTGTGGGGTGATGCCGAGCACGGCGGCGCGGTCGCGCCGGATGTCCACGCGGAGCTGCGGGCTGGTGATCTGGAGGTCGGTGTTGACGTCGGCGAGCTGGGGCAGGGTGCGGAATTTGGCCTCGACCCGCTGGGCGATGGCGTAGAGCTGATTGAGGTCGCTGCCGTAGAGGGCGAACTGATAGAGCGACTTGGTGAGGGTGCCACCGATGCGGATGGCGGGGGGGACCTGGGGATAGGAGCGCAGTCCGGGAATGACCGAGAGCTGGTTGCGCAACTGGTCGAGGACGACGTTGACGGGCGGACGCTGGTCGCGGGGCTTAAGGCGGATGAAAATGCGGCCGTTATTCACCGTGGTCACAATGACGCCGCCGGCGCCGATGGAGGACATGGTGTCCTCGACATAGGGGTTGGCGGCGACAATTTGGGCCGCCTGCTGCTGGTGACGCACCATTTCGTCGAACGAGACATCCTGCGCCGCCTCGGTGAAGACCAGGGCCATGCCGGTGTCGTCGGTGGGGATGAAGCCCTGGGGCAGCACATTGGCCACGAGGACGGTGAGGACGACCATGAGCAGGGCGACCGCGAGGGTGGTGCGGCGCCAGACCATGCAAAACGCCAACGTGCGCTGGTAGCAGCCGTGCATCACCCCGAAGAGGCCCTCGCTCCACTGGTAGAGCCGCCCGTGGTCGGCCGCGCCGTGGCCGGCGTGAGGCCGCAGAAACCGGCTGCACAGCATGGGCGTGAGGGTGAGGGAAACGACCCCCGACACCAGGATCGCGGCCGTGATGGTGACGGCAAACTCATGGAGCAGCCGGCCAAGGATCCCGCCCATGAACATGAGGGGGATGAAGACCGCGACCAGCGAGAGGGTCATCGAGATGATCGTGAATCCGATCTCGCGCGAGCCCTTGAGCGACGCCGCGCGCACCGGCAGGCCCAGCTCGATGTGGCGCACGATGTTCTCGAGCATCACGATGGCATCGTCGACGACGAACCCCACCGAGAGCGTGAGCGCGAGCAGCGAGAGATTGTCCACGGTGTAGCCGCAAAAATACATCGCCACGCAGGTGCCCAGCAGGGCCATGGGGATCGCGACGGCCGGGATGATGGTCGCCGTCAACGTGCGCAGGAAGAGGAAGATCACGAGCACGACGAGCGCGATGGCCAGCGCGAGGGTGAACTGCACATCATGCACGGACTCGCGCACCGCCACGGCCTGGTCGCGGAGCACGCCAAGCCGGACTGAAGGGGGCAGCTGCGACTGAAACACGGGGAGGAGTTTGCGCACGGCGGCCACGACCTCGACGGTGTTGGTGCCGGGCTGCTTCTGCACGGCGAGGACGATGGCGCGGGTGCCGTCATACCAGCTGGCCACCCGGGTGTCCTGCACGCTGTCAATGACCTGGGCGAGCTCGCCGACGCGCACGGGCGCGCCGTTGCGCCAGGCGACGACGATGTCGCGGAAGCCGGCGGCGTCGGTCAGCTGGCCGCTGGCAAGGATCTGCTGCGAGCGGTGGGCGCCGTCGAGCTGGCCGGTGGGCAGGTCCACGTTGTGGGCGGCGAGGGCGGTGCTGAGCTCTTCGAGCCCGATGCCGCGGCTGGCGAGCAAATGGGGGTCGAACCGCACGCGCAGCGCGTATTTTTGCGAGCCGAAGACCTGCACCTGCGAGACCCCGCTGATGGTGGAGAGGCGCTGCGCCATCATCGTCTCGGCATACTCATCCACCACCGACAGCGGCAGCGTGGGCGAGCTGAGCGTGAGGTAGATCACCGGCTGGTCGGCGGGGTTGGTCTTGCGGAAGGATGGCGGCGCGGGCATCTCGACCGGCAGGCGGCGCTGCACCGCGGCGATCGCGGACTGCACGTCCTGGGCGGCGGCGTCGATGTTGCGGTCGAGGGCGAACTGAAGGGTGATCGAAGTGGAGCCCTGGCCGCTCGACGAGGTCATCGAGTCAATGCCGGCGATGGTGGAGAACTGCTGCTCCAGCACCGTCGCCACGGCGCTCGCCATCGTCTCAGGCGTGGCTCCGGGCAGCGAGGCGCTGACTACAATGGTCGGGAAATCGACGTTGGGCAGGTCGCTCACCGGCAGGAGGCGGTAGGCGAACAGGCCGAACACCAGGAGCGCCAGCGACAGCAGCGTCGTCATCACCGGCCGGCGGATGCAAAGCTCGGGGAGATTCATGGCGCGGGCTCAGGATTTCGGGTCGGGCGCCGCGGCGGCATCCTTGGCGACGGGCTGGCCGGAAGGCGTGCGGACCTCGGTTTTGGCGCCGGGCAGTAGCCGGAGCTGGCCGTCGGTCACGACGGTTTCGCCGGCGGCGACGCCGGCGGCGAGCAGCGCCTGGTCACCCGCGACCCGGGTGACCTTGACCGCGCGCAGCTCGACGGTCTGGTCGGGTTTCACGACGTAAAGGGTGGAGCCGGTCTGGCCGGTCATGATGGCGGCGGCGGGCACGACCATGGCGTCGTGGTCGAGGCCGACCTGGGTGACCACCGACACAAACCGGCCCGGCCAGAGCGAGTGGTCCGCGTTGGGAAACACGGCCTTGAGCGTGATGGTGCCGGTGGTCGTGTCCACCGCGTTGTCCACAAACTCCAGGGTGCCGTCGGTGCGCACGAGGCCGGAGGAATTTTCGGTGACGGTCACGGTCGCCCGCCGGGCGGCCAGCGCCGCGTGGATCTCCTCCAGCATGTCCTCGGGGACCGCGTAGGCCACGGCGATGGGGGCGAGCTGGTTGAGGGTGACCAGGGGGTAGGCGTTGTCGTTGGCCTTCACCAGCGCGCCCTCGTGCAGCAGCAACTGGCCGGTGCGGCCGGCGATGGGGGCGCGGATCTCGGTGTAGCTGAGCAGCAGCTCCGCGTTGGTCACGGCGGCCTCCATGGCCTGGACCTGGGCCTTCGCGGTCTCGGCCTTCGTGAGGAATTGGGTGTAATCGGACTTGGCGATCGCGGCGCTCTGGTCGAGGCGTCGGTAACGCTCGGCGTCGGCGTCGGCCTGGGCGGCCCCGGCGCGGGCGTTGGCGAGATTGGCGCGGGCGATGGCAAGCATGTTCTCAAACGGCCGACGGTCGAGGGTCACGAGCAGGTCGCCGGCCCGGACCTCGTCGCCCTCCTTGAAATGGATCTCGGCAATGAGGCCGTCGGCCTGGGATTTCACGCTGACGGTGCGCAGGGCCTGCACCGCGCCGATGGACTCGAACTGGCGCGGCACGTCCTGCCGGACCGCCCGGGCCACCTGCACGGGCACCGGTGGCGGCGGCGGGGTGGTGGTGACAGCCGGCTGGCAGCCGGCGCAGACCGCGAGCAGGGCGGTGGCCGGAAACAGCCGGGCGGACCGGAGGGCACGGACGGAAAAGGGCTCAGTTTTTTTCATGGGCAGAGGTTCCACGGGTGCCGGCGTCGAGCGCGAGAAGGTTGCGTTTGATCCGCAGCAAGTCGGCCATCAGGCGGTCGGCCCGGCCGGCCGGCAGGCCCCCGAAATACTCGGTCCGCAGGCGGGCGGCGATGCGGTGCATCCGGCCGAGCGTGCGCCGCGCCTTGGGCTGGAGCGTCAACCGCCGGGCCCGCCCGTCCCGCCGGTCGCGGGCCCGCCCAATCCAGCCGGCGGACTCGAGCAGCCCCACATGGCGGCCGATGGTCGCAGGCTTTTGGCGCAGGGTGCTGGCGAGAGCGGACTGGGAGCAGCCCTCGCGGTCGGATAGATAGAGCAGCAGGCGCCATTGCGCCCGCGTCAGCCCGATGGCCTGCCGCCGCAGGCGGCGCTCAAACTCCCGGCGCAGCAGGAAGCTGAGCTCGGTCAGAAGGGAGCCGAAGCGGTGCTCGGGATCGGGGGTGCGGCGGGCGGACATGAGGACAAAAGGGGAAAATCAGTAAGCTGGCTGACGATTCAAGGCAAGGGCGATTTTACCGGCCCCCGTTTCGCCCGCGCCTCTCAGTTTCTTGTCGGCAGACTCGCATCCCCCTGGTTCCTCCTTTGGTCAGCACGCTCGCGACGACCAGCGGAGCAATCCCGGAAGAGGACTTAACGCGAAGCCGCTGAGACGCAGAGGCGCAAAGCCCCATATTCCCCTCCGCCCCTCCGTACTCCGCATTCCGTCCTTCCGCGCCTTCGCGGCTTGGCGTTGATGGATTGATCGGCGGTGTTCTCGGTGTCCAAATCTGGGTTGGATTCCACCCCGCCCGCTGGCCGCAAAATTCCCCGCTTCCCAAACACGGCGAGTCTGGCATGATGGCCGCCGAAGCCCGCCCATGAAAATATTTCCCGTCCTCCCCCGCGTCCTGTGGACCCTGCTGCTCGCCACCGCCGTGCCCGCCGCCCTGGCGGCGGGCAACGCGCCCGCCTCCGCCCCGGACCTCGCCAGCTCGCAGCTC
This sequence comes from uncultured Opitutaceae bacterium, assembly GCA_903929355.1. Classification (GTDB taxonomy): domain Bacteria; phylum Verrucomicrobiota; class Verrucomicrobiia; order Opitutales; family Opitutaceae; genus CAIYUN01. The sequence goes on from CAIYUN010000018.1 coordinate 42,582, forward strand.
TACGCGGACCTCGCCGCCGCCACCCGGCAAAACGAACAGCTGAAGGCCGCGCTCGCCGAAACGCAGGTGCGGCTCTCATTGCGCGAAGGCGACCTCGCGGGCCTCAGCCGCCAGCTGGCGGCACTCACCGCCGCGGCCGGATCACCCACCGCCGCGACTGCCGGCCTGAAAACGGAAATCGACCAGCTCCAACAGGAGCTGGACCAGGCCCGCGCCGTGGCGGCGGCCCAGGCCCAAGTCGCGGCCACCTCGCCCGCCCCGTCCGTGGCGGCCCCGGCGAACCCGCTCCCGGCCCCCGCGCCCGAACTGGCCCAGCTCCACCAAGACCTTGATCAGGCCCGCGCGGCGGCGGCCGCCGCCCAGATTGCTCAGGCGGACCTGCAGAGCCAGCTGCAGCAGGCGGGCAAACAACTTGCCGACGCCCAGGCCCAGCTCGCCGCCGTCCGCTCCGCCCCGCCGGCCCCCGCCCCTTCCGCCGAACTGGCGCAGCTCCATCAGGAGCTGGACCAGGCCCACGCGGCGGCCGCCGCCGCCCAGATTGCGCAGGCGGACCTCCAGAACCAGCTGCAGCAGGCGGGCAAACAACTCGCCGACGCCCAAACCCAGCTCGCCGCCGCGCGCACCGGCCCCGACGAGGCCAAGGCGCTGGCCGCCGAACGGGACGGGTTGAAGGAGCACCTGGCCTCGCAGCAGGCGCAGATGGACCGGTTGATCGCCGAGCTCGCCGCCGTCCCGCCCAAACCCGAGCCGGCCGACGCGGCCGCCCCGCCAGCCCCTCCGGCCCCGACCACGGCGCGGGACCAGCAGCTCGCCGACGCGAACGAAAAACTCACCGAAGTACTGCGGGCCTTCACGCTCCAGCAAACCGAGCTCGACCGCGTGAAGACCATGCTGGCCGACACCGACGCCGCCCGGGTCACCGCCACGGACCAGCTCGCCGCCGCGAGCAAGACCACCGACGACCGCGCGGCTGCCCTCACCGGGGTCCAGCAGGATCTCGCCGCCCAGCGCGCCACCACCGCGACCATCGCAGGTGAGCTGGCGAACGTCCGCGAGCAGCTCCGCCTCGCCCAGGCAACCGCCGAGGCGGCGACCGCCGAGAACCAAGACTTGAAAACCCGCCTCGCGCTCGCCGGTGGACCCATGGCCACGAGTCCGAACGGGGTGACCCTGCCGAGCCCGGACCGCCCCGCGATGCCCCTGGTGATCGCGCCCGTGGCTGAACCGGCCCCGCCTGTCTCCGAGTCACCGGCCGTGGCCGTGGCTGAGCCGCGCGTGCATGTGGTCGCGGCGGGGGACACGCTCGGCGGCCTCGCCAAGAAATATTACGGCAACGCGGCCCGCTGGAACACTATCCTGGAGGCGAATCGCGCCCTGCTCAAGAACCCGAACGTACTCCCGCTCGGGGCCAGGCTGCAGATTCCGTGAGGCGGCCGGCCAGATGCCAGATGCCAGAAGTCAGAGGCCAGAGGATGGAATTCGAAGGCATCGCAAAACTCGGCGAGAACCCCTCTGCTTGTCGGCAAGATTATCCGATGAATCAGCAGTCGGTCACGGTGAGCACCGAGATAAAACCCGAGTTCGCGTATTTCCGGTGTCCACTAAATCGAGGCAATCTCAGACATGAGGTTTAAAGGAGGAAGCCATGAAGCCAGGAAAAAGAAATGCCGAATTCTTGATCGGTTCCTGGTTTCCCCCTTAATGCCCTGTGTAACCCTGCTGTGCTTTTAGGATCGGGGCCAGGCGCAGCTAGGGCAGGTCCTCCGTCCAAAGCACGACGCGATCGAGCGGTTCCCGCGTGTGGGCGGGGCCGATGCCTTCCCACATGAAATTGACCTGGAGCGAAACCATCCGCTCGTTGCCGGAGTGGGTGCGGTTCCAGTCGCGGCCCACGTACAGCGCAAAGGGCTCCAGGTAGCCTTGCGCCCCGGGATACCATAACTGGACCAACAGGGCGGCCCAGCGTTGGTCGCGGTAGGTCGCCGGCACCCAGTCAGGATGGGAAAAATTCGCCGGCGAGACGCCGGTGAAGGCATCGACCGTGCGCCCGTCGGCCATGGTGCCGCAAAGGACAAACCAACCATCGTCCGTCTGCGGGTCGGTGCCGAACATGTCGAATTGCTGGTCCAATCCCAGGTCCCAGCCGATCCAATGCCAGGATCGCGGCAGCACCGGTTCATGCCCGGGGAGGCTGTCGTGATCCCACGCCGCCGCAAATCCGGCCAGGAAAAGCAGCGCCCCGTCGCGGAGCCAGCGCAGCCCCGTAACTGGACTCAGGCGGGATGGCTCCACGGGTGAGACCGGCGGCGGCACTGCGGCCAATCCTGCCCCGGACCATCCGCGGAGGAACGGGAACCGGCCCGCCAGCCAGCGCCAGACGGGCTCGGCGCAGCCGGTCCAAAACTCCGCCGGGAGCAAGGCGGCCATGACCACGACCATGACCGCCCCGAACAGGCCAAGGGTCATGGTGAGGTTGAAGCCGAGCTGGAGGAGGAAAAAGAGGGCGAAGGCCACCAGCCGCGCGCGCCCGGTCCACCACGGGAGGATGAAAAGCACGGGGCCGTAAAATTCGAGGTAGGGGACGACCGCCGACAGCCACTGGTTGAGCGTGTCGAACTGGTTGAGCCAGGTTCCCAGCGGCCGGGCATACATCTCCAAGGCCAGTGCCTCATAGACTGCCGTGTGGCTGACCTGCCAGGTGAGACCCGATTTGACCGCTCCGTTGGTCAGGTAGATCAGCAGGAACTGGAGGATGAAACAAAACCCGGCCACGCCGAAATAATCCGGCTCCGCCGGGGGTCGCTCCCGGCCCGCAGCGGCGTCCAGCGAAAACCGTCGGCCGAGCGGGAGAAACATGCCCCAGAAGAGGCCGAGACGAAGGATGATGTCGGGGCCGAAGAGGAGGAGCGGGTTGCGGGCCTGCCGCGAGAGGAGCAGGAGCCAGGAGCCGGCCGTGACCCACCGGGTGCGCCAGCCGACGAGGAGCAGCAGGGCAAAAACCGCCTCCAAGGCCAGCAGCCCGGCCTCAAACCCCGCGCCGCCGGCGAGGTAGTGGAGCCGCATGAGCGGATTGGCCGGAATGGGCAGCCAGTCTCTTGGCATCACCCCGTCGTCGCTGTAGAACGCGCGGAGGCTCCGGCCGCAGACGTAGAGGTCGCACAGCACGATGACGGCCAGCCCGATGCGGAGCAGGGCCAGCGAGCGCCAGTCCAGGCTGAACATGTTCCGGAGAAGTCGTGACCCGGTCTTGCCCATTTCGTGGTTGCGGACCGACTCCGGCGGGAGGGACGGGACCGCCGGGCGATGGTGCCGGGCCGGCCGCGCCACGCAAGCTCCGCCCATCGCGCCCCACCGCTTTCTGTTGCCAATGTCAGCCTTCAACATTCAGCCTTCGACCCTCTCGTCGCGCCGACCTGTCCGCCGTAGCTTCAGCGCAGGTGGATGCTCTCGCTCTGGGGGACCCTCCTTTCCACCGTTCAACTTTTCAACCTTCTCCTCCCCCCCATGTCCTCATCACCCACCGCGTTTGCCCATGTCACCGTAACAGCCAAGGCCAACGTCTATTTCGACGGCAAGGTCGTGAGCCATGCGCTGCTCCTGCCCGATGGCACGAAAAAGACGCTCGGCCTGATTTATCCCGGCTCCTATCACTTCGGCACCGGCGCGCCCGAGCGGATGGAGATCATCGCCGGTGCCTGCCAGGTGACGCTCGACGGCCAGACGGTCGCCAAGGAATATCCCGCCGGCACCGCCTTCGACGTGCCGGGCCAGAGCGGCTTCACCATCGCCGTCGCGTCGGGCATCTGCGAATACATCTGCTCGTTCCTGGGCTGAGCTCCCTCACCGCCGCCAGTTGAAATTAGTCGCGCCGAGGCTGGAGTCGTCCTCGCCGCGGTTGAAGATGCGCACCGCCACCCACGTCAGCAGCGTGATGATCACGGCCAGCGCTCCGAGCGAGAGCCAGGGGTTGAAGTAAAACCGCCCCAAGAGCGCGCCCCGCATCAGGTCCACCGCATAGGCCACCGGGTCGAAAAAGACCGCCACCTTCATCCAGGGTGGGGCCATGTCCAGCGGGAACATTGCTCCGGAGAGAAAATACATCGGCAGCAGCACCGCGTTGCTCACGATGGGAAACACCGTGGTCGAGGTGAACCGCGCCGCCACCGCCACCCCCAGCGCCGAGAAGGTGATGGAAGCCAGCGCCATCGCGCCAAGCAGGGCGATGGTCGAGCCCACGGTGAACGGCACCTGCGCGATCCAGGCGAAGGGCAGCACCACCACGCCCTGCAAAAACGCCTGCAGGGCGCCGGCGGCGATCTTGCCAATGGCAATGGCCGGGCGCGGCACGGGCGAGACGAGCACGGCCTTGAAGAACCCGATCTGCCGGTCGAACACGATGGTGATCGCCGCGAAGGTCGCGGTGAAGAGCTGCGACAGGCCCAGCACGCCGGGGAAGATGAACGGCTGGTAATTGCCGCCACCCATGCGCCCACCCATGCTCGCACCGATCCCCGCGCCGAGCACGAAGAGATAGAGCAGCGGCTGCGCCAGCCCGGCAAACAGCCGGGCGCGGTTCAGCCAGAACCGTTTCATGTCGAGCACGACGATGGCGTAGATCCCGCGGAGCATCATGGCCGGCCCCTCCCGCCTTTGCCACCCCGCCAGCCGCCGGCCTTTTCCGCCGGGGCATCGGCCCCCAGCTTGCGGCCGGTGAGCTTCAAAAAGACATCCTCCAGGCTGGGCTCGTGGACCTCGGCCCGGCGGACCTTGACCGGCAGATGGCGCAACAGCTCCGGCAGCACCGCCGCCGGATCGGCGTGCAGCAGCATCAGCTCCGCCGTGCCCGGCTCGGGCGCGAGGCCGCGCTCCGTGAGCCAGGCGCGCGCTTGAGTGTCATCCTCGGTCTGGAGGCGGATGACGCCGCCGCCGAGGCGGGACTTGAGCGCGCGTGGCGTGTCGAGCGCGACGATGCGGCCGGCGTCGATCAGCGCGATGCGGTCGGCGACCTCGGCCTCCTCCATGTAGTGGGTGGTGAAGAATACCGTGCGGCCCGCCGCCGCCAGCCCGCGCACATGGCCCCAGAAGCCGCGCCGCCCTTCGACGTCGAGGCCGAGGGTGGCCTCGTCGAGAAACAGGATGCGGGGGTCGGTGACGAGCGCGCGCGCCAGCTCCAGCTTGCGGCGCTGTCCGCCGGAGAGGGTCTTGGCGGGACGGCCGGCCGAGTCGGCGAGGCCGAGCTGGCCCAGGATCTCGTCGGCGCGGCGCCGGGCCGCCGGCGTGGTCAGGCCGTAGAGGAGGCCCATGAGAAGCAGGTTGTCCCGACCGCTCAGCTGCTGCTCGATGGCCGGCTCCTGGAACACGATGCCCATCTCGCGCCGCACGGCGTCACGCTCGGCGACGACATCGCGGCCAAGGACGCGCGCTCCCCCCTCGGTCGGAGCGCGCAGCGTGGCGAGGATCGAGAAAAGGGTGGTCTTGCCGGCGCCGTTGGGCCCGAGGAGCGCAAACCGCTCGCCGGCTTCCACGGTAAGATCAATCCCGCGCAGCGCCTCGACCTCGCCATAACGCTTGACGAGTCCCCGCACCTCGATGGCCGGGGCCTGGGACGCGGCGGAGACGGCGGGGGCTGGGGCGGTTTCGGTCACGGCCCGCCAGCAGAGCGGGCGCGGGGCGCATGGCAATCCCATATCGGGGCAGGGAGGCCGCGTTTATAGGGGGAAGCCATGAAGCCAGGAACGGAGGGGGCGAAGTTTTAGCGCAAAGTTTTAACGCAAAGGCGCAAAGGCGCAAAGGCGCGGAGGCGCGGAGGTCAGACGAAGGAGGTTCAACCACGGATTGCACGGATGGACACGAATGGACACGGATGCGAAATGGCATCGGCATTATCCCAGATTGATTCATTTTCCGTCAGGCAGGATGTGTCTGACCTGAGTTCCTGAGTTCCACATTCGGAATTTGAATGGGGAAATCAGGAAAGCTGAAACGGCCAGGGCGGAGTTTTAGCGCGAAGGCGCGGCTGGCGTGACCTCGACAGAGAGGTCTGGCGGAACTTCGCCGGCTGGGAAATTCTGAAAGATGTCCCCTGTGATTTTGAACACCCCCGCCTGGTCGGGGATGATCGTCCATACCTGTCGATCATAATGGTAGGTGGAGTTGATTCTGAACGAGCCACCACCGCCGCCGTTCATCGGGATGGTGAAGCCTGCATCGCGTCGGAGCGAGAAATTCTTTTGCGGGGGCGCCGTCGGTTTGAGCCAGGTTTCAAGGACCAGCTGAAATTCCTCCCCCAGGGCAATTTTGGTTTTGTCCACATGGTAGACCGGGCCAAATTTCCCATCCCAGTCAGGCAAAACCTGGAGATGGATCACGTTGGAGGTCAGCTTCTGCCCGTTGAACGTGATGGTGTACGGCCCGAGGGTGAAATCACCCTCGCGTTTTGGCTCAAAGGTAAAGGCATGGACGAAGCCCTGCGCGTCCGGCGGAATGGAATACATATCGGGCACACCTTCAGTGCCGGCGACGATATGGTCGATGCCCGGCCCATAAATCGCGAGTCTGACCGATGTTTCCTGGCCCAGCCGAAGGGTGGTGATGGAAGGGATCAGTTTTAGGGTCAGCCCGGAGTGATCGGCGGTCGGTGAAGGCGTGGGGGAATTCACACAACCAGTGGCACCCGCCAAGCAGATGGCCAACGCGAGCGATCCTAAGCGTTTGTTTTTCATTCGAAGCTTTGCTTGAAGCAGGTTAGGCAAGGGGTCTCGTCCGGTATTTCCATATCGAACACTACCTGATGGCGGTCAATCGCCATTTTATTGGCTGACTCGGACCTGGGTTCGTTTTTGCGGTCGTTTCAGTCCAGCTCCAATAAGTGGACAGATGAAGGAATTTGAATGGGGAAATCAGGAAATCAGGAATGGAAACCGGGCGACAGTTTTTAACCACGGATTGCACGGATGGACACGGATGCGGATACGGAAAGGCATCCGGATGGTCCCAGACTGTTTCATTTGGCCTCACGCGTGATCGGGCCGACCTGAGTTCCTGAGTTCCAGATACGGAATTGAATGGTGAAATCAGGAAATCAGGAACGGAATCAGGACAAAATCATTTACCCCGGATCCCGCGGATGGACCCGGATCCGAAATGGTATCCGGATTTTCGCGGACCGATCCTTTTTCTTCAGGCAGCACCCGTCTGACCTGAGTTCCTGATTTCCACATTCCACATTCCTGATTTCCACATTCCACGTTGAATGCGGCAACCGGACGATTGACAGGGTGACGGGGCTGAGATTCCTCTTGGGAGGCCTCCCACCCCATGTTTCGACCCCGCTTTTGCCTGCTCGCCCTGGTCGCCGGCTTGGCCGTCGCCGCCCTGCGCGGCCAGACCAGCCCAGCCCCGGAGCCCGGCCTCATGGTGGGCCAGGTCTGGGCCGGCAACCCGGTGAGTTTTGCGTTCCTCACCCAGGGAGACCGCCAGTTTGTCGCCTATTACGACCCGGACCGCAAAATCACCGTCGCCAGCCGCCGGCTGGGTTCGCCGGTCTGGACTACGACCAAGCCGGAGGGGCAGTATCTCGAAAAAGCCCGGCGCAACTCCAACGTGACCGGCTGGGACAGCCACAACTACCTGGCGCTGGTGCTCGACCACGAGGGGCTCCTGCACTTGTCGGGCAACATGCATGTGGACGCGCTCGTGTATTACCGCAGCAGCCGTCCGTTTGACATCACCAGCCTGGAGCGGCTCGACCGCATGACGGGGGAGCGGGAGACCAGCTGCACTTACCCGGTGTTTTTCCAAAACACCGCGGGCGACCTTTTCTACCGCTACCGCGACGGCGGCAGCGGCAACGGCAGCGATCTCTACAACACCTACGACCCCGCGACGCACACCTGGCACCGGCTGGTCGACACCGCGCTGCTCGATGGTGAGAAGCAGCGCAACGCCTACGCCCTCGACCCGACGCCGGGCCCGGACGGCCGCTTCCACCTGGTGTGGATGTGGCGCAACACGCCCGACTGCTCGACCAACAACACCCTCTCCTACGCCCGCAGCCGCGACCTGATCCATTGGGAGGACCATCTCGGCCGGCCGATCAACCTCCCGGTCACGCTCGCGCGCGGAGACGTGATCGATCCCGCGAAGGTGCACGAGGGACTCATCAACATGACCTTCGCCCTCGGCTTCGATGCGTTGCAGCAACCGGTCGTGGTCTATCACCGCTACGACGCGGCCGGGCACTCGCAGCTCTTTGCCGCCCGCCCCGAAGGCGACGGCTGGCGCACGCGCGCCCTGACGGATTGGACGTTCAAGTGGGCGTTTTCCGGCAACGGGTCCATCACCGGCGATGTGCTGCTCGCCGCGCCCCAGCCGACCGGCGACGGCCTGATGACCGTGCCCTATCAAACCGCGGCCCTGGGGGCGGGCCGCGTCTGGTTCCGCGCCGCCGACCTGACCCCGCAGCCGGCGCCAACGCCGACCGCGGGCGCCACGGCGCAATCGGCGGCGGCCGCCGCGCTCACCGCGGTGCGGATTCCGCACAACGCCGGCATGGAGGTGAGCCTCAAGCTCTCGCACCAAAACGGGGTCTGTTATGTGCTCCGTTGGGAAACGCTCCCCCGGAATCGCGACCTGCCGCGCGCTCAAATCTCCCCGCCCACTGAACTGCGGGTGTATGAGATCCCCGACCCCGCCAACGAGTTGGTGCTGCCGGCGGCGGTGGGTTCGTGAGGGTGGGGCGGCTGACTGGATGGGGAATTACAGATTGAATGTGGAAATCAGGAAATCAGGAACGGATGGGGATTTGTAGCCCAAAGGCGCGGAGGGAGGAGGAACGGTTGAGGGGCTGAATGAGGAAAGCAGGAAACTAGGAACGGAAGGGGCGGTGGCGCGAACGGACGGACCAGACGTCGCGGTCGGATCGGGATGGCTACAATGCTTTAACGCCGTTGTTGGCGGCCGTAGGTTCCGTTGTTCCGCAGACCACCAAAGCGGTTTTGCTGATAACCGTAAAAACCGGTCGTCAGAACTTGGGGCATGGTCATCTGCCAATGCTGGGGCGGGGCGTAAGTATAATTATAGGTCACGATTCCCGGCGTGGGCCGCGGGGTGTAAGCAGGAGTGGGCGGCAGCGCCAGACGCACCGAGTCGGCGTAATAGTTTGAGGGTGGGTAAGAGGCGGGCCTATACCCTGGCGGCTGGAAGGAGGGTTGGAACGCCGGGGCCGACCGGCCATACGAGTCTGCCGCCGCCGGATTTGCGGCACCGGCCGACATCGCCATCCGCGCGAGGGTCTGTGTGGCCTCCACCAGCGCCATGGTGTTGGTATTGGCCGTGGCCACCGCCTCGCGCTGGGTCGCAGCGGCCTGAACTTGGGCGGTCAGGTCGCGTTGCTGCACCGCCAGATCCTCGGCCGGAATCAGCACCGCATGAACGTAAAAGGCGTAACCACCCAGGACAGCGGCGGTGAAAACCGCCGAGACGGCAATCGAGGGCCAGGAAAAGGTGAGGTTGTTCGACATGGGGGTGTGGGGTGCTGGGTTCGGAGTTCTTGATTCGGGGTGGGGGGGGGCCGAGGGGCGGGAACGATCCTCCATCGCCAAGGCTTTGGCGGATAGCGAGCGATTGGAGACAATAGTTAGGACGTCTGGTAGAGGCAGACGTTACGGACTAAGATTAGGACCTCAAATGGTCATTGCAGACGGAGTTTGCCATCCGCGCCCGCGATGCCATCTTGAGCCCCATGCCATCCACCACCTATCGTTATCTGGTCAGCCTGCCCGGAGTACGCGGCGGAAAAACCATCATCGAAGGCACGCGCATCGGCGTGCATGACGTGGTGGGGCTGCTGCAAAACGGCGAGACCATCGACACTTTGACCGCCCGTTGCTTCCCCGATCTGACGCGCGCGCAGGTTTACGAATGCCTCGCCTACTACGAGGATCATCGCATTGAGATCGATGCCCTTGTCGCGGAGCAGATGAGTGAAGGTCCGGTGCGAAGTTTTTTCTCGATCATGACGTGCCGGGAGACATCGCGCTCCTGCTGCGCCACTGGGGCCATGAGGCGACGGTATTGCGCGACGTGCTGCCCGTCGCCACGACCGACGAGGAGGCGTTCGCCTATGCCCGGGCTCACACGATGATTACGATCACCTGCAATCGCAACGACTACCTCGCTCTCGCGGCCCAGCTGCCGGAACATCCCGGCTTGATCATCCTGGTGCGCCGCCGTTCGCGACAGATCGAGACCAGCCGCCTGCTGATGCTGCTCAAAAAAGCCGGCGAACAGGGCCTCGCCCACAACATCAACTTCGCCTGAGCGCAAATCCGGCTTCCAACTAATCTTGCCCATAATCAGCGTTGGTTTGCGGATGCGACCGGCCGCGTTTACCGCTTTCCTTGGCGAGGGAAAGAGGGTTGGATGGCCGAAGATCAACCCCGTCCAAGCCGCCATGAAACCCCTGCTCCTAACCCTGGCCCTCGTGCTGGCCGCCGTCAGCGCGCCCGGCCAAATCGCCCCCTCGGCTCCGTCCGCGCAAGACGCCCCGGGCAACATCTCGGCCATTCCCGCCAACCCGGCCGACCAGCGCCTGACGCTGCCGCTTGAAACCAACTGGCTGTTCCAGCGGGTGGATGGGCCGGCCGAGGCGGCCAAGTGGACCACGGTCACCCTGCCGCATGACTGGGCCATCGCGGGTCCGTTCAGCGCGGACGCCACCACCAAGCGCGGCGGGGCCTACTTGCCCGCCGGCGTCGCGAACTACCGGAAGTTCTTCACGCTCCCGGCCGCCGACGCGGGCCAGCGGGTGGAAATCCAGTTCGACGGCATCCAATCCAACGGGGAGGTATTTATCAACGGGCATTCGCTCGGCCTGCGGCCCTACGGCTATGTGGGCGTGAACTATGACCTGACTCCTTACCTGACGTTTGGGCCGGACAAACCGAATGCCATCGATGTCCACGTGAACAATTCGTTCCAGCCGCTCTCGCGCTATTACACGGGCTCGGGGATCGAGCGCCATGTGCGGCTCGTGGTCACTAATCCCGTCCATGTGGAGACCTGGGGGCTGTATGTGACGACGAAGGACATCCGCCCGGTGACACTTGATTCCGGGCTGGGAGGAATCATCTCCACCCTGCATGTCCAGACTAAGGTGACCAACAGTTCCAACGCACCGCACACGGTGACGGTGACGCCAACGGTGACCGGACCCGACGGCAAGCCGGCGACGATTTATGTTATGGCAGTGGGTGGCTTCCCCTTGGCCCCGCCCCCCCCGCAAACCATCGCCGCCGGCCAGTCTGCCACCTTTGAGCAGGACATTGCGGTGCCCTCGCCCCAGCTCTGGGATCTCGAACACCGCAATCTCTATCAGGTAACCGCTACCGTGATGGAAAACAGCCTGGCCAGCATGAGGATCGACAGCGAGCGAACAACGGTCGGCATCCGGCAGACCGAGTTCAAGCCGGAGACGGGGTTCTGGCTCAACGGGAAGAATGTCAAAATCCTCGGTGTGTGCCTGCACGAGGAAGGCGGCGCCATCGGCGAGGCGGTGCCACGCAGCGTGTATGAGGAGCGTTTCGGCGCGATGCAGGCGCTCGGGGTGAACGCGATCCGCTTCGCGCACAACCCGCCCAACCCCGTCGAGCTCGACGTCTGCGACCGCATGGGGATCCTGGTCATGGATGAAATGTTTGACTGCTGGATCGCGGCCAAGAACAACGCCGACAAGGGCTACAACCTGTTTTTCAACGAGTGGTCACTGAAGGATCTGCGCGACGCCGTTCGCCGCGACCGCAACCACCCCTCGATCGTGCTGTGGAGCACGGGCAACGAGATCCACGACTCGAGCAACAACCAGAAGACCCGCGACATTCTCAAGGGGCTGGTCGCCGCGTTCCATGAGAACGACCCTTCGCGCCCGGTGACGCAGGCGCTGCTGCAGCCGGACAAAAACAAGGACTATAGCAACGGCTACGCGGACACCCTCGATGTCATCGGCTCCAACTACCGCGACTCCTACATGGTCAGCAGCCAGGCGGCCATCCCGACGCGCAAGCTCATCAACACCGAGGAGCACGAGGACGCGAGGACCTGGGATTTTCTGAGCAAACACCCACAACTGGCCGGCTGCTTCCTCTGGTCCGGCATCGATTATCTGGGCGAGGGCTTTGTCCCCAAGCAGCCCGGGGTGGACGACCCGGGCGGCGCCTGGCCGAACATCACGAGCGGCGCCGGACTCGTGGACCGCACGCTGGTGGTCAAGGGCAACGGCTACGAGCGCGAGGCGTTCTGGTCCAAGCAACCGGTGGTGCGCATCGTGCGCACCAATGACCGGCCCACAGAAATCGGCGCGGGCGGGGACACGCCGCCGCCCACGGTCAAGCTGGTGGACAACTGGACGCCGCAGGGCAACTACGCCCAGGCCGATGTGTCGATATTCAGCAATTGCGAGCAGGTGGAGCTGTACCTCAACGGGAAGTCGCTCGGGGTGAAGCCGCAGACGAACAACTCGTCGCCCCGCGAATGGAAATTCGCCTACGCCGCCGGCACGCTGCGGGCGGTGGGCCGCAATGGCGGCCAGGATGTGGCCAATGACGAACTCCGCACCGCCGGCGCCCCCGCGGCCATCGCGCTGACGGCCAGCCATACGACGGCCCGGCCGGAGTTTGACGACGTGGTTTTCGTCCGTGGGGCCATCACCGACGCCAACGGGGTGCGCATTCCCGATTGGGACACGACGGTCAGTTTCAAGGTCAGCGGGCCCGGTGTCATCCTGGCCACCGACAACGGCAAGCTGAACGACCTCACCCCTTTCCCCAGCCCGGAACGCACGGTCAAGGATGGCCGCATCCTCGCGCTCGTGCGGGCGACTGCTGCCACGGGGAAAATCGTGATCACGGCGACGGCCAAAGGGCTGCCGGCGGGGACGATCACGCTGGAAGCGGCGCCGGTGGCAGGGGAATGATAGGACGGAGCCGAATTGTAAGATCGGGTGAGGAAAACCGGTTGGGTCAACCAGTTCCACCTTGGGCTGCGGCGAGGTCGCCGTAGCCCCAGTTCGGCAGAGTGTGAGTAGAAGGTGAGGGGAGAACTCAATCTTCTATTGACATTGAAACTGAGTCTCAGTCATATTGAGCCCCCCCCGTTCCTGATGCCCAACACTGAAAGACACCGTCCGCCGCCGAAGATGCCGCTCACCGAACTGCCGGTGGGGGAATCGGCGCGGGTGTGCGCACTGGAAGGGGGGCCGGATCTGTGCCAGCGGCTGAGGGAGATCGGGTTCGGTGAATCGGTGGTGATAGAGAAGATTTCGGGCACAGGCACCCTGCTTTGCCGGGTATGTGGCACCCGAATCGCACTGAGCGACCGGGCGGCGCGGCACATCGTGGTTGAGCCGATCCGGCATAAAGGTTGAAAAGCCCGACGTCTCCTCATGGCCAGTACCATCAAGCTGTCTGAGCTCGCCGTCGGCGCGTCCGGAGTGGTGTGCGGGCTGCCCGCCACGGGAAGCACTTTTTTGCGGTTGCGCGAGATGGGGGTGTTGACCGGAACCACCGTCAAACTGGTGCGGGCCGCGCCGATGGGCGACCCGCTCGAAATCAAGGTGCGAGGCTACCACCTTACGGTGCGGAAAAGCGAGGCGGAGCACATACTGCTCGAACCGCTGAAGGACTGAAGACTGAAGGGTGGAACCTGAAAACCTGATTTGAAACCACGGATATCACGGATGAACACGGATTATCAATCAATGGTGGATTCTGCTCCCTTCATCGCAAGGGTGACTGAGATTGGCTCAAATCAAATCCCGTATCTTTCTGGATCCGTGCCTATCGGTGTAATCCGTGGTGGAATCCGACTGCCGGGTTTTGGCTGAAAGCAAACGGAGCAAACATGGCGTTGCCATCACATCTACAAACGGGAACCCCCAACCCGCCGGCAGCCGAACGACGGACGCCGGTGTATGCGCTGGTGGGGAATCCGAACTGCGGAAAAAGCACGCTGTTCAACGCGCTCACGGGGCTGAAGCAGAAGGTCGGCAATTATCCCGGGGTGACGGTGGAGAAGAAGACGGGCACGGCGTGGTCCCAGCATGGGCAGCCGCTCACGGTGATCGACCTGCCCGGCACCTACTCGCTGGCCGCGCGCTCGCCCGACGAGGCGGTGACCCGCGACGTGCTGCTGGGCCGCCGGGCCGACACGGCCCAGCCCGACCGCATCCTGTGCATCGTGGACGCGACGAACCTGGAGCGAAACCTCTACCTCGTCCACCAGGTGTTGGACCTGGGCCGGCCGGTCATCGTGGTGCTGAACATGATGGACCTGGCGGTGGCGGCGGGGCTGCGCATCCGCGCGGCGCGGATGGAGCAGACACTGGGGGTGCCGGTGATCCCGTGCGAGGCGGTCAACGGCAAGGGGCTGATCGAGCTGACGCTGGCGATGAGCCGGCCCGACCTGCCGCTCTCGCGCCATGCGTGGGACGTGCCGGCGGCGATCGCGCCGGCCGTCGCGGAGCTGCAGGCTTCACTGCATGAAAACGACCGCCGCGCGCCCCTGATCGCGCGGGCCGAGGCCCTGCTGCTGCTGACCGATCAGGACAGCGTGCGGGTGGCCGGTTCGACGCCGCTGAGCGCGCGCACCACGGAGATCCTGCAAAGCTGGCGCGACCGGTGGACGGCCACGAACACCGACTGGGCGGGCACGCTCGTCAACTCGCGTTACGAGGCCATCACGCGCCTTTGCGCCGGGCTGGTGGAGGACGACGGCACGGCGGTCGGCCCGAGTGTGAGCGACCGGATCGACGCGGTGGTGACGCACCGCCGGTGGGGCTGGCTGGTGCTTGTGGTGGTGATGGCGGCGCTGTTTCTCTCCATTTTCACCCTGGCGCAATATCCGATGGACTGGATCGCGGCCGGCACCGACGCACTGGCGAACGGGGTGAAACACCACATGGCCGAAGGGGATTTGCGGAACCTGATCACGGACGGCGCGATTGCCGGGGTGGGCAGCGTGGTGACCTTTCTCCCGCAGATCCTGATCCTGTTTTTTTTCATCGGTCTGCTGGAGAACACGGGCTACATGGCGCGGGCGGCGTTCATCATGGACCGGCTGATGAGCCGGGTCGGTCTGAACGGCAAGAGCTTCATCCCCCTGCTGAGTTCGCACGCCTGCGCGATCCCGGGCATCATGGCGACCCGCACGATCGAGGATCCCAAGGACCGGCTGGTGACGATCCTGGTCGCGCCGTTCATGAGCTGTTCGGCCCGGCTCCCGGTTTACCTGCTGATGATCGCCGCGCTGGTGCCGAACGGGGCGGTGCCGTTGGCCACCAAGGTCGGCCTGATGCTGCTCATGTATTCGCTGGGCGCGGGCGGAGCGTTCTTCTTTGCGTGGTTGTTCAAGCGGACACTGCTCAAGGGCGAGCCGCCGATGATGATCATGGAGCTGCCGCCTTACCGCCTGCCCGGTCTGAAGGACGTGGCGCTGCACATGGTCCAGCGCGCGGGAATCTTTCTCAAACGGGCGGGGACGGTCATTCTCGGCATCAGCATCGTGCTGTGGTTTCTCACCGCCTACCCCAAGGGGCCGGCGGGGGCGACCCCGGCGCAGCAAATCGCGCAGAGCTACGCCGGGATGGCCGGCCACGCGCTTGAGCCCGTGATCCGACCGCTGGGCTTCGACTGGCAGATCGGCATCGGGCTCATCAGCTCGTTCGCCGCGCGCGAGGTGTTTGTCAGCTCGATGGGAGTCGTGTTCAACGCCCAGACGAGCGACGAGGACACCACGCCGCTGCGCGACGCGCTGCGCCAGGCCCGCTGGCCGGACGGCCGGGCGCTATTCACCCCGCTCGTCTGCCTGACGTTGATGATATTCTATGTCTTTGCGCTCCAGTGCATGAGCACGATTGCGGTGGTGCGGCGGGAGACCAACTCGTGGCGCTGGCCGCTTTTTCAACTCATCTACCAGACTGGCACGGCCTGGGGGGTTTGTTTTGTGGTCTATCAGACCGGCCGCGCGCTGGGGTTCTGACCAACGATCACCCCTGCGGATTTCATCACCGGCTCCTCGCTTTCGAAACCTTTCCGGCTTTCCTGTCTGAGGACAAACCATGACACCTGAAGTCCAAACCCTCACCGCGCTCGCACTCGTGGCCTTGGCTGCAATCTGGCTCGTGCTGAGCCTGCTGGCCAAGCGCCGGAGGCCCGGCTGCGGCGGGAACTGCGGGTGCGCGACGGATGAGCTGAAGGCCAAGCTGCGGCGTTGAACGACCTTGGACCCGCCAAAGGGCGTGCCGGGAATCAGCCCCCGCCGGGGCGGTTGCCAGGCCGGTTGGAGGTGGTCACTGTGATCAACGGGGCGGCCCCGGGGAGGGTGTTTTTCGGGATGGAATTGGGGGGCGGGTTCACCCAATGGCCGGGAATCAGCGTGTAGGCCCCGTTTCGCACCACCCATTCGGTTGGCATGTAGAGGGAGGAGCTGCTGATGTAGGCCGCCGGCGTCGGTTCGACCTGACCTTGCTTCCAGTTGAAACGGCCCTGATTGTAATTCCAATACCCCGGCGACCAATGGAAGCCGGTGGTCAGCACTTGGGGCACGGTCTCGTTTATAGGCGGCGGCGGGGCGACCGTCACCGTCACGATTCCCGGAGCCTCGGGAGCGGCCCTGGGCTCCGGCGCGGGTGGCGGGGTGTAGAGCGGGGGCGGGGGCGGGACCGGGGGCGCCATGTCGGCGTAATAGCCCATGGCCGGCGCCGGAACGGGAACGGGAATATACCCGGGGGCCTGGGCCGGTTGGACCGCCGGCCCGGGCTCACCATAAGCGGCCGCCACCGCGGAATCCGAGGTGCCGCCCGCCATCGCCATCGGCGTCACCGCCTGGGTGGTCTGCATCAACGCCATGGTGTTGAGAATGGCATTGCCGACGGTCTCGACATCGCGCTGCACCGCCTGGTCCCGGATTTGGGCGGCCAGGGCGCGTTGCTGCTCGGCCAGTTCCCGGGCGGGAAGCTCCACGGCGTGGACGTAAAAGGCGTAACCGCCGAGGACGGCGCCGGTGAAAACCACCGATGCACCCACAGCGGGCCAGGAGAAGGTGAGGTTCTTCCACATCGCAGGGAGGGGGTTAAGGGGGGAGGGCCTGGTTCTTGGTTCCTAGTGCCGGAGAATCTGAGGGGCGGGAACGAGAACGATTGGAGGGGGCAAGGGTTACGACGCCTGAGGATGGTATATGTTACAGGCGAAGACGGGGTTCGCAAATTATTTTTCCGTGGATGGCAGACGCCACGAAATGGCGTCCCAACCCTCAGGCCTCCCACCAGACGATGCGGCCACACTGGTCGCAGGTGGCGAGCTGATCGCCCTTGCGGGCGACGGAGTCGGCCTCGCCGGAAACCTTGAGATGGCAGCCGCCGCACTTGCCGTCGTGGATGGCCACACACACAGGCTGGCCGTTGGTGGCGATGCGGTCGTAGAGACGCAGCGCCGGCGGATCCAGCGGGATGCGCGCCGCAGCGAGCGCCTCCCGCGCCTCAACGAGCTCGGTGCGCAGGCCGACCTCGCGCTCGCGCAGGGTGCGGATGCGGGTCTCGTGGCCGACGATGTTGGCCTTCATCTCGGCCTCGGCGTGGGCAAATTTCTTTTTCGCCCCGTCGATGGCGAACATCACCTCCAGCTCGCGCTCCTCCAGCTCGGCGACCGCCTTCTGGGCGGTCTCAATCTCGTGGCCCAGCGCCTGATATTCGTCGTTCTTGCGGACCTCCAACTGCTGGGTGCGGTATTTGCCCGCCCTCGCCTCAATCGAGCCGATCTCGGTCTCGAGGGACTTTTTCCTGACCTCCAGTTCAATGTGCTCGGCGCGGGCGGAGTCGATGGCGCCGCGCTCGGTGGCGATCTTTCCCTCCACCTCGGCGATCTCGGCGGGGAGGGACGCGAGCTGGGCCTCCAAGCCCAGTCGGCGCTGGTCGCGATCTTGGAGGACGAGCAGTTTTTCAAGGGCGGGGTGGCGCATGCGGGCTTGGTGATGCTGGCATTGGGGCCAAAGGCAACACTCGGGGTTTTCAGCTTGGAGCGCCGGCCGACCAGGTCGTTCGTTATTATATATTAACCATGTATTTGCGAAGACCATGCCCCCGGTAAAAAAACCGGGGGGAACGCGTGGAATTATTTCGGTTTTGGGGCCGAAAAGGGTTGTTCGCGGAGCCGTCTTCGGATGGAATTTCCCCTTTCACTTTTTCCACGTCCCTCCCCTTCATGTCCGACGCTCCCGACCCGCAAAACCCGCCCGAAATCCCGCCTGCCGTCGAGTCCTACGACTCGTCCAAGCTCAGCCAGCTCAAGGGGCTTGAGGCCGTCCGCAAGAAGCCCGGCATGTACATCGGCGGCACCGACGAGCGCGCCTTGCACCACTGCGTTTCCGAGGTGCTGGACAACTCGGTGGACGAGCATCTGGCCGGTTATTGCACCCGCATCGAGGTCGCGATCCATGTGGACGGCTCCATCAGCATCCGCGACAACGGCCGGGGCATCCCCGTCGACATCAACCAGGACAGCGGCCTGCCCGGCGTCGAGCTGGTGCTCACCACCCTGCACTCGGGCGGCAAATACGGCCAGGGCGGCTACAAATTCTCCGGCGGCACCCACGGGGTCGGCGCGAAGTGCGTCAACGCGGTCTCGGAATGGTTCGAGGTCGAGGTGTCCCGCGGCGGGCAGGTCCACCACATGACTTTCGAGCGCGGCAAGGTGACCACCAAGCTGGAGGTGATCGGCAAGGCCAAGGGGACCGGCACCCTGATCACGTTCAAG
Organism: uncultured Opitutaceae bacterium; assembly: GCA_903929355.1. Classification (GTDB taxonomy): domain Bacteria; phylum Verrucomicrobiota; class Verrucomicrobiia; order Opitutales; family Opitutaceae; genus CAIYUN01. The sequence goes on from CAIYUN010000018.1 coordinate 61,385, forward strand.
CCGGATGCGGAGATTTTCCGCGAGACCATCGAGTTCAAGGCGGACCGCATCGGCCAGCGCCTGCGGGAGCTGGCGTTCCTGAACTCGGGGCTGGAGATCATCTTCCTCGACGAGCGCCCCGCCGGGGCGAAGCCGGAGACGTTTTACTACAAGAACGGGGTCGAGGAGTTCGTGCGCCAGCTGAACACGAACAAGGCCGTGCTGCACCCCAAGGTCATCGCGTTCAAGAAGGAGACCTCCCTGATGAACGACGACAAGGCCATCGAGATCCATGTCGAGGTCGTGCTCCAATACAACGACGGCTACAACGACCAGGTGCTGTGCTACACCAACACGATCCACAATCCCGACGGCGGGACGCACCTGTCGGGTTTCCGCGGGGCGCTGACCCGCGCGATCAACCAGTTTTCCAAGGCCAACAACCTGCTCAAGGAGAAGGATCCCCAGATCACCGGCGACGACGTGCGCGAGGGGCTCACCGCGGTGATCTCGGTGAAGCACAGCGACCCGAAATTTGAGTCGCAGACCAAGGTGAAGCTGCTGTCCCCCGAGGTGGAGGGCGTGGTCGGCTCGGTCTGCTACGAGGGGCTGATGTTCTACTTCGACGCCAACCCCGGCGTCGCCAAGCGCATCGTGGACAAGGGCCTCATGGCCGCCCGGGCGCGCGAGGCCGCGCGCAAGGCGCGCGAGACGATCCGCAAGGGCGCCCTCTCCGGCGGCGGCCTGCCCGGCAAGCTGGCCGACTGCTCCGAGCGGGACCCCGCCCTCACCGAGCTCTACATCGTCGAGGGCGACTCCGCCGGCGGCTCGGCCAAGCAGGGCCGCGACCGCCGCTTCCAGGCCATCCTGCCGTTGCGCGGCAAGCTCATCAACTCGGAGAAGGCCCAGCTCGACAAGGTGCTCAACAACGAGGAAATCCGCACCCTCATCACCGCCATCGGCACGGGCATCGGCACCAGCGAGAACGAGAAGGATGAGTCCGCCTTCAACGTCGAGCGCGCGCGCTACCATAAGATCATCATCATGACCGACGCCGATGTGGACGGCTCGCACATCCGCACCCTCCTGCTCACCTTCCTCTACCGCAAGATGCGGGGCTTGTTTGACCGCGGCTTCGTGTACATCGCCCAGCCGCCGCTCTACAGGATCAAGCGAAAGAAACGCGAGCAATACGTGGACAACGACGAGCAGCTCAACCGCATCCTGCTGGAGCTGGGGTCGGAGGACATCATTCTGTCTCGCACCCGGGACGCCCATGTCTTCGCCCCCGCGCAGATCGACACGCTGGTGGAAAACCTCTCCGCCTTGGAGAAGCTCGGCACCGGGGTGACCCGCCACGGCGCCGCGCTCCCCGCCTATCTGGACCAGCACGACCCGGTCACGCAGGACCTGCCCCGCTACATCGCGCGCATCCGCGAGGGCAACAAGGAGACCCACGAGTTCCTCCGCGACGCCACCGCCAAGGGCGCCTTCATCGCCCGGCACAACCTCGACGCCGACCCCGCCGAGCAGCCCGAAGCCGGCAAGACCGACTCCAAAAGCCCCCTGCCAGTGAAGCGCGTGACCCTGCACGAGATCTTCGAGAGCGGCGAGATGGCCAAGCTGCTCCGCGCCATCGCCAAGACCGGCCTGGAGACCGACCGCTTCACCGCGACGGAGGAGCCGCGCTATGTCATCACTGAAAACGCCGGACAGAAGTCCGAGGCCAAAACCGGGCTGCGCTCCCCCCTCGACATTGTGGCGCAAATCCGCACCAACGGCCGCAAGGGTCTGAGCATCCAGCGCTACAAGGGCCTCGGGGAAATGAACCCCAAGCAGCTCTACGAGACCACGATGGACCCCGAGCACCGCCGCCTGCTGAAGGTCTCGGTCAACGACGCCGCCAAGGCCGACCAGCTCTTCACCCTCCTGATGGGCGACGAGGTCCCGCCGCGCCGCCAGTTCATCGAGGACAACGCGCTCAACGTGCAGTTCCTCGACGTGTAAAACCCGGGATTTGAACAGAAGGCAACGAAGGGAACGAAGCGCCGCCAACGTCCATCCCATCATTCCGCCAACGTTGACCAGCTCCCCGTCCGCAAACGAAACGCCCTCACTTCTCTGACTTCTGACTCCTGACCTCTGGCTTCTCTCTGAATGTACACCGCCAACGAAAAGCTCTCGTCCGCCAACATCACCGACATCATGCAGTCGGCCTACATCGAGTACTCGATGTCGGTCATCGTGTCGCGCGCCCTGCCCGACGCCCGCGACGGGCTCAAGCCCGTCCAGCGCCGCATCCTCTATGCGATGCTCCGTGAGGGGCTGGTGCACAACCGCGCCTTCGACAAGTGCGCCGGTGTCGTTGGGGAGGTGCTCAAGAACTACCACCCGCATGGCGACTCCTCCGTCTATGACACGCTCGTGCGGATGGCCCAGCCGTGGGTCATGCGCTACCCGTTGATTGACCCACAGGGCAACTTCGGCTCGGTCGACGGCGATCCGCCCGCCGCCTACCGTTACACCGAGGCCCGCCTCAAGGACATTGCGGAGGACCTCCTGAAAAACATCGAGGAGGACACGGTTGATTTCGTCCCCAACTACAAGGAGTCCACCACGGAGCCGACCGTCCTGCCCGCGGCGCTGCCGAACCTGCTGATGAACGGCTCGACGGGTATTGCCGTCGGGATGACGACGAACATTCCACCGCATAACCTCGACGAGATCATCGACGCGACGTTTGCCATCATCGACAACCCCCGCATCTCGGTGGACGAGCTGTGCGAGATCGTGCGCGGGCCGGATTTCCCCACCGGCGGCATCATCTCGGGCCGCGAGGGCATCCTCAGCTACCTGAAGACCGGCAAGGGCATCGTGCGCACCCGCGGCAAGGCCCACACCGAGGAGACCAAGGGCGGGATGGAGCAGATTGTCATCACCGAGATCCCCTACAATGTGAACCGGAACACCCTGGTGCTTCGCATCGCGGAACTGGTCGGGGAAAAGCAGATCGACGGCATCCGCGACCTGCGCGACGAGTCCGACGAGAACACGCGCATCGTCATCGAGCTGAAACGCGGCGAGCAGGCCAAGGTGGTCATCAACCAGCTTTTCCAGAAGACCGCGCTGGAGTCCTCCTTCGGCGTCACCCTGCTGGCCCTCGACAAGAAGCGGCCGAAGCAGATGAACATCAAGGAGCTCATCGAGTGCTACATCGAGCACCGCCGGGATGTCGTCACGCGCCGCACCAAGTTCCGCCTCAGGGAGGCCGAGGACCGCGCCCACATCCTTGAGGGCTACATCATCGCCCTCGATAATCTCGACGACTTCGTCAAAATCATCCGCGCCTCCGCCAACAAGGAGGAGGCGAAGCAGCGCCTGATGGCGAAGTATCCGCTGAGCGAGCGCCAGACCGACGCGATCCTGGAACTGCGGCTTTACCAGCTCACCGGCCTGGAGCGCGGGAAGATCGAGGCCGAGTACCTCGCGCTGGAAAGGCTCATCCTGGAGCTGCGCGCGATCCTGGAGTCCGAGACCATCCTCATGGCGCTGATCAAGTCGGAGCTGGCCGAGATGAAGGCGAAATACACCTCACCCCGCCGCACCGAGATCATCGGCGCCGCCGGCGAGTTCCGGATGGAGGACGTCGTCCCCAACGAGGGCTGCGTGATCACCGTCTCGCACCTCGGCTTCATCAAGCGCACGCGCGTGGCCGACTACCGCTCGCAGAAACGCGGCGGCAAGGGCGTGATCGGGGCCGAGACCTACGACGAGGATTTTGTCGAGCATCTCTTCACCGCCAGCACGCACGACTACATCCTCTTCCTCACGAGCATCGGCCAGTGCCATGCGAAGAAAGTCTATGATGTCCCCGAGGGCACGCGCACGGCCAAGGGCAAGTCCATCTCGTCCTTCCTCCGCCTCGCGGAGGGCGAGAAGATCGCCGCCATGCTGTGCGTGAAGGACTTTGCGCCCGACCGCTTTCTCGTCATGGCGACCCGCCGCGGGGTCATCAAGAAAAGCGCGCTTTCCGACTACGCCAACTGCACCCGCGACGGCGGCCTCATCGGGATCAACCTCGACGAGGGCGACGCCGTGATCGGCACCGTGCTGACCACCGGGGCGGACGAGATCATCCTGGTCTCGCACCAAGGCCTGGCCGTTCGCTTCCGTGAGCGCGATGCCGAGACCAATGAGGTTCTGTTCCGCGACACGGGTCGCGCGACGGGCGGCGTGACGGGCATGCGGTTCAAGCTGGAGAGCGACCATCTCGACGTGATCGAGGTGGTGGATCACACCGCGAAGTTCCTGGTGGCCAGCGAGGCCGGCCTGGGTGTCCGCACGCGCTTCGAGGACTACCGCCTGATCAACCGCGGCGGCAGCGGCGTCTGGGCGATTGACCTGCCGGAGGACGGCTCGGTGAAGCTCGCCGGCGCGCTCAGCGTGAAGGACACCGACGAAATCATGCTGCTCACGGCCAAGGGCCAGAGCGTGCGCTGCCCGGTCAACACCATTCGCGAGGTCAACCGCGGCGGCAAGGGGGTGAAACTCCTGACCCTCGCCGAGGGCGACAAACTGCTGAGTATCGCCCGCGTGGTCGAGAGCGCCGAGGAGCTGGAGGCCAACTCCAACCCGCCGATGGAACCGCCGCCCGCCGTTTGAAAATGGAGCCGCGACGAGGGCGTCGCGGCTCCATCCCATCCCGATTCATCCCCGCGCCTTCGTGTCTTTGCGTCTTTGCGTTAACTCCGCCCCCGCCCCCGCCCGCCTCACCGCCCCCGCCGCTCAAAGCCGCCCGACACCGCCACTTCGCGACGCAAGCTTGCCCAAACCCTCCCGATCCGATTTTCTCCGCCTCGCAGGCTTCGTCTGCGCTAAAATCATTTTAGAAAACCCCCATCCGAAAAAACTCCATCTCATGAACAACGGCCTGAACATCCGCGCCGACGGCGCGCTGGACTTCCTGTCGCTCGGCGCGCTGGTTCACCGCCTTGACACGGGCATCATCCCCTTTCGCAAGGCGACGCGCTGCGACCTCCATGTCAGCGGCGGCGAATTCAACGTCGCGGCGAACCTCGCCGACTGCTTCCGGCTGAAGACCGGCGTCGCGACCGCGATGTCGGACTACCCGATCGGCGACCTGATCGCCGAGCGCGTGCGCGCGATGGGCGTCCGCGCGTTCTATAAAAATTTCAAGCACGACGGCGTCCACGGCCCCAACATGGCGTCGGTTTACAGTGACCGCGGGCAGGGCGTGCGCGCGCCGGTGGTGTTTTACAACCGCAGCAACGAGGCGGCGGCGCAGCTCAAACCGGGCGATTTCGACTGGCAGGAAATTTTTGCCGGCGGCGTGCGCTGGTTTCACAGCGGCGGGATTTTTGCCGCGCTCTCGCCGACGACGGCGGAGGTCATCATCGAGGCGATGCAGGCGGCGAAGGCGGCGGGAGCGGTCACGTCGTTTGACCTGAATTACCGCGCGAAGCTCTGGAACATCGTCGGTGGCCACGATCGCGCCGTGGCGGTGCTCGACCGCATCGTGAAGCACGTGGACGTCCTCGTGGGCAACGAGGAGGACTTGCAACTCGGCCTGGGCATCCCCGGCCCCTCGGTCGAGGCGAAGTCGAAGCTCGATTCCAGCGCGTTTCTCAGCATGATGGGCAATGTCACGAAAAAGCACCCGCATATCAAAATCGTCGCGACGACGTTGCGTGAGGTGCACTCGACCAACCGCCACACCTGGGGCGCGGTGGCTTGGGTCAACGGGAAGACTTACGACGCGCCGACCTGCGAGCTCGATGTGCTCGACCGCGTCGGCGGCGGCGACGGCTACGCGGCGGGATTTTTCTACGGCCTGCTCAACGGCGAGTCGCCGGAGAACGCGGTGCGCCTCGGCTGGGCGCACGGCGCGCTGCTCACGACGTTCCCCGGTGACACGACGATGGCGACCGTGGAGCAGGTGCGGGCCTTCGCGCAGGGCGGCACGGCGCGCATCCAGCGATAAGGAGATTTTTCGGCGCGCACTTCGCGCCACGCCAGCGGGGCCGCCACCGGGCGGAGTCGATTTCCGCCGGCCTCCGCGACGACCTTGGGGCCGCGCAGGATGGCGGCGATGACCGAGGAGGAATCGATGCCGAGGCCCTGCAAGGTGGACATGATGATCCGGCCTTGGCGGCTTCGCGGCTTTGCGCTTAATCCGAAAGCCTAATCCAACTCGGCGCTTGCCCCGCGGCCAACCGGGGGCACTTTCTTCTTCCCCACCCCCGCCATGGCCGGTCGCATCTCGTCGCTTCTTGATCCCGCGCGCATCGTGCTTCACCTGCAAAGCACCGAACGCGGCGGCGCGCTCCAAGAAGTGGCCCAACTCCTGGCCGGGCACCCCGATGTGACCGACTTCAACGGTTTTTATGAGGATCTGCTCATCCGCGACCGGCTCGACTCCACCTGTCTGGGCAACGGCCTCGCCCTGCCCCACGCACGCACCGCGCACGTCCGGAACATCGTGCTCGCGGTGGGCCGCAGCGACGCCGGCATTCTCTTTGAGCACGGCCAGGATCACGTTAACCTCCTTTTCATGCTCGGCACCCCGGTGTCCCAGCCCGGCGAGTATCTCGTGGTCCTGCGCGCCCTCTGCAAAATCTGCAAGGCGCCGGCCGACCGGGCGGCCCTGCTGACCGCGCCCACCCCCGCCGACTTCCTCGCCGCCGTCGCCGCGATTGAGGCCAGACTGGGGCTGTGAACGGAAAAGGGCCCGATTTGCCTTCAAGGGAGTTCGGGCCTCAGTCATAGGTCATCCTTCGCCATGTCCGACCTCACCGATCTCTACCAGTCGGTCATCCTTGACCACAACAAGCGCCCGCGCAACCGGGGCCGGCTGCCCGCGGCCACCCGCGTCGCCACCGGCGACAACCCGACCTGCGGGGACAACTGCACCGTGTACCTGCGGCTCGATGGGGACCGCATCGCCGCCATCTCGTTCGAGGGCCAGGGCTGCGCGATCTCCCAGGCCAGCGCGTCGCTGATGACCACCCAGCTCAAGGGCAAAACTGCGGCCGAGGCCGCGGCGGCCTTTGCCGATTTCAAGGACATCGTGACCACCGGCCGCCAGCCGGAGGAGTTCTCCGAAACCGCTGCCTTCGCCGGCGTCCATGCCTTCCCCGCCCGCATCAAGTGCGCGACCCTCGGCTGGCACGCCGCCCTCGAGGCGCTCAAGCAGCCCGACCAACCCTCCCCGTCCTAAACTTTCTCTTTTTCCTCCGACCGAGAACTCCTGACGAATGAGAAAGATAAAGACGAAAGAGAAGGATTTCCCTACCTTTCAACCCTTCAACCTTTCAACCCTTCAACTTTTCAGTCCTTCCTCCTTTTCTTCCCCCCATGTCCGCCGATTTCTCCCGCGCCCGCGCCGATTTCCCCGCCTTGCACCAGACGGTCAACGGGCGGCCGCTGGTGTATCTCGACAACGCCGCGACCACGCACAAGCCCCGCGCGGTGATCGACGCCCTCGTGCATTACTATGAGCACGACAACAGCAACGTCCACCGCGGGCTGCACGCGCTCTCCATGCGCTCGACCGACAGTTTCGAGGCCGCCCGGGCCCGCGCCGCCCAGTTCCTCAACGCGGCCGATCCCGCCGAGATCATCTTCACCCGGGGCACGACTGAGGGCATCAACCTGGTCGCGCAAAGCTGGGGGCCGGCGCACCTCAAGGCCGGTGACATCATCCTCGCGACCGAGATGGAGCACCACTCCAACCTCGTGCCCTGGCAGCGGCTGGCGGCGCGCACGGGCGCGACGCTCCGGCTCGTGCCGGTCGCCGGCGACGACGCCGAGCACGGGCTCGACCTCGACGCGCTGGACCGGTTGCTCACCCCACAGGTGAAGCTGTTCGCCTTCACGCATATTTCCAACACGCTCGGCACGATCAACCCGGCGGCGGAACTTTGCGCCCGGGCCCGGAAGGTGGGCGCGCTCACCGTCGTGGACGCCGCGCAGTCCGCCGGCCACGAGCCGCTCGACGTGCGGGCGCTCGGCTGCGATTTCCTGGCCTTCTCCGGCCACAAGATGGCCGGGCCCACCGGCATCGGCGTCCTGTATGGCCGCCGCGCCCTGCTCGACGCGCTGGACCCGTGGCAGACCGGCGGCGGCATGGTCGCCAGCGTGACCTATGAAGGGGCGCAATGGAAACCATCGCCCGAACGGTTTGAGGCCGGCACGCCCAACATCGCCGATGCCGTGGCCCTGCACACCGCCATGGACTATCTCGACACGCTCGGCCGCCCGGCGCTCGCCGTGCACGACCATGCGCTGGCCCTCGAGGCCCGCGCGGCGCTGGCCGGGATCCCTGGCGTCCGCGTGCTCGGGCCCCGCGCCGGCCAGCCCCGCGCCGGATTGGTGAGCTTCGCGCTCAAGGACGCCCACGCCCACGATGTGGTGACCTTTGCCGACCAGGACGGCATCGCGCTGCGCGGCGGCCACCATTGCAACCAGCCGCTGATGAAAAAACTGGGCCTCCCCAGCACCGTCCGCGCGAGTTTCTACCTCTACAACACCGCCGATGACATCGCCGTCCTGACCGCCAGCCTCCGCCGCATCGTGAAATTCTTCGGCGGGGGGTGACGGCTCCGTGATCAGCCTGAATTCAGCAGTTGGTCACAGAGAGCACAGAGATAAATCCCGAGTTCACAGAGGAATGCATCGGCCGGACCGAAGATTTTGGTGTCACCCGCCGGTGGGGAACACGCTTGTACCCCGATTACGTCAGTGTTTTCTCTGTGAACTCTCTGTCCGCCCTCTGTGCGCTGTGTGTTAGATTGCTGAGGTTTGATGATGAAGGCAGGTGGCGGATGGCGCTGGACATCCGGCGGGGCGTTGGCTTGCTCGGCGCGTTGGCCGTTCTTTTTTACGTTCCGGGCAGCGGGGAAGGCCGTGAAAACCGGCCACAGTTGCGCTGCGGTAACGCATCAGTCCAGACCTCCACCGTGCGGCCATCGCACGGGCAGAGCCAATCGGCGCGAGCCGGTGAAGGCGGGGGCGAGGCGGCGCGGGACGCGCAAGTAATCAAGTGGCAAGTAACAAGTAACAAGAGATCGAGCATCTTGATACTTGACCCTTGTCCCTTGGAACTTGTGCGCCTTGCGCACAAATGCGGAGTCCGAACATCCGTCCCGGGATCCTCACGCGTTGGGCGCGGATTTTTTGCGCGCGCCCACCGCGAAATCTTCATCGCAAAAATGAAGCGTGAGAGCAAGGCGCCATCCCGGTCCGCCGGCGGGGCGTGTCTGCTCTTGCCCAGGCAGAAAGCAGACACCCATGAAAACCATCGCTCCGGCCGTCCTCGGCCTGTCCCTCCTCGCGTGCGTCCTTGCGCCCGCCACGTTGGTCCTTCCCGTCCCGGCGCAGACTCCCGTCGCCCCGGTCCCGCCCGTCGAATCGCTCGAGCCTTTGGTCGTCACGGCCACCCGCACGGCGGAACCGGCCTCCCAGGTCGGTGCCGATGTCGCCACCCTCGACGCGGCCGAGCTGGCGCAGCGGCAGATCACCACTCCGCGCGCCGCACTCGGCCTGCTCGCGGGCGCACCGATGGCCGCCTCGGGCGCGCCCGGTGGCGTGGACTCGCTGTTTCTACGCGGCGCCAACTCCAACCAGACCCTGTTTCTGGTGGACGGCATCCGGCTGAGCGACGCCAACACCGACTACGCGGACTGGCTCGGCGGGGCGGCCCTCGGGGCCAACGACCGCCTCGAGTTGCTGCGCGGGCCGCAGAGCACGCTCTACGGCGCCGACGCGATCGGCGGGGTGGTGTCGCTCACCGCGCAGCGGGGCGCCGGGGCGCCGACCGCCAGCGTCGGGGCGGAGGGCGGCAGCTTTGGCACCCTGGCCGGAACTTTCGCGGCCCAAGGCACGGCTGGCATGTGGGCCTACAATGTCTCCGGCGGCGCGGGCCACACTGACAACAGCCGGCCCAACAATGGCTTTGATTCGCGCAACGGCGTGGTGCGGATCGACCGCACGTTGAGCGATCAGGCCAGCGTGGGTGGCACGGTGCGCTGGTTCAACGGCAAGGCCGGCACCCCCTACGACATTTTCACCAACGACCCCAATGACACGAGCACGGAGAACAACGTGCTCGAGACCGTTTTTCTGGAGGTCACCCCGGCGGACCACTGGTCGGGCAAACTCACCCTCGGCGGCCAGGAGCGGCGGCTGGTGGCGGACAGCCCGGCGCCGAACCCGCCCTTCTTTGGCCCGGCCACCACGACCACCGTCGTCAACACCCGGGCCGTGGTCGACGGGCAGGTGAGCTATGACGGCTTCGACGCCAACCGGCTCACCTTGGGCGCAACCGGCGAGGCCGATCACACGACCAACGACGGCTTCGGCGCGATTGACCAGCGGCAGACCATCCGGGCGGCGTTCGCCGAGGACGAGTGGACGCCGGTCACCGGCGTTTTCCTCACCGGCGGACTACGCCACGACGATTACAGCACGTTTGGCCATGTGACCACCGGGCGCGCAACGGCAGCGTGGCTCGTGGTGCCAAAAACGCTCAAGCTGCGCGCCAGCTACGGCACGGGCTTCAGCGCGCCGAGCTTCCTCGACCTTTATGGCACCAGCGTGGCCTTCGACTACGCGGGCAACCCGAACCTGAAGCCCGAGCACGCGCGCGGGGGTGACGCGGGTTTTGACTATTACCTGCCGGACCAACGCGGGACGCTGAGCGCGACCTACTTCAGGACGGACTACCGCGACCTGATTCAGGCGGACTTCAGCGTGTCACCGAGCACCGAGGTCAACCTGGACCGCGCCCGCACCCAGGGGGTGGAGCTGGAGGCGAAGCTGGCCTTCGGGTCCGACACGGAGCTCCGGCTGGCCTACACCTATCTCGACGCCAAGGATCTTGCCACCGGCAGCCAACTGCTGCGGAGGCCGCGCAATTCGGGCTCGGCTGACTTGTGGCACAATTTCGGTGACGGCGTCGGCGCAGGGGTGGGGGTGGCGGGCGAGTCCGGTCGCGAAGACATCGACGCGCAGACCTTCCTGCACGTGGCCGGCCAGGACTTCATCGTCGCGCGGGTTTATGGCGCGTGGCAGATGAACGGTCACCTGACGCTGAAGGCGCGCGTGGAAAATCTGTTCAACAAGCAATACCAAGACGTGAACGGTTACCCCGCGCTGGGCCTCGGCGCGTTCGTCGGCGCGGAGTGGAAGTTCTGAGGTGGGACGTAGGTTCGTGGTTCTTAGTTCCTGGTGCTTGGTTGTGAACGGGGACGGCCGCGACCGCCGGGCGCCGGCTTGGGAGGGGAAGAGAAGTAGGCCGACGGCCCGCGCCCGTCCCCTCAACCCGGGGCCCCGGTGGACGTCTTCGGATCGGCGCGCCACACGCGGTAGCGCACTTCGACCCCGGTGGGCACATAGACGACCAGCGGCAGGCGGCTGTTGTAGCGCCGCAGGGCGGGCTCGCCGCCGACCGTGACAAAACGGTCCACCAATGGGGAGCCGGGTTCCGGGGCCATGAGCGTGCCGGCCATGGGCCCGAGCTTGCGCAGGATGTAGCGGTCGTAGCCCCAACCCTCGATCGTCTCGGTCTCGAGCGCTCCGCTGAAGAAGTAGTGGTTGACCGCGTCGGTCTTCACCGTCTGGCCGACGATGAGCTCGACGCGGAACGCGTCCTCGTCCGGCTGCGGCGGGAGGTTGATGACCACGCGAGTCATGCCCGCCTCGGCTGGCGGGAAGGCTTTCAGGTTGTCCGCCGCCGGGGCGAGGACGGGCCCGGCAAGCAGGGCGAGGAGCAAGAAGGATTTCATGGGGAATATATTCAGGACGGAAATTGTACCACGGAGACCACGGATGAACTATGATCAAGCTGTCGCCCAGTGGACCCGGAGCCTTGTCCGAAGGGGGTCTGATCGTCGCCGGAGTATTCCGACATTTCCGCATCCGTGCCCACCCGTGTATTCCGTGGTAGACTCCGATGGCCTGAACCACCCTCAGACAAACACGTCGGGCGGGGTGCGGGCGAAGAATTCCTCGATGTAGGAGGTGGTGGCCTTGCCCTCCATGAAGACCGGATCCGACATGATGGCCCGGTGCAGCGGGATCGTGGTCTTGATGCCGCGGATGAGATACTCGTTGAGCGCCCGGTGGGTGCGCTGCAGGGCGGTCTTGCGGTCGCGGCCGTAGCAAATGAGCTTGCCGATCATCGAGTCGTAATGGGGCGGAATAGTGTAGCCGGAATAGGCGTGGCTGTCCACCCGCACCCCATGGCCGCCGGGCGCGTAGTAGAGCCCGATGGTGCCCGGCGAGGGGGCGAAATTGCGCGCGGGATCCTCGGCGTTGATGCGGCACTCGATGGCGTGCTTGGTGAAGGTGATGTCGCCCTGGCCAAAAGGCAGCTTCTCGCCATTGGCGATGTGGATCTGCTGCTTCACCAGGTCGATCCCGGTGACCTCCTCGGTCACGGGATGCTCGACCTGGATCCGGGTGTTCATCTCGATGAAGAAGAAGTTGCCCTTGGCATCCACCAGAAACTCGATCGTGCCGGCGTTCTCGTAGCCGGCGGCGGTGGCGGCGCGGACGGCGGCCTTGCCCATGGCCTTGCGGAGCGAGGGGGTGAGGAAGGGCGAAGGCGACTCCTCAATCAGCTTCTGGTGGCGGCGCTGGACGGAGCAGTCACGCTCGCCGAGGTGAACGACATGCCCGTGGGCGTCGGCCAGGATCTGGAACTCGATGTGGCGGGGTTTCTCGATGTAGTGCTCGATGTAGACGGCTCCGTTGCCAAAGGCCTTCTCGGCCTCGTTGCGGGCGACATGGTATTCCTTGGCGAAGGAGATGTCGTTGTGGGCGATCCGCATCCCGCGCCCGCCGCCACCGGCGACCGCCTTGATGATGACGGGATAACCCACCTTGCGGGCGGCCTTGATGGCCTCGACCTCGTTTTCCACGGGGCCATCGGAGCCGGGGACGATCGGGACGCCGGCCTTGCGAACGGTCTCCTTGGCGACCGACTTGTTGCCCATCATCTCGATTGACTTGGACTTGGGGCCGATGAACTTGATGTTGCAGGACTCGCACTGCTGGGCGAACTTGGCGTTTTCCGACAGGAAACCATAACCGGGGTGGATGGCGTCCACATCGGCGATTTCGGCGGCGGCAATGATCCGGTCGGCCTTCAGGTAGCTTTCCGAGCTGCGCGGGCCCCCGATACAGATGGCCTCGTCAGCCAACTGGACGTGCAGGGACTGGACATCGGCCTCGGAATAGACCGCGAGGGTCTTGATCCCCAGCTCGCGGCAGGCGCGGATGATGCGGAGGGCGATTTCACCGCGGTTGGCGATGAGGACTTTTTGGATCATGCGTGGAAGCGTGGGGCAGGCGGAACGCCCTCACCGCCAAGCCCCTCCGGACCAGACCGGCGGGGGAACGGGCGGCTAGGCTGATCGTGGACGGTCAGCCTTGTTTGATTTTGAAGAGGCGCTGGCCGTATTCGACCGACTGGCCGCTTTCCACCAAGGCCTCAATAATTGTGCCTTTGGCTTCAGCTTGGATCTCGTTCATGATTTTCATCGCCTCAATGATGCAAACGACCGAGCTCTCGACGACCTTGGCGCCGAGCTCGACGAACGGTTTGCTCTCGGGGGACGGGGACCGGTAAAACGTGCCCACCATCGGCGACTTAATGTAGGCCACGCCGGGCTCCTCGTCGAGGCTGGCGGGAGCGGCCAGGGTGACGGGCGGAAAAGGAGCCGCCGTACCGGGTGCCGAAACGGTGACGGGAGCCGGTCCCGCCCCCGAGTCGCCAGGCAGGGGAAAGGGGGAGGCGGACCCCCGGCTGCTGCTCACCACAGGCAGCCCGTTGGTGCCACGGCGGATTTTCAACTTGAAGCCCTCCTCTTCGACCGCGAATTCGGTCAGTTCGGAGCGCCGCATGAGGTCGATGATTTGCTTGATCTGTTTTAGGTCCAAGGTGTGCTTCGGTTAAATTAGGGAACGCGGAGTTAGAGCCGATTCCCAGCCAAGCGTTCAAAAAAGGCGCAGAATGGTTTTAATGCAACCATTGAATTTAGCTAGAAATGAGCGAAAATAGGCCAAAAACATCGAAAATGGATTAAAATTAACTAAAAAGTCGGTTTTTTGGCGTTCTTGCCGTTATAGGGCAAGAGCTCAAACCAATGACTTGGTCTCGGGCTTCCACCACTTCAAAATCGACCCAATCAAGGGCAATTGGGTCAAAATCTCACCCGAAATGGCCGCAGGAGGGGCAAAAGGCGAAGCCAAGCCCCACAGGGCCAGCAATAGCACGGGAGGAGCAAACCGGATGGTGAGCACAAAGAAGGTCGCAAGATGGAACGCAATCAATCCAACCGTCCAAGTTTGGAGCAATCTTGGGCGGAAAATAGACCAGAAGGCAAAGGTCTGCAGGTAGATTGTACCGAGCATCAGCGGCCAGCCGACCCATGGATGATCGACCAGCCAGCCACCGACAGGGCTTTGCGACCCGGTTTCCAACAGCCGGGCGGCGACATGCAAGGCCATGGCTTGGGGGTGAAAAACCGTCACCTGGCCTTGGCTCGCCTGAAAAACAGCCCCGGCAATCTTGCCCAAGCCCGACATGGTGTAGGTGAGCAAAACCAAGGCGTGTGCCGTCCAGAACACATTGAGGTAACTTTGGCGCTCGCACCGGCCGGCTGTCAGGCCCAGCCGGGGCAGAAAAACCAAAATCAGTGAGGTGAGCACCCAAAGATGGGAGGAATGCCCGATTTTCCCCCCAGAGTAATCAAAAGCCGTGAATTCCAGCATCCCCAATGCGGCCAATCCGCGGCAAACCCGGCTGCCGGGCACCACCGCCGCAGCCAGAGCTCCGCCCAAATACAGCGCCATCACCACCATCAAGCCCGGCCCCAGGCCGGTGACCTTGATCCAAGCCACCGGCCAGAGCAAACCAAGGTCGCTGCGCGCGGTGTCCAACCCCGCCCATGTCGGCATCCCGGTGAAAGCAAGGTAGAGCATCGCCGCGTAATAACCCTGCACCAGAGTCTGCGCAGTGGCACACGCCCTGACCTGTCGCGCTAGCGTGCCCGTCCGCGCCGCAGGTTTCCCCGCCAGCCAGCGTCGCACCGGTCGCCACCAGGATCGGTTCATGGCTGGCCGGTTTTAAACTCGCGCATCCGGAGCACCTGTCCCGTGCCCGTGCGCAGCCGCGCGATGGGATCGTAGGTGACCGCCACCAGCGCGTAACGACCCACGCCGGGCAGCAAGCCGCCCTCCAACAGGCCGCGCAGCCGGCGCACCTCCGCCTCGTCACCCACGGCCAGCGCCAGGCCCAGCCTGTGGCCGAGCGCCACGACGGTAGGCATCTGCGCGGGGTCCACCGCCCCGGGAATGGCGATCGGGGCCATCGCGACGGCATAAGCCTGCCCGCGAAATTCCAGGATCTGCAGTTCGTAACGCACCCCTGCCTCCGGGGTGAGGGGAAAGAGAAACCACGAAAAGAGCGGGAAGATCTCCTGTCCCGGCACTAACAGCACCCCCAGGCCCCCCGCCAGCTGCAGGACGAGCACCGCCGCCAACCAGTATTTGCGGCGGCGGTAGACGTGGAGGGACAAACCGTCCGGCGCGGTGGTCAGGCAGTGCCGGGAATGTGGGTGGTCCGTCGTCATGAAAGCGCCTCGTGCGAAAACCAGCATTTCGTTTGTGGCGGGGCGATCAAGTTTCTAAAAGCGGTTTCCCCAGTGTTTTTCAGTGATTATAGAACTTGCCATTTGCCCTCAAAATGTTCCATTATTGCAACATGAACCTTCCTCCCCATCGTTCCTCTTCCTCCCCAAAGATTCTCGCCTCTCTGCTCGCGGCCATTGTACTGGTTGCTGCGCCAGCAGCGTTTTCCGCTAAAGGCGGTGGGGGCGGCGGCGGCGGCGGCGGCGGCGGCGGTGGCGGCGGCGGTGGCGGCGGTGGTACCACCCCTGCGCCCACCAAGCCTGCCTATGTCGATCCGGTCAACGGGTATCTTTCTCTCTATGACGCAAACCACGATGGTAGGCTGGATGCGAGCGAGCTGAAGAAGATGTCAGTATTGGATCCGTCGGCCTATACGCAGGCCCAGGCTTTCGCCGACACCCGTGGCCAGTTGGGCGTTGATCAGCTCAATTCCTGGCGTGCTTTTCTCAAAGCCCAATCCCAACAGAAGAGCGCCAACGGCGGTGGGGGCGGCTAAGGTCGGCGAGTTTTCGCCAATCGAAACGTTTTTCCGACCCGGATTTTCAGAAATCCGGGTCTTTTTTTGGCCGTAACGCCGCCGGTTTGACGACCCTTGGTCCCGTGGGACACAACCGGTCGGGCCGCTCACTTCAGGGCTTTGTTCCAACGGGCAAACTGCCGCGCAATTTGAGTGGGACCGGGCATGCCGGTGCCGATGCGTTTCGCCAAGGCACGCCGGAGGTCAAATACCCCGGCCCAATCGGGGCCGAATGCCGGGTTGATCTTTTTCACCTCCACAGTCGGCAGGCGGTTGAGCGGCACCCCGGATTTCTCCGCCAGTTTCACGACCGCCCCGACTGCATGGTGGGCCTGGCGGAAGGGCACCCCTTTGGTCACCAGATAGTCGGCCAGGTCGGTCGCCAGCAACGCGGGATCGGCGGCGGCGGCGGCGCAGCGGGCGGCATTGATGGTGAGCCCGCCGGCCAGCCCGGCCAGGACATCGGCGCAGATCGCCGCCTGGTCGAAAGTGTCGAACACCGGTGGCTTGTCCTCCTGCAGGTCGCGGTTATAGGTGAGCGGGAGTCCTTTGATCAGCGTGAGCAGCGTCTGCAGGTTGCCCTGCAGCCGGGCGGACTTGCCCCGCAACAGCTCGCAGGCGTCGGGGTTCTTCTTCTGCGGCATCAGCGATGACCCGGTGCAGAAGGCGTCCGGCAGTGAGACAAAGCCAAACTCCGTGCTGCTCCACAAAATCAGATCCTCCGCGATCCGCGAAAGGTGCGAGCCGAAAAGCGCGCCGGCGGCGGCGAACTCGACGAACAA
This sequence comes from uncultured Opitutaceae bacterium, assembly GCA_903929355.1. Lineage (GTDB taxonomy): Bacteria > Verrucomicrobiota > Verrucomicrobiia > Opitutales > Opitutaceae > CAIYUN01. The sequence continues at coordinate 78,377 of CAIYUN010000018.1, forward strand.
ATCGCGGTCGGCGACGGCGTCCATCGAGTTCTGGGTGAGCTGTGGCCGGCCTCGCGCGTCCACAAAGCCCAGCACCCGGGCGGTGAACTCCCGGTCCACCGGCAGGGTGGTGCCGGCGAGGGCGCCGCTGCCGAGTGGGCACCAGTTGGCGGAAGCGGCGACTGCGGCCAGCCGCGCGCGATCGCGGGCCAGCATCTCCAGCCAGGCAAAGACATGGTGGGCGAGGAAGACCGGCTGGGCCCGCTGCAGGTGGGTGTAGCCGGGGATGAGCACGCGGCGGTGGGCCGCCGCGACGCCGAGCAGCGCGCGTTGCACGGCCCGGATTTTTTCCCCGAGCACCCCGCAGGCGTGCTTGAACCACAGGCGCATGTCGGTGGCGACCTGGTCGTTGCGGCTGCGCGCGGTGTGCAGTTTGGCGGCGGCCGGCACGCGGCGCGTCAGCGCCCGCTCGATGTTCATGTGCACATCCTCCAACGCCGCGTCCCACTTGAACCGGCCGGCGGAAATCTCGGCGAGAATGGCGTCAAGGCCGGCATGGATGGCGGCGCGTTCCCGCACGCTCAGCAGCCCCACGCGCGCCAGCATGGCCGCGTGGGCCTGGCTGCCCGCGATGTCGAACGGCGCGAGCCGCCGGTCATAGGACACGGACTCGCTGAAGCGCAGCATCAGCGCGGCGGGGCCGACGGCGAACCGTCCGCCCCAAGTGACATGGTGGGCCTGCTTGGGCATGTCGCGCAGCAGAGGCCGTCCCGCCCGCGGGCGCAACGCGAAAGAACAGTTGCGCCCCACCGCCCGACCGCCCAGCCTGCGGTCGGATGCCCCGCCTGCGACTCATCACCGCCCTCTGCCTGCTGCCCGCCGGCGCGTTGGCCGCGCCGACGGACGAGGCGGTCGTCCTGCCGGCCAAAACCTCGGTTTATCTCGGCACCATGACCCTGGCCCTCACGCCGCTCATCCGCTCCGGCACCCGCTTCGAATCCACCTACACGGCGAAGTTTTTCCCCCTGGTCTTTTTTGGCGAACAAGGACGGTTTTGGATCGGGGCGACCGATGCGGATCTCGCCCGGGTGGCCAAAGGCGAGACCGTGACTTTCACCGGCGAGGCCGAGAGCAGCGACCATGAGAAACACCGGGTCACCGGCCACATCACCCCCAAGGACGCCGCGTCCGGCTCAATCCATGTGAGGGTGTTTGTGACCACGACCGAGGCGATCCCCTTCGACTCGACCTACCGGTTCACCGGTCCGCCCGCCGCCCCCGGCGGCAAGTGAAACTCGATCACCTTCTCCACCTCCGGAGCGAGACTGCGATACACCGGGCAGCCGTTCGCCGCGCGCGCGAGCACTCCGGCCGGCACCTGGCCGGCGGCCGACGGCAGCCAGATTTGCAACGCGAGCCGCGCCAGTCGGCGCGGGGCCTCGGCGGACATCTCCTTGGTCACCTCGTAGCGGAATGGTCCGAGCTCGACGCCATGCTGCCGCGCGGCGATCGCCATGGTCGTGGCCACACAGGTGGCCAACGCCGTGGCGACGAGGTCGGTGGGGGAGAACGCCTCGCCGCGGCCCTGGTTGTCCTTGGGCGCGTCGGTCACAAGGGTGTTGCCCGAGGGCGTGTGGGTCGCGGTGCAATGCAGCCCGCCTTGGTATTCACCGGTGATTTTGATCATGAGGAATGGGTCGGGACGGCGCGATCACACCGGCGCCAGGCCGACCTTGGACCCACTGTGGGCGGCACCCGCGCAGTTGCAAAGGCCAAACAGCCGCAGAACTCAATCAACCGCGACCGCCGCCGGTCCCCCGGTCATCCGCCGCCACGCCGCGAGCACCTCCGCCGGGGTGATGGAGGCCAGGGGCGAAATTACCCCCGCCGGGGTCGGATCGGGTGAGACGACCACCTGCGCTGGCGCAGTGGTTGGTTTCGGTCCGCATTGTACCAGCATGTCGCCGATGATCAGCACCACCACCGGACACCCCACGGCGGTCGCCGCATGCGACGGCCCGGTGTCGACGCTGATCATGCTGTGGGCGCGGGCCAGCAACGCGAACAGGCGGGGAATGGGCAGTTGGCCGGCGACGTTGAACACCCGGGCTCCGGCGCATTCCCGTACGATGTCCGCCGCCAGATTCCATTCGCCGGTCGAACCGCAGACCAGCACTTGGGCGTTGGGCAGAGTCGCGTTCACCCCTTGGATCACGGCCGCCCAGTTCCCGGTGGCCCAATATTTGATATTGCTCGCCCGTTGAGGGGCGCCGCGACGCATGGTTTTCTTGTTGCCGGGCTGGATGAGGACGATGGGCTCGTCGGCGCGCCACCAGTCTTGGCGGGCCAGCCATTCCGCACAATCCTTCCTGATTGCCGGGGTTGGTTCCAGATGATGGTCGGGCAGCCGTCCGGGCCAGCGCTCCAGGGTAACACCGCCGAGCGCAAGCGGGGTCTGATGGGCAAAACGCAGGAAATGCTCGATCACATGCTCGCCCGGCCGCCGGGGAATCACCGGGAGCGGACAGATCCATTCAGCCTTGACGCCGCCCAGGCGCAGGAGCCGGTAGGTTTTGGGCTCGTGCTCACAAACATAGACCGGACCGGGGGGGCGAGTGCGCAACCATGCAACCAGCCGCCATTGGCTCGGATTAAGCAGGAATGGCGTCCGCCGGCTGGAGAGGAGCCGGAGGGTGCCCGGCGATTCCAAGGTTTGCCACAAAGGCTCCGTCGCCGGGGTTGATGATATCAGATCGACCGGCTGCCCATACCGCCGGGCCAGCGCCCGCAGCAGGGGCACGAGCATGATCATGTCGCCAAAAGCGCCGAAGCGCACCACCAGCGGCGGGGCCGGCGCCCGGGTGGTGGGGGCCACGGGGAATTCCGCCGCCTCAGGCCCGGGGTCGGTAGAGCTGGGGATTGAGGGCGGGGTCATTATACATTTTGAACTGAAGAAAGACTGAAAAGGTGCGGCGGTGCGCAGCCACATCGGCCAAAAACTCGCCCAAACATCGGGTCAGATCCTCCCGCTGCCGCAGGATGCGGGCCAGCTTGGCGGCACAGTTTTCCCGGTGGGCCGCGGTCGCATCGGCGCGGTTGGACTCCTCCCGCATATGATATTCCTTGAGCGCCAGAATCGAAAGCCGGTCCATGATCATGCCGGGGGTTTCCGAGTTGAGCGGGCAGCCGGCCACGGCGGGTTGGAGGGCGGCGGCGACCGCCTGGTCCAGCGCCTCAATGAAGTTGTTGCGCTCCTGATTGAACCGGTCGATCGCGCGCTTCGAGCGATACACCGCCTCAAAACCAAGATCGTCCCGGCGGGCCAGGTCCTCCTCGTGCCAGAGCAGGAAATTGCGCAGATGGTTTTGCTCCACCAGCCCGGCCAAGCCCTCTCCCCCGGCGGCAGGTGGGTGGGCATGCCAGCGGAGGGTCAGCCGGGTTTGCAGACCCGCGATTGCCGGAGCGTCGAGATCCATGGGAAAGATTGCGGGGTGAGGCTGAAACCGGTCGGAGGGGCGTCAAGCGCGAACCGACCCCATGCTCATGGCAAGTGAGGCCATCCGAAGTATTCGCCGCCCACCATTAGTCATTTGAGACCAGTCCCAAACCGAGCTTAATTCGGCGGCAGGGTTTGCCCTAGTTCGACCAGGAAACCACGGGAGAGTCGAAGTGGTGAGTGGATAATTGCCGGAATTATGGAATATAAAATCACCGGAGCGTTTTATTAACCTCTCGGGGCGATTATGGACAACGATTTTGCGCTTATCACGGTTTACAACAAAAGCTTGGTACTGCTCCCCGGCTGATCAGGCATCGGGCAGGGCAACCCGTGCGATTGGCCTTTCCTGCCCACGCCTGAGCGGGTGCGCCGGACGCGATCGGAGGGTTAACATACCTTGCAGACCTCCTTCTCCATAAGCGGTGGGCTGAAGTGGATTCATTACCATCGGTGGATATAATAACCGCCGCAGTATTTACCAAAGCGACCGTCTGCCATCAGCCTGCGGAAATAGGCGACGCGGGCCCCCGCGATCAGGATGGTTTTCCCTTGCATAAATGAATCCAAAAGCCCAAGCTGGGCTTATGGTAACTGAAAAAATTAAACAACTCGCAGATCTAAAGGCCAAGGCCGCCAAATTGGAGGCCTCGTTGGAAGCCCAGCGTCCGGCCGCGCTGGCGGCTCTGCCGGCGGAATTCGGCTTCGACAGCCTGGCGGCCTTCATCAAGGCGCTCAAGGGAGCCGCCGGTCGCAAATACAAGGTCAAGAAGACCAAGGCCGCCAAGGTCGCCAAACCCCGCAAACGCAAGCGGGTGAAGATTACCTCCGAGATCAAGGCGGCAATCAAAGCGGCGGCCGAGGCCGGCAAGACCGGAGCGGTTATCGCCAAGGAGCTCGGTATTTCTTCGGCCAGTGTACAGAATGTGAAGAAGGAGTTCGGTCTCACGAAGCCGCGCGCGACGGCAGCTGACCCGGTCTGAGGCCGGCCCCGCTTCGGCCCTGGGGCCGCCCAATGGCCTCATGCGACCGCCCCCCCCAATCCTCCGGGATCGGCTGGGGGGCGTTTGTGATTAATTCTATTGCACGTGGCCTTGCGTCGGGCCGGCTTTGGGTCAGAATGATGACTGTTCCTCTTACCCCATGAACACCCCCATCAACGTGCTCCTGCACCGAAAGGTCTCGTCGGCGGTCCATACCCTGCCGCCTTCTGCCAGCGTGATTGAAGCGGTCAACACCATGAACCAACACAAGGTTGGGTCCGTGCTGGTCACCACCGCCCGCCGTCTGGTCGGCATCTTTACCGAGCGGGATGTGCTCACCCGTGTCGTGGGTCTGGGTCGGGATCCGGGAGCCACCACCCTTGACGAGGTCATGACCCACCAGCCGGTCACCATCCTCCCGTCGGTCACCGTGGACAAGGTGATGGAGATCATCACCGTTTACCGGGTGCGACGTCTGCCGGTGCTCGACGAGCATGGCGCGATTCTCGGTCTGATCTCGGTCGGCGACCTCATGGCCTGGCTGGTCGAAGCCCACCAAGCCGAGGCCACCAACCTGCGCGAGTACATCCGCGGCAGCGAGCCCGGTTAAGTCCGGTCGGCGGGCGGCTTCAGGGCTGGTGGCGCGGCCGGCGTCTGCAGCGGGAAGCAGCGCAGCTTCCACAGGCCGAACCAGGTCATGCGCGCCAGAATCCAGCCATGGCGGAAGCGGGAGATGTTGGTCTCACCATAGGTGCGGTCCTTGTAGCGGACGGGCACGTCGCGGAGGCGCAGGCCGAGCAGCGCCGCGCCAAACAGCAGGTTGAAATCCCCGAAGGGGTCGAAGTCCCCGAACGCCGCGATGCGGCGCAACAGGCGCTCGTAGTCGGAACGCAGCAGCATCTTGGTGCCGCAGAGGCTGTCCTTGACCGGCTGGCCGAGGACAAACGAGAGGGACTGGGCAAAAAATTTGTTCCCCAGCAGATTGAGGAAACGCATCGCGCGCTGCTCCATCGGATAGACCAGCCGGCTGCCGTTGGCAAACTCGGCGCGGCCGGTGGCGATGGCGTCGTAAAACTTTGCCAGCTCCTCCGGCGGCGCGGTGAGATCGGCGTCCTGGATGACGAGCACCTCGCCGGTCGCGGCGGCGAAGCCGGCATGGACCGCATCCCACTTGCCCTTGCCGGGCTGTTGCAGCGCCCGCACCCGGTGCGGGCCGCGGTAGGCCGCGACCTCGCGCTGGATGACGGCCCAGGTGTCGTCCCGGCTGTGGCCCTCGACGAAGATGACCTCGGTGCCGCGGCCCAGGACGGGGATGCGCTCGAGCGCGGCGCGGATGTTGCCGGCTTCGTTGCGCGCGGGCACCACCACCGAGCAGGAGACGGGCGCGGACAGCCGGGGCGCGCGCACCGGTCGGGCGGTGACGCAGAGCGTGATGCCGAAGTGCCGCAGGCCGGGCAGACGGACGGCCAGACGGTTGAGCAGCGGCGAGACGAGCGGGACCCCGAACGGGAAAAGCTGCTGGCGCTCGAAGCGCACCACCTCCCAGCCGGCCAGCTCGAGGAGGTTGAATAAATCGGGGTGGGCGAGCCAGGCGCTCGGCGGCTGCGGCATCACCATCCCCACCGTGGTGGCCAGGCGCAGCGGGCCGAGCCAGAGGGTGTTGAGCGTGGTGAGGTGCAGGCGGGTGCGCGCGTGGGCTGCCGCGTGCAGCCGCTCGAAGACCCGCTGGATGTCGTCCAGGTACCCGGTGAGGTAATCCAGCACGATGTGGTCAAACGGCTCGCCGTCCCAGCCGGCGGTCGCAGCGTCGGCCACCCGAAACTCCAGCCCGGGTTGCGCGCCATGGCGGGCCTGCGCCTTCGCGATCATCGCGGGGCTGAAATCGCAGCCGAGCCCGCGCCCGGGCGCGAGCGAAGCCAGCAGGTCCCCCGCGCCGCAGCCGAGCTCGAGCACACTTTCGCCCTCCGGGATCTGGTGGCGGAAGTGCGTGCGGAGCTGTGCGTGAAACGCGTGCTGCAGGCGGCGGGCATCCGCGTCGTGGGCGGCGACCCAGTCGAAATGCGTGCGGAGGTCGGGTGGGGGGGTCATCGCGGGGCCAGGCTGATGGGCTGCAAGGCGGAAGGGCTTAAGTCGGCCCCTGGAGGAGTAAGCGAACGAGCCGGAAGGGGGGAGGCCGGCGCGGGCGGGGGCAGATTGATCGCGACGACGCGGCTGATGCGCGCGAGGTGGCCGCCGAAGCGCCGCTCGGCCACCGGCTCCAGCACATAGGCGGCCGGCAGGCGGTCGCGCGGATCGAGCTGGAAGCCGCCGGCGGCCCCGACCGGGCGCCACGATTGCAGCACCAGCACCTCGCGGAAGGTGTGCTGGTCGAGGTGAAACCCCACGCCCTCGGCGTGGTCGCGGGCACGCTCGATCTGGATGGCAGCCACCTGCTCCACATACCACGGGAGCACGGACTTGTTGGTGATGATGAGGCGGTCCCCGGGCCGTCGGGCGTTGACGACCCGGTCCTCCCAGGCGAGCTCCTGGCCGAGGACATTGAGGCCGGTGTCGCGGGCGTTGGCGACGAGACCGGTGGTGAATGCGGCCAGCACCGCACCGAGCATGACCACCGGGCCGACGGGCCGGCGCGGGGCAGTCCATCGCTCCACCGCCAGCGCCAGGCAGAAGACCAGGAGCACCGCAAACGGCAGGCTGAGCCGCGCCACGATCGGGTCGTCAAGCTGGCCCCAGTAGTAAAACTGGAGGAGCAGCAGGTTGGCGGCGACCGCCGCCCCGACTGCGGCGAGCGCCGCCGGGGCGGGCGGTGCGGTCCGCCAGCGCGGGAGCGCCCGCAGGCACCGGACCAGCGCGAACCCGAGCGCGACGAAGCCCGCGCCAAACAGCCACCAGGAGTTGGTGAGCAGGTCGTTGACGTTGAAAAAATAACGCCAGGCATGGGCGAGGTTGTTGGCCAGGTATTTGAGGCCGAAGCGCTGGGCATCGTCCTCGCGCAGTTCCCAGAGCTGCGGCGAACCGGACAAATAGGTGTTGTGCAGGGCGTACGGCACCAGGAGCGCGGGGCCGAGCACGGCGGCGGCAGGCAGGATCAGCCGCCCGGCCCGGCGCCAGCCCTCCAGCACCAGCAGGGCGACCGGTGCGACATAGAGGGCCGACTCGTAGCGGGTCTCCGCGAGGAGCACGACGGCCAGCACCAGCGCGGCCAGGCGCGGCTCGTCGGGGGCGGCGAGCCAGTACGCCGCGAGGTGGAGCGTGAGGAGCAGCATGGCGAGATTGAGCATCTCCATGCCGGCACCGGTGGCGTTGTGCGCCAGCAGCGAGAACGTGCCGAGCACGACCAGCGCGGCCAGCGCCGCGGCCGCCGCCACCAGCCGGCGCGCATAGAGGTAGAAAAGGGCGAGCACCACCGGCATCAGCGCGGTGTTGAGCGCGAAGGCGTTGGCCGCGCGGTAGCCAGTGAGGTCGTGCAGCAGCGAGACGACGAAGGCGAAAAAGAACGGGCGTTTGTCGAGGTAGGTGCCGTCCGTCCCCTCCGACCCGATCGGGGTGAAAATCCCATCCACCCAGTGGGCATGGATGAGGGTGCCCGCCTCGCGGTAAAAATGCAGGGTCCACGCGGTGTTCTGGAGCACGAGCTCGTCGTACAGCACCTTGTAGCCATAGGGCACGGTGAGCACCGCCAGCAGCGTGCAACCGGCGATGATGGCGGCGGCCCGGCGGCGCTCCCCGCGGCTGAACAGGGGCAGCGCCCGCCACGCACCCGGTGCCACGCGCACGAGCGCAACCACAAACCAGGCAAATGTGAGGGTGATGGCGGCATAGCCGAAATGCTGGAGATACCGCCCGGCGAGCGCCGCAGGGGTGAGGACAAAGCCGAAGGCCACCGCCAGCACGGCCACCAGCCCGAACAGGGCCAGCCGCAGCGCCGCGCCCCGCGGCGGCGGCACGGGGCCGCCCGGCGGAATGGCGGCGGGCGGTGGCACCGGCACCGGCCTAGGGCAGCTCGTTGAGCCAGTGCTTGAGGTATTCATCCTTCACGTCCTCCAGCTCCTTGCTGGTGCGCGCGGGGCCGGGGGCCGGCGCGGCCAGATGCGTCTGCCGGACGGTCTGGCCGTCGGCCGTATGGATGGCCGTCACGCGGCTGATGCGGTCGAGCACGAGGATCTCGATCCGCCGCTCCCACACGGGCTCCAACTCAAAGCCGGGGCCGAGGTCGTCCGCCTGGTTCAGGACCAGCGCGCCGGTCTGGTCGTCCACCTTGAACTGCTGAAAAACATAGATCTCGGAGAAACCGTGGTTGCGGAGGAGCCAGGCGAGGTCCGTCTGCTTCAGTTTCGCCTGCGCGGGCGGGGTGGCGCAGAGCTGGTTGACGATCCAAAACGGGGAGTCCTGGTCGATGAAGAGGTAGTCGTGCTCGGGATACCGCTGCAGAAACTCGCGCCGCCAGGCCATCTCAAGACCCGGCGAGTAATCGCGCGTGTAGGCCTGTCTGGCCATGGCGGGCAGCCCCTGCATCACGAGCGCGGCGAGCACGGTGCCGGTCAGCACCTTCCAGCCGCGCGCGCTCAGCCAGAGCCGCGCCCCGGCCGTGACCACCGCCAGCGCCAGGAGCAGATGCACCGGCAGGCTGAGCCGGTGGATCAGGGCGGTGTCCAAGGGGAGATAGTAGCAGAGCAGCAGCGCTGTTTCGGTCAGCAGTCCCGTGCCCAGGACCGCGAGCGCGATGTCGGCCGGCGCGGCGCGGCGCGGCTCCCGGAGCACGCGCGAGATCCACAACCCGAAGAAGGGCAGCGCCAGCAGCCCGAGGGCGGAGAAGAGCGGCGAGCTGGGCTGGTAGCCGGTGAGAAAATGGTCTCGGTCGGCGTCGAAGAAAAACATCAGCGCGTGCCCGAGGTTGTCCGGGAGGTAGTGCAGGGCAAACGGCGTTTCGGCGCCCGGCCGGCCGGCCAGCTCCCACGCGTCCGGCTTGATCGCGAACACCCGGTGCTGCCACAGCCACGGCAGCAAGGCCAGAGGGGCGAGGATGACCGGCCAGGTGAGCATCACCCGCCCGTCGCGCCACCACGCCCAGAGCAGGAGCGCCGCGACCGGCACCAGAAACAACACGGACTCGTAGCGGGAGTAGGCCAGGAGCACGGCCCCGAGGACCAGCGCCTCCTGGGACACGGGGTCGCGCCGGACCGCAAACTCCCGCGCCAGAAGCAGGACGACCACTACCATGACGAGGTTGAGCAGGTCGAAGCCGCCGCCGGCCATCTGCTGCCCCAGCAAGGGCAGCCCGGTGAACAGCAGGACCATGAACGCGCCGGCCCACGGCGAGCCGCCCAGACCACGGCCGAGCAACCAGAGCAACCCCAGCAGGATGAAACCGAGCGCGGTGTTGACGTAAAACGGATTATCGGGCCGGTAGCCGGTGAAGTCGTGGACGAGCGCGACGACGAAGGGGAACAGGAACGGACGCTTGTCGAGCACCTTGTGCACCAGCTGAAACGGCCCCTGAATGTCGGACGCCCGGTCGGGATAGGCCGCCGCGCGGTCCAGATGCATCCCCATCGAGGTGCCGAGGAGCAGCACCTCATCCTCGAGGACCTTGAACCCATAGGTTTCGTGCGCCAGGAGCACCCCGCCACCGGCGAGCGCGAGGGCCAGGCCGGCCAGCTCGACGCGGCCCGGTCGGCGCAAGCGCCAGGCGTCGCGCCCGACACCCCAAGCCGCGCGGGCGAACAGCCCGAGCAAAACGAGCAACACCCAGTAGCCGCTCTTCACCGCAGCGGTGATGGCGGTTTCAGCCGGGAGCACCCCGAGCCCCACGATGAGGGCGAGGCTGGAGAGGAAGACCACCAGCCAGAGACGCCGATCCCGGCAAAGTTGGGAAAAAAAGGACATGAAAAAGCCGTCCACGTTTAAATGGACGGCTTGAAGAAGTCCAATCAGACTTGGATCACGGCCCGAAGGTCACGGTGCGCGCCCCGGCGACGCCGGCGGCGCTGATGCCCGCGCCCTGAACGATCGTGGCGGTGTAGGTCTCCTGGGCGACGGTCGCGAAGCTCTTCACATATTGTGAGGAGTTCGTGCCGACGATGGAGGACGAAGCGACCGAGCTCACGCCGTTTTCCAGAAAGTACTGGTCGGCACCGGCTTGGATCTGGCGAAGATTGTTGATCACAGCCTTGTCCTGGGAGCTGGCACGGACTTTTTGGAACGCGGGAATGGCCATCGCGGCCAGGAGGCCGATGATGACGACGACGATCATGATTTCAACGAGCGTGAAGCCCTTTTGGGAACGGTTGGTTTTCATTGACTTGTATTTTTTATTTGGATGATATGCATGCTCAAAAGCGAGCAGTGGGCAGATAATTGAGATTCGCCCATGCAAATGCAAGCGAAAATACAATAAAATAATTGTAAAAAATAGGCTTCACTGCCCCCTTCTTGACCCTGATTTTTCCGGGTTCGGCTATAAAGGTAGGGCCCGACACGCCGGGCGCGCCGCCGCCCGGAAGGCAGCCCTCTGAACCTCACAAATCATTCATTATCAGAGTCAATCTGAGTCCATCCGTGGTGAAAACCCTGGTTTTTTCCTCCCGTTATCCGCGTTACCCTGTCATCTCCGTAGCCTTGGCGAAGGAGGATCCGCGGGAAAATCCGAACTCGGTCTTATGGCCCAAACGTAACCGTCCGCTGTCCTGCCACCCCAGCGGCGGTGACGTCGGACCCCTGGAGCAGAATCGTCGTGTAGGTTTCGTTGGCCGCGGTCTGGAAGTTCTTCACATATTGGGAGGAGTTGGTGCCGACCAGTGAGGTCGAGGCGACCGAACTCACGCCGTATTCCAAGTAATATTGGTCGGCAGCGCCGTAGAGCTGGCGGAGGTTGGCGGTCACCACCTTGTCCTGAGAGCTGGCACGAACTTTTTGGAACGCGGGAATCGCCATCGCGGCCAGGAGGCCGATGATGACGACGACGATCATGATTTCGACGAGGGTGAAGCCCTCACGCGTGCGACTGGTTTTCATGGCTGGAAGGAATTTCGTTTGGCTGGGGCGGGAATGGCCTAAGACGCAAAACCGGGCGTGAGCATGCCTCACGCCAACCGAAGATCAAGCTGATTTTCGCCGACGGGTTGCAATTGCCTTGGGTTTGGCCTTTGCGACCGGTTTCCGCTTCGGCGCGGCCTTGCGCGGTGCGCGCGGTTTGGCTGGTGGGGCAAGCAATGCCGCCACCTTGATTTCCTTGGCATCGCGCCAGAGTCGTTCCAGCGCGTAGGCCGAGCGTTTTTCGGGGGTGAAAAGATGCACCATGATCTGGTAGGCATCCACGACGATCCAGCCGCTGCCGCCCAAATTGGCCCCGTCGAGACCCGCGATGGGGGCCCGGGCCTCGTCGAGCATGCGCTCCGTCTCGATGCGCAGCGCCCGCAGATGCGGCTCCGAGTTGCCGGTGGCGAGCACCAGCCAGTCGGTGATGGACGACTGCACCCCCACATGGAGGACGCGCAGGTCGCCGGCCTGTTTTTCGTCCAGCGCGCGCACGATCTGGCGGAGCAATTCGGGCACGGGTTCTGGCTTCGGCTTGATGGACATGGTCAGCGATAGAGACGCTTCCGGCGGATATACACAACTGTCTTGTGCGGGGTCAGCCAGTCCAGCGGCAGCCCCCGCCGGGCGCGGGCGCGCAGGGCGGTGGAGCTGAGGTCAAGCTCGTGGCCGGGGCAGCGATGCAACCGCAGGCCGGGGAGTCCGGCCGGCCGGCGGAGCGCGAAACCAGGCCGCCCGACCACGGCAATCTCGACTAGTTGGGCGAGCGCGGCGATGTCCTTCCACCGGGGCAGGCGCGCGAGTTGGTCGGCGCCGATGATCCAGAACAGCCGCGCACGGGGAAACTGCGCGCGGAAATGCCGCGCCGTGTCGATGGTGAAGCTCACCCCGCCCCGGCGCAGCTCATGGTCGGACACCTCGAAACGCGGGTCATCCGCCACCGCCGCGCGGAGCATGGCGAGCCGGTCCGCGGGCGAGGCCGCCGCCGCGCGGGCCTTGAGCGGAGCGCGCGCCGCGGGCACCAGGACGACCCGGTCGAGTCCGCAGTGCTCGCATGCCGTACGCGCGGCCACGAGGTGGCCGAAATGCACGGGGTCGAAACTGCCGCCGAGAAAGCCGATTTTCACCCGGCCAGTGTGCCGGGGGCCGCGCGCCGGGCAAGGGCGCGTTTTCCCGCGACCCGCCCCCGCCGACCGTGGGCTGCTGCTCAGTGTTCCGACCCCCCCGGGGGGGGCGGGGATCCCGGGGTCGTCGAGCACCTGCACGGCGGAGACGGGGCCGAGGGTGGGGGGCAGCGGAAGCTGGAGGAAAACCAAGGCAGGGCGAACGCGAAAGATTGACCGCCGCCGGGGTGGCGACGAGAGTCGGGCCGCCCGGCCCTCGTGGCGGAATGGTAGACGCTGGAGACTTAAAATCTCCTGACTGCAAGGTCATGCGGGTTCGAGTCCCGCCGGGGGCACCAGGCTATTCAGCGGGGATGGAACTCACGGGTTTCATGTTTCCCTTCCGGGCAAGCCAGAGCGGGCGCAATAGATCGGCTCATGCCAGCCCAACACCCATTTCCTGCGCATCGTGTGCTGGATCCTTCAGAAAGGCAACGGGCTAGACTAAATCGCCCCCGAGCTCTGGCCCATCCTTCTCTTCGTCGTGATCGTGATGACCATCGCCGTGAAGCGCCACCGGCAGACGCTGGATTAGGATGCGAGCACAAACCAGAAGCAGGCGGCGCCGACTACACCGATGACCATGCTCAGGCACTTTATCCATAGGGTTTGCACCCGCGCCACGGCCAGACTGCACGCCGACACCAGCAACCACCACCCCAATCCCTTTGAAGAGGTAATCCATGCATGGCGCTGCGCCCAATTGGCAATTCTTACGCGGTCTTCCGCCGTCGGGGTATATTCTCCGACCCGTGTTCCGGGCGGGAGTGCCTCGAAGATGTTGTGCGTTCTCTCCTGGGTGCCCCATTTGAACAAACTGATATCATTGTCACGGGTGGTGGAAGGGACAAAAGTGGAGGAGCCCCCGAGAAAACAAATGACCCCGCCCTCGCCACCGTAAGGGCTGTCCTTGCCCCATGTGCCATCCGGTTGAAGCCCTCGTGTCCATAGCCATGGCGTTGCGGCCGGAAGCTTCCTCATGTTTGGCATAAGCGCAACGGCCCACGCCAGCGGTGCGCCTTGAAAGGCGGGGTTAATTGAGGCGATTTCTCGCTTCTCATTCGGATTCAAAATCGAATCCGGTAGCTTCGCCACCAAAGGGTCGAGGCGGGAAAACCAAGGTTGCACGTCGTTCAACTCCCCGGCACGCGCCAAAACCGCTGCATAGGCATATACATCGTTCATCGCCTCCGGCGGCAACCCATTGGGATGATCGGATAAATAGCTTTCTCTTGCATCCCGAATGCTTCTGCCGCCGTCCTCCTGGTCATTCATGCGAGGCCCGCTTCTCGCCAACCATCCCAAGGGCAATCCGACGATCAGACCCGCGATCAGAAAACCACTGAGCGGAATCAGCGCGCGAACGAACCAACGAACCTTGGAAATGGGCGGGGCGGAATCCATCGCGCCACAAGCTGGCTTCGTGCCAGCCAGCGGCAAGTCTGAACACTGGATCTCTGTGGGGCGGCCTTGACTCTAGTCTTCCGAGTAATACCATTCTTACCTGTCATGCACACCCTCTCCGTCAGCAAGCTCACCAGCAAAAGCCAGGCGACCATCCCCGGGCGCGTCCGGCGGCAGCTGGGCCTGAAGGCGGGCGACTCGGTGGCCTTCAAGTTGAAGGGCGGATTGGTCTGCCTGCAGAAGGCCCGCCCGGTGGATCATGTTTTTGCCTCCGCCGTTGAGGCCACCTTGAAGGACGAGTGGGATTCGGAGCACGACGAGCGTGCCTACCGTGACCTTTAGGCCGTTTGATGTGCTGGTCGTGCCGTTCCCCTTCACGGACAGCGCCGCCGTGAAACGCCGGCCCGCCGTGGTGTTGTCCGCCGCGCCCTTCAACGACCGCATCGGCCATCTCGTGCTGGCGATGATCACCAGCCGCGAGAACCGGGGCTGGCCGCTCGACACCGACATCGCCGACCTGCGCGCCGCCGGCCTGGGCCACCCCTCGGTCATGCGGATGAAACTGTTCACGTTGGACGAGCGCTTGGTGCTGCGCAAAGCCGGCCGCCTGGCCGAGTCCGACATTGTCGCCCTCAAGCACGCCCTGGCCAAATTGTTGCCGCAGGGATGAGCCTAAACGGCGGTTGGAACCACGGATAAACACGGATGGACACGGATACCAAACAATCGGAAGTCATTCGCGCGCCTATGGGCGCGATGGGGAGCCAAGTCGGTACCTTGGATTCTTGTGCCTCTTGTGGCCAAAATTCCGACCGTCCGCTCAGGGCGTCGGCGCGGCTGGTGCGGTCGTGGTCGGGGCGGTCGCAGCCGGTGCCGCGACTGCGGCGCGGAAGGAGCGCTCGGCGGTGTCGGTCGGGTCGGTGTCCACCGGCTGGTCGCGCCAGAGCCAGCGCAGCATGTCGGGCAGGATCACCCCGCCCATGGACTGGCCGTGGTTGTTCATGCCCCAGGCATAGTTGACGTCATAACCCTTCTTCGTGAGCGCGTTCATCAGGCGGACGTTTTGCAGGAACCAGTCGTTGTTCGGGCGGCCCGGGGTCCGGTTGTCATTGCGCCCGTCCTGCATGAAGATTCGGATGGGCTTTTTGTCTGCGGCCGCCACGAGCTCGGGAAAGATGTATTCGCCCCGCAGGTCCGTGAAGCTGCCGACGATGGTGAAGACCTTCTGGAACTGGTCGGGCCGGAACCACGCCACTGCGAAGGCCGCGCAACCGCCGGAGCTCGCGCCGCCGATGCCGTGTTGGCTCGGGTCGGGGGAGATGTTGTAGTCCTTCTTGATCGCCGGCATCAGCTCGTCACAGATCACCCGGGCATAGATGTCCGTCGGCGGGTTGTATTCATCGCCCCGGCGGGTGCCGCGGTCGCCCCAATCACCGGTGACGGGGTCGGGTGGCTCGGCCTCGGTCGGCAAATGCGCCGGGTCGATGAACACCGCCAGCATGACCGGGAGCTCGTGCCGCCAGATGAGGTTGTCCAGGACGTTCTGGGCGCGGAGGCTGCCCTTGGGGTTCATGAACGCCTGACCGTCGTTGAACACCATCAACGGGGTGGGCTTGGCCGCGTCGTATTGCGCGGGGACATAGACCCAATAGGTGTGGAAATTGCCGGGAAAAACCTGCGTGGAAATGGTGGTCGGGCCGACGAAGTGGCCTTTGGGCACGCTGTCCATGGGCATCGAATCGGGGCCCAGCTTGTAGAACGAATCGTTGCTCACCTGGCGGCCGTCCACCAGCTGGGTGCCGCTGTTGCCGCCCCGGCCGCCCCGGCGGGCGCCCGCCGCAGGCGGGTTGGCCGGTTGGCCGGCGGGCGGCGGGGTCGCGGCGGCCGGGGTCGCAGTCGGCTGGGCCCACGCGGCCGAAAGCATCAAACCAAAGGCAACAACACGGGGTAGGATTTTATGCATGAGGATCGCCGAAAAATTGCGTCCCCGCCGCAAGGGTCAATCCGAAAGGGCGATGCCGCGGCTGCTCCGAAGCTGGCGCAGGCATCCCTGCCTGGCTCCAGGGTTGAGGGTTTTTAGAGCAGGAAAGATGCCTGCGCTACCTCGAGACCCGAAGCGGCGGTCCCAGCGGTCCCGCCCTACCCGATGCAGGCAGGGATGCCTGCGCTACTGCCGGAAGCGGGCCGGTCACAGACCGGCCCTACCGATACGCTTACTTGATCTCCTTGTGCAGCGTGTGGCGCTTGAGGAAGGGGTTGTATTTCTTCTTCTCGATGCGCTCAGTGACAGTTTTCTTGTTGCGCGTGGTGAGGTAGCGGGAGGTGGGTTTCCCCTCCTTCTTGGCCTCGGTGCATTCCAGGGTGACGAGTTCTTGCATGGTGTTTAAATGGGTGAAGGGTCAGTCCATCACCCGGTCGGGCCCGGCGCAACCCCAAAGTGCGGTCGGTGGGGGCCTTGGTCAAATCCGGCCAGTTTGGCCCATTCGGGGTGGGACGCCACTCCGTGGCGTCCGCGGACGGCTCAGGGAGCCGTCCTTACCGTTGGGTGCAGATGCAAGACTATGCCAACCAGCCAATCCCCGCTCAGGGATCGTTGGCGTCTTTGGCGGGCGCCGCGTCCTTGGCGATCGGGTAGCCCTGCCACAGCCACTCCAGGGCCTCGGGGAGGGTCTGGGCCTTGGTGGGGCCGTCCACATGGCCCGCATTGAGGGCGAAGACAAACTGGTAATGGTAGCCTTTCTTCTTCAGCTCTATCGCCATGTGCCGGTTGGCCACGACCCAGTCGTGCATGTTGTCCTTCATGATGTTCGGGTTCAACAGATCCTTGTCGCCGACCTCCATCCAGATGCGGAGGGGTTTGGGGTCGCTATTAGGGATCAACGTTTCGTGGAAACCCCACGCGCCGTGGGGGGTATCGGGGTTGAACGGCCACTGTTGGTTCACGTAGGTGCCCGAGTAGGTGAGGACGCGGTGATAGAGGTCGGGGTGATACCACGCCATCTCCAGCGCCGCCGAGCCGCCGGAACTACCGCCCTCGCTCGCGCGGCCCTCCGGGTTTTTGGTGATCTTCACGTTGTAATTCTTTTCCACGAGCGGCAGCACTTCGGTTTCGATGAACTCGGCGTACTTGCCCGACATGGTGTCGTATTCCAAGCCACGCTCGCTGCCTTGCGCGTCGCTGCCGTCGGTGCTGACGCCCACGGCGATCATCACCGGCAGCCGGTGGGCGGCGATCATGTTGTCCAGCACGGTCGGCAGGCTGCGCTCCATCCCGTCGGTGGTAACGATCAGGGCGGCCTCCGTCCCGGGCACATATTGCTGGGGCACATAGACCGTGATCGTGCGCTGGTAGGGCTGCGGATACGAGTTCACGGTCATCGAATAAATGTTGTTTGGATCAAACGTGCCGTTGGCCGCCTTGTGGATGCCAGGGTAGATTTTGCTCTCCGTTGAGCTCATGCGAAAAGTGGACACAGTCCCCTTGGGCACGTTCGGATTGGCGGTTCCTTCCGGAGCCCGTACATAAGTTGGACCCACCAGGAAATCGCCGTCCACCATGGGGGGATTGGCTCCCGGCGCGCCTTGCGCCTTGGTGTCGGATGTGTCGTCGGCCAACACCGGGGTTTTGTTCGGCAACCGCGCGCGGGCGGCGGCCTCGGCACCGGGGCCGGCCGGGATAAGCAGGGGGCTGCCCGGGACGTTGGGCAGCCGGGCCGCGGGACCGCCACCACCGCCGCGACGGCCGCCACGTTGGCCCGCGCCCGCCGGCGCCGCTCCGGGCTGGGCTGCGCCGGGGGCCGCGGGAGTGGCGGCAGGCGGGGTTGCGGCCGACTGTGCGAGGACAGCGGACACGGCCACGACAAACAGCAGGGAAACCAGGGGCGTTTTCATAAGACAGGAGGGGTTGAGGGTGCAGGGGAGAAAAACCCAATGCCCTTCCATCACAAGCAAATTGTGGACGGCGGGGGGGCGTTCAAATTTTTCCCCACCGAAAATCTTCGTCAAACTCCCCGGGGCCGCTTGGCTTGGTCCCATGCCACACGTTGAAGGACTGCGCTCACCCACCGATCGGACCGCCGGCGGCCTGCACCACCTCGGGCGGATGCTCGACAAAATCCGCCTGATGGCGGCCGGCCGCCTGCCCGAGGACTACCACCGCAACTACGGACTGTCGGTTGGGCTCGACGGCCAGCTCTGCGGCTTCCTCAACGTGGAATTTGCCGACGTCGAGGCCCGCGTCAGGGCGGGCGGCACCGACGCGGAGCTGGTGGAGTGGATCTTCACGCGCGGCCTGCGGCCTAACCGCATGCAGGCGCTGGTATGGAACGAGCACTCGCGCAAAATCGGCTGGAACGACCGCATCACCCCCTATCTGGAGGCCCAGAAAAAAGCCGCTGGCCTGGAAAACCACCCGGCCACCACCACCTTCGCCCTTATCGACCTGAACGAAGACCGCCCGCCGGCCGCATAGGTGGAGCGCGTTGACCCCAACGCGCTTGATCCAGGCGGCCGCTGCGACCTGGACCTGCGGCGACCTCGCCGCAGAGCATCCCGTGGAATAGTCCGGCCTCCCTTCCCGCCGTCAGTCCTCTTGTCGCGCCAAAGCAAAGCGACGGCGGATCAGCCTTTCTTCACCGCCGCTTCTCCGTGAGCGGCAGCATCACCCCGCGGCGGAAGAGGGCGACCTGGCTGGTGCTGGACGACACCACGATGGAAATGCATTTCGCCGCGACGCTGATCGCCGCCGCCGCGGCATGCCGGCTGCCCAGCCCGCTGGGCAGCGCGTGGCTGCTGTCGGTCGCCTGGATCAGGCTCCCGGCCGACTCCACCACGCCGTCGCCCCGGATGATGAACGCCCCGTCAATGGTCGAGAACTCCTTCACCGTCTCGTCCATGAACGGGCTGAGGATGTTCCGGTCCTCCTCCTTGTATCCGTAAAAAGGATTCAAAACCAGCGGCTTGGTCAGCTTCTCCACCCGCGCGGTGTCGCCGACGACGAACAGGCAGCCCACCGGCCGGCCCTCGCGCCCCTCGACCGCCAGCTCCGTCGCCACCGCGACCACCCGCTCCAGCACCTCCGGCTTCACGTCCTCCGGCAGCAGCTCCGCGTGCCCGGCGCGCAGCGCATGGAACTCGCGCTCCACATCCACCACCACGATGGTGTCGAACTGGTTGCTCCCGGTCATGCCGTCCACGCAGCACACGCGGTCGGTGAAGGCGATGGTCCCGCGCGTGAGCGCGACCAGGATGGCGCTGCGCAACTGCGCCATGCGCTGGGTGGAGAACGACCGCACCTGGATCACCTCGGCGAAGCCCTTGGGGTCGTCGCCCGGCTCGACGAGGTTGCGCGTCACCAGGATCGTCTTGGAGTGGGGGAACCAGGCCCCCGGCTCGATTCCGCTGATGAACGTGTCGCCGAAAATCATCACCGCCGCGCAGCCCGCGCCCCGCGCCACCCGGTCGGCCGCCCGCAGGATCAGCCGGTTCACCCGGTTCTGCTGCGCCTGCACCGGGCGCGCCAGCAGTCCGCCGAAGCCCGCCAGCAACCGCTCGTACAGGTCCGCCGGCGTGGGTGCGTCCACCAGGCTGCGCACCAGGTCGGGCTCCTTCACCAGCCGGGCGATGGAGGCCAGGAGTTGGAGGTAGTCGCGGGCCCGCTCGTCGGCCAGGAGCATGAGGATGAGGTGGATCTTGTCGTCCTCCTTGCCCCCGTCGTGACGGAGGCCCGCGCGGCTGCGGCCGATGGCGAGCATGTAGCGGCGGCCCATCTTCAGGCGGACATGGGGCAGCGCGACGCCCGCGCCCAGGTAGGTCGTCATCGTGTTCTCACGCGCGAGCAGGCCCTTGAGCAGCGGCTCGGCCTTCAGGTCGGGGAACTTGGCGGCGGAGACGGCGAGCAGCTCCTCCAGCGCGCCCTTCATCGTGGTGCTGTGCAGCTCCACGATGCGGCCGCGGGCGATGATTTTGTCGAGGCGCATGGGGCAGGGGCAGGGCGCCTTCCGCGCCGCGGTCTTATTTCTCCCACTCCAGCGCGCCTTTTCTCACCTCGTAAAACAGGCCGAGCACGAGGACGAGGAGGAAGAACATCACCGGGCCGAGGATGGAGATGTGGTTCGCTAGAAAGTCGCGGTAGATGAAGCACCAGGGGATGAGAAACACCACCTCGATGTCGAAGAGGATGAACAGCATCGCGGTGACGTAGAACTTCACCGAGAAGCGGGTGTGGATCACCCCGTCCGCCTTGACCCCGCACTCGTAGGCGGAGTCCTTGATCTGGTTCTTCCGTGCGCGTTGGCCGAGCAGGTGGCTCACGCCCACGATCACCCCGGCGAGGCCGGCGGCGAGGATGGCCTGGATGAGAATGGGCAGATACGCGGCGGATTCCATGTGCCCCTAGACATGGCCTCAGAGCCGCGCGGGCGGCAAGGGCAAAAAATCCGTTCCATCCGTCTGACCGCAAGAATCGGGTGGGCGGCCCCGGCGCTCTCTGGCATGCTGCGGCCATGACCAAGCCCGCTCCTCCGCTCCTCCGCCTGCGGCGCCCGGCCGCCGACTACGCGCGCATCGCCCGTGCCATCGACTATATCCGGGCGCGGACGGACACACCGCCGGTCCTGGCGGAGGTGGCGGCGGCGGCGGGGCTGGACCGGTTTCATTTCCAGCGTCTGTTCACCCGCTGGGCGGGCCTCAGCCCGAAGCGTTATATGCAGGTGCTCGCCCACGGCCGGGCCCGGGCCCGGCTGCGGGCCTCGGCGGATGTGCTCTCGGCCTCGCTCGACGCGGGGCTGTCCGGGCCGGGCCGCCTGCACGACCTGTTCGTCACCCTGGAGGCCGTGACCCCGGGTGAGTTCAAACAGGGCGGCGCGGGCCTGCGCCTGGTCTGGGGATTTCACCCGACGCCGTTTGGCCAGGTCTTTGTCGCCACGACGGTGCGGGGCGTCTGCGCGCTGGAGTTCACGGCCGGGGTGGTGCGGGCCGATGTCCTGAGGGAATTCCGGGCGGCCTGGCCGCGCGCGGAGATCACCGAATCCGCCGCTGCGACCGCCGGGGTGGTGCGGCGGATTTTCCGCACCCGCGACGCCCCCGGCGCGCCGCCGCGGGTGCTGGTGCGCGGCACCAATTTTCAGGTGCAGGTGTGGCGGGCGCTGCTGCGGGTGCCCCCGGGTGGCGCGACCACCTATGCCGAGGTGGCGCGGTCGGTCGGCCGGCCGCGCGCGGTGCGGGCGGTCGGCACGGCGGTAGGCGCGAACCCGGTGGCTTTCCTCATTCCCTGCCATCGTGTGCTCCGGTCCGACGGCGCCCTCGGTGGCTACCGCTGGGGCGAAACCCGCAAGGCCGCCTGCCTCCTCTGGGAGGAGGCCCGGGCCGTCCCAGGTCGACCGTGATCAATCCAACTTGTAACGTAATACGTTACAAGTTGGCGTGAGGGCAAAAGGCGACGAGGGTTCAACCGGTGGGGTCGGCCACGGGGTGTGCCCGCGTGTCGCCCGGGTTTCAATCTAGGCTTGGAAACGCCCGCCAACTGGTCACTTTCCCTTTCTGTTTGGCTGGTGTCAGGCGGTCTTCCCCTCCGCGATTAGTCCCACTTACCCTTCCTCCCCGTGAATTACCTCAAACCTCTGCTGGGCCTCGCCACGGCGGTCGGGCTGTTGCTCCAAGCCGCGTGCCTGCACCACCCTGCGGCGGCGGCAAAACCATTCGTCATCACTGATTATGGCGCGGTCGCCGACGGCACGACCCTGAACTCGGCGGCCATCCAGCGGGCGATCGACGCGGCCCATGCGGCGGGCGGCGGCACGGTGGTCGTCCCTGCCGGGACGTTTTTGAGCGGCTCGGTCTTCCTCCAACAAGGCGTCGCGCTTTATCTGGCCGACGGCGCAGTATTGCTTGGCTCCCCCCACATTGCCGACTACCCCAAGCGCCTGACGCGCATCGAGGGTCATTTTGAACCATGGCGCATGGCGCTGGTGAACGCCCAGGAGCTGGACCATGTGACCATCAGCGGCCCGGGCCGGCTGGATGGCAACGGGGCCGGCTATTGGACCGCCTTCTGGACCGCCCGGGTCGCCAACCCCGCAGTCACGAATCTCGCCGTCGAGCGGCCGCGCCTCATGTTCATGGACCGCTGCCAGCACGTCGCCATCGAGGGGATCACGCTGCAGAACTCCGGCTTCTGGAACCTCCACCTCTACCGCTGCGACGAAGTCCTCGTGTCCGGCGTCCGCATTTTCGCCCCGTCCAACCCGGCCCCGGCGCGCGGCGCGATGCCCGCCGGCCTTCGCGGGCCGAGCTCGGACGGCATCGACATCGACAGCTCGCGGAACGTCACCGTGCGCGGGTGCAACATCTCCTGCGCCGACGACGACATCGCGCTCAAGGGCAGCAAGGGCCCGCATGCCGATCAGGACAAGGACAGCCCGCCGGTGGAGAACATCCTGATCGAGGACTGCGTGATTGGCGACGGCAACGGCCTGCTCACCTGTGGCAGCGAGGCGACGCTCATCCGCCATGTGACCGTGCGGAACTGCACCCTCACCGGCGACGCGACCATGCTCACCCTCAAGCTCCGCCCCGACACCCCGCAGCATTACACGGACATCACCCTGGACGGCATCACCCTCACCGGCGGCCGGGGCCGGCTCATCAACGTCGCCCCGTGGACCCAGTTCTTCGACCTCCAGGGCCAGCCGCCGCCCAGCCGCGCGGTGGACCACATCACCATCCGCAACGTGAGCGGGAGCTACCGCACGTTCGGGGTCCTCCATGGCAACCCCGGCGACACCCTGCGCGACATCACGCTGGAGAACATCGCCGTCACCCTGGCCAACCCGGCGCTGGACCTGGGCGCCACGGAGAATCTGACCGTCAAAAACGTCGTCGTGAACGGGCAACCTTATGTCCCGCCGCCCCCGCGCGCGGCGGCGGCCCGGGGCGACAACGGCTTCTGAGGGGGCGAGGGCGCGGCTCAGGGACCGCGACCCGGGGCTTTGGCCTCGTCGGGGCTGAACATCTGGATGGCGCGCAGGGGGATGTCCATGCCCTTGAAAGCCTCGCCGTTCAGGATGAAGATTTCCCGGCGCATGGCGGAGGTCAGCGGCCAGCTGTTGTTCCCCTGTCGGCTCCAACTGCCGTTGTCCAACTGGACGGACACCTCCAACGAAGCCTGGCCGTTGAGCGGATCAAAAACTTTGCTCTCCAGAGGTTGCAGAACCACTTTGCTGGCGAAATTGAGATTCGCCGTCACCGGAACGGAGCTGGCATTGTAAACCCTGGCCTTGCCGGGGGGCAGGGCTTTGCCGTCATCCGGCAGCACCCCCACCGAGTAGCCGGTGCCGGCGGAAACAAACACCAGCAGCACTCGGCTGACATTGGCGGGCAGGCTCGCCTTGGCGACCGGGGTGGGTTTGCCCCCGGCGACGGACGCGGTGGCGACGAAAATCAGGTCGGCCGGCCCGGTGTATTTGTATTCAGCGGAGCGGGCAGCATTGACGAGTTTGACCGAAGCGTAGCCGCCGCCGTTCTGATAGCTGGCGGCGGGGCCGGGCGCGCCATAGGTGATGATGGTGAACGTCACCGAGACGGTGCGGGCGGGCGCGGATTGTGCCCGCAGGCCGGAAACAGGGGCCAGCAGCAGGGTGGCGGCGAGGGCAAGCAACGGGAGGGATTTCATGGCGAGGTGAAGACGGGGACAGGAGGACGGGAAACTAACGGGGAAATTTACTGGTAGCAAAATCAAATGTCCTGGGGGGTGAGCCAGCGGAAAGTTACGACGCGGAACTTGCGGCCGAAGGTCTGGTTGGTGGCGTCGGCCTTGGCGGGGTGGACGTAGGGCTGGTCGGTCGGATCCCCGTAGTCAGGAAAGCGCTGCACCACCGCCTCGCACCAAGCCCGCGCCAGCACCACCGGGCTGGCCGGGTTGGTGGTGTTGAGCGGATCCAGCACGTCGCCGTAGGCGCGCACCACAAAAGTGTCGGAGCGCGCCGCGAGCGACGGTCCGAGTGCCTGGAGCAGGTCGGCCTGCGTGAACCAGCCGGGGACGCCGGTCGAGCGGTCGAGCGTCGCCATGGAGAAGGTGAGCGTGGTGTTGGACCCGGTGGGCATGGGATCCGCGTAAAGCTGCTGCACCGAGACGCCCCCCGTGTGGCCGGAATCGTAGCCTTTGGTGTAGACCCCGAGGACATAATCAGTGGAGGTGGCGGCATGCGAGGTGAAGTTGGTGCCGACCAGCGGCTGGCCCGGGAAACCGGAGTTGAGTCCCGTCCGCTCAATGGCGGTTTGCAGCGCGCCGGCCAGCGTCCGGGTGTCGTTGATGTCCGCGACGGCCGAGAGGGAGAGGGTGGCGCTCACGGTGCCGGTGAGACCGGTGCGGTTGATGAAATGCGCGAGCGAGAGAAACGGCCCGCGGGCGCGGATCTCCAGCACAATATTGGTCGCGAGGGCGTTGATCTGCGGGTCAGTCAGGCGGCGGAATCCGCCGTGCGACCCAAAGGTTGAGGGGGAGACGCCGCCGACATTTTCCGCCCCGGTGCTGTCGAACGGCTGGAGGAGGGAGCGGGGGAAGGCCGAGGGCTTGGTGGCCAGCTCGGTGTCGGTGGCATTGGCGGCCCGTCGGCGCAGGCTCGCGAGAACGGCCTTCCAAGCCTCCACGGAAGTGGAGTTGATGTTGAAGGCACCGTCGATCATCAGGTAACGCCCGCCCACATATTCCTTCGGGAGGGACTGGGTGGGGTTCAGCGCGTCGGGTACCGTCGCGGTGGGCGTCCTCACCCCGAGCTTGGTGACGTTCGGGACGACGCCGGCCGCGAATTTGAGGCGGGGATTGTCGGGCAGGCCGGTGCTGGTGGCGGCCGTGGGGATGGTGGAGAAAAAGTAGCTGTCCCAAAAAGCGGCATTGAGCAGGTAGCTCAGGTCGTAATAGGAGGTGTTGGCGTGGCCGTTGCCACTGAAATAGAGGTTGGGGCGCAGTTGCAACGAGGCGGTTCGCGTCACTTGGGGACTGAAGAAGGACTGGCCGATCTGGCTGGCCGGCTGGTAGCCGGGCGAGAGATACTCGTCGTCGGCCGAAAGGTTGGCGTGGCGCAGGTATCCGAGGGAAAGGACCGGCTCCTCCGGGCTGCCCGCCCCGCTGTAGGTCCGCCGGGGCAGGTCAAACAGCACGGTGGAAGAGTCCGCGTAGGGGAGGTCGGCGTCGTAGCCCCAGCCAAAATCGCCCGAGCCCCCCGTCAGGTTGTTGGTGTAGACGGCAAATCCGTTGAGGGTGTTGTTGGCCTGGCCATCGTTGTCAAAGGAGCCCACGTAGCCGTTGACGGTGCCGCAATTGCTGACATGCCACCATGGCCCGTTGGGCAACGCCGCCGGGAAGGCGCGAAAGACGTTGGTCAGGCCGTAGTCGATGTACGTGCGGAAATAATTCCCGCGGGAGAAGGTGACCCCATCCACGTTGCCCCCGGTTTCGTTCCACGGCGTGCCTTTGGCCAGCGCCAGATTCTCAATGAAACTTCCGCCGTTGTAAACCTCGGAGCTGGTCGTGACCGTCTGGTCGTTCGCCGACGCGCCGCCCTGGGTCATGTTGAAGCCGATAATCGCCTGCAGCACCCGGCCATACTGAGGCACGGCATAGGTGGACGAAGTGTAAGCGGGATCCAGCATGTAAAGGCTGAGGTTGTCGCCGTAATTGACCTGGGTGTGCTGGCTCGTGGTGACGGTAGTGGTGGTGTTGTAAACATAGTACGAGCTGCTGATCGCGTTGCTCGGCAAAGGGCTCAGCTCAATTTGTGGCGGCGTGCCATACGAGGCCGCATAGGGCACCGTCTGGCTGCTGCCGGTTACCGCCAGGACGACCAGCTTGCCGGCGGGGAGGTTGAGGGCGCTGCCGGCCGAGCCGGAGTCGGAGGCGTGAAACAGGACGCTGCCCATCGTCGAGGCCAGGGGATCCGGCACAGGCTGCCAGTTCTGCTCGAGGGTGTTGTTGTTTTGCACCGTGCCCAGGCCGCTGTTGACGATGGGCAACACGCTGCCCGCCGGGGCCAGGG
Organism: uncultured Opitutaceae bacterium; assembly: GCA_903929355.1. Taxonomy (GTDB): domain Bacteria; phylum Verrucomicrobiota; class Verrucomicrobiia; order Opitutales; family Opitutaceae; genus CAIYUN01. The sequence goes on from CAIYUN010000018.1 coordinate 104,469, forward strand.
TATAGCTTTGGCGGGGGTCGGGGAAGCCGGTGAAAAGCGAGGAGCCCCAGCTCACGTCGCCGTTGTTGTTGTTCGACCCGCCCGAGTTCGAGAGGGCGACGGCCCAGGCGCCATGGGAGTTGGCGGAGCCCACCTGGCCCTGTGAGTAGTTGGCGACGCTGTTGTTCAGGCCGGGCTGCCGGATGACAAAATTCAGACCCTTCGGCGCGACCAGGTTCACGGAGTAGGGGTTGCCGAGAATGATGGCGAGGTAGTGGCGCAGGCCAAACAAGCCGCTGTTGCTCTGCAGACCGAAATAGGTGCGGATCTGGACAAACACCGGCGTGATGGGCATGTGGGCCGGGTCGGCCGCCTGCACATTCACCGTCGGGGGTGTGCCGGTGACCAGGCCGGGCAGCTGGTAAAAGTTGCGCAGCCGGTCCCACGTCGGGCCATGGTTTTCGACCGCCACGCTGCCGAGGGTGGTGCCGTAGGCGAAACGCGACTTGGGGCTGACCCGTGTCGGCGAGATGGTGAAGGTGCCGGCGTTGCTGAACGCGGTCGCATTGTTCGGGAGGTTGGGGTCGAGCATCGACTGATCAAGGCTCGGCAGGAGCCCGGTGCTGGAGGATTTTGAGGCCAGATCGAAGCTTGGTTCGTCCCGGTCGGGCAGGAGGTTCAGGCCGGTGTAATTACTGAACACCTGGGCATCCTCCAGGATGGCCGTCAGGTCACGCCGCAGACCGCCGCGCTGCGAGTCCGCCAACACCCCGAAGGAATAGGTGGTCAGATCGTGAAAACGCAGCTTGAGGGCGGTGTCGGTCGCGGCGGTCGTGGCGTTGGGGTCCAAATGGCGCACCTGAGCCGGTGTCAACACCCGGTCAATTTGCGTGCTGGCGACCACGTTCGCCGGGTTGACCGGATAGGAGATGCTGGTGGTGGGCACCGAGCCGTTCGAGTCGGCAAATCCCTGCACCAACTCGATGCCGACCCGCTGCGCCGCCTGCATCCTGAGCCGGGCGCTGTAGGTGCCCGTGGAGTTGAGTAGCGCGGTGGAGCTCTGCCCGTCAAAGGGGTCGCGCACATTGGCCTTGGCCTTCACCCCTTCGTCCAGCACGGCATAGCCATAGCGGCCGATGGCCTTGGCCGTCGTGCCGGAGAAGCCGGGGATCAGGCTGGCGCTGGCGGAGATGGTCACCAGCGGCGCGACCACAAACCGGTCCTCCGGCCTGGTCGTGAACGAAACGCTCTGGGCGATGGAGATCGTCCCGGACACCGCCGTGGGATAGGTGACCGTCTCGGACAGGGTGCCGGCGGTGTTGGGCCCCACGAGCAGCACGGCCTGGGCCGGGCCGGCCCCCCCGGCAAACTGCAAGGGTGAAGCGTACGTGGTGCTGGCCGAGAGGGCGGGGGTCACACTCATGGTCGGGGTGAACGCGATGCTGGCGGCGGGCGGGGCCGTGTTGATCTGCCCATAGGGGGTCGTGCTGGCGGCCGTGGCCCCCTCGTTGCCGCTCACCAGCCAGTTGAGGAACACCGGGGTCGGCGTTTTGGTGAAGATCTGCCCGCCGGGATCGCGGTTGCCCCACACCCCTGTCCACTGGCGGGTGCCCGCCACCGGTGCAACCACGCCCATGGCGGGCCAGTTGGGGTTGATCGGGACCGATACATTCACCGTGCCGGAGCTGCCGGACATGGTCCAGGGAATGGACGCGGCGGATTTGTTGAGCGTCGGGTCGCCAAACTCCGCCGGCGTGGTGATCCGCTGGTCCGGGCCGGCGTATTTTTCCAACTGGCCCAGCGCGATATTGAGCCCCACCAGCGCGTTCTGCTGGGCCTGGGCCGTCTGCAGGTTGTTCGCGGTAATTTGCGTGCCGACCCTGGTCAGGAGGCTGAGCGACAGGAGCAGGAGCACCAGGAAGGACAGCAGAGCGATGCTGATGAGGATTGCAAAACCGGACAGTTGGGGCCGGCCCCGGCGGCCGGTGGGGCGTCGGACAGGGCGGGGTGACTGCATGGGCGCAGTTGATGAAAGGTGGGGTGGGGCGGACACGGACAGGGGAGGCCATCCTCGGGGGAGAAGGCGAATCGTCATCAGGCTTCCGCGTGGGGCGGTTTGCAAGCCCGGAATGGGGGCGGGTCGACGCTCCAGCTTTGTAAAACCAGGGCCACCCGTGGCCAATTCCTCCGGGTTGATCACTCCAATCTCACCCCTCCGCGGTCCACTTCAGGATTGTCGTGCTCAGCGGCGGGAGCGTGAGGCTCAGGCTCTGGCTGAAGCCGTCGGCGGCGACCTCCTCCGTGGTTTTGCCGCCATCGTTGCCGAGGCCGCTGCCGCCGTAATACTGGCTGTTGGTGTTGATCGCCTCCCTCCAATATCCCTGCCGTGGCACTCCGATACGATGGGCGTGGCGGATGACCGGGGTGTGATTGCCCACGATGGCGAAGATGACCCGCTCATTCTCGTCCAGCCGCAGGTAGGAGACGACGCTGCGCTCGGCGTCATGGCAGTTGATCCAGCGGAAGCCGCGCGAATCAAGGTCATGCCGGCTGAGCACCGGTTCCGCGACGTAGAGACGGTTGAGGTCGCGCACCAGCAGTCGGATGCCCTCATGGTCCAGATACTGGCAGAGGTGCCAGTCGAGCTGGCCGGCGTAGGCCCACTCGTGCGACTGCCCGAACTCGCACCCCATGAACAGCAGCTTCTTGCCGGGCCACGCCCACATGTGCGCGTAGAGCGCGCGCAGGTTGGCGGCCTTTTCCGGGATGTGCCACGCCCCCATCTTGTAGAGCATCGAGGCCTTTCCGTGGACGACCTCGTCGTGCGAGAACACTGTGATGAATTTCTCCGTGAACTGGTAGAGCGCGCCAAACGTGAGGTCGTTGTGGTGCCAGCGGCGGTGGACGGGCTCCTTTTGAAAATATTTCAACGTGTCGTGCATCCAGCCCATGTTCCACTTGAGGTCGAAGCCGATCCCGCCCTCGGCCACCGGCTGCGTCAGGCCCGGAAACGCGGTGGACTCCTCCGCGATCATCAGCACGCCGGGATAGTAGTCGTGCACCAGCCGGTTGGTCTCGCGCAGGAAGGCCATGGCCTCGAGGTTCTCGCGCCCGCCGTGCCGGTTGGGGATCCACTCGCCCTCCTTGCGCGAGTAGTCGAGATAGAGCATCGAGGCCACGGCGTCCACGCGCAGGCCGTCGAGGTGGTAGCGGTCGAGCCACGCCAGGGCGTTGGCGACGAGAAACCCCCGGACCTCGTTCCGGCCAAAGTTGAAGATCAGCGTGCCCCAGTCCTGGTGCGCCCCCTGGCGCGGATCGGCGTGCTCGTAGAGGTGCGTGCCGTCGAACTCCGCGAGGGCAAAGCTGTCGCGGGGGAAATGTGCGGGCACCCAGTCCAGGATGACCCCCAGGCCGCGCTGGTGCAGGTGGTCCACGAAAAAGCAGAAATCCTCCGGCGTCCCAAAGCGGTGCGTCGGCGCGAAGAACCCCGTGACCTGGTAACCCCACGAGCCGTCGAATGGGTGCTCCGCCACGGGCATCAGCTCGACATGGGTGAAGCCCATGTCCGCGACGTAGTCGGCCAGCATGGGGGCCAGCTCGCGGTAGGTGTAGGGCCGGTTGCCGTCGTGGTGCTGGCGTTTCCAGGAGGCGAGATGGACCTCATAGACCGAGATGGGCTGGTCGGGCCGGCCGGCACCCTCCCGGCGGCGGGCGAGCCAGGCCTCGTCCTGCCACTGGTGGTGGCGCGGATTGCAGACGATCGCGGCGTTGCCCGGCGGGGCCTCGAAGTAGGTGCCGTAGGGGTCGGTCTTCAGGCGGATGCGGCAGCCCTGGTCGAACAGCTCAAACTTGTAGAGCTCGCCCTCGCCCAGGCCGGGGATGAAGAGCTCCCACACCCCCGACGCCCCCAGCGTGCGCATCGGGTGATAGCGGCCGTCCCAGTCGTTGAAATTGCCCACCACCGAAACCCGCGCCGCCCCCGGCGCCCACACCGCAAAGGACACCCCGGCCACCCCGCCGATCACGCGGGGATGGGAGCCGAGCTTGTCGTAGCTGCGGTGCTCGTTGCCCTCGTTGAACAGATACAGATCCTGCTCGCCCAGCGTGGGCAGAAAACCATATGGATCGTAAAACTGCCGCAGCTCGCCCGAATGACGCGTGACCCGGAGCTGGTAGGGGAAGAGATTTTTGCGGCGCGGGAGAAAGAGCTCAAAGAAGCCCTCGGCCGCGAGCCGGTCCATGGGGTGGACTTTGCCGGAATCCAGCTCGACCACGGCGCAGGTCGCCGCGTCCCGGATGAAGGCGCGCGCCACCAGGCCGCCGGCCCGGCCCTTGGTCGCCGGATGCATGCCGAGCAGGTCGTGCGGGGCGCCATTTTTGGCCTGGAGAAAAGAGTCGAGTTCGTCCGGGGTGAGGATCACGATGGGGATAGTGCCAGCCTCCCGGGCGCGCTGCCAGCCTTTTGCGCAGGGGTCGAAATCTTCACTCGGATTTGTGGAACAGCATGGGGGACCTGGTATCCGACGAAAGGGTAAGCGAAGGGGAAAGAGCCAGCGGACGGATCCGCCGTCGTGGCATGAGGGCGCGACCAGGGTGAGACGGGGCTCGACGGGGAAGGGAGGTTGCGCTTGGGTGGCGGCCCGAAGTCCAATCCACCCCGATGAACGCCCCCGACTTGTCCCAGAAAAAGCCGATGGCGCGGATCGCTTTGGCGGTGGTCCTCGCGGCTTTGGGGGCGATTTCCGGACGGGGGCAGAGCCAGGCGCCGGCGGGGGCGGCGCCACGGTCGGCGCCATCACTGACGGCCGCACAAAAGGCCGTGATGCAGGGGAAGCTCGCGGCATTTGCCGGGCAGTTCGAGACCATCACCGGAATCCGGCTGGTGCCGATCCCCGCCGGCACCTTTCTGATGGGTAGCCCCGCCGCCGAGGCCAGACGTTTCCCGAACGAAGGCCCGCAGACGGAGGTGACACTGACCAAGGATTTTTTTCTGGGCGCCACCGTGGTGACGCAGGCGCAGTGGACGGCCGTGATGGGGGACAATTCAAGCCACTTCAAGGGAGCCACGCTGCCGGTGGAAAGCATCTCGTGGGAGGACGCAATGGCGTTTGGCCAGAAGCTGACGGAACAGGAGCGCGCGGCGGGCCGCCTGCCGGCGGGCTATGTGCTCACCCTGCCGACGGAGGCGCAGTGGGAGTACGCCTGCCGGGCGGGGACGACCGTCGGGGATCCGGGCGACATGCACGTGCTGGCCTGGTTTGCCGAGAACAGCGAGGGCACCACGCACGCGGTCGGCACGCGGCCGCCCAATGAATGGGGGTTGTTCGACATGCACGGCAACGTGTGGGAGTGGTGCCGGGACTGGTTCAAGACCTATCCAGGCGGGGCGGTGACCGATCCCACCGGGCCGGCGGCGGGAAAGTTTCGCGTCCTGCGCGGCGGGAGTTGGGACTATGACGCGGCCTTTTGTCGCTATGCGTTTCGGCGCAATGAATTTCCCGATGCTCGCGACATCAACCTGGGGTTCCGGCTGGCGCTGGCTCCGGGGAGCTGACGGGAAAGGACCAAGATGAATTAGGCAGGATGAAAACGGAGCAGGAGGAGGAATCAGAGGGCCATGATCGGTCCGATTTCCCTGATCCGTCGGATCGGTTCGATGCCGGATCGGAGGAGATCCGAGACCGAGGGCAAGTAACGCCCAGAAAGCAAAAGATTGTTTGCGTGGAAGGGGTGATAATGCGTTTGACGGGGCGGGGGGCGGGCTTGGAATGAGGACGGTCAACCGGCCGACCGACCTTCCATGCCCAAGCCTCCGAGTCCAAATCCCAACCAAGGTCCGTCCATGAACAACACGGCGCCGCGCTTCGAGCCCAACTGGCTCGTGGCGATCGGCGGCGGGTTGCTCGGGACCTGGCTGCTGGTGGCAATGCTCGACTACAGTCCGCGGCAGCACGGCCTGATGCTCCCGAGCGACACGACGGACCCGCATCTGATGCCGGCGGACAACTGGGCCGGCCGGCTGGGGACGGATTTCGCGCGCATGGGCGTGGTGTGGTTCGGGCTGGCGGCCTGGCTGCCACCAGTCTTCTGCCTCTGGGCGGGCTGGCTCGCGCTGTGGCATGCGCGGCGGCTGCGGGTGTCGCGGTTTGTCGCCATGGGCCTCGCCGTCTCTGCGGCGAGCGGTCTCGCGGCAATGATCAACCTCAAGAGCGAGTATTTTTCCGCCGGGCTGGGCGGGGGGCTGGGCTGGTTTTTATACGCCGAAGTGCTGGAAAAAAACATCGGGGTGTTTGGCGCCGGTGCATTGCTGCTGTGCGTTTACGGCAGCGCGCTCGTCTTTGTCCTGACGCGGGACATCGGCCGGACCTTCGGGGATCTGCTGCAGCGGTTTCACGACTGGCGCGAGCGGCCCAAGGAGGCGCGCCTCGCGGTGGCGGAGCCGGCGAAACCGGAGCAGGTCCAGCGCAAGCCCGTGCCGGCGTCCGCCCCCGCGCCGATGGTGCTGCCGGGCTCGGGGGTGTTTCCGGCGACCTTCATGCCGACGCCGGCCACCAAGCCGGAGCCCAAGTCGGAACCGAAACTTGAGGCGAAGCCCCAGCCCGCACCCGCACTTACGCCGACGCCGACACCGACGCCGCGCCCGGACCGGCCGGCCGCGCCCGCAGGCAAGCTCGAGCTCAACATCGTCAAACCGAAGGAGACCCGAAAAGGGAAGGGGATCGTCCCGCAGAACCCGGACAGCGATTACATCTTCCCGGAGCTGGAGCTGCTGCAGGAGCAGGCGCACCCGGCGGAGGACAGCAAGGACGAGCACACGCGCAACATGGCCGATCTGGTGCGGATTCTGGGCGAGTTCGATGTCGAAGTGACGCCGGGCGAGGTGATCCTGGGCCCCGTGATCACCTGTTACGAGCTGACGCCGGCTCCCGGCGTGCGGGTGGAGAAGATCGCGGGCCTCGACAAGAACATCGCCCTGGGCATGAAGGCGCAGTCGGTGCGCATCCTCGCCCCGATCCCGGGCAAGGCGGTGGTGGGGGTGGAGATCCCCAACCGCCAGGCGACGCAGGTGGGGTTGCGCGAGATCCTCGAGAGCGAGGAGTGGGAAAAGACCAAGGCCGACCTGCCGATCGCGCTCGGCAAAAACGTGTCGGGCGAGCCATTGATTTCGGACCTGGCCAAGATGCCGCATCTGCTGATCGCGGGGGCGACGGGGTCGGGCAAGAGCGTGTGCATCAACGCCATCATCGCTTCGATCCTCTACTCAAAGAGCCCGAAAGACGTGCGGTTGATCATGGTGGACCCGAAGGTCGTGGAGCTGAAAATTTTCAACACGCTGCCACACATGCTCATCCCGGTGGTGACGGAGCCGAAGAAAGTGCCGGCCGCGCTCAAGATCCTGCTCAAGGAGATGGAGAACCGCTACCAGCAGTTCGCCAAGGCCAACGTGCGCAACATCACCGGCTACAACGCGCGCAAGAAAAACGCCGCGCCGCCGGCGACCGACGCGCAGGGCGCGCTGGCCGGGGTGGATCCACTCGGGACCGACGACGGCGTGGAGCTGCCGGAACGGCTGCCCTACATCGTCGCGATCATCGACGAGCTGGCGGACCTGATGATGGTCGCGCCGGCAGAGATCGAGACGAGCATTGCGCGGCTGGCGCAGCTCGCGCGCGCGGCCGGCATCCACCTGATCATCGCGACGCAGCGGCCGTCGGTCAACGTGATCACGGGCGTGATCAAGGCGAACCTGCCCTCGCGCATCGCGTTCCAGGTGGCCTCGCAGGTGGACTCGCGCACGATCCTCGACGGCAAGGGGGCGGACACGCTGATCGGCCGCGGTGACATGCTCTTCTCGCCGCCGGGCACGTCGCGGCTGGTGCGGGCGCAGGGGGCGTTTGTCTCGGACGAGGAGGTGCTGCGCATCGTCGAGTCGCTGAAGAAAAACAACGGGCTGCCACAATACGACCACTCGGTGCAGGAGCAGATCGACCGGGCGGCCGCCGAGGCCGAGGCGGAGGAGACGGAGGACACCGAGGACAACGCGGATCTCGACGACGAGGCGCTGTTGAAAAAGGCGCTGGAAGTGCTGCGCTCGACCAAGCGGGCCTCGACCTCGATGATCCAGCGCCGGCTGCGCATCGGTTACAACCGGGCGGCGCGGCTGGTGGATCTGATGGAGGAGCGCGGCATCGTGGGCCCGGAGAACGGCTCAAGCCCGCGGGAGATCTTGAAGGACTTGGACGCACTGTGAGTTGCAGCCGGGAACCAAGCACCAAGCACCAAGCACAACGAACGGCACCGCCGTGCCGTGTCCCCCACTTAATCCTTTTCAACCCACCCCAACCCCTGTAAATCCCCACCCCAATGCAATCCATCGGTGAACGCCTCGAAGAAGCCCGCAAGCGCAAGGGTGTGTCCCTCCGGGAGGCGGCGGAGGCGACCAAGATCCGCGGCGACTACCTGCAGAAGCTGGAGACCAACAAATTCGACCTCGGCCTGACCCCATTGTATGTGCGCGGCTTCCTGCGCAACTACGCCCACTGGCTGAAGCTCCCCGCCGACAAGCTGGTGGGCGAGTTCGATGCGCTCGGGCTCGACAGCCCGCGCACGGCGCGCCCGATCAACCGCGAGGTTTACGGCCGCATGGACCTGAGCGCCGGCGGCAAGGCCGGCGACGAGCCGCGGGGCGAGTCCGCCGCCGCGCCGGAGGTGCGCCCCGCGCCCGCGTTGTCGGCGCTGGGGCGCAAGCCCATGCCCTTTTCGGCCCGAGCCATGGCGGAGCCCACCGCCAACCGCACGGCGATTTTTCAACTCGGCGGTCTGGTGGCGGTCGTGGGGCTGGTCATGGCCTTGGTGGTCTGGAGCCTCTTCGGCCGGGGCAAGGGTGCCGCACCGGTGGCAGACGCCACC
>CAIYUN010000019.1 GCA_903929355.1 uncultured Opitutaceae bacterium
AACCGGTGGATGCCGCCGAATTTCTCAAAGACCCTGGGGCCGGGCCGGAGCAGCAGGTGATAGGTGTTGGCGAGGAGCACCTGCACATCGAGGGCCTTTAGGCCCTCCACGGTCATGTTCTTGACCGTCGCCTGGGTGCCCACCGGCATGAACACGGGCGTGCGCACCTCGCCATGGGCGGTCTGGAAACGCCCCGCACGGGCCTTGGAGCCGGGGGATTCCCTTTCGAGCGTGAACGAGAGGCGGGACATGGGAAGGGCGCGGGTGGCGGAGGCGGGAAGACCGGAAGTCCAGAAGGACGGACACTGCACGGCGAAAGTCAGCTGCGGATTTTACGGTCGGAATTCCTTGGGCTCGGATCCCGCAATCCGGTCGTGTATCGGTTTGAAAATGCAGGAGCGGCTTTAGGCCGCGATGGTTGGGGTCCGCAGGGCGAAGCATCGCGGCGTGAAGCCGCTCCTACATCCGATCCGTGGCAAAAAATCCGGCCGCCGTGAACGGCCTTCATGGCTTCGCCGCTTCCTGGCTCCGTTCCCCATGAATGCGGATTGTAACCCGCCGTCTGCCATCCGATCCTCCGTCTTCCATTCTGTGTTTTCCGTCCCCAGGCCTTCAGCGTCCGCCGCTGACCCCAACCCCACTCCCCATGTCCCAAGATCCCCACGCCGAGTTCGATCACGCCTCCCTGGATAAGATTGAGCTCAGTCCCGTCGGCGCGCTGCCCGGGACTCCCGCCTATCAGGATGCCTTGAAGCGGCTCTACGCGGCGCAACAGGTTTACGCCCATGCCGACCACAAGGGCGGTCATGTCACCGCGCGCTCGCTCGCCCGGCTCCCGCTTTTTCATGCACAGAACCTCGAGGCGTTCATCGCGGGGCAGATCACAGAAGACGCGCTGGAGTCCAATACCGCGATCTACGATCGCTACGTGCAGTCGTTGCCTGCCAGCCTGCAGCCACGGGCGGAAAGCTGCCGGATCATGGTGATCGGCAAGGCCGTCCACCACCGCGCCAAACACGGGACCGTGATCCACGATCCGCTGCACACGCTGTTCCTCGTGCCCGGCGCCGGCCCCCACCCCGGGCTGCCCGGGAATTACCTGCACGGGTCCTTGTTTCACGTCGGGCCCGACGAGGCGACCGGCACTTGGGAGGTGCACGTGCACGACTCCGACGACGGCGCATCCAAGTTCAGCGCCCCCACGCGGACGGAGGTACTGGCCAAGCTGCAGGAGCTGCTGGCCAGCGCGCCCTTTCACCTGAACGAGCTGGGAGCGCTCGGCTTCAGGCTGGCGTAAAAGTCCGGAAGCGGCCCCGGTCAGAAACCTGTAGGAGCGGCTTTACGCCGCGTCGACCCCACCCGCCAGCCAAGCATCGCGGCATAAAGCCGCTCCTACAGCCGGCCCCTTCTGCCGCCCACCTCAAAGCGCCTTGTGCGAGCCGTCGCACGTGGCGCCGGCCTTCGAGTGCTTGCAGCCGCAGAAGTAAACCGTGCCGGTCTTTTCAGCCTTGAACATCGTGGGCGAAAATCCCGTGCCCTTGTGCGAACCGTCGCAGTACGGCTGGCTCTTGCTGCCGCCGCAGGCGCACCAGGCATAGGTTTTGCCGGCCTCGACGTTTGCCGGATAGGGGGATTTCTGGGCGACGATGGGAGAACTCATGTTGAGCCGAGCGTTAGCCTCTCACGCAGCGGTGACGAGTAAGATCGCAATGTTCGCGGGCGAACGAAGCCTCGGTCACGGGACAATTCCTGCCCTAGCGACGCGGTTCCGCGCAGCGGCCGGGATGATCGCGTTCCCGTTCGGCGCGATGCGAGAACGGCCGCCGGCGGTGAAGTCCTGCGGCGTGGTTATGGTATTCCAGCCGTCGAGCACGACGAGCGGTTCGTCTTCGCCCAAGTCCTTCACTGCGGCCTCGATCGTCAGGGTCCGATTTTCGCCGGGGAGCAGCGAGACATAGTTGTCCGTGTAGAACGCCGGCAGCACGCGGGCGTTCGTGCGCGCATTGCGCAGCTGGACGTGAGCCATGACCGCCACGTTCGCCGTCGGGTTCGTGAGCGTCACGTCGAGGAGCACCTTTCCCTCCCGGTCGTGCCGGACAATCTTCGCTCCAAGATCGACGTCGGGCATGCTGTCGAGCGCCCGCAGGTCGTCTGCCACGGTCTCGCGCCAGTAGAAATTGTCCGAGACGACCTTCCCTTGCGGGTCCAGCAGCGTGAGCTTCACAAAATGCACCGGCGACAGGCCCGCCGGCGTCGGCACCGCCTCGAGCCGGGTGGCGGCGGACGCCTCAGCCGCGGGAATGGCGATCGTGCGATCGAATTTTGGGGTGCCATCGAGGTTGCAGATCTGCACGCGCGCCGTGAAGCCTTCGAGCCGGCGCAACGTGTGATTGATGACCGCGACGGTGTTGGCGGCGTCCTGTGTCATCATGATGTGCACGGGCTCGCAGGCCTTCTGCACGGCGAAGAACGAGCTGAACGGCTCGAGCGAATAGTCGTACACCTGCCAGACGAAGCACGGCTGGGCCGGATTGCTCATCCACGTGATGATCGCGGTGCAGGGGTCAAACAGCCGCACCTCGCGCGACTCGTACATCGCACGGAAGTCCTCGTAATTGGCGAGCTGCGCCTTGCGCACAAATTCCGGCAGGCTCCGGTAGGGCCCGTAGCGGGCGGTGATCATGTTTTGAAACGCACCCGGCCCCGGCAGGTTGCCCGCACCCGTCACCAAGTCGTGCTCCGCCCAGTCGTCATTGGGAAAGTTGGCGCCGAACCAGTCCTTTTCGGGCAGCCACGCCTGGATGGACTCGAGGTTGGGGATCGAGGCGGTGCCGCACTCGGTGTTGAAGGCGAAGCCGGAATTGGCGTAGAAGGTGGCCGGCGCGCGCCAACTGTAACCGCCGCCATTCGAGGAGGCGCCGTTGCCCCGCGCCGAGTTCGACTGGTAGAACCGCGCCGGGTCGAGCTCCGCGACGATGCGCCGGCAGCCCTCGTCGATGGCCAGCGGAGGATCGGTCTCATTGCGCCCGCACCAGACCGCGATGGACGGATGATTGCGGTACGCGAGCACCGTGTCGCGCATATTGGACAGGTAGAGCTCGGTGTCGGTCGGCGCCAGGCCGTTCGCACCGTTCGCCAGGTAGAAATCGTTCCAGACCATGATGCCGTACTTGTCACAGGCCGCGTAGAAATCCTCACTCGTGGCCTGGCCGACCCAGTTGCGGATGATATTGTAGTTGGCATCCCGGTGGAGCCGGACCTGCGCGTCGAGGCGTTCGGCCGGGATGCGTTTCAGCGCCTCATCCATGCCCCAGTTGCCACCGCGGGCAAAGACGGGCGCACCGTTGACCACGAGCACGAGATTTCCGGGCTCGGCCATGCTCGGCCGCACGTACGTGATCTGGCGGAGGCCGACGTTGAAGTCCTTCGTGTCGGAGGGCACACCGCCGATATCGAAGCTGAGATGCACCGGGTAAAGATGGGGCTCGCCGAAACCATTGGGCCACCAGAGCTCCGGATGGGCCACGCGGAGTTGCGGCGTGTTCGCCGGGTTGAGGCGGATGACCTGCGAGGCGTTGGCCATGAGGGTGATCGGAAGCGACCTGAAGGTGATCTCGCCGAGTCGGCCGCTGAATACGCCCCTCTGCGGGACGTCGGAGAGGTTTTGCACGGTGGCCTCGATGGAGACATCCGCAGAATCGGTTTTCGGCAGCGGCAGCACGGTCGTGACACCGGGATCCTTCACCACCACCGGGCCGCTGGCGGCCAGGCTCACCTTTTGCCAGATGCCCATCTGGCGGTCGCGGATGCCCGGCACCCAGTCCCAGCCGATCGAGGCGACGAATGTCGGCCCGTCCTGGCCGAGGGCGCCGTTGACGCCGCCGCCGTTGGGGCCGCGCTGGTTCGCGACGGTCTTCTCCCAGGGATCGCCGGCATGCGGCGGCGGGTGGATCAACACCGCGACCGCGGCCATGGCGCCGGGCCGAACCAGGGCGGTAACATTGAAACAGCCCCGCATGAATGCGCCTCGGATCGTGCCGACCCGCGAGCCGTTGACCCACACGTCGGCAAGATAGTTGATCCCCGCGAAATTCAGCCAGACCTGGTGGTTGGCGAAGTCCGCCGGCACGGCGAACTCCGTGCGATACCAATAGGACGTGCGCGCCAAGCTCTCCGGGATGATATTGGGACGGTTGTTTTCACCGAAGAGCGGCTCGGGATAGACCTGGTTGTTGACGAGGGTGGTCAAGACCGTGCCCGGCACCGTCGCGCGATACCATGCCGACGACGAAGGCGGCGGTGCCTGCACCCAGCCCGACGAAAAACTCGGCCGATGTGCTTCCGGGTCCAACGGCCAGCCCTCGGCCAGGATGGCCGGCGTAGACGGTCCGGATTCAGGGACCGGTGGTCCACCCGCACCGGGCGCACCACGCCAGGTGCCCCGTGCCGCGAATCGAACGGCATCGGGGATGACCGTCGTCGTGGGCGCATTGGCACCCGCCGTGGGCGGAGACGCATAGGGCACCGGCGTATAAATCTGAAAGTCGAATCCTGCTTTTGAGATGGCGTCACCGGCGGCCTTCACCCGGGCGACGTCCTGCATCACCCAGCCCGACGACAGTGTGACCGGCTCCGGCGGCGCGGCCACCACTTGTGCAAATCCCGCCGGCATGGGCGCGGCGAGACCGACCACCAGCGCCACACAGCGGAATAATGGACAACCTGACACGGAAAAACCCGGCAAGCGAACGGAGCGGCGGGGCGCAGGAACGATCATGGAAGCGGGAGGGGAAACCGAAGACGGATGAAAAGTCCGCGCCAACAACTGTAGCAGCCAAAGCAACGGACGGGGTATAAATTCGCCCAAAACCCATGCCGTGGAACGTAAACGTTGCCAGCCATTTCAGATCGGCCCGTCTCGCGCGATCATTTGTGCCATCCGTGAAATCTGTGGTCGAAACGGATCGGGATCTAAAGGCGGCCCTGCAGACCCATCCTATGAGGCGAGCCTTGCGACCGTCAGTGAAAAGCGTCAAAACCATCGCGATGAAACCCCTTGCCCTTCTCGCCATGCTCGTCCTCGGCGTTGCTGCCCGCGCCGCCTCGCTCAATGCGCCTCCAACTGACGTAATCATGCTCGACCACGCCAAGGTCGACGACTCCTTCGCCAAGGGGCTGCCGTTATTGCTCAATACCAGCTACAAGATCTCGGCGGGCCGCCGCGTGATGGCGGGCTCGGTGGAGTTTCATGAGCGCGACACCGACATCATCTATGTGACCGAGGGCACGGCGACCTTTATAACGGGCGGCACCATGGTGGAGCCAAAGCAGACCGGGCCGAATGAAACCCACGCCACCGCCATCACGGGCGGCGTGACGCATCACCTGACCAAGGGCGACATGATCGTGATCCCCGCCGGGACGCCGCACTGGTTCAAGGAAGTGCCGGGGACCTTTCTCTACCTCCTCATCAAGGTGACGAAGTGAGGGCGTCCACCTCGGCGTCCTAGGAGATTTTCATGATTCAGAAGTGATAGGCGGAGAAGCTCCGCGAGCGGGCTTGGTCCTCCGGCTCCACCTTCTGGCCGACGCCAGTTCGCGTACGTGGCTTCCGTGATCGGAGTCAGGCAGTCATTTGTTAATTGCCACTAGGATTCCCGGTGGTGGCGGCGTTTGGTTTTATCAAAGAGATGTTCGGCCCGAACCGTTGCCTCTTTCGTCGCCACAAAATCATCCGGGAACAGCATGACCCGGTTCCGGGCCTATTTCTTGGCGCTCAAACCGCCCATCAGATAAATGATGAGAACAATCAGCAAGACGAGGCCAAGGCCGCTGCCGCCATAGACGGGGCCTCCC
>CAIYUN010000020.1 GCA_903929355.1 uncultured Opitutaceae bacterium
GATCAACGCAGCCTCAACGCCGCTTGGCGCCACGCCGCGGAAGCTTGGCTCGTCTGCCAAGGCCTGATCACCGTTTCCTCAACCCAAAAAGTGTCACCCTAATTTCCTAAAAAATGTGTCCATCATTAGGTAGGTACCACACGGTGCCTCCCTGCCCCACCAAGCGCGAACGCGAGGGTGAGCATTTGGTTTTGAAATAGGTCTGGATGGCAGCAGTTGGGACCAACATGCCGCCGACATTATCGGGTCTTTTAATGAGGCGTTAGCCCCCCATTCCTCCCATTCCTTTTATTCCACCCCTTTTTCCGAGCGTGCTGTTTTTGGCACGCATCGAGTCTCTCTATTGTCGTTTACGCAGCTTGTTGTGAACACGACTGGCAGCGGCATCACGGGCGAGCTTTGTGTCGACGGGCATTTGCGGGGCCAGCAATTGCCAAGGGTCCAATCCGTAGGCCACGGCCAAACGCTCGACCGTTTCCAACCACATCTGCTTCTTTTTACCAGATTCGAGTTGCTGGTAGAACTTGAAGCTGAATCCCGCCACCTGTGCAAACTCCTCCTGGGTCATCTGATGGCGAAGTCTCAGCTGCCTGATTCGCTTGGCAATGTGGGGGATGAGGGACACCCCACAATCGTAGGGTGTTTCGGCTTGTCTTGTTACCCCACGAACACTAGCATTCTAACCTCAGCCATGCATTCCACCATCCCCGAGCACCCAGTTACAAATTGGAGGCCGGAGTTTTGGTCGCGAGGGCGGCTCGGGATGAGACATGCCGTGGCTTGTCAATCTCCGGGCATCCGCATTGAGACGCATCTGCATTCCTACCGATGACCACCTTGACCTACGAGCGTGGGAATGAGTTTTTTCTCCGGGTCATTAAACTCGATCCGGCCAAGGTGAATATCCTTTGCCCGGTTTGCGGCTCGGTGCTGTTGTTTGCCCCCGATCACGCTTCCGCCGCCCGTCTCAAAATGCACCCAGGGATCAAGTGCCCCGTGGATCGGAAGCATGTCTGCGAGACTTTCTCCTTCGGCCGCTAGCCCGCGCGGGGTGGTGCTGGGTCAGTTTGGCTATGACACCTCAACGGCAGGGGCGGCTCTCCGAGCCGTCTGCGGACGCCACGGAGTGACGTCCCTACCTAAACAAGGCAAACTGACCCACTACCGCGCGGGGTTGGCTCCTTGACTCCCTCGGCTCGGCTCTCAGTCTCTGCTGCCTGGCTCCCCCACCGTCGGCCTTTCTCCCCGCTCCATGCTCCGTTTCTTCATCTTGTCTTCCTTGGTCGCTGCGGCCGGGCCCGCACTTTGGGGGCAGGCCGCACCTTCCGCTGTTGATTTCGTCCAGCCCACCGCCACCGTCGCCGCCGGCGATCAGGGGGGAACTTTCTTTGGCCATCCGCCCGACCCGCGTAAAACCCGCCGCTATTTCATCGCCGCCGAGCCCGTGGTCTGGGACTTCCTGCCGTTGGGCAAGGATGAGGTGTGCGGGAATCCCATCCCGCCCATGATCGCGGCCAACCGCGACACGTTGATGCTGCGTTATGTCCAATACACCGACGCGTCTTTCACCACCAGGGCCCCCGCCAACCCCACCCTCGGCATTCTCGGCCCGGTCTTGCGCGGGGTCGTCGGCGATTTTCTCGCCGTCACTTTCCTCAACCGCACCCACCAGCCGCTTTCCATGCATCCGCATGGCGTCCATTACGACAAGGATAGCGAGGGCGCTTATTACCAGCCGCTCCCCGGCCGGGGCGCCGCCGTCGCCCCGGGCGCGCGTTTCACCTATGTCTGGCAGCTCGACGAGAGTTCCGGTCCGCTCCCGGGCGAGCCCAGCTCCAAGGGCTGGCTCTACCATAGTCATGTCAACAGCGACACCGAGTCCAACCTGGGCCTGACCGGCCTGATCGTCGTCACCGATCCGCACCGCGCCCGGCCCGATGGCACCCCGGCCGATGTGGACCGCGAGTTTGCGACCTTGTTCATGATCTTCGACACCACCGCAGCCGGTCCGGTGCCGCCGTCGGCCGCCGCCCTGGCGCCGGCCGATGCCGTCAACTCGTTGCTTTTTGCCAATGCCGCCGCCGCCGCAAAAGCGGCCGGGGCGCCGCCGCGGGGCAGCGCGCCGGACAAGGAGCTGACCGAGGCCGGCGAGCGCTACGCCATCAATGGCCGCATTTACGGCAACCTCCCGGGGCTGGAGATGAACGAGGGCGAGCATGTGCGCTGGTATCTGCTCGGGCTGGGGGGCGAGGCCGACAACCACACGGCGCACTGGCACGGGGTGCGTCTGTTGGAGGACGGAGTGCGTCGCACCGATGTCATGGAGCTGCTGCCGGCCAGCATGAAGGTGGCCGATCTCGTGGCCGACAATCCGGGCAGCTGGCTGCTGCACTGCCATGTGGCCGACCATATGAATGGGGGCATGTTCGCCCGTTTTGTGATTTTCCCGCGCGCGGCCGTAGGCGCGGACCGCAGTCCCGCGCATGCCTTCCTCGGTTTTCCGGCCCCGCTCACCGCGCCTTGAGGGCGATTCAGGCGATAATGCGCAGAGGGATCCTCCCCGCGCTGGCGATCACGAGGGAGCGGGAGCGCGGGACGATGGAGAACCTCCTCTCGACGCCGGTGCGGCCCTTTGAAGTGATGGTGGGGAAGATCACGCCCTACATCACGGTCGGCTACGTGCAAGTGACGCTGATCCTGC
>CAIYUN010000021.1 GCA_903929355.1 uncultured Opitutaceae bacterium
ATAGGTCCGGCCTGATTTCCTGAGTTCCAGATTCGAATTTAATATGGAAATCAGGAAATCAGGAACGGAAAACAGATTGGAACCCGGAGGCCGCAGACGCACGGAGCGGAAGCATGGTACAAAGAGCGGACAACGGCCGAGAGATTGGTCCGGCCTGATTTCCTGAGTTCCACATTCGTATTTGATTTTGAAGTCACTGCCGGACGGGGCCGGAAAACAGATTGGAACCCGGAGGCCGCAGAGTGCACGGACGAGAAGCATGGAACAGAGAGCGGACAACGGCCGAGAAATTGGTCCGGCCTGATTTCCTGAGTTCCACATTCGAATTTGATTTGAAAGTCAGGGCCGGACAGGAGGCCAGCGCTACCGGGCCGCCGGCGGCACGAAATGCGCGCGCACCTCCCAGCGGGGAAAGCCGGAGGCCTCGTGCGTTCCCGGAACGGATGCGAGCGTGAGCATCCCGGCCTTTTCCAGGGCGAATTTGACCGGCCCGGCCGTGCCGGTGACCAGCAGCGTGGCGAACGCGCCGAGGTGCGGCTCGTGGCCGACGATCGCGAGGTCGGCCACCGGCGGCATCTCCGCCAGCAGGCGCGCGATTTTTTCCGGGTCGGCCTCGGGCGTGAGATGCGATTTGCCGATGAGCATCACCTGGCGGCCGGCGTGCTGGGCGAGCAGCGCGGCGGTCTCCCGGGCCCGGCGGAACGGACTGTGCCAGATGGCGGCGGGCGCGCCTGCCGGGTCGGCCCGCAGATGCTCCGCCAGAGTCACCACGTCGTCGCGACCCCGCGGGCTGAGCGGCCGGGCGGAATCTTTGTCGGCAGGAAGCGCGTGGCCGTGGCGGATGAGGTGGAGCAACATTTTGGATTCTGGAATTTGGATTTCTGATTCGGAGAGGAGGACGTTTTACCAACTTTCCTCTTTCTCTATATCCTCAGGGTTATTTCGGAGCCGCGGGGAAAAACCGGGAAGGAGAAAGCTAAGGAGGAAAGAGAAAGAGCCGGAGGCCTCAGCCGGGGGTGGGGTAGTGGCGGGGGGTGGTGGGGACGCCCTTGCCGTCGAGGAGGGAGCGGACGGCCCGGAGCAGCTCGCTCAACGCAAAGGGCTTCACCAACGCGCCCTGGTCCACGGCCGGGAGCCAGGCGAGGCCGGGCGGTTCGGCCCCCCCGGTGGCGAGCACCCGGAGGCCCGGGTGCGAGGCGTGGAGCGCCCGGGCGAGTTTTTCCGAGTCATCCCCGGCCGCCCCGAGCGGGGTGATCAGCAACTCGACGGGCCGTCCCGCCAGCGCGAGGCGCGAACCCTCGCCGGGCTGCGCGGCGGCCAGCACCCGGTAGCCATCGGCGGTGAGGATGCCGGCCACCATCTTGCGCACAACCGTGTCCTCCTCGATCAGGAGGATCGTTTCCCGCCCGCGCGTCGCGGGCAGGGCAAAGGGCAGCGCGGTGTCGGCCCGCACCGGGCCGGTGACGGCGGGGAGAAAGATCTCAAACGTCGCACCCGCCCCCGGCGCACTCCGCACGAAGATCCGGCCGCCGCTCTGCTGCACCACCCCGTAAACCAGCGCCAGGCCGAGCCCGGTGCCCTTGCCCGGTTCCTTCGTGGTGAAGAACGGCTCGAAGAGGTGGGCCTGCAGCGACTCGTCCATGCCCAGGCCGTTGTCGCTGACCGTCAGGACCACATAGCGGCCCGGCGGCAGATCATCGAGCCGGCGGTTGCGCCCCCGGGAGATCGTGTGGAAAGCCGTGCGGATGACCGCCTGCCCGCCGGGCGCCAGCGCGTCGCGGGCATTGAGGGTGAGGTTGAGCAGCACCTGCTGAAGCTGGGCCGGGTCCACCCGCACGCGGTCGGGGTCGGCCTGCAGGTCGAGCGCGAGGGTCTTGTCGGGCCGGAGGAGTTTGGTGAGGATGTCCGCATTGTCGCGGACGAGCCGGTTCAGGCTCACAATCTGCGGCTGCAACGCCTGGGCGCGACTGAACGCGAGGAGCTGGCGCACGAGACCGGCGGCATGACGGCCGGCGCGATGGATTTCCTCGATCTCGCGCGCGGCCTGGCGGCGGACGGAGGGTTTGCTGCCGAGAATCTCGCAGTAGCCGTTGATGACGGACAGGAGGTTGTTGAAATCATGCGCGACGCCGCCGGCCAGACGTCCGACCGCCTCGATGCGCTGCGCATGGACGAGCTCCTCCTGCAACCGGCGCTTCGCGGTCATGTCGCGGTAGGTGATGGCCACATGCGCGGCCCGCCCGCGGGCGGCCGGCACCGCGCTGAAGGTCCACGCCGCGTAGAGCCGGTCCCCCGGCTGGCGGATGAGATAACCCTCGCCGGCCGGCGCCACGCCGGCCGCAGGGTGGCGCAGCCACCGGCGGATCTCGGCGAAATGGGCCCGCTCCAGGTGCAACCAGCCATGGGGCCGCCCGCGCAGCGCGGCGGCGGTGAAACCGGTCATGGCGCAGAGGCGGTCGTTGGCAAAAATGATCCGCAGGCCGCCCCGGCGCCAGCGGGTCTCGGTGAGCAGCACGCCCTCACCCAGCGCACCCAGCGCGGCGGCCAGCAGCCGGGCGGGCGGGGGCGGGGCGGCCCGGCGGGGGCGGCGGAGCGGGGGTTTTTTCCTCACCGGCGGGGTTTTCATCCGGTGGCGTTCAGGGAGATATCCGCTCGACGGTCCAGTCGCCGTTGGGTTCGCGGTGGTAACGGAGGCGGTCGTGCAGCCGGCTGCGGCGACCCTGCCAGAACTCGACCGACTCGGGCGAGAGCCGGTAACCGCCCCAGTGCGGCGGGAGCGGCACCTCCCGGCCGGCGTATTTTTTCTCCACCGCCTTGAAACCGGCCTCCAGGGTGGCGCGGCCGCTGATGATGGTGTCCTGCGCCGAGGCCCAGGCGGCGAGCTGGCTGGCATGGGGGCGGGAGTGAAAATAGGCCGCGCTTTCCTCGCGGGCGACCCGGGCCACCGGACCGGCGACAATCACCTGGCGTTCGAGGCCGACCCAGGGGAACACCAGGGTGGCGCGGGCGTTGGCGGCAAGGTCGCGGCCCTTGTGGCTCTCGTAGTGGGTGTAGAAAACAAAGCCGCGCCCGTCGAGGCCCTTCAACAGCACCGTCCGCGCCGATGGCCGGCCGTCGGCCCCGGCGGTGGCCAGGGTCATGGCGTTGGGCTCGTGCAGCTTCGCCGCCTCCGCCTCCTGGAACCATTTTTCAAACTGCCGGAACGGATCGCGCGCGAGGTCCTTTTCCAGGAGCCCGGCGAGGCTGTAGTCTTTGCGGAGGTCGGCGAGGGACATGCGGGGCGCAGGATGCAGCCCGCCCGCGGCGCTGTCAAAAGGCAACTGGGTGCAGGCATAAGGTGGAAGGGGGGCTTTGCGCTTGCATCGAACAATAAAATCGGTCCCAGTGAACCGGTCGCCCCGGCACATGTCCACCCGCCGTCCCCAAGATTTGCCAGGATGGGTTCTGCTCCTCGTCGCGCTGGTCGTGGGGACCACGACGGGACCCAGTGGGATGGCGGCGGCGACCGCACCCAACGAGATCGTCATCGTCTCGGCCATCTGGGGAGTCAAAGCCCGCACGACCGATGTCACCACCAAAGTGATCACGCTGATCCAGCCCCAGGCGGCCCCGTTTGTGGTCAACGCGGGCTCCTTGGGAGCCGATCCGGCGCCGGGCACCAAAAAAACCCTTGTTATTACCTACAAATATCATGGGGCGACGAGCACGATCTCCGTTCCAGCCAGTCAGTCGATGGGCTATCAGCAACTTGTGCAAAATGCGGGTGGCGGCACGGCGGCCGCCGGAGCCGCTCCGGAGCCGCCCTCGCTCACCGAGGAGCAACTGGCCGGGGTCGTCCTGATTGAGGGTGACAAAGGTGTGGCCACGGGTTTTCTGGCCAAAGTGCGCGGGGTGCTGTGCGTGGTCACAAACCTGCATGTGCTGGGGGACAACGAAAAGGTGATCGTCAAGGACATGGAGGGCCGTGTGGTGGCGGTGCAAAGCATTGCTGGCGCCGTCGGGGCCGATATCGCGCTGCTGCGGGTCGCCAATCCGTCCAAGGTGGCGAATCCCCTTGATACGGCGGATGACGTGCTAAAGACCGCCAAGATCGGGGACAAGGTCATGGTCGTGGGCAATCGCCTGGGCGGCGGGGTGGCGACGCAGACCAGCGGGCAGATCAAGGGGATCGGCCCTGCGCGGGTCGAGTTGGACGCGAACTTTCAGCATGGGAATAGCGGCAGCCCCATTTTTGACCTCACGACCAAGCAAGTGGTCGGCGTGGCCGCCTACACGGAAACCAACCTCGTCGAGACGCAGGTCGTCCGGCGGAGGAAGACAAGCACCGACCTCGTGCCCGAAACCCGCTGGTTTGGCTTCCGGATCGACACGGTGAAAGAATGGCAGGAGATCGACTGGACAACATGGCGCGCCCAGAGCCAGCGGGTGAATGATTTTCGGGACGACTCGATCGCAATGCGAGCACTGCTGGAGGGGCAGTTTACCGCCGCCAAGGCCGCCGACCCTCACTTACGGAGCCTCCTCGCGCCCTACGATGCCCTGCTGACCCGAATCGAGAAATCGGGCGATCCAGCCCACCCGCCTGCTGCCAAGGCAGACCGTGACCAACTTGGCGAAATGTTGCACTCCGTGGGTGCCTACGCCAACGAGGGGACAAAGGAGTTCGTTAGCGCTGAATTCTATGACTTTTTTCGTAACGGTGAGTATTGGGAGACGAGCGTGCCCCAACAAACCAGATTCCGCGAGGAACTGATCAAGGGGCTGAATGAATTGGAGATCGAAATTCAGGCCGCTCCTGCGCCGAATCCCGTCAAGGCTCCGGTGGCTCAAACCGCCGAGGATCTGAATGTCCAAGGATGCGAAAAATTTGACCAACGTGATTTTGACGGTGCCATCGCCGACTTCACCCGCGCCAGTGAGATCGACCCAAATTTCACCAACGCATATTACAACCGGGGCAATGCCAAACGCGAAAAAGGTGACCTTGACGGTGCCATCGCCGACTACAATCGCGCGCTTGAACTTGAACCAAAGTATATTCTCGTACTCGACAGCCGAGGTTCAGTAAAGGCCACCAAGGGTGACCTCGATGGTGCCATTGCCGACTATGACAGGAGCATCGTACTTGACTCAAAATTCGCAAAAGGGTTTGCTGATCGGGGAGTTGCAAAATACAAAAAGGGCGATCGCGAGGGAGCGCTTGCCGACGATAATCGTGCCATCAAGCTCGATCCGACTCTTACCTTTGCCTTTTCCAACCGTGGAGTGATCAGGTTTGAAAAGGGTGATCCTGATGGAGCCATCGCCGACTATGACCGGGCCATCGCGCTTGATCCAAAATATGTCACGGCCTTCAACAACCGGGGCAACGCCAAGAGCGCCAAAGGGGACCCCAACGGAGCAATGGCGGACTTTACTGCGGCCATCGCCTTGGACCCCAAGTATACCACCGCTTACGTCAACCGGGGCGACACCAGGAGAGCGCAGCAGAATTATACCGAGGCGATCAAGGATTACGACCAGGCTGTCCGGCTTGATCCGACCAGCGCCAATGCCTACAATGGCCGCGGCTTGGCTGAGTACGCCAAGGGCGACTACGTCGGGGCCATCGCTGATTACTCCAAGGTCGTCGCCCTGAATCCGAAATATGCGCCCGCCTTGGCTAATCGAGGAAACGCCGAGGTGGGCGAGAAGAATTTGGACGGGGCGATCGCCGATTACAACCGGGCGCTCACGCTTGATCCGAAATTTGCGGGCGCCTTCATTGGTCGCGCCTTCGCCAAAAACTTCAAAGGCGATTTGGACGGGGCGATCACAGACTACGGGCTTGCAATTGAGAGCGACCCGAAAAACGCCGATGCTTTCGATGGACGCGGGTCAATCCGAAAGGCCAAGGGAGATCTCGACGGGGCGGTGGCGGATTTTTCGCAGGCGATCACGCTCAGCCCCAAAGCCGCCAATGGATATGGCCATCGCGGCGACGTCAGAAGCATGAAAGGAGACCTCAAAGGAGCCATCGCCGACTACAGCCAAGTGATCAAAATCGATCCAACAATCAAAGGGGTCTATTTGCCCCGTGGTTTGGCAAAACTCGATCAAGACGATTTGCCCGGCGCGTTGGCGGATTTTCGCGAGGCCGCGAGTCGAGGCGACGAGTATGGGGCATTTTGGCTTTTCCTGAGCCAGGTCCAAACCAACCGGCGCGACGACGCAGCCAAGGAACTCGCGGCGACCTTGGACCGTATGCGCAAGCCGGGCGCCGAGAAATGGCCGTTGCAGGTCGGCAGTTTCCTCCTGGGCAAGACAACTTTTTCGGCCCTGCTCGCCCAAGCCACCGCCGAGAAGGATGAAGAAGACCGGAGCGGCGAAACCTGCGAGGCTTGGTTTTACCAAGGGATGCTCCAACGAGATGCCGGCCAGCGCGCGGAGGCGATGGATTCCTTCCGCAAGTGCATTGCCACCGGGCGCAAATCCTTCACTGAGTATCAGGAGGCCCTTCGCGAAATAAAAGCGCTGGAAGCAGGGGCGAAGTAGGGGGCGGTTTGCCGCATCGAGGCACAAGCACTGTCCCACGTGATTCGCGGTTGCGCCGGCCCGGGCTCCGCCTGATAAATCGTTCTCCTACCCTTACTCGTTCTCCTGCTTGAAAAGGTCGAGCATGAGAACAAGGAGGAGAACGCGCACAATTTCCCGCCATGACCCCCGACGCCTATCTCGACGCCCACGCCGGCGATCTCACGACCCTGCTCCAGCGGTTGGTGCGGCTCGCGACCGTCAACCCGCCTGGCGACCACTACGCGGCCATCACCACTCTGCTCACCCGTGAGCTGCGCGGCGCGGGCCTGCGCGCGCAACGGCTCCCCATTCCGCCCGCGCTGCTCCGGCGGACCCTCCCGCCCGCGCTGCATGGGTTTCCCCGTTACAACGTGCTCGGCAAGCTCGCGGTGCCCGGCGCGGTCCGGACCATCCACTTCAACGCCCATTACGATGTCGTGCCTGCCGGGGGCGGCTGGCGGCATGGCGACGCCTTCAGCGGCGCCGTCGAGGCGGGCTGGATCTACGGCCGGGGCACGGCCGACATGAAAGGCTCGATCGCCGCCCTGCTGCTCGCGCTGCGCGCGCTCCAGGCCGCGGGCGTCGCCCCCCGCCTGAATGTCGAGGTGTCGTTCACCGCCGACGAGGAGACCGATTCCGCCCTGGGGACCGGCTGGCTGGTCCAACATGCGCCCATCGCCCCCGACTACGCCGTCGTCATGGAGGGCGGCCAGGGCCCGGCCATTTGCTGCGGCCACAACGGGGTGGTGTGGCTCAACGTCATCGTCCACGGGCGCGCGGCGCACGGCAGCCTGCCCGCGCTCGGGGTCAACGCGTTGGAGAAGATGGCCGCGCTGGTCCGGGCGCTCGAGGAGCACAAACGCGCCCTCGCCCGCCGCACCCTCCGGACCCCCGAGGGCCGGACCATGCATCCCACCCTCAATGTTGGTGGCGTCTTTGCGGCCGGCCCCGGCGGCAAGATCAACACCGTCCCGGCGCTGGCCAGCTTCTCGATCGACCGCCGGGTGATTCCCGGCGAGACCGTCGCGGGGGCCGAACGCGAACTGCGTGCGTTCCTCCGCGCCGCGGCGCGCAAGATCCCGCAGTGCCGCATCACGGTGGAAAAGGTTTCCGACAACCACCCCTGCTTCACCCCGCCCACGCACCCCTTCTTTGCCGCGATGGCCGCCTGTGTGCGGCGCGTCCGGGGCGGACGGACGGTGTTCAACGTCTCGACCGGGTTCAATGACATGCACTTCTTCGCGCACCACCGGAAAATCCCCACCCTGGGCTACGGCCCGGGCGGCGAACACGAGCACGGGGCCGACGAACGCGCGTCCCTCAAGGAGCTCCTGCGCACCGCCAAAGTCTACGCCGCTTTGCTCACGTCGTTTGGCCCCTAACAGCCGGTGGGGCGGATCGGAAATTTGAACAGAAGGGAACGAAGGGAACAACCCGCCTTCGCCCGGCTACGGCGCGGCAAGAGCGACCAAGGTAATTTGACGGGAGGATGATACGGCGGCAGGTGGAATCAAACCTGGACGGGGACACGGAGAACACGGAGGCAAACCGCCCGCTGTCGCTGAAGCCATGGCGCGACAAGGAGGACACAGAGGCTGAATCAGGCAGGTTTTAATCACCGATGGACACTGATGAACACTGATGCTGAGGATCGGATAAGTGCATCTCAGTGTGCATAAGTGGTTACAGATTTTGTCTGGAGAGGGCGTGGACGAACACAAAGCCCTTGTGGCCTCGATATGCTTCCCTCCATGAAGCAGCAGTTGAGGTGGCGGTTCCGGCCAAGTTTTCGGTTGCGCATCGGTGGCGGGTGGGACAGCCTTGCCCTGTCCATGAACGTACTCGCGCGCGTCCTTTCCAAACCGCTGGTGGCCTCGCCGGAGCGCCGGCTGGAGGCCGACGCGGACTGGGTCGTGGTCCAGCGCGTGCAGGCCGGCGATGTGGCTGCGTTTGACCAGCTGATCCTCCGCTACCGCGAGCGCGTGCACGGCCTCATCTACCAAATGACCGCCAACCGGGAGGACGCCGCCGACCTGGCCCAGGACGTTTTCATCAAGGCCTTCCAGTCCATCCACCGTTTCGCCGGCCAGGCGACCTTTTTCACCTGGCTGTACCGGATCGCCGTCAACACCACCCTCTCCCACCTCCGCCGTCACCGCCACCGGACATTTTTCAGCCTGGAGCAGATGCAGGAGGACGGCCCCACCGCCGAACTGGTCGCCCGCCTGACCGAAACCCGCGGCGGCGACCGGGACGCGCTGGCCCGGGAACTTCAGGAAAAATTGAACGAGGCGCTGCAAAAGCTGTCTATCAAGCATCGCACTGTGATAACCCTGTTCGAAATTGACGGCCTCAGCCATGAGGAGATCGCCGAGATCATGCATTGCTCGGTGGGTACCGT
This sequence comes from uncultured Opitutaceae bacterium, assembly GCA_903929355.1. Taxonomy (GTDB): domain Bacteria; phylum Verrucomicrobiota; class Verrucomicrobiia; order Opitutales; family Opitutaceae; genus CAIYUN01. The sequence continues at coordinate 8,957 of CAIYUN010000021.1, forward strand.
TCGTTCGCGTTTGCATTACGCCAAGCAGTTGATGCAGGCTGACTTACAACTCTGGCTCCAACCCTGACCATGGCCGGAAAACTCCCCCAAAAAGTCACCCTTGATGACCTCCTCCGCCTGAAGCGGACCGAGCGTCCGTCGGCGGAGTTCTGGACCCGATTCGAGGAGGAGTTGCGCGCCAAACAACTGGCGGCGCTGGTCCGGCGGCGCCCGTGGTGGGCCGACGCCGGCCTCCGCCTGCGAACCGCCCTCGCCCGGTTTGGGTTGCCGCTCGGGGCGGCCACCACCTTGGCCTTGGCCGGGCTGATTTTTCGCGCTGTCCAATCAACCGGATCGGTCACGGCCATCGCTTCGAAGCCGGGAGCAGTGGTGGTTCTCGGCGGGCTGTCACCGCCGGCTCCACTCGCTTCGATCCCGGCACTGGGCGCGGGGGTGGCCTCCGTGCCAGCTCCCGTCCTGACCACGCTGCCCGTCGCCCCCGCGCTGGCAGAACTTGCGGTGTCCACCCCGGTCGTCCATCAGGTCGCCGATGTGCCGCTGACCCCGTGGACGACGAGCATTTCCGCGGACAACGCCCAGCCGGTGCAGTTGGGTTCCAACCCGGCCCTCACCACCGGCGATCTGGCGGTCAACGACCTGACCCCGACCGTCCTGGGATCGAAGACCTCCGTGCCTGACGCCGCCACGACCGTCGGCCCTGGGCCGACCGTCGGGTCGAACCCGGCGCCCCGGCCAACTTCCGACCAGTCGGTCCACGCCCGCCTGCTGGTGGCGCTGAGCCTGAGGCCGGTGCCGCTGGTGTCGGCCGAAACGCGGGTTTTGGAGCAGGTCAGCCACCAGATCCCCGACGAGCTGCTCCGCACCGCGACCCGCCACATCATTGGCATGGACGGCGGGACCGTGCGGGTGCGGTTCTAAAGGGGCAACCGGTTCCCGGTGCCTGGTGCTTGGTTCTTGGTGCCTGCTGAACGTTGAACGCCGGGTGTTGAAAGGGTCCTCACACCAGCTTGAGCTTGGGGAGGTCCTGGGCGTCGACCAGGCCGACGGGGCGGCCTTGGGCGTTGAGGACGATGAGGTCGTCGATCTTGTGGGCCTCAAACATCCGTAGCGCGTCCACGCCGAGCGCGTCGTCGCGGATGGTCTTGGGCGCGCGGGTCATGAACTTGGCCACCGGCTGCTGTAAAAAATCCGGCCCGGTGAGCGCGCTACGGCGGAAATCGCCGTCGGTCAGAATGCCGGTGAGCCGGCCGGATTTCCGGTTGACCAGGGCGATGCTGCCGCTGCGGGCGCCGGTCATGGCGAAAATGGCGTCCTGCACGGTCACGGTGTCGGCGGCGACCGGGAGGCGGTCGCCGGAGCGCATGATGTCGCGGACGCGCAGGAGCAGCACGCGGCCTAGGTTGCCGGCAGGGTGGAAGCGGGCGAAGTCTTCGCGGGTGAGCCCGCGCGCCTCGAGCAGCACCATGGCGAGGGCGTCGCCAAGGGCGAGGGCCGCCGTGGTGCTGGCGGTGGGCGCGAGCTGGAGCGGGCAGGCCTCGGCTGGGACGCGGTAAAGCAGGCGCAGGTCGGCGGTCCGCGCCAGGTCGGAGTCCGGCGCGCTGGTGAACGCCACCAGGCGGACGCCGAACCGCCGGAGCACCGGCACGAGGCGGACCACCTCGTCGGTCTGGCCGCTGTTGCTCAGCAAAAACGCGAGGTCGCCCTCGTCCACCAGGCCGAGGTCGCCGTGCAGGGCCTGGGTTGCGTCGAGAAAACAGGACGACACCCCGGTGCTGTTGAAGGTGCCCGCGAGTTTCTGGGCGATGTGGGCGGACTTGCCGACCCCGGTGAAAATCAGCTTGGCGTCCGCCGCCACGGCGGTCTCGACGGCGCGGGCGACGGTGGCGAATTCCGCCCCCAGGCTGCGCGCGGTCGCGGCCAGCGCGGCCTGCTCGATTTTGATGCAGGCACGGGCGCGGGCGAGGATGGTGCGGACAGCGAGGGCCATTTGGAGTTTGATTCGGCGGGAGAAGCGCCAGACTGGGCGGCAACCATCGCCATTCAACCCAATTCCCCCGCCATGCGCGCCCGATTTCCCACCGCCCGACTGCTCGCGCCGGTCCTGGCGCTGCTGCTTGCCGCCGGCTGCGGCCGCGACACCACGGCGCTGCCCGGCGCCGAAGCCAACGACCCGGATTATGCCCAGGGGCAGGAGCTGGACCGGCAGGGCCGGCCGCAGGAGGCACTCGCGGCCTACCTGCGGGTCATCGCGCGGCGGGGCGACACCGCGCCGGAGGCGCACCTCGACGCCGGCATTCTCTACCAGGAGGTGATCAAGGATCCCGTCGCGGCCATCTATCACTACCGGAAATACCGCGAGCTGAAACCGACGGGGCCCCAGGCCGACCTGGTGCGCCAGCGCATCGAGGCCGCGCTGCGCGACTTTGCCCGCACGCTGCCCGGCCAGCCGCTGGCGGGCGAGGGCGGGGAATTGGGGGCGACGGTGGACCGGCTGCAAAAGGAGAACGCGCAACTGCGGGCGCAACTGGCGGCGGCGGGGGTGACAGCGGCCACGGCGAACCCGAAGGCGCCGCCGCTCCTCTGGCATCCCGACAGCCCAAATCAACGAGTCGCGCCGGGCCCGGCGGCGAACGACCCGACGATCCGCGCGGCGCCACCGCCGCCCGGGACCAGCCCGGTGGCGCGCAAGTATGTCGTCGTGGCGGGCGACACGCTTTCGGTGATCGCGATGAAGTGCTACGGGAACAAGGGCCGGTTGCTGGAGATCCAGGCGGCCAACAAGGACCTGCTGCCGACCGTCGAGACCAAGTTGAAGATCGGGATGGAACTGAAGATTCCCTGAGCAGGGCAGAGATTTCTTATTGGTTATGGCATATTTTTTATCGGGCTGTTTTCCAAACCATCCGCGTGCGTCCGCCGTCGCCAAGCCTATGGCGCGACAAGTAGCGCACGGCCTGGCCCTGAAAATAACCCAATGAGCGTTAACCAATAACCCCTAATAAATCAGCCTGCCCCTCCCATGCCCCGCACCTCCCTCCGCACGGCCACCTTCACCGAATCGGTCATCCGCGAGATGACGCGCTACGCGCAGGAGCACGGCGCGATCAACCTCGCCCAGGGCTTTCCCGACGGCGACCCGCCCGCCGCGCTGGTGCAGGCGGCGAAGGACGCGATGGACGCACACCGGCACCAATATGCGATCACCTGGGGCGCGCCCGAGCTCCGGGCCGCGCTGGCCGCCAAGCTCACCCGGGACTTCGGCCGGACGGTGGAGGGCGACCGCGAGCTGGTGGTGACCTGCGGTGCGACCGAGGCGATGATGGTTGCGATGATGACGGTGTGCGATCCCGGTGACCGCGTCGGCCTGTTCTCCCCGTTTTATGAAAACTACAACGCGGACGCCATCCTCACCGGCGCGACCCCGGTCCATGTGCCGCTGCGCGGGCCCGGTTGGCGGTTTGACCCGGCGGAGCTGCGCGCGGCGTTCGCGCGCGGGCTGAAGGCGTTCGTGCTCTGCAACCCCTCGAACCCCTGCGGCCGCGTCTTCACGCCGGAGGAGCTCGGGCAGATCGCCGCGCTGGCGGAGGAGTTCGACACCTTTGTCATCACCGACGAGGTGTATGAGCACATCGTCTTCCCGCCGCACCGGCACACTTATTTCACCAGTCTGCCCGGCATGGCGGCGCGCACGCTGAGCTGTTCGTCGCTCTCGAAGACCTTTGCCATCACGGGCTGGCGGATCGGCCACGTCCACGCCGCGCCGGAGTTGATCGCGCAGGCGCGCAAGGTCCACGACTTTCTCACGGTCGGCGCCGCCGCGCCGCTCCAGCACGCGGTCGTGACCGCGCTCAACTTCCCCGCCGCCTATTACACCCGGCTGGCCGCGGACTATGCCGCGGGCCGCGATCTCCTCTGCGGTTACCTCGACCGGGCCGGCCTGGCCCACACCCGGCCGGAGGGCGCGTATTTTGTGATGGTGGACGTGTCGCCACTCGGCTGCACCGACGATGTGGCGTTTGCCAAGTGGATGGCACGGGAAATCGGCGTCGCACCGGTGCCCGGATCGAGCTTTTTCGCCCAGCCGGAACACCGCTTCGTGCGGCTCAACTTTGCCAAGTCGCCGGCCACGCTGCACGCGGCCGGCGAGCGGCTGCAGAAACTCAAACGCGGGTGACGGGGGCCCCGGGGTGAAAATCGTGATGGATTTTCCCGCAAGCATCTGCCAGCCTGCACCATCTCAAGCCATACATGGACAAGCACCAAATGCTGGCGCTCGGCGCCCTGCCCCTGATTCTCAGCGGCGTCTGGATGCACTGGCGGCTGGCCTGGTATTGTTCCGACGCCGAGGAGGCGGTGAAAGACCGCAAGCTGACCCCGGAGCAGGCGCGCCGGCGGATCCTGCTCCTGCACCGGGGCTGCATCGTGCTCACGATCCTCGGCCTGGTGCTGCTGATCGTGGGGCTGGACCGGATGGGGGTCTTTTGACGACGCGGTTCAGCGCGCCCGCAGGACGCGCTCCAGCGCATCGCAGGCCACTGCCACTCCCCGCTCGGCCCGGACGACGGCCCCGAGCGCGGCGGCGGTGGCGGCGGCCGCCGGATCACCCAGCAGCGCCGCCAGCTCTCGCGCAACGCGCGGGGCCCGGTAGCGGGCGCGCGCGAGGGTGCGCGCGACCCCGAGGCGGGTGACCCGCGCGGCATTGTCCGGCTGGTCATGCGCAAACGGCACCACGAGCATGGGCCGGCCGGCGCGCAGCGCCTGCGCGGTCGTGCCCACGCCCCCTTGGTGCACGAGGGCGGCGGCACGCGGAAAAATCCGCGCGTAGGGCAGGTAGTCCCAGGCCAGCACCGTCGGCGGCAGCCCGGGCGGCGGCGGATTGTGGCCCAGCAGCAGCAACGCGCGCCGGCCGAGCCGGCCGGCGGCGCCGACGCTGTGGAGGAAAAAATCATCCGCGATATGGACGGCGGCCGAGCCGAGGGTGAAGACCACGGGCGGCTCGCCGGCCGCGAGAAAGTCCTCCACGGCGGCGGGCAGCCGGGGCGCGGCGGAGGCGTCGGTCTCGTCGTAAAAAGGGAATCCCGTCTGCACGGTGGTCGCGGGCCAGTCGGGTTGCGGCGGCTGGAGCACGGGCGAAAACATCGCGAGATCGAGCCGCGGGGAGATTTTTCCGTCGAAGAGCGGGTTGAGCCCGGGCGGCAGGCCCAGCCCGCGGCGCAGCCCGCGCACCGGTGCCCACCAGCGGTGGGTGACCGCGTGCGCGACGCGGCGCAGGCCGCGGTTGGCGGCCGGCCCGCGCGCCTGCAGCCAGTGCGTGCCGGGCGGGCCGGGCAGCAGCGACGGGTCGTGCGCGGAAAACAGCGAGATGGGCGCCAGCGAAAACGACACCCACGGCAGGCCGGTTTTTTCCGCGACGACAGGCGCCGCATAGACGATCTCGCTGCTCACCAGCAGGTCGGTCCCGGCGGCCGCCGCCGCGAGCGCCGGATACATGACGGGCGCCGCGGGAAACATCAGGTCGCGCAACAGCCGCTGGGACGCGCGGCGGCCGTCCATCATCCGGCGCGCGAAGGCCGCGTCCAGGAAGGGGAGGTCGGGCGGCAGCGGATGGAAGCCGAGGCCGGCCGCGGTGACCTTCGCGCGATAAAACTCCGAGGTGGCGATGGCCGCGTGATGCCCCCGCGCGCGCAGTTCGAGCGCGAGCGCGAGCGCCGGGTGCAGATCGCCGAGCGAGCCGAGGGTGGCGAGGAGGATGCGGGCCATGGGGAAGAAAAGGCTGAAAGTCTGAAGGACTGAACCTAAATTCGGCGGCTGTTCACCGAGACCACAGAGAAAAACACCTAGTTCACAGAGGAAGCCATCGGCTGGACCGGAGATTTTGGTGTCACGCGCCGGGTGGGAGCCTCACCCTTGGGAGACATGAAGTTTGAAGGAGGAAGCCATGAAGCCAGGAAAAGAGAGCTACCGAATTCTTGATCGGTTCCTGGTTTCCTGGATTCCCCCTTAATACTCTGGGTCCGCGCGCTGTGCTCTCAGTGTTACCTTTCGGAGGTTTTTAGGCGGAAGGCCAACCTTGTCGCGTAAGCGCCGGCGGCGGCGCGACCGCCGGTCCCGAACGGAATTTCCTTGGCGCGGGCGGCCGGCCCCGGCGAGGCTGCGGGCATGACGGCCGCCCCCACCTTTCGCGAGGCCACGCGTTTCTGGCTCCGGCTGGGCCTGATCAGTTTCGGCGGCCCGGCCGGGCAGATCGCGATCATGCAGGCCGAGCTGGTGGAACAGAGAAAGTGGATCGGGCAGGAGCAGTTTCTCCACGCGCTCAACTTCTGCCTGCTGCTGCCGGGCCCGGAGGCGCAACAGCTCGCCATCTACTGCGGCTGGCTGCTGCACGGTCGGCGGGGCGGCGTGGTGGCGGGAGTGCTGTTCGTGCTGCCGGCGGCGGCGATCCTGTGGGCGTTGAGCTGGATTTATCTGCAGTGGGGCGCGGTGCCGTGGCTGGCGGGAATATTTTACGGGTTGAAACCGGCGGTGGTCGCGGTGGTCGCGGCGGCGGTGCTGCGGCTTGGCCGGAAGGCGCTCGCGCACGGCGCCGGGTGGGTGATCGCGGCCGTGGCCTTGGGGTTGATCCATTTCTGGGCGGTGCCGTTTCCGGCGATCGTGGCGGGGGCGGTGGTCGTGGGTTGGGTCGGCGGGAAATTCTGGCCGGCACAATTTGGGATGACCGACCCAGGAGTGAGCGCGTTGACCGCACCGCATCCGGGCGACCCGACCGGCCAAGCCAGCGCGTTGGGGTCAACGCGCTCCACCTGGTCTGACTCGGCCAAAGTGATCGCGGTGGGCGGGGCGCTGTGGGCCGCGCCGGTCCTGGCCGCCGGGTGCTTCCTCGGCTGGCACAGCACGCTGGCGCAGGAGGGTTTGTTTTTCAGCAAGGCGGCGGTGGTGACCTTTGGCGGGGCCTACGCGGTGCTGCCCTACGTCGCCCAGCAGGCGGTGGAAAAGTTTCACTGGCTGGCCGCGCCGCAGATGCTCGACGGGCTCGCGCTGGCCGAGACAACCCCGGGGCCGCTCATCATCGTGCTGCAGTTTGCCGGCTTTGCCGGAGGCTGGAACCACCCCGGCGGGCTGAGCCCGCTGGTCGCGGCGACGCTCGGCGCGGCGATGACCACCTGGACGACCTTCGTGCCCTGTTTCCTGTGGGTCTTCCTCGGCGCCCCGCACCTCGAGCGGCTGCGCGGGGCGGGGCGGCTCAAGGCCGCGCTGGGCGCGGTGACGGCGGCCGTGGCCGGCGTGATCCTGAACCTGGCGTGGTGGTTGGGCGGGCAGACGTTGCGGCCCGGGGCGGGCGGGGTGGACTGGTTTGCGGCGGCGCTGGCGGCGGGGGCCTTTGTCGCGCTGCACCGGTTCAAGGCCAACCTCCTCGGGGTCATCGCCGGTTGCGGCGTGCTGGGGCTGCTGTGGAGCCGGGGGTGAGGCCGGAGGACGGAAGCCAGAGGCCAGAGGACGGAGGAGTTGAGAACGAGAACGGTTGCGGGCGGGGCAGCCCGCCGGGCTCAGATCCGGCGCATGACCACGGCGACTGCGAGCCGCCGGGTGTGCGTGCCCTTGAAGACCCCGCGGGTGGGCGTGCTGTCATGGTAATCGCGGCCCACGGCGACCTTGACGTGACGCTCGCCGGCCACGCAGTCGTTGGTGGGGTCGAGCGGCCACCAAAAACCGCCGGGCAGGAAAACCTCGGCCCAGGCGTGGCTCTCGCCGGCCCCCACGAGCGGGGGCGGGGAGGCGGGCGCGGTGGCCGCGGCCTCGGAGGCGCGGCGCTGGCCCTCGGTCTCGATGTAGCCGGTCACGTAGCGCGCGGGGATCTCGGCCGAGCGGAGCACGGCGATCATCACCTGCGCGAAATCCTGGCAGACGCCGGCGCGCTGGGCGAGCACCGTGGTCACGGGGGTGTCGATCCGGGTCGAGCCGGTCGCGTAGCGGAAGTTTTCCTTGATCCAGGTGTTGAGCCGCAGCAACGCCGGGCCGAGCGCGTCGCTGGGCCGGAAGAACTGGTTGGCCAGCTGGTGCACCGGCGCGCTCAGGGGGATCGCGGGTGAGGGCAGGAGAAATTCGATCAGCCGCAACCGGTCGCCGCGGTAAATTTGCCGCGCCTCCGACACACTGATGGCCTGGGCGGCCTGGGGGACGGGCAGCTCCTGGGTTTCGACCTCCGACTCGCTCTCCAGCACCAGTTCCTGGTGGCGTTGGACGATGGAGAATGTCTCCACCCGGTTCCCAAAGCAGTCGGTGTAGCCGTGCAGGGTGGCCGGCGGCGTGGTGGTCAGGCGGTGGTTCAACAGCTGCTGGCGGGTGTCGGTGGCCGGCGTGAGCCGGGCCTCCATGAACGACTCGGAGGCGGCACCGGCATAGGTGTAGACGGTGCGGTGCTGGAGGCGGAAACGCATGGGGGAGCCGGTCAGCAAAGCAACCCGCACGCCAAGGGCAACCGGGGAAAAGGGGCCTGCGACGATTCCGTAACCGTTGCCGGTCGGCGGGCTCAGGCCCCTCGGGCTGACCCGGGATGTCTCCCGCGCCATTCACGCCGAAGCCCAACCCTCAAGGCTGGGGCATGGGACTGCGGTTTACGTTCAGTCGTCCGAACAGGCCGCCTTCCTCGCTGAACGGTCCCGCCGTGAAGTACAGGGCGTTGGCGTCACCGAGGCTGACCCCGTTGCCGAAGGTGAGTCCCCAGATGCCGTCAATGGCGATGATCTTGGTGTCGGGATCGCGGAGGTAACCCACGAAATCCCCGGAGTCCGGATCGAAGGCCGCGATGGTGCCGTCGCCGAAGTTGGCCACCAGCAGATCATGGGCAAATTTCCCAAAGGTGGCGGGCGCCATGGCCATGCCCCAGGGATCGTTGAGGGCATCGCCCCCATGGAAATCTTTGATCAGAGTGCCATCTTCATTGTATTCGACCACATGTCCTGCGCCGCCACCGCGGACCTGTTCCTGGCCTTCATCGCTCCCCGGGTCGAACTCCGCGTATGCCACGAAGAGATGGCCGTTCCAGTCGAGCAGGTTGAACGGATGCAGTTTGCCCACGTCGGCCGGGGTCTGAAAATGCCACGCATCGGTGACATCCTTCCAATGGGGGTCGAAGACCCGGATGCAGTTGTTGCGGATGTCGGCGGCAAAGAGATGATTGCCCCCCGCCTTGGCATACGCGTCCGAGTTAAAGGCGTTGGTCGTCAGGGCCACCCCGGTAAAGACACAGTTGGCCTGGTTGGGGAAATGGGCCGTCTTGGAATAATCAATGATGACCGGCGCCGTCCGCATGGCGACTGCCGTGTTGGCGCTCCACGCGTTGATGCAACCGTCCTCCGTCACAAACACAAATTTGGCCGGGCCGGAAAAACCGTCTTTGACGGGGACCGGCGGCTCCGTCCGGTGGTCATCGGCGGGGCCGGCGACCGGAAATTCCTCCGGCTGGCCGGAAGTGTCACTGGCGGCATTGTAGGCCTGGCCGGTCACAAAGGCGTAGCCGTGATCCGTGAAACGGGGTTGATCCAGCACGACCAGCTTCAGCCCGTCCTGATGCAGGGGGTTGCCGGGGACATCACCGATATACTCGGAGGAACTGCCGTTGGCCGCGTTGGAGATCCAGATATGACCACCTGCCCCGGGCGGACGCAACGCGATGCCCCAGGCGTTGCCCATGTTTGGATCCATGATCTGGGGGTGAAACTTGGCGTGTTTCGCGACCAGATTGGTCTGCACATATCCAAGATCGTTGGTCAGGGCCGGAAGCACCACCGGGGCGAGCAGAATGCCGGGGAGCAGGGCGGCAAGGCGGTTCATGGTCGGGGATGGCGGAAAACGCGGTGGGGCCACCCGGGCGGATGGCCCCACCGGGGAGCGGAAATCAGTGATTACGGTGCGCCCGAGGTCACGATGATGTTCGGGGTGTAGCTGATGCTGCCCGACGCGGGGCTGGTGAAGCTCAAGGTCACCGTGAGGGAATGACCGACCGCCAGGCCCGTGTTGGACACCAGAATGTAGGGGGTGCCGACAGGGGCGTTGTTCACCGTGAGACCGGTCTTGTTGAGCAAGGAGGTGTTCGAGGACAGGTTGTTCAGGGCGAGATAGACCGGGGTGGTGATCGCCGTGCTCTGGTTGTTCTGGACCGTCACGGTCTCGGTGTAGGTGTTGGTGCGGCGGTTGAGGACGAAGCCGCTCTGGCTGACGTTGGTCGAGACCGGCAGGGACGAAGGAATGACGCCGGATTGGAACAGGTCCGACAGATCATAGGCCTGACCCGTGCCGTAGCCGGAGGGAGGGGTTGACGCCTGCCCGGACAAGGGCGCCGCCGCCGTCACCGCCGTTGGCAAGCCCACCAGGGAGGCGGGGGTCGGGTTGGACGGATTCGCCGCATCGTTGAGGAAGCCGGTGGGGGTGTTGGCCGGCACCTGGAAGATTTTCTGCAGCGTGTTGAGATCCGAGGAGTGCGTGTAGTTGAGCGTGCTGCAATAGGCATTGCCTTTCGCCAGTGGGGAGATGACGACCTCCAGGAGGGTGTGCTGGAAGTCGTTTTGCACGCCGCTGGAGGTTTCGGTCTCATCCGTCCAGATCACAATCAGGCCAGGGCTGGTGGGGTTGGTGTAGTCGGACGATGCCATGATTTGGGGGACGACCTGGGCGCAGAAGTTGTCCATTTGCGCGACCCTGGAGCCATCGGTCGCCGCAGTCGGGCCCCCTCCGCCACCGCCGATGCCGCCACCCGACACCACGCCGTAGTTTACCCCGTGATAGGTGAAGTTTTGGGCCGCCGCGAGTCCGGTGTGCCCGTCATTGAACTGATCGGGGGTGATGACATTCAGCCGGGCGCAGGTTCCGCCGGTCAGGTCGCCCGCCAGTTGCGTGAGCGGCGGATAATTGGCTGAGAACGTGTTGGTTGTGAGAGTGTTGGCGTCGGTGGCGGTGAAGCTCGTGGTACTGCAACCGTTAGTGGCGGGAAAGAACAGCGATCCGGTGTGCTTGGTGGCAAAATTCCACTGGGTGCTGTGGTTGTAGGGATTGAGGTAGGTTGCGTTGTTGCCGCTGAAGCTCGCCAGGGGCACGGTCCAATTGCCGGGCGAAGCGCCGGTGGCCGTCAGGAGGCCGCTGAGATTGGCGTTGCCGCCGGTGTTGTTCAGTTGGTTGGTTCCTTCCGCGTAGGCTTTCCAGGTGATGCTGGCATTCTGCAGCAGGGCGCACAGGTTCTGTTTGGTGTAGGCCGGATTGGCCGTCAGGAAATTCTGGATTTGCAGGACACTCAGGCCCGTGCCGTAGGGTTCGTTGTCGTCGGCCTTGCTCAAGTTCGAGCCGTTTTCAAACCAGACATAGTTGGGCTCGGAAGGGTGGATGTTTGGGCCGCTGCCGTTGAACACCGCCAGCGCATTATGATACGCGGAGCACCAGGACACTTGAGCGGAAATGGTGCTGGCACCCGGAGTGATGAGGCTGTTCAGGAAGGGCGCGTCGGGGCTGCCATAAATCTGCTCGCCGTAGGAGTTTTCATTTTGGGTGAAATTGCGGTTTTCCAGCAGGATATACCAGACCTTGCCGATATGCCTGACGGTCTGGGCGTGGGCGGTGGCGAGCGCGAGGGAGGAGGCGCAGGCGAGCGCGAGCTGGCGCAGGAGGGATTGCGGGTTCATGTGAGTTTTAAGAACTGGGACGTTGGACTTGAGGGTCGGGCGGTGGGAAAGGGACAAGGAGGGGCTCAGGCCGCGAGGTTCTGGCACTTTGAGGCCGGGCGGAAGCGGCGGAGGCCGAAGGCGACGAGCAGTCCGGCGCCCCCGACGAGGGTGGCGGTCGTGGCCGGCTCGGGGACGGAACTGGCGCCGGAGACGTTGCTCAGGCTGATGCTGCCGTCGGCGGAGGAGACGCCGGCGAATGTGTTGATGCTGGCCAACGTGTTTGAGTCGGCGAGATTGAGGGTGAGCAAATTTGCGGTGTCGGGCGCGGTGGTGAAAATTTGCGCGGGGAAGCCCAGGGAGTTATCGAGGATCCCAACGGTGAACTGGGTGGGCGCGCCGACATTGGGACCGAGTTCGGTGATCAGGGCGTTGAACTTGATGTCGGTCGTGCCGGGGCTGAACTGCTGGAAGAACTCGTTGTTGAGGCTGGACGAGCTGGCGGTCAGCGTGACGGCGCCGGCCAGGTTGCCGCTGGCCGAGCCGATGGTCGTGGCCGTGCCCAGGGCGGTGCCCGAGGTGAACGAGAAGTTGCTGAGCACTGCGGTGGAGGTGAGCAGCGCTGAATTGCCGTAGTTCAACTGGAAATCCAAATCGAAGGGCGCGAAGGTGTCCGCGCTCAAACCGGCGGTGTTGAGGTCGACATTGAAATTCAAGGTCTGGGCGTGGAGGGCGGGACCGCCGAGCAGCGCGAGGGCGGTGCCGAGGATCGAGAGACGGAGCTTGAAGGCGGAGTTCATGGTGACGGGAGGGGACGAACGGGAGCAGGACGGGAGGGTGGATGGGCGGGAGATCGGGAGCGGTGCGGACCAGGTTGGGCCGCGTGCAGTATGCGCCCGTTTTGTGGCGATCTTATGACCAACTCGAAACGATCGCGTTACTTGATGCGCCCCGGCATGATTTGTCAGGGCACAGGCCCCGGGGTGGTGGGTCAGCATGGCTAGATCGTAGGTTGCGAGCTTGCCTCGCAACGTGGCGCGCCAAGCGCGCCACCTACCCCGGCAAAGGCAAACTGACCCACTACCGGCCCCGGAGCCGGCTTGACAGCGGGGCCCGCGCGACCAGAGGATCTGGCCACCCAAGGCGAACTCATTTTGAGATGCACCGTCCTCGCCCGTCCCCCCTCCCCGCCATGCGCTCCCTGCTCACCGCCCTGCCCCTCCTCATCCTCGCGGTCATCGGCGCCAGCATCCTCGGGTCGAACTGCCACAACGTGCAGGCTCCCGCCGGCTACGGCGCCTATGTGATCGAGCGCCCCATTGTCGGCAGCACCTCGTTCAAACAGGTGATTTTGGGCCCGGGCTCCACCGGTCTGATCTGGCGGGCCTTCGGCGACCTGGTCAGCATCACGCCCTATTCCTATCCGGAGTTGTTCGAGGGCTCCAGCGCCCTGATTGCCAAGGACAAGCTCCCCATCATCGGCGGGGCGCACATCGTCTGGCAGGTGCGGCGGGATCCCGACCAGATCAAACTTTACATGGAACGTTTCGGCGGGCTGGACGAGGCCCACGCCCCGGATGAAATCGCGCGGGAGAGCTACGCGAACTACATCAAGGAGCCGTTTCGCACGCTGGTGCGCGAGGAATTCGCCAAATATGACGGCCTCGCGGTGCCAGATCATCTGGCGGACATGGGACGGTCCATCCAGCAGGAGCTGACCGATCGCCTCAAGAACACGCCGTTTGAGGTCGTGCAGGTGGTGGTGGGCAACGCCCAGCCCCCCGCGCAAGTCCTGGAGAAGATCGCGATGAAGGTCGCGGCGGTGCAGGAGCTGGAGCGGAAGTCCACCGAGCTGGAGATCGCCAACCGCTCCAAGGAAATTGAGAAGGCCAACGGCGAGGCCGCCGGGGAACGGGAGCTCGCCGTCGCCGAGAAACGCGCGGAGGCCAACGCCAAGCTCGCCGCGTCCCTCACGCCCATGCTGCTGCAATACCTGGCGATCGACAATCTGAAGACCGCGCAAAAAATCTATCTGCCCATCGGGCCCGGCGGACTGCCGATCATCAAAACGGTGGACGAGGCCCCCGCGCCCGCCAGCCCAGCGGCGGGGAAGCCCTAAAGGAAACCAGCCGGCTCAGTTCGAGCCGGAGCTGGACTTGCCGGACTCGGACTTTTTGGCCTCAACCGGCTTCGCGGAGGTCTCGTCGTCGTCGTTCTGCGAGGCCTTCTTGAACTCCTTGATGGATTTGCCCAAGCCCTTGGCAAATTCAGGCAGCTTGGTGCCGCCAAAGAGCAGCAGCACGATGGCGAGGATCACCAGCAGCTCGGAACCACCGAGACCAAAGGCGGCGAGGACAGGAGGAGTTTGCATGGAAACAGGCTAGCCGGTTCCAAGGCGGTGTAAAGCGCGAAAGCGCGGGGTCATTTGGGTGCCAGCACCACCTCGTCGCCAACCGCGGGCCGGCCCTCCACGAGACGGGTGCCGAGGGTGCGGCCCCGCAGGTAGGCCGAGGCTTGCAGCCGGGCGGAGGGATGGAGGTCGCCGGGGTTGCGGGCCAGCAGCATCCGGCCCGTCAGATCGGCGGGCAGCGCCGCATCGGGGGCGACATCCACGATCACCGTTCCGACCGCTCCGTCCACGGCCAGCACGCGGCCGACCGGCGGGAGCGGGCTGGGCTGGAGCAAACTCGCCGGTGCGACCGGCGCCGGGGGCGGCGGCGGGACCGCGTGGCGGGCGGCACCCGCACAGCCGGCCAGCGCCAGCCCGAACGCGAAAATGAGCCCGCGGCGCATGCGGCGGCCCTCCTCAGGGCGCGGGCGGGGGCGGCAGATTGTGGCTGTGCCGGCGCGACTGCATCTGCTTGATCAGGTTTTGGGCGTTGTCGAACTGCTCCGCGTTGAAGAAGCCGTGCAGCTGGCGGATGCGCGTGGGGTGGCGCATCTTGCGCAGGGCCTTGGCCTCAATCTGGCGGATGCGCTCACGCGTGACCTTGAACTGCTTGCCCACCTCCTCCAGCGTCCGGCTGTAGCCGTCCACCAGGCCAAAGCGCAGCGACAGCACGCGGCGCTCGCGCTCGGTGAGGGAGTCCAGCACGTCGATGATCTTCTCGCGCAACAGCGAGTAGGCGGTCATGTCGTAGGGGTTCTCGGCCGACTTGTCCTCGATGAAATCGCCGAACGAGGTGTCGTCGCCGTCGCCCACGGGCGACTGGAGGGAGATGGGCTGCTGCGCCATCTTCATGATCTGCTGCACGCGCTCGACCGGCAGGCGCATTTCGTCGGCAACCTCCTCGGGCGTGGGCTCGTGGCCGTATTCCTGGAGGAGCTGCTTCTGCACCTGCATGACCTTGTTCAGGGTCTCGATCATGTGCACCGGGATGCGGATGGTGCGCGCCTGGTCGGCGATGGAGCGGGTGATGGCCTGGCGGATCCACCAGGTGGCGTAGGTGGAGAACTTGTAGCCGCGCCGGTACTCGAATTTTTCCACCGCCTTCATCAGGCCCATGTTGCCCTCCTGGATCAGGTCGAGGAACGAGAGGCCGCGGTTGGTGTATTTCTTCGCGATGGAGATCACGAGCCGGAGATTGGCCTCCACCATCTCGGTCTTGGCCTGGTGGGCCTCGCGGATGTGGACGTTGGTTTTGGCGATCACCGCGACCAGCTCGGCGGGGGCGATGCGGTGCGCGGCCTCGTGGTGGCGCAGCTTGGTGTTCACCGCGCGCGTGTCGATGGCGGTGTCGCGCTTGTTCTTGGGATGCTTGACCCGGTCGAGCTGGTGGAGCAGGCGTTCGATGTCGGCGAGCGCCGGGGCCAGCTGCTCCAGCCATTCCTCGTAAATCTTCAGCTTGAAGTGGTATTTGGAGAAGTGGGCCCGGAGCGTGGCCTCGCGCTTGCGGTGCTTGGCCCCGACCTTCTTGCGCTCGGCCTCGGTGCGGGCCTTGGCCAGCTCCGTCCAGGACTCGGCCACCGCCGCCTCGGCCCGGAGGGTGTGTTCGACGAGCTTCGGCAGGGACTTGAAGTAGAGGTCCCGGCTCTCGATTTTCTTGTCGATGACCAGGCGGTCAAAGCGCTCCTCGCGGGTGAGGAGCCGCCCGCCGAGCTGGCCGAGATACTGGCCGATGATGGCCGCCTCGAAGAGCGCGGTCTGCGCCTTCAGCTCGGCGTTTTCAATCCGCTTGGAGATTTCGACCTCCTGCTCCCGCGTCAGCAGGGGCACCTGCCCCATCTGCTTGAGATACATCCGCACCGGGTCGTCGAGGATGTCGTTGCTTGTGGTGCGCGACTCCTCCTCCTCGGCCTCCTCCTGGCGTTGCTTGTAGTCCTCCACCTGGTCGGGCTCGAGGATCTCAATCTCAAGGTTTTGCAGGATGGAGATGACATTATCCAGCTCGTCCTGGTTCTCGACCGACTCGGGGAGCGCCTCGTTGATGTCGTCCCAGGTCAGGTAGCCCTGCTCCTTGGAGAGGCGGATGAGCTGGCGGATGCGCTCGTTGACGCTGCCCGTGGTGTCCGCCCCGGCCCCGTCGGGAGGTGTCGGGGTGGCGGATTTGCTGGCGAGGGCGTTTTCCACCGCCTCGGCGTGGGACGAGGGGGCGGCAGGCTTGGCTTTGCGCGGCATAAGAGGGGGGTCGGTCGGTAAATTCAGGCCGGGGCGGGCAGCCCCAGCGGGGCGCGCAACTGGCGTTGGAGTTCGGTGCGTTGTTTCAAAAGTGAGATTGCGTCGACGTTACTGTCGGCCCCGGCCCCCGCAAGGGCAAGTTCAATCTGGCGCAGGCGCGGCTCCAGGGCGCGCGCGCGCAGCAGCTTCAGGCCCTCGACCGCCACCTTCGCCGGGTCGTCGATGCGGGGGGCGTCAAACAGCAGCGCGGCCACCAGCGCGCGCTCGGTGGCGGTCTCGAGGAGGGCGTCGAGCTGGTCGCGGCCGGGCCAGCCGTCGTGCTCGAACTCCGCCAGGAAACGGTTGAGCAGCGCACCGGCGGGGTGGCTGGCGTCAATCCAGTCATGGGCGATGACGGACCCGAGCGGCTTGCCCAGATGCTCAAAATGCAGGCAGAGCAGCAGCAGGTCGCGCTCGATGGTACCGGCGGACGGGGACGGAGTGGGCGGCGCCGGGGCGGCCGCGGGTCGCACCGCGGCCGGGCGCGCCCCGCGGAGCTGGAACTGCGCAAAGTCCCGCTGCATTGCGGCCAGGGGCAGCCGCAGTCCGGCCGCGGCCTCGGCGAGAAACTGGGAGCGGGCCACCTCGCTCTCCGCCATCGCGACCAGCTCGAAGAGCGCCACGGACGCGCGCGTCTTCTGCTCCACCGAGGCCCCCTCCGGCGCGGGCAGGTGAGCCCGGCACGCAAACGCCATCGCGCCCAGCGCGCCGCGCCGCAGCTCGGCATACGCGGCGAGCCCGCGCTCGAGAAACAGCACGTCGGGGTCGGATTTTTCCGCGCCGGTGAGGGTGAGAAAACGTGCCTCGAGGCCGGCCTTGAGGGCGAGCGGCAGAAACCGCAGCGCGGCCTTCTGGCCGGCGCTGTCGCTGTCAAAAAAGCACTCCACCTGCGGATGGTAGCGGCGCAGCAGGGCGAGCTGGCCCTCGGTGATGGCCGTGCCCTGGGGGGCGACGGCGGTCGAGAGGCCGACGCTCCAGCAGCGCAGCGCATCCAGCTGGCCCTCGACGAGCACGAAGGGTTTGCCCTCCCCCACCTGGCTGCGCGCGCGGTCGAGGTTGAAGAGGAGGTTGCCCTTGATGAAGATGGGCGTTTCGGGCGAGTTGACGTATTTCGCCTCCCGCGCCGGGTCGTCGGCCGGGGTGAGATCGGTCTGCCGGGCGGTGAAGGCGACCACCCGCCCCTGATGGTCGCGGATCGGGATCATCAGCCGGCCGCGAAAGCGCGGACGCAGCGCCCCGGGGGTCAGGAGCGCGTCGTCGTAAATGAAGAACAAGCCGCACTGGCGCAGCGCCGCCTCGGAGAATTTGCGCGACAGGAGCATCGCCCCGAGCCCGCTGCCGGTCGCGTCGGCGGCGCCGATCTTGAACTCGTCGGCCAGTTCCGGCGTGAACTTCCGCTGCTCCGTCCAATAGGTGCGCATGAAGCTGCCCGTCGCATCGCGCGCCTTGAAGGCCTGGTGAAAATGCTCGGCGGCCAGGTCGTGCAGGGCCAGCAGCTCCTGCCGCAGGGAACGCTGCTCCGGGCCGGGTCCGCCCGAGCCTTCCTCGTATTCGATGACGATGCCGAAGCGCTGCCCGAGCGCCTCAACCGCCTCGGTGAAGTTGAGCTGCTCGGTCTCCCGCACAAAGGTGATCGCGTCGCCCGACTTGTTGCAGCCGAAGCAATGGAACAGGCCCTTGTCGGGATCGACGTGGAAGGACGGGGACTTCTCCTGGTGGAACGGGCAGAGCCCCTTGAGCCGCGCGCCGCCCGCCTTGCGCAGGGTGACCGTGCGGCCCACCACGTCGGCGAGATTCGCGCGCAGTTTCACGTCGCGGAGACAGGTGGGTTTGATGACGGGCACGGGGGGCGGGGACGATTGCTTATGGGTTAATGGCTATCGCTTATTGGGCTATTTCAGAAGCGGGCAATGGCCCAATGAGCGTTAAGCAACAACCAATGGAAAATTTACCGGGCAGGCGGGCGGTGAAGTTTGCACTTTTGGCCGAGCGCGTTTCCTGTCAAGCGAGGGCGGTGCGGCGGGGAACATCTGCCGCGTTGTCCCGGACGCAAGGTCCATCCATGAAATTTTTCCGCCGCCTCCCTCTTTTGCTCACGGCCCTGCCGCTGCTCCTCACCGCCGCGGCCGGGGCGGCCGCCGTGCCGCCCCCGCCCCTCGTCTGGGAGGCGCGGCTGGACCGGTTCGACCTCGCAAGCTACACCCCGGCGGTCGAGGCCCTGTTCCGCCGCATCGAGGCCGCCGCCGGCCGCAAGATCGCGCCCGGGGCGAAACACAAGGTCGGGCTGAAAATTTACGCCGAGTCCGGCGCGGGGCTCGCCACCCCGATCCCGCTCACGCAGGCGGTCATCGCCGCGCTGGGGCGGCGCGGTTTCGCCGCCGGCGACATTTTTCTGGTCGGCCTCAACCAGCGGCGGCTGGCCCAGACCGGCTACCTCCCCTCGCTCATCACCGGCCACTCCCTCTTCGAGGGGCACCAGATCTATGTGCTGGAATCGAACCGCTTCTACGACCCGGTGTGGTTTTATGACAGCCCGCTGCCGTCACGCTTTGACCCGTTTCTGGCCGCGCAGCCGGTCTACCACCCCTACGTCACCGATCCCGGCGAGGAGGCGAAACGCAAGAGCTTCCTCGACACGCCCCTGTTTCTCGACACGGACTTCTGGATCAACCTGCCGGTCTACACCGACCACCCGGCGCTCGGGGTGAACGGCGCGCTCGTCAACGCCACGCTGTGGAACGCGTCGAACACCGAGCGCTTTTTCGGCAGTCCCGGCACCGCCCCCGCCGCGGTGGCCGAGATGGCGGCGATCCCCGAGTTGCGGCAGACGTGGGCCTTCACGCTCGTGAGCCTGGAACACTACCAGTTCATCGGCGGGCCGTGGTTTAACTCACTCTACACCCGCTCCGAACCGCGCCTGTGGCTCAGCGCCGACCCCGTGCTGCTCGACGCGCTGATGCTGGACCGGATCAACGCCGACCGGGCCAGGGCGGGCTTCAAGCCGGTGGCGGAAAATATCCGGCTGCTGGAGTTCGCCGCGACCCTGGGGCTGGGCACGCGCCAGACGGCCGGGGTCAAACTCATCCCGGCGGAGTGAGCATGGGGAGGAGGGGAAGAAACGCCGGGAGGCGGGAGGTTGCCACGGGTCACGGGGCGGCGGCGGGGGTGGTGCCGCGCTGCACGACGGCGGGGCCGGTGACGCCGTCCACCGTGAGGCCGGAGGTGTCGAGGCCGCTCACATATTCAAGCGTCAGGGGCCGCTGGGCGGTCAGCTTCACGTTCACAAACGTCACCCCCTGGATGGGGCTGTCGGCGAGCCCCGCGATGGCACCCACCGAGGCACAGGTGCCCGTGATGTTGATCAGTTTCACGTTGCGGACGACGGGCAGAACCTTGGCGGGGGGGGCGATGGGGGCGACCATGCGCCAGGCCATGTTGAACTCAAAGGCCTGACGGGTGTCGTGGAGCACGATGTTCTCGTAGGTGATGTCCTCCACCACCCCGCCGCGGCTGGGCTGCGACTTGAACCGGATCGGGGCGAGGTTGCCGCCATCCATCAGGCAGTCGCGGATGGTGACGCGACGGATGCCGCCCGAGGTCTCGCTGCCCATCGCCGCGCCGCCATGGCCAAACGCGAAATGGGTGTGCTCGATCAGGACATCCTCCGTGGGCCGGTTGACGCGCAGGCCGTCCTCGTCCTTGCCGGCCTTGATCGAGAGGCAGTCGTCGTTGCACTCGAAATAGCAGCCGGTGACATGGACGTGACGGGACGAACAGATGTCCATGCAGTCGGAGCTCGGGATGTTGTGCTGCGGATTGCGGACATCGAGGTTCTCGGCGAGCACATCGGTGCTGTAAATGAAAACGACGCCCCAGCGCGCCTGATTGAGGAAATGGAGGCCGGAGACGCGGACCTGGGAACAGCTCTGCACGACAAGGAGCCGGGGCGGGGCCAGGCCGCCGCCCGGGAGCCTGACGCCGGCGGCGTTCACCGAAGGCAGGACGGTGCCGGCCGGCACGAGGCTCAGCGTGGCCGTGGAGGGCGGAGGGGTGGAATAGACGAACGGGTCACCGGCGACCGCGCCACGCCCGCCGTTGCCCCGGCCGCCCCCGCCCCCGAGAAAGGCGGTGCCGGAGCCGTCAATCAAACCCTCGCCTGAGATATCCACCTTCGTCAGCCCGACAAAATTCAGGAACGCCGAGGTCCAGTACCGCTCGATGCCCTCCCAGTTGGTGTAGATCGGCGGGAAGTCGGCCATGACCGTGGTGCTCTTGAGGACCGCATCCTTTTCGACCAAAAGGTTGACGCCTTGTTTGAAATAAAGCGCGCCGCTGAGGAAGGTGCCCTTCGGCACGACGATGACCCCGCCGCCGTCCGCCGCACAGCGGTCGATGGCCGCCTGGATGGCCTGGGTGTTGACGGCGATCCCGTCGCCGACTGCGCCGAGCTCGGAAATGACATAACGTTTCGCCGCCGGCGGAGTGGAGTCAGCCGCACGGGCGAAGGGGAACGCGGACACCACGGCGAGCAGCAGGGCGAGCCAGAGCTTGGGGAGGGGCATGGGGAGAAAGGATGAACGATGGATTATGAAATATGTAAAAGAAGGCAACGCAAAGCGGCGGGATTGCGTTGCGCCCGGATTGGTGTCATCCCAGCGGTCATGGCCTCCACACCTGTCCGCAGTTTCTTCTACCTGCTGCTGCTCGGCGCCCTGCTGCTCACCCTGGCGCTGGTGGTGGACTCGCACCTGCTGGCGCGGAAAGACCCCGGAGCGCCCATGAGCGCCGCCATGCGCGAGACGATGCAGCCGGCCTCCCGCCAGTTCACGCCGGAGGAAAAGCAGGCCATCCAGGAGAAATTTCCGGCCGCCAAGGCCACCCCCTCGGGCCTGCTCACCCTGGTGCGCGCGCCGGGCGGCGGACCCTCGCCGCGCCCCGGGCAGACGGTGACCGTCCACTACGAGGGCCGGCTGCTCGACGGCACCCTGTTCGACAGCTCCCGGACCCGCGGGCAACCGCTCTCCTTTCCGGTCGGCGAAGGCCGGGTTATTCCCGGCTGGGACGAAGGGCTGGTCCTGATGCAGAAAGGCGAGAAACGCACGCTCATCATCCCCTGCTGGCTGGCTTACGGGGATGAAGGACATCCCCCGACGATCCCCCCACGGGCCACCTTGGTCTTTGAGGTCGAGCTGCTCGACCTCAGATAACGACATGCCCGCCAGCCGCGAACCGCTCCCGGTGGTCTGCGCCCTGATCATGGACGAGACCGGGCGTGTGCTCGTGGCGCGACGGCCGACGCACCAGCACCTCGGCGGCTTCTGGGAGTTTCCCGGGGGCAAAGTCGAGCCGGGCGAACCCACCGAGGCCGCGCTCGTCCGCGAAATCCGGGAGGAACTGGGCTGCGAGGTGACACCGGTCAGGGCTTTGGCCCGCCACCGCCATGATTACGGCACCGTTTTCATTGAATTGATCCCCTATGTGGCGAAGCTGACGCCCGGGAGCCCGCCGCCGAAACCCACCGAGCATGACGAAATTAAGTGGTTATATGTAAACGATATAAAATTAGAGGAGCTTGCCCCGGCCGACCGGTTGGTCGCACATGAACTGGAGCCGAACGGGGTGAAGACCCCATGGTAAAGCAAATAAGATGCAATCTTTGGTAAAATCTTTTGCTTGCCTTGGCAGGCGATCTGCTAGAAACAGGCCTCGGTTTTCCAATCTCCGCAAGGGGGGAGGAAGGCCAAAACCAACACAAACCAAACAACACATGATTACATCTAAAACCAAGCTGGCTGTTGTGGCTGCGTCCGCTCTGGCGCTTGCCCTGACTGCCCACGCGCAAATGACCCCGCCGGCGCTCTCGACGACGGGTTTCGTTCTCGGCGGCGCCACCCACACCAGTGGAACCCCGTCGACTGACACCCTGAACATCGCCAGCGCGATGATCAAGTTCGACGCGACGACCAAGCCCGTCGAGGGCGTGGTTAGCCTCTACTACGTTCCCGCCAGCACCACCGCCACCAGCGGTGACATCCATGTTCTCGATGCTTATGTGAACGTTGATGTCGGCAGCGGCTGGACCGTCACCGCCGGCCGTTACCTGAGCTGGATGGGCTACGAGTCCTTCTTCACCATCAACAACCCCGAGATCTCGTTCGGTTACCTGAACGGCATCATCGCTGGCTACCAGGAAGGCGTTCGCGCCTCCTACTCCGACAAAGACTGGAACGGCGGCGTTTCCGTTGATGATTCGGATGTGAACAGCACCTCCGCCTTCACGGGCGACGGCGAGCTGAAGCACAGCTACGGGGTCGAAGGTTATCTGGCCTACACCGGCCTGAAGGACAACACCACCTGGTTCGGCATCTCCTATGATTCCAAGAACCACCTGACCGGTGTTGCCGCTCAGGAAACCTACGACCTGTGGGACCAATACCAACTGTCGAAGGAAGCCTACGTCGCCGGCGAGATCGCCTACCATGATGGCCACGCCACGGACGCCGTCGGCCAGGCCACCAGCTGGCTGGTCTTGGTTGATTACACCTTCACGGATGCCGTCTCCGCGGCTTTCCGTATCGGTGGCGACCAGAACCACAAGTCCACTGCCTTGCCGAACGACGTCAAGTTCACGTTCGCCCCGACCTACATCGTCAGCAAGAACCTGAGCGTTCGCGCCGAGATCAGCTACGTGAACACGGCCGGTTCCACCACGCCCAACACCACGAGCTACGGCGTGCAGGGTGTGTTCAAGTTCTGAGTCGGGCTTCAAAACCTGATCCAAACTTAGCCTAATTCAGCCGGGCACTGGCAACAGTGCCCGGCTTTTTTGTGCCCGGATGGCTGGACTCGCCTGTTGGATCTGCGGGCGACTTCGGCCACAGTCTTGATTTGAACCGATAGTCTGCCCTTGGTCACGGAGTATAGGGGGCGGCCGTAGAGTTTAAATGCCAACGTCTGTTGTGTTATGGACTTTGGGCTTGATCCGAAGGTAGGGCGCGGCCGCCTTGCCGCGCCAAAGCCATGCTACGGCGGGGCGACGGCGGACGCTCCGGCCTGGAGCTGCGGCGACCTCGCCGCAGTTTACCTTGGCTATCGTCTAAAGATCACCAGACGTAGGCATTACGCCGGGTGCGCAGATTGCCGCCACCATGGATCGCCTGCCGGGTTCAGGGCGCAGCAAGACGGCACCCCTGCAAGGCAGGACATGTTCCCGGCCGAGCATGGTCTGGCCCCTCGCGCACCCGGTTGGAAACCAAGCACCAAGCACTGGGAACCAAGAACAACCCCGCAGGGGTTCCTACTGCGTCGGCACAAACTCCTGCCGGCCGTCGGGACTGATCACAACCACCCCGATCACCTTGCCGCTGGCGTCGTAGACCACATGGGAACCTGTCCCGGCGGCCGGAGCGGGCGCGGGCGGCACAGTCGCCGGCTGGACCGGGCTCGGTGGCGGCAACGACCCGGGAGCGGCGAAGAATTCCGCCGAGGGCGGTGGGACCACCAGGCATTCGTTGAGCACCCGGCCGTCAGCCAGCGGTTGGTAGGCGACAACGGTGCCCGGGGGGAGACGACGAAAGAGGACGATGGGCCCCTGTGGACTGGCCGCGACCAAAGCAACATCCGCCGGCAGTGCGCCGGCCACGAAATAGCCCGGCGGAAGGGAGGGAAACACCGGCAGATTCAGTTGGGTGGCATAGAGCGGGGTGTGCAACGACAGGCCAAGATAATCGGCCACCTCAAGCGAGCTGACTTCGCCGAGGCCCCAAACGAGGGCGTTTCCGGGAGGCTGCAACAATTGATCAAGAAAGAGCTCCCGGCTCACAATGACGCGGCCGGGGGAAACCCCTCTTACATAGGTAAACTCTTCCTGATCATAGCCCTGAATAAACCGTGGGGTGCTCCGGTTATTCTCGATCACAACCCGGATGTCACGGCGGGGCGGCGGGGGCGAAAACTGGCCGCGATTATCAGGGAAACCCGACGGAGAGCCGCCGCGTCCCCCGGATGGCGGCGTCCCACGGGAATAATCGGGCGCCGGGGCAGAAGTTGAAGGACCGCGTCCGCGGGTAGGCCCGGAGCCGGGGCCGGCCCTTGGGGTGGGTGGCGGGGAGGCCGGTGCAGGAGCCGGGGGCGGGGTGGAAGGGCCATTCCGGCGCGATGGCCCGGTGGGTGCCGGGGCGGGGCTGGCCGGCGCGGGCGTCGAGACCGACGGGTCCGGCGCAGGGGCTGGGGGTGGAGCGGAAGGGGCATTCCGGCGCGATGGCCCGGTGTTCGCCGCGGGTGCCGGGGCGGGGTTGGGCGCAGGCGCGAGCCTTGAAGGCGATGGATCCGCCGCAGAATTAGTCGCCGTCCGTGAAGCGGGGGGAAGGGTTCCGCGCGAAAGCACCGGGTCCTGATCAGGAAGGCCCGAGGGATTGATGTTGGCGGGCGTGGCCATCGCCGCCGTCCCCACCAAGGCGACCCCGAGCGCGGGAATAAGGATCACTCTGGGAAATCGAATTGAACGCATGGGGTGGTGGGTGAAGAACGGTGGGGGTTGTGGCCGGCAAACGCAAGTGACGTCGTTTGATGCCACCGAACAGCCCGCACGCCTTCGCGCCAGCCGCCGGCGGCCGATCCGGCCTGATTGTTCCGGTTAGTCCGGCGCCAACCACCGGAGGTTCCATTTATCGCCAGCTTGATCCTGGATTCAGCCATTGGTCACAGAGGCCACGGAGGGAAGACCTGAGGTCACAGAGAAATCCATCGGAAGGTGAGAAAGTTTTGAGGTCACTCACCGGGTGCGATGCTTGCCGTCACTCTGGATTATTTAAGTGGTTTGCTCCGTGAACTCCATGGGGTGGCTCTGTGTTCTCTGTGCAACCCTTCTGCGCTTTTTAGGTTGATGGCACTGGGCGCTGCGCCCGGCAGGAGACGGCCCGAGACTCAGCCCACCGCGATGATCTGGTGCTCCGCGGGTCGCAGGCGGCCGGGCAGGAACACGCGGTCGCCGGCCCGGCGGCCGACCAGCTGCCGACCCACCGGGGAAAAGGTCGTGATCACGGTGACGGCGACCCCTTGGACCACGACCTCGAGACCGCCCTGCAGCGGACCAAGAAAACAGACCGTGACTTTGCCCTGCGATTCCAGGGTCACGATCGCCCCCACATGCACGGCGTCACCCGGCGCCAACGACCGCGGGCTGAGCTGGCGGTAGGCGGCGATGGCACCGGCGAGCTCGATGGCCAGCTGCGACTGGCCGGCGGCGAGATAAGCCGCGCTCTGGCTGCGCATGTCGTATTTGTCCTCGGCGCGGCTCTCCTCGTTGGTGGCCTCCTCGTGCGAGGTGTGCGCGGCTGCGGTCTGGAGGGCGAGGGAGGCCTCCAGTTGGGCGATGAGGGCGTGCAGCAGGGCGGCCTTGTCCACGGCGGCACGATGTGGCGCGCGGCCGCAAAGGCGAGCGGTGATCCACACCGGGTGACGGGTGGTGACGCATTTTGCCGTCTTTGGGTAGGGACGCCACTCCGTGGCGTCCGCGGACGGCTCGGAGAGCCGCCCCTACCATTGCGGTGGTATTTCAAAAATGCGTCACCACCGGGTGAGGCCGCCATTTGACATCGGCGGGCAGACGCCATTGAATGACAGACCTCCCGCCCATGCCCGCCCCCGCTTTTGCCAACCACCCCGAAGCCCTGGGCGGAGCCACGGCCGAGTTTGTGCCGGCGTCCCTGGAGGCGGAGATTCGCGCGATCTACGCGCACAGCCCGCTCTACCCGCAGCGTTTCCCGCTGCACCCCGCCCCCCTCCAATGGGCGTGTTACCGCGAGATTCCCGCACTGACCAAGCCGGAGATCATCGCGTTGGGGCCGCGGGCGTTTTTCGCCGACTATGGGGAGGTGGAACGCGGCTTCCAAACGAAGCGGTTCGAATACGAGCACACCTCGGGCACCACGGGCGGACCGATGACGGTGATCATGGAGGAGGGCTGGTGGAACGCGCAGACCCGCCGCGCCTATCTGGCCCATCCCGCGCTGGCCCGCCAGGCGAACCACGCCCACCGCAAGTGCGTGCTCGCGCCGGTGGGGTGCTCGAGCAACCTCTGTCCCTACGAGGACCATCCGTTTCCGCACCGCTGGTTCGACGGCACGGTTTACCTCAACCTGTCGAGCGATCCGTTTGCGTTTCCCGAGACGGAGTGGGACCGCATCGTGCTGGAGCTGCAGGCGGTGCAGCCCGAGGTGCTGGAGGGTGAGCCGGTCTACCTCTCGCTGCTGGCGCGCGCGCTCGGCCGGCGGCGGGTGCGGGTGCCGTCCGTGCGCACGGTCATCCTCACCTACGGCAAGGCGAGCCGGCAGCACGGCCGGCGGATCGCGGAGGCGTTTCCCGGCGCGGCGCAGGTGGATCTCTACGGCTCGACCGAGGCCGGCTATATCTTTGTCGGCGACGCGTTCGCGGACAACGCGCGGGTCATCGACGGCAACGCCTTTGTCGAGCTGCGGCCCTGGCGCGAGGGACTGCCCGGGATTTTTCAGATCATCGTGACCACGCGCGACCGCACCGCCATGCCGCTGTTGCGCTATCAGACGGGCGACTTGGTGCAGCAATGTCCCCAGGGTTACCGCCTGCTCGGCCGGGAGAGCGGCCTCTACGTCCGGCCCGACGGCGCGCCCGTCTCGTCGGCGGACCTCGACGCGGCCCTGCCGGAGGATTTTTCCTGCTGGCACTGGAGCCTGGTGCAAACCTCGCCAAACCGCTGGGACTTCCAATACGTGGCCGATGCCGTGGCGCCCGCCGGCGTGGGGCCGGCGCTCGCCGCCGCGCTGGGGGACGACGCGCGGGTGAACCTTTTCCGCCGCAAGTCGATCGCGCCTGCGGGCAGCGGCAAATTTGCCCTGCTCAAGCCTTCGGCAAAGTGACCCCGCGCCGACGGCGCCGACGGCCTTGCCAGCCGGTCAGGGCCACGCCCGCGCCCATGAGCCAGGCGCCGTAGGTGGACGGCTCCGGGATCGGGGTTTTGGCGAAGCCGATGCCGTTGACCGCGACCAGGTCGATGCCGCCGGACAACGTGCCGGTGTCACCGGTCATGATCGGATAGGAGGTGGAGTTGGTGTAACTGGTGCCGCCGAGACTGGCGAGTGTCGTGGTGTCGTCGGGCGCCATGACGGAATAACCGTAGACGGTCAGGCCGCCGGTGATCTCGGCGCCGGTGATGCCGAAATCCGAGAGCGAGAACACCACCCCGGCGATGCCCTGCGAGGCTGTCTCGGTGAGGGCGTCAAAGGTGCTGAGATTGTCGCCCTCGCCGTTGTCGTCGCGGGCGATGGTGTAATTGAAGGCGCCGTACGAATTGACCGCGTCGTAATTGGCCGACGTGGCCTTGAGGACCTTGAGTGCGGGCACGCTGGCGTTGGTGTAGATGGGGTTGCCGTTGACATCGTAGCCCGTGATGAGGGCGATGTTAAACGGGTCGTGGGCGGTGGCGCCGGCGTTGCCGCGGTCAAACACGGCGAGGGCCAGGCTGGACAAGATGGACGAACCGGTCAGGCCGAGGCTGGTCGTCTGGCCGCCGGTCGTGGTCAGGGAGCCAAAAAGAAAGTCAATCCGCTCGATGTTGCTCTGGTTGGGCACCGTGTTGTTGTTGTCATTGACGAACAGATTGTCGGAGCCGCGGTAAAGGTTGTTGCCGAGCAGGACATCCTTGGCGTTGGTGTCGTAGGCGGAGAGCAGGCTCGCGGTCGAGGTGTTCGCATACCAGACGGAGAAGCCGTTGTTGTTGGCATCGGTGTCGCCGGAGACGGTGTAGGTGCCGGTGTTGCGGCGGATGACGGAGGCGGTGGCGTTGCCCGCGCCAGTCGGGTAGTAAACGTATTGGTTGCCCGAACTGTCCGTAAAAGAGTAAATCTGCAGGTCGTTGTTGGTGGCGGCGAACGTCCCGCTGTTGGTGCCCGAGGTGATCAAGCCGGTCTCAAGATTGGGGTCGTTGACACTGGTCTGGGTGGTGAGGGTCGTCGAGATGCTCGTGATCGCCAACTGGGCTTGCGCCTGCGGCTGCAGCCAAGCCAGACTCGCCGCGAGCATGAAAGCCAGCGACCAACGTCTGCGAAGGAATTCCTTGCACCAGTTCATCTAGGGGTATACCCCTAGATGATCGTTGCAGTTGGTCAACTCCAATTTTAATGAATCTGCCCGAATTTCCCTGGTCCCGTTATCCTTCGATGGGGCAGCCGCCAACCTCGGGGCCGCAATGGCGCCGGTGGTGGATCGCGTTGGCGGCGGTCCTGACCGTCGGCCTGCTCGGTGTGGCCGGCTACTGGGGGGTGGGGTACTGGACCGCCTGGCGGGAAAAGCAAAATCTGGCGGAGGCTGAAACCGCCTTTTTTGCGCATGACTTCGCGCGGACCCGGTTGTTGCTGGAGCAGGCCGTGCAGGTCAATCCCCGCGACCTCGAGGCGCGTCGGCAGCTGGCTGAGTTTTACGGGCGGTTCAACCTCCCGTTGGCGCTCGCCACCTGGCGGGAGGCCGTGCTGCTGGAACCGGAGCGCGACGAACCCCGGCTGGCCCTCGCGGCCTGCGCGCTCCAGCTCAACCAGCCGGAAATCGCGCGCGAAACACTGGCCTATGTGTCGGCCGCCGGGCGAAACAGCCTGGAGTTTCACCGGCTCCAGGCCGGGCTGGCCATGATGGCCGCCGACCAGCCGGCCCTGCAACATGAGCTTGAGATCATGACCCAGC
Source organism: uncultured Opitutaceae bacterium (assembly GCA_903929355.1). Taxonomy (GTDB): domain Bacteria; phylum Verrucomicrobiota; class Verrucomicrobiia; order Opitutales; family Opitutaceae; genus CAIYUN01. The sequence continues at coordinate 37,973 of CAIYUN010000021.1, forward strand.
TGGATCCGGGGGGGCTCCGCGCCAAGTTCGACCTGGCCGCGCTGCAGTTCGTCTCCCCCGACCCGGCGACTGCGGCGACGGGCCGGGCCGGGCTGGTCGCGCTGGCCCGGGGCGGCCCGCTGGGCATTCGCGCCACGTTGGAATTGCTGCGGCGGGCCGGGGCTTCCCCGCAGCCGAAGGAGGAATGGAACCACCTGACCCATGAAATTCTGCCGACGGCGCCGGTGGCGGCCGACTGGATGTTCCTCGTCCACAAAATGGAGGCCCAGCCCGCACCCGAACCCAACGACGCGGCGGCGCTGATCAACTGGATGGGACACACGGGTCTCGCACGCGACGCGCTGGTTTGGTTCGGCACCCTTGAGGCCAAGGACCAGGCGGCGCCGGAAGTGCGCGAGGCCCAGGCCGACTGTGCGGCGCGGCTGCACGACTGGCCGCTGCTGCAAAGCCTGGTCGCAGCGGGCGCCTGGGGGGTCACGCCGGCCGAGGTGGTGAACCTGGCCTTTGCGGCGCGCGTGCAACAGGAGGGAGGGCACTCCGACCATGCCCGCACCACCTGGGGCGACGCGCTCGAACAGGCCCAAACTGCGCCGCGGGTGCTGCGGGTGTTGCTGCGGCTGAGCGAAAGCTGGTCCTGGCCGGAGGCGACCAAGGTGACGCTCTGGCGCCTGGCGGAGAACGATCCCGGCGAAACCTCCTCCTGGCGTGCGCTGGCCGCCGGGGCGGAGGCCGAGGCCGACAGCGCGGAAGCGTGGAAGGTGGCCCAAGGCTGGGCGCGGGCGCAACCCGGCAGCCCGGCGGCGCAGGCGCGGATGCAATGGGTTGGCGGGCTGCTGGAGCAAGGCGGGCCGGAGTTGGCCACCGCCATCCGCGCCGCGTTCACGGCTCCGGCGGCCCCGCCGGAGTCGCGGGCCGCGGGCGCGCTGCTGCTGCTGCGGGCCGACCGGGCGGAGGAGGCCCGGGCCGCCCTGGCCCCCCACGAGGCGGAATTTGCCGCCGCCCCGCGGGCCGCGCTCATCTATGGAGCAGTGCTGGCGGCCACCGGCCAGGCGGCTGCCAGCGAGCGCTGGCTGGTGGCGGCGGGCAAGGTCAGGCTCCTGCCCCAGGAACGGGCGCTGCTCGAGCAGGCCCGCGCCCTGAATGCCGCCGCATCAGGCCCTTGAGGCCAAGGCGCTTGCTTCTCCGCCGGTTTAGGGTCACTAATAAACCCGCGGGCTACCCCGGGGTGCCCCCGCCCTCCTTTACATTGAGGGCATGGCGGCTTTGCCTTTCCGGCCGGCCACCACCCCCTCTTGTTCGCGATGCAACCCGTCGTCTCGCTTTTCACCTCCTCCATCGGACGCAAGTTTCTGATGGCGGCGACCGGCTTGGTCCTGATCCTGTTTGTGATCGGCCACCTGGTGGGCAACCTCCAGATCTTTGAGCATCCGGACAAGATCAACGGTTACGCCCATTTTCTCCAGTCCCTCGGCCCGGCGCTCTGGGTTGCGCGGATCGTGCTGCTGGGTTGCGTGATCATCCATGTCTGGGCCGCGACGGTGCTGACCCTGGAGAGCCGCCGCGCCCGCGGCGGCGAGCCCTACGCGGTGAAGACCTGGCTGCAGGCCACGTTCGCCTCGCGCTACATGCGGTGGACGGGCTATGTCGTGCTCGCCTTCATCTGCTATCATCTCGCGCAGTTCACGCTCGGCGTGGCGCAAACCGGCACCTTCAAGGCCAACCTGCCACCCTACACGATGCAGGCGGATTACCGGGTGCTCGGCTTCACCGTCGTCCGCGCCGGCGCCGTGGTGCAGGATGTGCGCAGCATGGTGGTGCTGGGCTTCCAAAACGTCGTGGTCGCGGTCTTTTATCTCATCGCGGTCGGCCTGCTTTCGCTGCACCTGCTGCACGGCGCGGACAGCCTGTTCCAGACCTTCGGCTGGCGCAACGCCCGGTGGTCGCGCGCGCTGCGCGCGGTCGTCACGGCGGGCTGTGCCGCCTATTTCCTGGGCAACCTTGCCATCCCCGGCGCGGTGCTGGCCGGAGTGCTCCAGCCCCTCGCCCCCGCCGCCACCCAGGTGGTCGGCCACTAACCCGCCATGGCCACGCTCGACTCCCACGTCCCCCCCGGCCCGCTCGCCGACAAGTGGCGCCGGCACAAGGCGGACATCCGGCTCGTCAACCCCGCCAACAAGCGGAAATACGAGATCATCGTGGTGGGCGCCGGCCTCGCCGGGGCGTCGGCGGCGTCCTCGCTCGCCGATCTGGGTTACAAGGTGAAATGTTTTGTCTTCCACGACAGTCCGCGGCGCGCGCACTCCATCGCCGCGCAGGGCGGCATCAACGCCGCAAAGAACTACCAGAACGACGGGGACAGCGTGCACCGGCTGTTTTATGACACGCTCAAGGGCGGCGACTACCGCTCGCGGGAGGCCAACGTCCACCGGCTCGCCGAGGTGTCGGTCAACATCATCGACCAGTGTGTCGCCCAGGGGGTGCCGTTCGCGCGCGAATATGGCGGCCTGCTCGCCAACCGGTCGTTCGGCGGGGCGCAGGTGAGCCGCACCTTTTACGCGCGCGGCCAGACGGGCCAGCAGCTCCTGCTCGGCGCCTACTCGGCGCTCTCGCGCACCATCGGCGCGGGGCTGGTGGAGCTGCACCCCCAGGCGGAGATGCTCGACCTGGTCATCGTGGACGGCCAGGCCAAGGGGATCATCGTGCGCGACCTGGTCACCGGAAAAATCAGCCGCCATGCGGCCGACGCGGTGGTGCTCGCGACCGGGGGCTATGGGAATGTCTTCAACCTCTCGACCTACGCGCGCGGCTCCAACGCCACCGCCATCTGGCGCGCCTACAAGCGCGGCGCCTGCCTGGCGAACCCCTGCTACACCCAGATCCACCCGACCTGCATCCCGGTGAGCGGCGACTACCAGTCCAAGCTCACCCTCATGAGCGAGTCGCTCCGCAACGACGGCCGCATCTGGGTCCCGCGGAAAAAGGAGGACCGGCTCCGTCCGCCCGCCAGCATCGCCGAGGGGGACCGCGACTATTACCTGGAGCGGATGTACCCCTCCTTTGGCAACCTGTGCCCGCGCGACATCGCCTCGCGCGCCGCCAAGCGCGTGTGCGACGAGGGCCGCGGGGTCGGCGAGACGGGCCTCGGCGTCTATCTCGATTTCGCCGACGCGGTCCGGCGCCTCGGCGAGGGCGGGGTGCGCGAGCGCTACGGCAACCTTTTTGACATCTACCACGAGATCACCGCCGAGAGCGCCTACACGGCCCCGATGCGGATTTTCCCCGCGGTCCACTACACCATGGGCGGCCTCTGGGTGGACTACAACCTGATGTCGAACATCCCGGGCCTGTTCGTGCTCGGCGAGGCCAACTTCTCCGACCATGGGGCCAACCGCCTCGGGGCGAGCGCGCTCATGCAGGGTCTGGCCGACGGTTACTTCGTCCTCCCCTACACCATCGGCGGCTACCTCGCGACGCAGCCGCCGGGCTCGCGCCCGGGTGCCGACGGCGCGGAGTTCATGGCCGCCGAGGCCAGCGTGACGGCCATGACCGCCCGCCTGCTTGCGAACAAGGGCCGGCAGCCGGTCAGCCATTTCCACAAGCGCCTCGGGAAAATCCTGTGGGAACTGTGCGGCATGGCCCGCACGCGGGCGGGGCTGGAGCAGGCCCTGCGGCAGATTCCCGCGCTGCGCGAGGAGTTCTGGGCCGACGTGCTGGTGCCCGGGAGCGCCGCCACGTTCAACCAGTCGCTGGAGCAGGCGGGCCGCGTCGCCGATTTCCTCGAGCTCGGGGAACTGCTCTGCCGGGACGCGCTCACCCGCGAGGAAAGCTGTGGCGGTCATTTCCGCGAGGAGCACCAGTACCCCGACGGCGAATGCAAACGTGACGACGAGCACTTCGGCCATGTGGCGGCCTGGGAGTACCAGGGCGAGGGCAAACCCCCGCTGCGCAACGTCGAGCCGCTGAACTACGAGTTCATCAAGATGAGCGTGAGAAACTACAAGTGAGACGTAAGATTTACGAGGAACGATTTACGATTTACGAGCCGGAGGCACCATGACGAAACAGGAACTTCTCCAACGGACGAAAACTTACGCGTTGCGCGTGATCAAGGCGGTGCGGGCGCTGCCGAAGGATGACGTGGCCGAAGTGCTCGGGCGTCAGTTGCTGCGATCTGGCACCTCGGTCGGGGCCAACCAACGGGCGGCGTGCCGGGCAAAATCATCGGCGGACTTCCTCAACAAGCTCAAGATTGTCGAGGAGGAATGTGACGAGAGCTTCTTCTGGATGGAGCTGCTGGTGGAGTCAGAAACATTGCCGTTGCGCCGGCTCGAGGCCTTGCTGGGTGAAGGCGACGGAATCCTCTCCATCATCGTCGCCGCCATCAAATCCACGCGCGCCGCCCGCAGTGCGTAAATCGTAATTCGTAAAGTCGTAAATCCTCCTTTCCATGGTCGCCCTCGCCACCCCCCGCACGCTCTCCGTCACCCTCCGCGTCTGGCGCCAGGCCGGCCCCGGCCAGCCGGGTAAATTCGTGGACTATCCGGCGAAGGACCTCAGCCCCAACATGTCCTTCCTCGAGCTGCTCGACGTGGTGAACGACGGGCTCACCCTGCAGGGCGGCGAGCCGATCGCGTTTGCCCACGACTGCCGCGAGGGCATCTGCGGCACCTGCTCGTGCACGATCAACGGCAAGCCGCACGGCCCCGGCCAGGGCATCGCCACCTGCCAGCTTTACCTGCGGACCTTCCGCGACGGCGACGTGATCGTGGTCGAGCCGTTCCGCGCGCGTGCGTTTCCGGTGGTCAAGGACCTGGTCACCGACCGCACCGCGTTCGACCGGATCCAGCAGGCCGGCGGCTTCATCACCGCGCGCGCGGGCTCCGCGCCGGAGGCCAACGCGCTGCCCGTGCCCAAGGGGGACGCCGACCTCGCGATGGACGCCGCGCAGTGCATCGGCTGCGGGGCGTGCGTCGCGGCGTGCAAGAACGCCAGTGCGATGCTGTTTGTCGCGGCCAAGGTCTCGCATCTCGGCCTCCTGCCGCAGGGCCAGGCCGAGCGCGACCGCCGCGTGCTCGCGATGGTCGCCACCATGGACTCCCTCGGGTTTGGCGGCTGCTCCAACCAATACGAGTGCAGCGCCGCGTGCCCGAAGCTGATCTCGCACGATTTCATCGCGCGGCTGAACCGCGACTACCTCACCGCCAGCCTGCGGGCCACGTTCCAGCCCGAGCCCGCCGGCGGCGGCGGCGCGGGCTGAGGGCGGTGGAGGGTCTGCTTCCCGGGGTGGGGCGTGGCCGGCTTGTCCGCCGTAGCTTTGGCGAAGGTGGAAGGCTTGGCGAAGGCGGACGGGCGCGCCGTCCGGCAACCTGCCAGGATCTGAGAGCAGGGCGCTGATTCATGAATGCTCATAAGCTAATGATGATGTATGATAAACCACCGTTGGAAAACCAGGACGAAAACTGTTACGAACGGTCAGATTTGAACCACTGATGGACACTGATGAACACTGATTCTGAGGATCGGATCAGTGTGGATGAGTGTGCATAAGTGGTTAAAGGTCTCAAAATTCATTCCTTCATGAATCAGCAGTGACAGAGATGTACCGCCGCCGATTTGACGCTCGCCAAAAAGCGCCGGTCGCGCAGCCTGCCTCGTTCACATGAGCATCGCCCCCGTTGAACCGCCCCCGCCCGCCGGTCGCCGTTGGGGACTGGTGTTGGGCGCCGCACTGGCGGCGATGGCGTTGTCCACGTTCTTCTTCGCGCCGCGCCTTGTGGTGTGGCGGGCGTTCGGCGTGCCGTCCCTCGCCTCCAACATCGAGATTTTCCGCTCGCCGCGGTTTTTGCACCAGGTGGCGCAGCCGTTTGACCGCATCACGGTCGCCTCCGACCAGGTCATCCAGTGGCGGCTGCTGTTTCCGTTGCTGGCCCATGGGTTGCACCTGCCGGTGGTCGTGCTCTGGATCCTGCCGTGGGTCGGCTGCCTGCTCGCGCTCGCGACGGCCGCCCGGATGCTGTGGATCCACACCCGCGACGTGCGCCTGGTCTGGCTCGGCACGCTGCTGACCGCCACCTGCTCGTGGTATTTCGTCGCCACCGGCTGGGTGTTCTATTTCGACGGCTGGCTCATGGCGGCGCTGCTGCTGGCCGCGTTCGGCCGCTCCCGCGGGTGGCTGCTGGCGGCGGCGCTGCTGGCTCCCTGGGTGGACGAGCGCTTCATCCTCGCCCTGCCCTTGTGCCTCGTCGTGCGTTGGACCCAGTTGTCGCGCGATGAAAAATATCGCGTCCGCGACTGGCTGACGGATGCCGCGTGGCTCTCCGCTGGCGTCGCGCCGTATCTGGGTTTGCGCCTCTGGGCGTGGCGCGCGGGAGTGTGGCAGCCGGAGCAGAGCTACTTTGTCAACACCATCGGTTTCACCAGCCCGAAAGCGGTGATGGCCGAGGGCATGTGGTTTGGACTGCGGGCCGCGTGGCTGCCCGCCGTGCTCTGGCCGGTGTTGGTCTGGCGCCGTTCGCGGCCGGAGCTGGGTTTGACGGCTTTTCTCGTGCTGTTGGGTTCGGTGGTGTTTCATGTCGGCATGGCGGGGGATGTCAGCCGGTCGGCCAGTGTGGCGGTGCCGGCCCTCCTCGCCGGGGTCATGGCCTGGCGCGAATGGCCCGCCCGCTGGGCGATGTGCGTCCTCATTGGAGCGGGGGTGGCCAACTTTCTCCTGCCGGCCCGACATGTCGTGACGTCGGACCCGGTCTCCCGGATTCCGATCTATTATCTGCATACGGAGCTCGCGCAGTGGCGCCAACCGCCCGACCAGTTCAACCCCAAGGCCTACAACGCCCTCGGGGTCCAGCAGACGCAGGCGCAAAAGATCCAGGAGGCCTACGATGCCTTCTCCACGGCCATCGGGCTGGATCCCGGCTTCGCCCCTGCGTTGGTCAACCGCGGGGTGTTGCTTTACAACCATCAGCAGAAGCAGGAGGCCCTGGCGGACTTCAACCAAGCGGTCGCTCAGGATCCGCAATTGTGGGATGCGCGCTACAGCCGGGCGATCGCCTTGGGCGACACGGGCGAACCCGCCAAGGCGGCGGCGGACTTGGAATACCTTCTGGCCCATGCCCCGGCCGACTGGCCCAACCTCGCCCAGGCCCGGTCCGCGCTGGCCGCGCTCCGCGCGCGCGGGGTCGGCCCGTGAGCCGACGAAGGAGCGTGAAATGGTTGGTCCACGATGAACGACCTGAAACCGCGGCTATCGGCAGACAGAGTTAACCACGGATTACACGGATAAACACGGATGGAAAAACGGCTGAGCTGAATCCAGGAAAATCCGAGATTGATCCATTTTGATCCGGGTAATCAGTGGTTAACCACCTCCGATCTGCTTCCTCTGTTTCCTCAGTTCCCTCCTGTAAAAAATCCGTCCTCCGTTCCTGATTTCCTGATTTCCAAATTAAATCCGACTTCAGCCCTTTCCCGGTTCAGGCCAGCCGCGCCAGCTTCTCCCCCACGTCGGTGCGCAGGCGGTCCAGGGCCGCGCCGGTGAAGGCGGCCACATCCAGCGACGGATCGGCGACGAGCGGCGTCAGGTCCATTGCCCAGGTGATGCCGGCGAGGCGGTCGGTGGCGCGCGCCGTGGCAAAGGTGGCATTAGCCGCGCGCCGGCCGAGGGTGGCGAGGTCGTAGCGTTTGCCGCCGGCGAGTTGGGAGTCGAAGATCCGCAGCAGCACCGCCGCCAGTTCGGGTCGGCGGCCGCTGTCGAGGGCCACCTTGGCATCGTCCGGCAGCCAGTCGAGGTCGCGCCAGACCTCGCAACCGAGCACCTGGCGCGGCCGCCGCGCCGGCGGCAGCGCGCGCAGGGCCTCCAGGCAGCGGAGCAGCGTGGCGACATGGGTGTCGTGCTTGTCCGCCGGGTTGTGCAGATAGACGACCTCGGGCGTGCCGGCGCCGAAGATCTGGGCCAGATCGGCGCGCACGCCAGCATGGCCGCGCGCCTTCACGTCGGCGCTGGGGTGGGCGAGCTGGAGCTGGACGGCATAACCGCCCAGCGTGGCGGCGCGGCGTTGCTCTTCGCGGCGCACCGTGCGCATCTGCTCGTCGGTGTGCTGCGCATACGGACCGGCCCGGGGCGCGCCCGCGCCGTCGGTCACGACCACGCCGCCGAATGCCCGGTGGCGCGGCGCCTCGAGGCAGTCGCAGAGGCCGGCGTGGGCCATGATCTCGATGTCGTCCTGGTGCGCGGCCACGCACAGGTGCGTGACGCGCGCCATCGCGGCGGCGGCCCCGTCGCCATTGGGCACGAACACATCGGCGTCGGGGTGGGAGAAAGTCATCGAGGGGATGGGAGGGTGGTTCAGGGTGAAATAGGTCGGCGGTTAAAACCACGGATGGACCAGGAGCGGCTCCGTCGCAATCGCGAACCCCTGACAACCTCATGCGCCCATGAACAGAATGTCACAATAATCGGCCTGACCCCATTGATATGCTGACCCCATTGATATGCTCTGCTACGCCCAGGCTTCGCAGGACACCGTGGGGGAGAAAGATAAAGCGAAATAGAAAAAATCGGACGGGTGAATTGAACCACTGATGAACACTGATGAACACTGATGAACACTGATGAACACTGATGAACACTGATGGGCACTGATCTCGGATTGCAATCAGTGAGGATAAGTGAGAATAAGTGGTTCCAACCCTGTGGTGTTGTCGGAATTTAGGGTTTGGTGTCGGACGGGAGGACGGGGACAAACCAGCCGGTGGTGCTCTGGTCCTCGACAAGGTAGTGCTGCGCGACCCGCTGCACGTCGGCGGCCGTGACTTTTTTCACCGCGTCGTCCACCGTGTAGTAGAGCTGCCAGTCGCCACAGGCGATGCACTCGTTGAGGTTGCTGGCGACGGCCGAGGTGCCGTCGCGCTGGAAGGCCGAGCCGGCCAGCATCATCGCCGTCGCGGTGGCGACTTCATGGTCGGTCACACCGTCCTTTTTGAGCCGCTCGATCTCGGCCAGGGCGGCTTTCTCCGCGTCCTCGTGCTTCACCCCGGGGGCGAGCGGGATGAAGGTGAAAAACAGGGTGGGGTCGTGGTTGAAGTTCGGCCCGGTTGAGGCGCCGGTGGAGAGACCCTTGTCGGTGAGGGCCTTGTAGAGGCGGCTGTTCTTGCCGTCGCCGAGGATGGAGCCGAGCACGGAGAGAGCGGGGTAGTCGGGATCGGTGGCGGCGGGCATCTTGTGCGCGATTTCCACGACGCCGAGCTGGCCGGCGCGCCGGAGGCCGACGCGGCGGGGATAGGTCTGCTCCGGCTCCTCGGTGTAAATCTGGGGGATGGGCTTGGGCGAGCGCGGGATGGCGCCGTAGGATTTTTTGACCAGCTCCAGCGCGACCGTCGGCGTGATGTCGCCGATGACTGAGACGGTGGCGTTGTTGGGCCAGTAGAACGTGTCGTAAAACTCGCGCAGCTTGGCGATGGACACTGCCTCGATGTCACTGCGCCAGCCGATGGTCGGGTGGTGGTAGGGCTGCGCCATGAAGGCCGCGGCAAAGATTTCCTTCTCCAAGGCGTTGCCGGGCGAGTTCTCGCCGCGCTCAAACTCGTTGCGCACGACAAACATCTCCGGACGCCGGTCCGTCTCGCGCAAACTCAGGTTGCGCATCCGATCCGCCTCCAACTGGATGACTTCCGGCAGGTGGTCGCTGGCGATGGTGGCGAAGTAATCGGTGCGGTCGAGCCAGGTGGTGGCGTTGTAGCCCGCACCGAGCGGCTCCAGGATCTGGTCGTAGCCGGTGCCCCGCGAACGTTCGTAGTTCAACGATCCCTTGAACATGAGGTGTTCGAGCAGATGGGTCGCCCCGGTCGTGCCGGTGACCTCGTTGCGCGAGCCGACATGGTAGGTGACGAGGAAGGTGAGCACCGGCGCCGAGTGGTCGGGCATCAGGAGCACCTGGAGGCCGTTGGCGTCGAGGGTGTATTCGGAGATCCGGCCGAGGGTTTTCACGTAGGTGAAACCATCGATGGGGGCGGGAGCCGGCGGGGCCGGGTCGTCGGCGGCGCGCAAGACCGACAGCAGCAGCGCGAACACAGGGAGGAGCAGGCGAATTTTCATGGGCGGGAGGAGGAACCGCAGCATGGGGATAAGTGCGCGCGCGCCAAGCCTGCGTTGCGGGGCTTGGCGGATTGGGGTGGAGCGCGTTGACCCCAACGCGC
>CAIYUN010000022.1 GCA_903929355.1 uncultured Opitutaceae bacterium
AGCGGGAGCGGCCGGCGGCGGCGGCGCCACAGGTGGTGGCGCGGTGAGGGCGGCAGCGGCGGCTGCGGCCGCCTCGGCCTCGGTCGGACCGTTCATGAAAACAATTTCCACCCGGTGCTTTCCGGCCGTGAGATGCACGGGTGGGGTGGCATAAACGCCGGCCTGGCGGAAGTCCTCCTTGACCGTGAACGGCTGGCCGAGCGGCTTGCCGTCGAGCATAAACGAAACCAGCGGACGGGTGCGGCCGGTCGTGCCCGCCGTACCGTAGCCGCGCAGGCGGAGAATGTAGGTGCCATCCTTGGTGAATTCATGGTCGTCGTGAATCTCACCCGACACCGGAAAAACCCGGCCGAGGACTACTGCGCGACGACCGTTGGCGTTGGCGGCGCCCAAGGCCCGGCCCGCCGCGGGGGTCTGGGCCGGGGCCGCTGAGGGGGCCGGGATACCCTTCGGCACGCTGCCTTCCACCAGCGCGGGATCCCAATGGAACGTTTCGTCCGGATTGAGCGGCTCGGCGTTCACGACTTTGTCCAGCACCATGCTGGCGGCGCTCAAATACTTCTCCATCAAGACCGGCGCGATGGTCAGCACGTCGCCGTTGTTGTCGAAACCATAACCGGACATGTCGATCGGAAAGGAGTCCGCCGGCTTCAAGTCCACCAGCAGAAGGTCATCAATCGTGTTATTGTATTCCGTGCGATTGAGCCGGTGTAGGGTTACGCGACCGGGGTCGGATGGGCCGGTGCAATCAATGTTCAGGTGCTGGTCGAACCAACTAAGCACGGCGGCGAGCTCGGCTTTGGCCGGGCGCGGCTTTTCCTTGGGGGGCATCTCCTCATGGGTCAGCTTCGCGTAGGCATCCACCAATGCCTTGCGGCTTTTGGCCAGCGTCGCGGCGCTGCCGAACTGATCCAGCCGAAAGTTGTTCTCGGGATCCTTCTCGCCGTGGCATTCATAGCAGTTTTTTGCCAGGAAAGGCTGTACGGTGCTCTGAAATTGTTTCCAATCCGCCATGGAGTCCGGCGCGGCGGCGGGAGCGGGCGTGTTGCCCGCCGGGCGGAGACTCCCAGCGTGCGCCACGACTGCCGTTACGGCGGCCATGACCAAGCCAAGCAGTGGGGTCGGACCGCGGCGGGCAGCCAGCGGTCTTGCAGTCGGGGAGGGGACGGATTCCATTGGGACAGTAGGTCGTTCGTGTGGTTACGTTGGGTGCGGCGAAAAGGGGGTGGGTTTCATGCCTCATGACCTGACCATCACCTGGCTGCGCCGGGTTGCCATGATTCATTGAACACGCCGCCGACCACGCTGGCCAGCGTGGTCCGGCCCGAGGCATCGACGGATCCTTGGAGGATCGCGTAGTCCCCGAACGCCTCGGCCCCGCCGCGACCACCACCCCCGCCTTGCGCCGGGACGAGGCCGGAATTGAGGACGATGTAGCGCTTCGGATTGAGCGGGTTGGGATAAATCATCACCGGCACATGGTTGGCGGCGGGATAGGTTTTTCCGGCCAGAGTGATGCTGTCCTTGGTCCAGGTCAGCGGCAGGCGGCTGAGGATGCGGGCGAGGAGTTGGTTGCTCCCCGGGTCGCCGAAAAGGACGAGATTGTTGTTCGCGATATCGGCGTCGGTGATGTCGGCGTCCGACTTGGTGCGGACGTCGCCATAATAATCCCGCGCAAACGCGGCGGAGAAGCGGTCCAGCTCCTGTTTGCCGTGGGCGTCGGCCATGGCGTTGAACGGCTGGCCGGTCGGGGTCACGCAGAGGAAGGAATCGAAGAACGCGTCGTTGACGGGGCCTTGGAGATCATGCTGCTTGCGGAGTCCGGCATCGGCCGAGGGCTCGCCCTGCTGCCAGTGACCGGCGGCGGTGCGGACGAGGAGGAGGCTGGGCGCGGCTTTCACGGTCAGCACGTCGCCGTCAATGGTCACCTGTTGGGCCGCAGTGGCTTCGTCGACCATGAGCCGTGCAACGTTTTGGGTCTTGATGGTGTAGACCGCCTTGGCGGCGTCCCGTGCGGCGTCCACCCTTGCCTGGTCAAAGCTCTGCTGCATCCCGTCCACCGTGACCCAAAAATCGTGGTTGTAGCGGGTGGTGTACGTGACGAAATGAATCTGGTCGGGCACGACGCGGCCACGGGCGAGATTGGCGCTGGTGAAGCCGTCAACCAGCTGTTTGGTCTCCCCCGTCGCATGGGAGTGGCCCTGGCCTGGATTGGCCAGCCAGAGGGTGTTGCTGTCCGCGCCCGCCGAATGCACCGGCGAGATGACCGTCATGTGATAACCCTCGCGGACCAGTTGCGCCGAAATGCTCTTGGACGAGGCCAGTTGCGCATCGTTCGCCCCGGCATAACCCACGAGCGGAACCCCGGTGACATTGAGTGCCTGCGGTATCATGATGCCATAGGTGGACTGCGCGGCCTTTTGCGCGGGGGTCAGGCCGTCGAGGTTCAGGCGGTTGCCGATGACACCGGCATCGATTTCCAGCCCGCAAAACCAATCCGGCTGGTGCAGTCCGATCTGCCACGAGCCCGCGCCGCCCATGGAAAATCCCGCCAGCACGATCCGGCTCCGGTCGATGTTGTAGCGCTTCTCCACCGAGGCGAGGGCTTCAAGCACATCGGTCTCCCCGGCCCAGCGAAATGAGTTGTTACCCCGGCCAAAGCACTCCAAGCGGATGTAGCCACCCCCGCCGGCCCGGCCACCCGGGCGGTCGGTTCCCCCCGTCCAGTCATAGCCGAGCTCGGGGACGTAGTGGCTCATGCCGTGCAAATAAATGTAGAGCGGCGTTGGTTTGGCCGGATCGTAGGACGCTGGGATGGAAATGGTATAAGGCTGGGCGGTGCCATCCACCACCGAACGATAGGCGCGCTTGAGTGAGCCCGTGATTTTCGGCCAGGCGGCGGTGCCGGCCTTGATCTCCTGCGCCCGGCGCAACCCGGCGTTCAGGCTGGCGAGGCACTTGCTGAAGGGGTTGGCCTGCGCTTCGTTGTCCCCGCCGAAATTGTTCGGCACGCGCAGGACGGTTGTCACCATCCAGGCACAGGACTCGGCGTCAACCACCAGGTCATCGTCGGCCTTGGCCGTCTTGAGCGCCGTGATGGCCGCGTTCAACTCGGTCAGTTTCTCGTGCAACTGCGCCAGCTCGGCGGTGGTCAATTGGTGGGTGACCGCACCCATCGCCGCGCGACCGCCGCGGGGGGCGGCGTTCGCCTGGCCGGCGGGAGGAAGCGCCTCGGATTGGAATGCCGCCGGCTGGTCGGCGGGGGGCGCGGTTGGGGCCGCCGGCGCATCGGCGGCCCAGGCGCGCGTGGCCAGCACGGCGGCAGCCGCGAAGGACTGTAGGGCTTTCGATTTCATCTGGGGAATTGGGGAGATGATCTGCTTTGAATCCGCCCGTGCGGATTAAACGTCAGGGTCTGCCCAATCTGCCGGATGTAAAAGCGGCTGCAAGCCGAAAAGTGGCGCGGGAGCCGGGGCATTGCCACCGGTGCATGGAGCCGCGACGCCGGGAATTGCTTGCACCGGGAACATCGGGGGATTCCTTCTGCCTGATGGAAACGCTCAACTCCGGGCTGCAGCCGTTGCGCAACTATCCGGCCTGGCTGGTGATGACGATGGCGGTGGTCGCGCTGGTGCCGGTACTGTGGATTCTGGCCCGTTTACTGCGGGGTGTCGTCAATGTTTTCGTGGTCCTGCTGTTTTTTACGCTGGTGACCGCCCTCGGATTCTGGCTCTGGGGATGAGGACCGAAGGTTTGGAGGTGCCAGGAGGCGGAGGTGACGGCTTGGTGGGACTCGATGACCTTGAAGTAGCGCAGGCACCCTTGTCTGCCTCCGGCAGGTTTTCGGTGGAGCGCGACGTCCCGGCACGCTCTGCCCGGCCCGATTTTGGTGGGGCGAATGGGTGATGGCCGGTTGCTCAACCACGCGGCCGGGACGCCGGCCGTGCCTTCAGCGGGCGTTTTTTTTGTCGCGTTTGGCGGCTTTTTTCTCGGCCGGAGTCTTCAGCGGCTTTTTCAGGGTCTGCTTCTTCGCGTTTTGGGATTTGGCCATGGTCGGATTTGGATGGGGGTGGGTTGGGGGATGTGGGTGAAAATGCCGCCGGGCTGGCCTGGGGGTGATGGGTCGGCCCGGCGGAAACCGGAGGTGGTCCGGTGCGCTTACTTTTTCTTGTTGGCCGCGGCCTTGGCCTTGGTCGCCTGCTGCGCGGTGATGAGCGCGTTCTTTTTCTGGTTCGCGCCGTCAGTCTTGGACTGCTTTTGCGAGGCTTGTTTCTGCACGGATTTCGGGGATCGATCGCCCATGATGTTTGGTTCTTTCGTTGGGTTGGCTCATCGACGGAATGTTCGTTTCCCCGCCGGTGTTACCCCATTTGTCGCCGGAGCCGCCCGCCGAAGCGAGCACGATCTTCACCCCCGAAAAATCGCGCCCAGTTTTTTGCCGAGGAGCAGGCTGAGGCCGCCGATGGTCACTCCGAGGAAAACCATCGCCCACACCCCGAGCGCGCTGGCCAGATACTTGCCGTCGCCCACCAGTCCGAACAGCTCCAGGATCGCCTTGGTGATCGGGTAATAGGCCTGCTTCTGCGCGAGAATCAGCGAATCGCTCACCTCCAGCATGGCGAACGCAAACGCCAGCAGGCCGCCCGCGATGAGGTTGGCCGTGATGAGGGGCAGGGTGATCTTGCCGACCGCCTTGAGGGGCGGGCAACCGAGGTTTTGCGCGGCCTCCTCCAGCGTCTCGCTGGACTGTTCGAATCCCGCCGCCGCCGCCCGGACGACGTAGGGCAGCCGGCGCATGGCGTAGGCGATGATGAGCAGCCTCGTCGGGTTTTCGACCGGGTTGAGGAAGGCGAACCAGCGTCCGTCCTGGCTCATCGCGAGGTAGCCAAACGCCAGCACCAACCCCGGCACTGCCAGCGGCAGCATGGCGAGATAGTCGAGCGCCTGGCGCCCGGCGAGCCGGGAGCGCACCACCACCCAGGCGATGGCGACGCCGAGCAGGAGATCGACCAGGGTGGCGACGGCGGCGAACTTAAGGCTGTTGGCGATGGCCGGCACGGTGAGTTCGTGGCCGAGCGCGAGGTGAAAATTTTCCATGGTCCAGCGGGCGGGCAGGATGGTTCCGTACCAGTCCCGCGAAAACGCCACCAGGATCACGCCGAGATGGGGCAGCACGGCCGCCAGGGTCACGGCCGCGAACAGCGCCGTGCAGAGCCACCCGCGGGCCGCCGGAAGCGCCTGTGGGCCGCCGGAACTGGTGGCCCGCGCCATCATGGCGTGACCGGCGCGGCCGAAGAGGCCTTTGCCCACGGCGTAAATCAGCACCGTCCCGACCAGCATCACCGTGACGAGGGCGTAGGGGGCGGGACTGGTGCCAACGTTCTTCAGCTCGCCGAAAATCTGTACGCTGGCCACGCGGCTGTAATCGAAGACCAGCGGCACCCCAAGTTCGGTGAACGCCCAGATGAACACAATCGTGCCCCCGGCAAACAACCCCGGCCGGATCAGCGGCAGCGTCACC
This sequence comes from uncultured Opitutaceae bacterium, assembly GCA_903929355.1. Classification (GTDB taxonomy): domain Bacteria; phylum Verrucomicrobiota; class Verrucomicrobiia; order Opitutales; family Opitutaceae; genus CAIYUN01. Next base: position 5,522 of record CAIYUN010000022.1, read on the forward strand.
CGCCCGAAGCGGCGGAGACCCGTGCAACCCAGGTTGGCCGCGGCCTCCTCCAGCGCGGGGTCCACGTTGGCGAGGGCGGCGGTCGCATTGAGGTAAATGATGGGGTAGAGGGCGAGCGCCTCCACCACGGCCACCCCCCAGAACTGGTGGGCCGCTAACCAGTCAAAGGACCAGCCGGCGGGCCGCAGGCCGAGCGTGACCAGCAGGGCGTTGAGCCCGCCGTGCAGGCCAAAGATCTGCCGCAGGCCGATGGCGCCCACGAACGGCGGTAGAATCATCGGCACGAGGACGAGCGCGCCCAGCAGGGATTTGCCCGGATACCGGAAACGGTCGCTGACCACGGCGAGCGGCAGGGCGATGAGCAGGGCAAGCGTGGTCGTGGCGCAGGCCAGCAGCCCGGAGTTGGCGAGGCCGGCGAGATGCAGGGGATCGGCGAGCACCATCGTCAGATAGGCCAGGGTCGGACGGCCGTTGGCGTCGAGGAAGCCGCCCTGCAGGATCTGCAGCACCGGCCAGAGAAAAAACGCCGCGAAAAAGACGGCGGTGACCAGGAAGACGGCACGGGCGAAATTCTGCGGCATCGGTGGCCAGTGTGGGTCGGCGGCGCGAAGCGCGGCAAGGCTGGAATCCCGGAGGGGAATTTAACGCGAAGGGGCTGTGACGCGGAGGGGCCAAGCCTGGTGTTCCCCTCTGCGCCCTGGCGTCATTGCGTTGATGGATGGCTCAGCGGGCGGGGGCGACGAGGATCTTGCCGGCGGCGGCGAGGCTGAGGGCGAGCGGCCGGCCGGCCGGCCTTTTCACCGTCACCAGGCCGGCGGCGAGGTTGCGACCGGCCACGCGCACCCGGGTGCCGGGCCGCAGGCCGCTGTGCTCCGCGAAATGCAGAAACTCGGGGGATTGCTCGGTCACCCGCACGACCCGCAGGGGCCGGTCCGCGACGCAGGTGGCCAGAGTGGCATAGACCGACGGGTCCAACCGGCCCTGCCGGGTGGGGATGGGGTCGCCATGCGGATCCACCGCCGGATGACCGAGCAGGGCGTCAAGCCGGTCAAGCACGTCGTCGGAGATGGCGTGCTCCAGCCGCTCAGCCTCGGCGTGGACGGCGGCCCAGTCCATCTTCAGGACCTGGACGAGAAAAGTCTCCACCAGCCGGTGCCGGCGCAAAACGCCGAGCGCCACGCCGCGACCGGCGTCGGTCAGACGCACGCCCTGCCGCGGCCGGTGCTCGACGAGGCCGCCGGCCGCCAGCGCCTTCACCATGGTGGTGACCGTGCCGGGCACGACCGCGAGCGCGCCGGCCAGCGCCCCCATCGGCACCAGGCCGTCGCCGCCCTCCGCGAGCAGCAGGAGGTGCTTGAGGTAGTTCTCGACGGTGCTGCTGGCCATGGCCGCCACGGTGCGCGGTCCTTACTTTGAGGCAACAAAATTATGAATGGAACGAGTTGGGATAAATAATACGAATAATAGAATATTTAACTTTGACTATTCAAAATAGCCTGACTGACTGCCCCGATGACCGAGCCCGCCTCCACCGCCTCCGCCGGGGTGACGCCGGCGGACGGTGGCCCCGGCCGCCGCTCGCTGGAGGGCCTGCATGGCAGCGTGCCGCTGCCGGCCGGCTCCGCCCGGCCCTGGCTCCAATACCTGGCCTTCGCGGGCCCGGCGCTGCTCGTGAGCGTGGGCTACATGGATCCCGGCAACTGGGCGACGGACCTGCAGGCCGGGGCGCAGTTCAAATACTCGCTCCTCTGGGTGGTGGGCTTGTCCAGCGCCATGGCCATCGTCCTGCAGGTCATCGCGGCGCGCCTGGGTCTCGTCACGGGCCGGGATCTCGCCCAATGCTGCCGGGACTTTCTTCCCGCCTGGACCCGCTGGCCCAACTACCTGAGCTGCGAGCTCGCGATCGCGGCGTGCGATCTGGCGGAGGTCCTGGGCAGCGCCGTGGCGATCCACCTGCTGTTCCCGCGCATCTCCCTGCTGGCCGCGGTGCTGATCACGGCGCTTGATGTGATCCTGCTGTTGTCCCTCCAGCGGCTGGGGATGCGCCTGATCGAGGCGGTGGTCCTGGTGCTCGTCGCGACCATTGCCGGCTGCTATTTTGTCGAGATCTTCTGCCTGGCCCAGACCCGGCCGAGTTTCCCGGAGATTGGCGGGTGGCTCCTTGCCCCCGACCTGCCCGCCTTCTTCCACCACCCCGACCTCGTTTATCTCGCGATCGGCATCATCGGCGCCACGGTCATGCCCCACAATTTGTACCTGCATTCCGCGTTGGTGCAATCGCGCCAGCTGGAGGGGGTGAGCCTCCCGCGGGCCATTCGTTACAACACCCTTGACACGGTGGTGGCGTTGGCGGCGGCCTTTTGTGTCAACGCCGCGATCCTGGTGCTGGCGGCGGTGGTGTTTCACGGGCACGACCGGGTGACCCTCCCCTCGGGCGAGGTGCTGGCGCTCAGCCCTGACGCCGACTGGATCCGGGTGGCCTATGCAACGCTGGCCCCTTTGCTCGGCACGACTGCGGCCAGCCTCTTGTTCGCGGTGGCGTTGCTGGCCAGCGGTCAGAGCAGCACCATCACGGGCACGCTGGCCGGGCAGGTGGTGATGGAGGGTTTCATGCACTGGCGGATCGCGCCTTGGGTGCGCCGGCTGCTCACCCGGCTGTGCGCCATCACCCCGGCGATCGTTCTGATCGCCCTGCGGGGCAACCGCAGCGTGAACGACCTCATGACCCTGAGCCAGGTGGTCCTCGCGCTGCAACTGCCTCTGGCGATGATTCCCCTCATGGTCTTTGCCTCCTCCCGACGACGCATGGGCGAAAACCGGATCGGTTGGTTCCTGCTCGGGAGCGGCTGGGCCGCGTGTCTCCTGATCACGGCCCTGGACATTTATGAACTGCCGCACGCCATCCGTGAGGCTGGGGCGGTGTTGGGGGGTCGCTAGTCCCCGGTCCGTCGGACCGTCAGTTGTCGTCCAGCTGTCCGGAAGGGGCGGGGCAGGTTTCCGGCCGCAGCAACTGGCGAAGCTGCCATTGCCGCCAGTGCTCGGCCTCCTGCTCGCGGCGGCGGACAAGGCGGTATTCCGCCTCCCCGGCGAAAAAGATGAAGCTGAACAGCACCGCGACCATCCACCGGTCATACCACAGCGCGACCGCGCCGAGGGCAACCGCCAGCACCTTGCCCGCCGTTGCGGCGAAAAAGGTGGCCCGCACATAGGGCAGCCTGATCGCGAGGAGGGCGCGCAGGATGCGGCCGCCATCCATCGGAAACGCCGGCAGGAAGTTGAAGCAGCCCATCACCAGATTGGCGGCATAAAGGTCGAACAGCAGGCCCCCGAGGGAGTATTCCGGTATGCTGTCCGGGAGTCGGCGCACGACCAGCCAGAGCGCCCCGGCAATGGCGAAATTGACCGCCGGACCAGCGACGGTCATGAGGATCTCGCGCGACGGTTGCCGCGGGATCTCCTCCATGTCGGCCATGCCGCCGATCGGCAGGAGGAGTATGCCCCGCGTGCCGATGCCAAATCGGCGGGCGGTGAGGCAGTGGCCCAGCTCATGCAGCACCACGCAGACGAAAAACAGGAGCACGAGCGCGACGCTCCAGCCCACGCCGGGCCAGCCGCCCCCCCGGCCGTCCTCGTCGGGCAGCCAGCCTTGCCACGCGACATAGGCCAGCAGGAGCGGGAAGCTCGCGTGCAGCGAGAGCTGGATGCCACGGACACGGAACAGAGGGATTGACCAACGGAGCATGGGCCGTAATGAAAACCACCCGCGCGCAAAGCGCCAGTCTGGATCAGCCTTCGCCCGCCGCCGGGCGCGGCCCTCCCCGCCTCAACCCACCACCCCAACTCCCTTGCCGCCGCCGCCCGCCACCTCCAAGCCGCCCACCATCCTCGTGGTGGACGACGATGCCGAGATCCGCTACTCCCTGAGCCGCGTGCTCTCCTCGCGATCCTGGCAGGTCGCCGAGGCCGCCAGCGGCGAGCAGGGCGTCGCGCTGGTCAAGAAAGGCCCGCCGCCCGACCTCGTTTTCCTCGATGTGCGCATGGGTGGGGGCATGAGCGGCCTCGAGGCGCTCCAACATATCCGGGCGGCCAACCCGAAGCAGCTCGTGGTGCTCATGACCGCGTTTGGCACCGCGCAGACCGCCATCGAGGCGATGAAGTTTGGCGCGTTTGACTATGTGATGAAGCCCTTCGACCCTGCGAAGGTGCTGGCGCTCGCCGACAACGCCCTCCAGGCCCATGCCGACCTGCGGGCCGTCGGCGATTACAAGCCGACCATCAATGCCGACGACTACCGCGAGGGAATTGTCGGCAGCTCACCGGTCATGCAGGAGGTCTTCAAGGTCATCGGCCAGGTCACCGCCAGCGATGTGACCGTGATGATCACCGGCGAAAGCGGCACGGGCAAGGAGCTGGTCGCCCGCTCCATCTGGAAGCATTCGCACCGGGCCGCCAAACCGTTCATCGCGGTCAACTGCGCCGCCATCCCCGACAATCTGATCGAGAGTGAGCTGTTCGGCCACGAAAAGGGCTCGTTCACCGGCGCCACGGGCCAGCGTCTGGGCAAGTTTGAGCTGTGCGACGGCGGCACCATCTTTCTCGACGAGATCGGCGACATGGCGCTCGCCACCCAGACCAAGATCCTCCGCGTCCTCCAGGCCGGCGAAATCCAGCGCGTTGGCGGCACCGAGACCATCCGGGTGGATGTGCGTATTCTCGCCGCGACCAACAAGGATCTGGAGGGGATGGTCCGGGCCAAGTCTTTCCGCGAAGATCTCTATTACCGCCTGAATGTGGTCCGCATCAAGATGCCCCCGCTGCGCGACCGGCCCGAGGACATCCCGTCCATTGTCGAGTTCTGCCTGCAAACCTTGGTCCGGCAGCGCAAAGCCCGCGCCGCCAAACTCGCCCCGGAGGCCATGGGAGTGCTCGTCCGCCACCGTTGGCCCGGGAATGTGCGGGAGCTGGAAAATGTCATCTACCGCAGCGCCGTCATCGCCCAGGGCGATACCATCCTGCTCAAGGACCTGCCCAATGAAATCCGCGCCGAGGCGGGCCTGCCCGCCGTCAGTGGCGGACCTCCGTTTGGGACGGCCGGAAGCGCCGAGGCTGGCGCGTCCGTGCTCACCGTCGGGGCCGCGCTGGACTTCCTGCTCGCCGAGCTCGCGCGGGGGGACGAGCCGGTGCTGGCCCGCCTCGAACGTGAGCTGCTGCCCCGGGCCTTGCAGACCGTCGACGGTGACGTGGCCAGGGCCGCGGAGCTGCTCGGTCTCACCAAGGCCGCCCTGCAAAAACGCCTCAAGGCAATTTGAGCGAGGGGCTGATTTACGGCGGTTCGATTTGGCCCTTTCCCGGTTATGCTGAGCACCGCAAACTCCACTCATGAAATCTCCCTGTACCCCGCTTCCCCGCCTCCTCGTCCTCACGCTGGCTCTCGTCGCCGCTTCGGCCCCGGCCGCCGTCACCCCGGCCGCCCCGCCAGTGAAAAAGATCCTCTTTTTCACGCGGTCGGTGGTCTATGAGCACTCGGTGATCAAGCGGAATGGCGGCCAACCGTCCTTTGCCATGCAGGTGCTCAACGAGCTGGGCGCAAAAAATGGCTACGTGTTTACCGAATCAAAGGATGGCAGCCTGTTCACGCCCGAATACCTCGCGCAGTTCGACGCCTATTTTTTCTACACCACCGGCGACCTGACGGAACCGGTGGCCGTGGACAAAACCCCGCCGATGACCGCCGCCGGCAAAGCCGCACTGCTCCAGGCCGTCGCCAACGGCAAGGGCTTCATCGGCACCCACGCGGCCTCGGACACGTTTCACTCGCCGGGCAACCGGGACATCGTTGCGGCGCGCTTCACGGGTGACGGCGACAAGGCCGACGACTACATCAAGCTGCTCGGCGCTGAGTTCATCCGGCATGGCGCGCAGCAGGCGTCCCATCTCATCGTAACCGACCCCAAGTTTCCCGGCATTAGCGGGGTGCCGGCCGATTTTCACATTCCGATGGAGGAGTGGTATGGCCTGAAGAATTTTGCGCCCGACCTCCATGTCATCCTCGTGCAGGACACCGCCGGCATGACCGGCGATGATTACGCCCGGCCACCGTACCCGGAGACTTGGGCGCGGATGCAGGGCAAGGGGCGGGTCTTCTACACCAGCCTGGGGCATCGCGAGGACGTGTGGATGAACCCCGCCTTTCAGTCCGTGTTGCTCGGCGGGCTCAACTGGGCCACCGGCCGCGTGGACGCCGACCTGACACCCAACCTCGACCAAGCCGCCCCCAGGGCGAATGTGCTGCCCAAACTGCCGACCGATGTGCCGGTGGTCATGAAGCCGGTCACGCCGGCCAAGTGATGAACCGCCATCCGTCTTTTCAGCTCTGCGGCGAAGTGATCTGCGTCGATCTGCATGATTCGTGGACAATTCCGGTCCGGGACTGGATTTGACCGGCGGGTTCACTTCGCCGGAGCCGCGAGCACCACCGGGGTGCCCTGCAAGGCGGCGAGTTGCAAGGTGTCGCTGCTCGCCATGGCCGGGGAGGGGGCGGCCGCATGGAAAGTCGCATAGACCACACCGTGCAGGTTGGCATCGGTGACCCGGGTCGAGTCGGCCTGGTCGTTGTTGTAGCCTTGGACAATCCAGCCGGCACCGTCGGCTGCGACAATGCGGTGGGCCACATTCTCGCCGGCGTGGTTGGTGTAAACCACCAGCATCCCGGGTTGGAGCTGGGCGGCGGGCATCTGGCGGAGGACCAACACGGCGCCGTTGCCAAAAAACGGGAGCATGGACTGGCCCTCGACCCGCACGACCGCGAGACCGGGCTTGGCGGCGGCGAGCCGGTGCGCGTCCGCGAGTGCGGTTTCAAAGGTCACGGCGGTTTGTGGGTTCTCGGCTGCATGGCTGGAGGGAATGCCGATGAGCAACAGCGAGGCGAGGGAGAGGAGGGAACGGGTGGCGGTGAAGTTCATGGCCACAGATTACGCGAACGCCGTTTTTTTCGGTATCGAGTGCCCTCCTCAAATGGGTGTTCCGCATACCCTTATCCGTCGACGCGCAACACCCCGGGAGTGCTGGGGCCAACGCCCCAGGCGGCTGGGCAATCCTCCCCGGTCCTTGTCGGGAGTCTTTCCCGTGGGCACCCGGGAGAATCGTGCAGGTTAGAGCTTGTGGCGGGGTCGGATTTCCGGCGGCATTTCGCCATGCGATCACGCCAGCACTCCCATCTGCCCGGGCTTCAATTTTAACTTTATCCAATTATCCGTATTTATAAAAATATGGAAAAGAGTAGGCTGCGGATGTAACAACGCACAATAAACATTATGTCTAATAAAGAAAAGCCGTCGTCGATCCCGCTGGTACCGCCCTCGGCGCCGCTCTTTGGTTGGTTGCGGTCCCGCTCCGCGGGGGTCTTGCTGCATCCCACCGCCCTGCCCAATGACCAGGGTGTCGGGGTGCTCGATTCGGCCGTGGATTCGTTCTTGGAGTTTCTCCACGCCGCCGGTTTTCGCCATTGGCAGATCTGCCCGCTCGGGCCGACCGGCTATGGGGACTCCCCCTACCAATGTTTTTCCGCTTTTGCGGGCAATCCTTACCTGATCGACCTGCGTGCGCTGGTGGCGGCTGGTCTCCTGACGGAGAGCGACCTTGAGCCGCTGCACGCCTTGCCCCGCGATCAGGTGGACTTCGGCCGGCTCTACCCGGCAAAATGGACGGCGCTTTTTCAGGTGCACGCGGCCTTCAAGGCCTGCGGACGGTCGATTCATCCCTACGGTGACTTCGCCACTTTCCGGAAGGCACAAGCGGATTGGATCGAGGCCTACAGTTTTTTCATGGCCCTCAAAGACCATTTCGGCGGCCAGCCCTGGTGGATGTGGCCGGAGGAGGTCAGCTCTCACACGCGGGCGCAGACCAGTCCCCTCCTTGCCGTGGTCGCCGACCGGGCCGAGGCTTATGTGTTCGCCCAGTACCTGTTCTTCGGCCAATGGCAGTTGGTGCGCGCCAAGGCCCGCGCGGCCGGGATCGAGGTGATTGGCGACGCGCCCATTTTCGCCGCCCCGGACAGCGCCGATGTGTGGACCCATCCGCACCTGTTCCAGCTTGATGTCCGCACCCGGCGCCCACGGGCCGTGGCCGGCTGTCCGCCTGATTATTTCTCGGCCGACGGTCAGCATTGGGGCAATCCGCTCTACGACTGGCCGGCCCACGCCGCCGAGGGCTACGCCTGGTGGCTGGCCCGGCTGCGGGCCAATCTCGCGCTCTGTGACATCGTGCGCCTCGACCATTTCCGGGGGTTTGAGGCCTATTGGTCCATCCCGGCCGGCGCGAAAACCGCCCGGTCCGGCCACTGGGAAAACGGCCCGGGCCTTCCCTTCTTTCGCGCGGTGCACGACGCCCTGCCCGATTGCCGGCTGATCGCGGAGGACTTGGGCGAGCTCACGCCCGGTGTGCTTGCCATGCACGAGGCCACCGGCCTGCCCGGCATGGCCGTTCTGCAATTCGCTTTCGGGGGCGGCAGCGACAATTTTTACCTGCCCCACAATGTCCGCGCCAACAGCGTCATGTACACCGGCACGCATGACAACGACACGTCCCTCGGCTGGTATCGCACGGCGGACGAAAAAGCGCGCGACCATGTGCGCCGTTACCTCCGGGTGGACGGCGAGGGGGTCGGCTGGGATCTCATTCGGGCCGCTTATGCGAGCGTCAGCCGTCTGGCGGTCATCCCCCTGCAGGACCTCCTGGCCTTGGGCAGCGAGGCGCGCTTCAACACGCCCGGCAAGCCCGATGGCAACTGGCAATGGCGGTACGAGCCCCGGCAGTTGGAGAAGCTTCGCCGGGAGAGCGCCGCCTACCTCCGCGAGCTGGCCAGCCTCTACGGCCGTCCGATCCCCGCCACCACGATTCCATGACCACCTTTTTCCCCGCCCGGCACCAGATGAATCCTCTCAAACCGTCGTATTTAAACCACTAATCTTCACTAATGAACACTAATCCCGAAGATTGGATTAGTGCACATTAGTGCATATTAGTGGTTAAAGTTTTTTTTGGGTGGGTCATCGGCGAAGGCAACCCCCTCGTGGTCTCAAATTTCCTTCCTTCGTGAATCCGCAGTGGCACCGGGTCGGCGACCCCTATCATTGGTCGGCGGCGGCCACAAAGCTCTTAACCCATTCCGTTTCTGTCCCCCTCCGCCAGATCGCGACGACGGAGATGGGCGGCGGGGCGGGACGCAACGGGAGCAGTTTCAATCGTGGCCCGGCCATGCAGGCCACCCCGCTGGAAACAATCGCCAACCCCCGCCCGGACTCGACGGCGGCGATGAGGCTGGAGATGCTGTCGTGTTCGCCCACGAGGCGGGGTTTGACGCCCAGCGGGGCAAACAGCTGCGCCACCTGGTCATGGTGCTCGGGGTAATGCTTGCGACTGAAGGCGACGATTGGCTCGCGCACGATCTGCCCCAGACCGACGGATTTGGCTTTCGCCAGCGGATGACCGGGCGCGACGGCCACGCACACCACATACCGCGCCAGTTCCACCCAACCCAGCCCGCGCCGCAACTTGGCCGGGGGACGGATGGTGAAAGCCACCTGCAGCTGCCCCCCGCCCAACTGGGCCAGCATCTCCGTCGTGGACAAATCGTGCAACGCAACCCGGAGGTGGGGGAACTTTTCCTGAAATTTCCGCAACGCCTGCGGCAATATTTGCACGGTCAGCGAGGGGGCGTAACCGACATTGATCTCGCCCTCCGTCCCCTCGGCCACCGCCCGGGCTTCCGCCACCGCCTCGGCGGCGCGCGCCAGCACCGTTTGCGCTCCGGCCAGAAAAACCTTCCCGGCCGCGGTCAGCCGGACGGATTTCGCCGTGCGCTCCAACAGCGAAAATCCAATCTCGTCCTCCAGGTCGCGGACCTGCCGGCTCAGGCCGGGCTGGGAGACATGCAGCTTTTTCGCGGCGCGGGAAACGTTTTCCTCCCCGGCCACGGCGACGAAGTAACGGAGATGGCGCAGTTCCATGGGGCGGTGACTATGCCTGGGAGTTATGCTGAGGCAAGAAACATGGTATTTCCCAAATCGACCGTCTTGGCGCATAGTCTGGCCATGATCATCACTCGCAAATCTAACGAACGCGGGCACGCCCAACACGGCTGGCTCGACAGCTATCACACCTTCAGCTTCGCCGATTACCATGACCCGCGGTGGATGGGGTTCCGCAGTCTGCGCGTCATCAACGACGATCTGGTGATGCCGGGCATGGGGTTCGGCACCCACCCGCACCGGGACATGGAGATCATCACCTACGTTCTGAGCGGCGCGATCGAGCACCAGGACTCGATGGGCAACGGCCGCGTGATCCACGCGGGCGAGTTTCAATACATGGCCGCCGGCACCGGGGTGCAGCACAGCGAGTTCAACCCCTCGAAAACGGAGCCGTTGCGCCTCCTTCAGATCTGGATCCAGCCGGATCAACGGGGCGTCAAACCGCGTTACGCCGAGAAAAATCTGGCGGCCGCGGTGGCCGGCCAGTGGCACCTCGTCGCCAGCAAAGGCGGCCGCGATGGCTCCATGGCGATTCATCAGGACGCCAACCTGGCCTTTGCGCGGCTGGACGCCGGCCAGCAGGTGGCCTACCCGCTCGCGGCCGGCCGGCATGCCTGGGTGCATGTGGCCGAGGGCGAGGTGGAGCTGAACGGCATCAAACTCCAGGGGGGCGACGCCGTCGGCGTGACCGATGAGTCGGTTCTGACGGTTTCAGCCCTCAAACCGGCCCAGATCCTCCTGTTCGACCTCAACTGATCATCCCACCACCCCGGCATCCGCCCGACCATGAAAACACTGCACTTCCTTTGCCAAACCCACCGTCGTTTCGCCCCGTTGGCGGCGCGGCTGACCCTGGGCCTCGTCATGTTCCCGCACGGTGCGCAAAAGGCACTCGGTTGGTTCGGTGGCTACGGTTTCAGTGGAACGATGGGCTTTTTCACCCAGTCCATGCACCTTCCAGCCCCGCTGGCGTTTCTGGCCATCGCGGCGGAGTTTTTAGGCTCACTCGGCCTGATCGTGGGATTGTTCAGCCGGCTGGCCGCGCTCGGGATCGCCGCCAACATGGTGGTCGCCATCCTGACCGTCCACGCCGCGAACGGATTTTTTATGAACTGGGCCGGCAACCAGAAAGGCGAGGGCTTTGAATACCACCTGCTCGCTCTTGGCCTGGCGCTCATCGTGATGGTTCAAGGAGCGGGCGCGGCATCGCTTGACGGCCTGATCGCCCCCCGCGCCGCCAAGGCCTGAGGCCCAACATCGTGATGCGGGCCGGAGAGCTTGCCTTTCCTCCGGTCCGCCGGGATGGTCGCGGCTCCCCGATGGCCCGACGCGCATGAGCCAACACCAAGTCACCTCCACGACCGGCGAACGCCTGGCCCGGCTGGCGCCGTTCGGGGTGGGCTGGCACAAGCCCAAGCATTTTCGCGACATGGCCGGGGTGGTGTGGGACAATCGGGACAACCTGGGATATGCCTGGAAGGTTCTCAGCCGCGGGGTCTGCGACGGCTGCGCGCTCGGGGTGGCGGGTTTCCATGACTGGACCATCCCCGGCATCCATCTGTGCATGACGCGGCTCAATCTGCTCCGTCTGAACACCATGCCCGCGATGGATCCTGCGGTGCTGGCTGACGTGGCTCCACTCGTCCGGCTGGACAACCGCGCCTTGCGCGGTCTTGGCCGGCTGGCGCATCCGCTGCTGCGCCGGCGGGGCGAACGCGGGTTCCAGCGCATCACCTGGGGGGAGGCGCTGGCCCTCGCGGGCACGCGTCTCCGGGCGGCGGACCCGCGGCGGGTGGCTTTTTTTCTGACCGCGCGGGGTGTGACCAACGAGGTCTATTATGCGGGCCAGAAGGCGGCCCGCTTTCTCGGCACCAACCATGTGGACAATGCCGCCCGCATCTGCCACTCACCCTCGACGGTCGCGATGAAGCAGACGCTCGGGGTGAGCGCCTCCACCTGCAGCTACGCGGACTGGATGGGCACGGACTTGGTGGTGTTTTTCGGCTCCAATCCCGCCAACGACCAGCCGGTGAGCACCAAGTATCTGGAGATCGCCAAGCGGCGCGGGACAAAAATCGTGCTCGTCAATCCCTACCTGGAGCCGGGCATGAAGCGTTACTGGGTGCCCTCCACGCCCGGCAGCGCGGTCTTCGGGACGGCCCTCGCGGACCACTGGTTTCCCGTCACGCAGGGCGGCGACATCGCCCTGCTTTACGGTGTGCTCAAGCGGCTGCTCGCCGTCCACGCGGTGGACCGGGCGTTTGTGGACGCGCACACGACCGGGTTTGACGAGGTCGCGGCGCACGCGGAGGCGTTCACCTGGGCGGAGCTGGAGGCGGGTAGCGGACTGGACCGTGCGGGCATCGAGGAGCTGGCCGATCTGCTGGCGGCCGCTAAGTCGGCCGTGTTCGTGTGGAGCATGGGGATCACCCAGCGCACCAGTGGCGGCGACGCGGTGCAGATGATCCTCAACGTGGCGCTGGCGCGCGGTTTTCTCGGGCGGGAGTTCTGCGGCGTCATGCCCATCCGCGGGCATTCGTCGGTCCAGGGGGGCGGCGAGATGGGCGCCTATGCGACTGCCTTTCCCGGCGGGCTGCCGGTCAACGCCGCCAATGCGGCCGCTCTCTCCGCCCATTATGGATTTCCGGTGCCCGACTGGCCCGGCCTCACGACGACTGAGATGGTCGAGGCGGCGGCCCGGGGGGAGCTGGATGTGTTTTACCTCGTCGGCGGCAATTTCCTGCGGACCCTGCCCGAGCCCGACTACGTGGCGAAGGCGCTGGCGCGGGTGCCGTTGCGCATCCACCAGGACATTATGCTCACCGACCAGATGTTCATCGAGGGCGAGGCGGTGCTGCTGCTGCCGGCCAAGACCCGCTACGAGCAGGACGACGGCGGCACCGAGACCAGCACCGAGCGCCGCATCATGTTCACCCCGGAGATTCCGCGTCAGGTGGGCGAGGCACGCGCGGAATGGAAGATCCTGCTCGACGTGGCCGCCGCCGCGTGGCCGGAACGGGCCGCACCCCTTTGCGGGGTCACGGGTCAGGCGCTACGCGAGGAGATCGCGCAGGTGGTGCCCTTTTACGACGGCGTGCAACATCTCAAAAAAACCGGGGACGGCCTGCAATACGGCGGCCGCCTCCTTTGCCGCGACGGGATGTGCCCCACCACGGACGGCCGCGCGCAGCTCCGGGCGGTCGCGCTGCCCGCGCCGCCGCCGGGTGACGGCACCTTTCATGTCAGCACGCGGCGCGGCAAACAGTTCAACACGCTCATATTCGCCGAGCTCGATCCGTTCAATGGCGCGCCCCGCGACGCCATCCTGATGGGCGCCGACGACGCGGCCCGCCTGCATTTGAAGCAGGCCGACCGCGTCGCGCTTGTCAACGCCACCGGCCGTTTCGAGGGCCGCGTGTGGCTCGCCCCGCTCGCTGCGGGCAACCTGCAGGTCCACTGGCCCGAGGGCAATGTGATCGTGCCGCGCGGCGCGGTGGACCGGCTCGGCGGCGTGCCCGACTATAACGCGCGGGTCCGGGTCGAGGTGCCCGTGCGGCCATGAAGCCCGCGGCCCTCACCCGCCCCTGGCCGGTGCGCCGCGTGACGCGCGGGCGCAAACCCGTGCTGGTCTCCGACGCGCTGGCGGTCGAGGAACCTTTGGAGCTGCGCGTGCGCGGCCGCGCGGTCGCGGTGGTCATGCGCACGCCGGGTCATGACGCCGAGCTGGCGACAGGCTTCCTGCTGACCGAGGGGGTCGTGCGCTCGGCCGACGATATTCTGGATGTCCTGCAATGCCGTACGCCCGGCACTCTGGCGGCGGAGGGCAACGTGGTCGAGGTAGTGGTGCCGAAGTCGCTCCCCGTGGACTTTGGCGGCCTGACGCGCCACATTTTCAGCGCGACGAGTTGCGGCCTGTGCGGCAAGGCGACCATCGAGTCGGTGCGGCAGAATTTCCCGCCCGTGCGCCGGGCGCCGCGGGTGACGGCGGCGGTGCTGCGCGCCCTGCCGGCGCGACTGGCGGCGGAGCAACCCGCGTTCCAGACAACCGGCGGCCTGCACGCGGCGGGGCTGTTTGATTTGGATGGCTGCCTGCTCGTGGCGCGCGAGGACGTGGGTCGCCACAACGCCGTGGACAAGGTGCTCGGCCACGCGTTGCGCGCGGGCTGGCTGCCGCTCAAGCGGCACATCCTGATGGTGAGCGGGCGGGTGTCGTTTGAGGTGATGCAAAAAGCGCTGGCCGCCCGGGTGCCCGTGGTGGCGGGCGTGTCCGCGCCGACCAGCCTCGCGGCCGAGTTTGCCCGCGCCAACCGGCAGGTGCTGGTGGGTTTTCTGCGCCGGGACCGGCTGAACGTCTATGCGGGCCGACTGGTGGCCGGCTAACCCGATGATTGAACTTGCCGCAAGAACCTGGTGATCTGCGGCACAACCTCGTGGGCCGCGTCGGCGAGAACATAGTGTCCGGCGTCAGCGAGGTAATGCGCCTGGGCCTGCGGCAGCCGGGTGCGCCATTCGGTGTAAAACTGCTCGTTGAAACAAAAATCGCGTCCTCCCCAGACGAGCAGAGCGGGGTTGGCGGTGAAGTTTTTCAACCCGGTGGCCACCCTATCCAGGGTGGCCCAGGTGGGATGGCTCGCCGCCATCGGAATGTCCTTCACAAACGCGTCCACGGCCACGCGGTTGGCCCAGGAATCATAGGGCAGGAGAAAACCTCGCTTCTCACCGGCGGTGAGACACCGCCGGTGCATGGACATCCACACCGCCGGTCCGGCGAAGCCGTTGAGGCCGCGCACCAGGAACGTGCCGGGAAACCGTGTCTGGCACAGGGCGATGCGTGCCGGGATGCGCGGAGAGGGAAACGCCGCCGTGTTCAGGATGACCAGCCGCCCGATCATCGCCGGGTGCCGCGCCGCGAAGCCGAAGCCAATCGCCCCACCCCAGTCATGCACGACCAGGTGGACCTTCTTCAGTCCGAGCGAAGCGACCAGTGACGCCACATCGTCAATGCGGGTGGCAAGGGTATAGGGATAATCCTGCGGCTTGTCTGAGAGCCCCATGCCGATGTGGTCAGGCACGATGCAGCGGAGTGCGGGCGCGACGGCCTGCACCAGCTCACGGTAGAAAAACGACCAGGTCGGATTTCCATGCAGCATGAGCACCGCTTCGTCGTGGCGCGGGCCTTCGTCGAGGAAGCTCATCCGGGCGCCACGCGGCGTGCTGAACGCGTGCGGGGCGAACGGATAGAGGGGCTGGAGCCACCCGGGGATTGCAGGCGTCACCATTCGAGCGCAAGCATCAGGCTGTTCAAGCCGCTGCCGATGCCGAGCAGCGCAACCTTGTCCCCGTCCTTGACCGCCCCGGCCGCCACTGCGGCCGCGAGGGTGGCCGGAAGCGCAACCGAGCCGGTGTTGCCGAGGGCTTCAAACGTCGAGAAATCTTTCGCCAGATCCAGCCCGAGCGCCTCGTAAAGCTTCCGGCGGTGGGTGCTACCGACCTGATGACAGATGACTCGGTCCACGCCCACCGCAGTCCAACCCGTGGTGGTGGTGAAATCACGCCAGGTTTCCTGCGCCAGGGCCAGCCCGGCCACCAGCAGCGCTTCGCTGTCGGTCTGCATTGCCAGCGAGTCCGCGCCATGGGTGTCGCCCTGGCAAAGCTCGCTGTGGTGGGTTGCCGCCCGGGCGATGCCACCGAGCAGCCGGTGTGTGCGTCCCCGCACGAGGTCGTGGTGGCACACCATGGCGGCCACCGCGCCCGAGCCGATGGTGAGGTTGGCAAAGAATGGCTTGATGCCGTGGCGGTCGAGCGGCCTGGTCAAAAGGGTTTGCAGGGTCTGCTCGACCAGCGGGCCGCCGTTTTCGCCCGCTGCGACCAGGGCGCATTTGATCTGGCCCGACTCAATCAGGCCGGCGGCGACGGTGAGCGCGTTGAGGAAGCCGAGGCAGGCGTTGGACACGTCAAAAATCTGCGCCGTCGGCGGCAGGCCGATCTTGCGGTGGGCGAACGAGGCCGTCGCCGGCTCCAGCATGTCGCGGCACACCGCGCTGTGGATGAACAGCTCCACCTGCTCCGCCCGAAGCCCGGATTTGGCCAGCACCGCCTTGCCCGCCGCCGCGCTGGCGTCCGATGGTCGCGTGCCCGCCGGCCAGACGCGACGCTCGCGAATGCCCGTCATCAGCTCCAGCCTCCCCTCCGGCAGTTTGAGCCGCTCATAAAGGGGGCGCAGCCGGGTCTCAATCTCCGCCGAGGTCAGAATTGCCTCCGGCAACGCGACGGCGAGGGACTCAATGCAGGTGTGGCGAAAAAACATAGACGTCAGAGATCAGAGGTCAGGAATGGCCATGAAGAAAAGCGCAATGTACCTATCCGATATCTGACTTCTGAACTCTGGCCTCTCGCCTCTGATTGACCACCTCCGGCCGCATGGCCAGCCGGATGATTTCCTGGTCAAAATAGTTCAGCCCCAGCCCGGCGTCCACCGCCAGGGTGGCGCCGTTGATCCCGCTGCTCCGGCTGCTCAGGAGAAACAGGGCGACGCTGGCGACCTCGTCGGTGGCGAGGGCCCGTTTGCGGAAGGTCAGCTTCTCCGCATAGAGGTAACTCTCCAAGTACCCGGGGATCCCCGCCGACGCGCTGGTCTTGAGCGGGCCGCTGCCGACGACATTGAAACGCACGGCCGAGTCGGCGCTGAAGGACTTGGCCAGAAAGCGCGCGGCCGACTCCAGCGCGGCCTTGACCGGGCCCATGTAGCCATAGTTGTCGGGCGTCACCAGCAGCGAGGAGATGCCGATGGTCACCACCGAGGCGTCGGGGGCGAAGTGGGGCTTGAAGGCGTGGGCCAGCTCGACGAGCGAGAACGCGGAAACGGTGGTGGCCTGCAAAAAATCCCTCCGCCGCGTTGCGTGGAACGGCTGGAGACCCTCGCTGTAATTGGCAAAGGCAAGGGAGTGGACGAGCCCATGCAACGGGGCGTACCCCGCGGCCGCCACGGCGACGGCCAACTGCTCCGCCGCCCCCTCCTGCTCGACGTCGCATACGAAAACCGGTTTGCCTGCAAGCTGGGCGTCAAGGGACTTCTTCCGGGCCTCCGACCGTACGCTGTAGACCACCCGTGCGCCCTCCCCTTCCAGCGCCTTGGCGACGGCCCACGCGACACTCTTCCGGTTGGCGACGCCGAGGACGAGAAAGGTCTTGCCGGTGAGTTGGAGGAAGTCGGGCATGGGGAAAACAAGGATGTTTAAGCAGGAAACCAGGAAGCCAAGAAGGCGGAAATCAGAATTCCTGGTTTCGTGGCTTCCCGCTTAAAACTCAGGTCTTGGTTGGGCTGCCTTCGGGGGTTTTCCAGGCTACGGCAAAGTCCAGCGTCAGCACCCGGGTGCCGTCAGCTTTTTTGACCGCGCCGCTCATCATGGTGAAGCCCCCCAACGCCTCCTTTTTCCTCACCTCAATGACCGTCTCGTCGCCGGGATAGACGGGATTCCGAAAACGCACCTCGGTGATCTTGGCGAGCAGCGGCACCCCTTCGCCCGGTTTGCCGCCGGCCGCCTGGGCCTGTCGGGCCATGAACAACGCGCCGGTCTGGAAGACCGCCTCGCACAGGAGCACCCCGGGGGTGATGGCTGCGCCGGGATAATGGCCACGGTAAAAATCCTCGTCGGCCCGCCAAACGCGCTTGGCGGTGAGGCTGTCCGGCGTCTCAGCGACGATGGCGTCCACAAACAGAAACGGCGGCCGGTGGGGGATGAGGTCGGTGACGGCGGTCATGGGAAAGTCAGATTGGCCACAAAAAGGCCCAAAGGGCACGAAAAACCGGCGGCGGCCGGTCTCACAGCGGGTCTAAGCGGGCTGCGCCATCGTCTCGACCGTCCTCCGGTCCGTTTGAATTCGTGTAATCCATGGCAAAAATCATCCCGCGGCGGCCTGCTTCAAGGCGAACAGTTGCTTGTCGATCTTGTTCGCCACAATCACACCGTAGTTGATGGTGCCGAGCCACCCGGACATGATGATGCCCACACTGCCGACGTGAAACAGGCTTGGGAGCTTTTCCGGCAGATCCATCGAGATCTTGAGCCCCTCGAACTTCGTGCCAAACGAAGTGCCGCCCAGATGGGTCGTGTAGCGCTCGACGGTGCGGGGCGTCGCGGCCTCCATCCAGTCAATCTTTGCCCGTACGTCGGGGATATACTTCTCCAGCGCGGCCACGGACTCCTCGATCAGCCGTTGTTTTTCGCGGATGTAGTCCTCCTCCCCAAGCCGGGACCAGTCGGCATAGTTGCTGTTGATGGAGACGACCACGGTGTAACGGTCCGAGCCGGGCCGGGTGTCGGGGTAATAGACTGAGAACGTGCGGCTGGTGGTGTGGAAATCGGTCAGCTCCGCGCTGCTGAACGTCGGGTTGGCCGACGTGAACACCAGGTCGCCGATGTGCGGGATGCTCTCGCCCTTGCGGATGCCGAGATACACCTGACAGGAACTGTGGTTCACGCGCACGGCCTTGGCCGCCGCCACATAGTCGGCGGGGAAACTCCCCTCCCCCGCCAGTTGAAAAATGGTGTTTTTGAGGCTGGCATTGGAGAGCACGGCTTTCGCCCGGATGATCCGCCCGCCCTTCGCCACGATTCCGGCCGCGACCGTGCGCCCCTCGCGTTCCTCGACGAGGATTCGCTCGACCAGAACCTTTTTGCGGCACTCGACCCCGTTTCGGCGCAGTTCGGCGACCATTTTCTCGATCAGCACATCAGAGCCGCCGCGGAAGGTATAGACGCCCGCGCCCATGAAGTTGGAGAACACGATCCCGTAGGTGATGGCCGGGTCGTCGGTCGTCGAGCCGTTGGCGTAGGCGATGGGCTCCATGAGGAGCCGGTGGACGTCGCCCCGGCCCGGAAAAAACCGTTCGAACATCTGCCCGGTTGTCTCGGGATTGTGGTCGTAGAAATTCATCGTCCGCAGGTGGTCGTAGAACCGCTCGACCAGGGCGCGATCGAGCCCGAATTTGTCGACCAGCACGCGGGTGTAGTCCTCGCGGGTGAAGGTCGTCCAAACGTCCATCTGCGGGTTGACAAAACGGATGTCCTTGAGCGGCACGATCGCGTCGGCGAGCTCCTTCGTCCAATACTTGCGGAGGGATTTCACCATGCCGACGGGGAACCCGTGGAGGGAGATGTCAAACGTGTGGCCACCCTTGCGGGTGAACCAGGTGGCGAGCCCTCCGAACTGGTAATGGTGCTCAAGCAGGAGCACGCGGTGGCCGGCCTTGGCGAGGACGTTGGCCCCCGTCAGGCCGCCCAAGCCGCTGCCGATGACGATCACGTCATACTCGTCGGCGACACCTTTGAGCCAGTCGTAAGCCATGAGAGGGTTGAGTTGAAAACACGCCGCCCTTCAGGGCAAGGGGTTTTCCAGCGGGGCCGCGTCTCCACCCCGGACGCGACCATTTCCGCCCGGCACGGCCAGGTAGTCAGTCGGTCAGTTGGGCCGGCGGCGCACCGGGATGACAAATTCGCGGCGCACCACCACGCAGATCAGCACCGGCTCGACGAGCAGCAGCACGACCGCCCCCAGCATGGACTTTTCCCCCCTCATGAGCAAAAACCCCGTGCCGACCACCGCCACCACGGCACCAAGAAAAAAGGCGTGCCAGCTGCGAAAGGCCGCCACGCTCGCGACCGCAACCACCGTGGTGAGCACGGCCACCGCCGGCATGGCGATCAGGGCGAAGATCATCCCAATGGTGAAGCCCACGGGTGCGAGCAGGGTGTCGTCGTCCTCGGGATTCCGCACGGCAAACATTTGCACCATCAGCGCCAGCGCCAGGACGCCCACGGTTAGAAAAAGCTTTTCGTGGATCAGATCCCCCTTGGCGCCGACCGGCAGGCGTACGGCGAAGTTTTCGTCATTCAGGAGCAACGTGCCCAGATAGGCGCGCAACGGATCGACCCAGAGCGCCGGGATGGTCGCCCAGGAGCGGGCGAGGGAGAACTCGTCGGCCACCGCCGAGGAGGAGTACTGACGGAGGCTCACCCACTTGCCAAAAAATAGGCCCAGGGGGAATAGCAGCAGAATCAGGGCTTGGATCAGGTAAATTCGGTCAAAAATCATGCCCGGTTGACGAAAGCCAACCAAGCGCACGACGCAAGGGCAAAGCATGGGGGGATGATTTTGCGACTGGGGGTATCCTGTTTCTGGCCGGGTGGATGGACGCAGCGCCGGACCGGGGGCAGCGACCCCGGCTGCAAGGCAAACCCAAGCAAGCCTTCGGCCTGGGTGCGCGCGAAACTGCGATGCGCTCGGATGATTGCGCGAAAACACCCGGAGGCCGGATTGCCGGCGGGCGGCCCGGGCCGTCAGCGGCGGTCCCGCAGCCAGGCCGTGACTTCGGCGAGCGGGCGGGTGTTGAGGACCGCCTCGCGTGTCAGCCAGCCCTTGCGCGCCACATTCAAGCCCGCGCGGACATACGCCAGGCCCGCGGTGTCATGGGCGTCGGGGTTGATCGCACACTGCAGGCCGCGCTCGGCGGCGCGGCGCCAGTGCCGCCAGTCCAGGTCGAGCCGCTGGGGATTCGCGTTCAGCTCAATCACAACGTGGTTCGCGATGGCTGCGTCGATGATCTTGCCCACGTTCACCCGGTAGCCCTCGCGACGCAGCAGGAGCCGGCCGGTCAGGTGGCCGAGCATGGTGACACGCGGATGCTCCAAGGCCCGGATGATGCGGGCGGTCATCACGTCCTCCTCCTGCGCAAAGGCGTTGTGGACCGAGGCGACCACATAGTCCAGGGTGGCGAGGGTGGCGTCGTCGAAGTCGAGCCGGCCGTCCGGCAGAATATCGCACTCCGAGCCGGTGAAGATGTGGGTCGTGAATTTTCCGGACGCGTTCAGTGCGTGAATCTCGGCCGTCTGCGCGGCCAGCCGGCTTTCGTCCAGGCCGTTGGCCTGAAAACTCGATTTCGAGTGGTCGGCGATGCCGAGATATTCCCAGCCCAGCGCCTCCGCGGCGGCGACCATTTCAGCGAGGGTGTTGCGGCCGTCGCTCGCGGTGGTGTGGTTGTGAAACGCCCCGCGCAGATCGCCCGGCTCCACCAGGCGCGGCAGCTCCCCGACCTCGGCGGCCTCGATCTCACCGAGGCCCTCGCGCAGCTCCGGCGGGATATATTTCAGCCCCAACGCCGAAAAGAGCTCCGCCTCAGTTTGAATTGCGGATTGCGGATTGCGGACTGCGGATTGGCGGGCGGCAGAGTCGCTTTCGCCTGCGCCGGTTTTTGATTCCGTATTCCGCATTCCGCGTTCCGCAATCTGCGCAGCCTTTTCTTTCGCCGTGCCTTCGCCCGCCGCCGGCACCAGTCCCCACTCGGACATGCTTAACCCGCGGGCGAGGGCCCGCTGGCGCATCTGCACGTTGTGGTCCTTTGAGCCGGTGAAATGGTGCAGGGCGAAGACAAACTGCTCCGCCGGCACGATGCGCAGGTCGGCCTGCAGGCCGCCCTCGAACCGCACGCTCGCCTTGGTCTCGCCGCGCGCGGTCACCTCGCGCACGCCCGGCCGCGAGCAGAACCAATCCATCACCGGCGCGATCTCGTGCGCCGCCACGAGAAAATCCAGGTCGCCCACCGTTTCCAGCCGGCGCCGGAGGCTCCCGGCCGACTCGGCGCGCGCGACCTGGGGCAGCGCCCGCAACCCCGCGAGGATGGGCTCCGCCACCGTTTCGGCGTCCCACCAGAGGTGCCGCAGCCCGTAGGCCTCGCGGTTCCGGATGCCCTCCAGGATTTTTTGCTGCGATTTCTCCCCAAAGCCATCGAGGGTTGCCACCCGCCCGTCCGTGCAGGCCGCCGCCAGCTCCGCGAGCGTCTTCACGCCGAGCTTGGTGTGGAGCGCCCGGATCTTTTTGGAGCCGAGGCCGGGCACCTCCAGCATCGTGAGCAAGCCCGGTTCGACCGATCCCTTGAGCTGTTCCAGGAATTCCAGCCGCCCCGTTGTGTGCAACTCCGCAATCTTTTGGGCCAGCGCATCGCCAATCCCCTTGATGGTCTTGAGCTGATGTTCCGCGATCAGGCGGACGAGCTGGTCCTCCTCGATGGACTCGAGGGTCCGCGCCCCCGCCTGGTAGGCGCGCACCTTGAACGGGTTTTCGCCCTTGAGCTCCAGCAGCGTGGCGATCTCGGTCAGTGTGTCGGCAATCTCGTTCTTTGTCATGGGCGAAAATCTGCCACGGATCTGAAGGAACACACGGAAAAATTACTTTGCCGACACCTGCGCCACGGTGGTGGTCTTCGTTTGCCGCTTGACCCTTGGCCGGCAGTGCCACACTTGTGTCACATGGCCGCCACGCTCACCACCTCACTCCGGCTCGCCCCCGCCGCCAAGCGACGCCTGGCCGCCGCCGCCAAGCGCCACGGCGTCAGCACCCACAAGTTCATCCTCGACTCCGCCCTTGCCCGTGCCGCCGCCAAACCCGACGACGACAAGCTCGCCCGCCTTGCCGCCCTCGTCGAGCAGATCCGCGGGGCCGTCGAGGATGAGCTCGACTATCGCTGCGCCGCCGCGCGCTGGGAAAAGCACCTCAAGCACAAGACCAAGCTCTACACCGGCGAGGAGGTCTGGCGTGAACTGGGACTACCAGATTGAGGACAGTGCCCGGCTCGACCTGCACCAGCTCGGCCCGGCCGCCGCCGTGGAGATCCGCCGATTTCTCAACGGTCGCGTGCGCGGCGCGAACGACCCTCGCCAGTTTGGCAAACCGCTGCGCGGCCCGCTGCACGGCCTCTGGCGTTACCGCGTGCGCGACTGGCGCATCCTTTGCCGGCTGGAGGACTCCCGCCTGATCGTCATGGTTGTGCAGGTCGCCCACCGCTCCACGGCCTACGACGGCTGAAAAGCCCCCCGTGTTATTCCCATGCCCTTCTCCCACTTTCGCACCGTCCGCTTTGCCGACACCGACGCCGCCGGCGTGGTCTTCTTTGCCAACTACCTTGCCATCTGCCACGAGGCCTACGAGGAGGCCCTCGCGGTCGCAGGCCTCGATCTGAAGTCCTTCTTTGCCGCCCATGCCGTCGTCGTTCCGATCGCGCGCAGCGAGGCCGCCTATCTCCGGCCGCTCCATCCCGGCGACAAGCTTCGGGTCGTCGTCACCCCCGCGGCGCTCACCGCCGACAGCTTTGCGCTGAGTTTCGAGATCTTTCGCGTCGGCCCGCCCGAGAAGCTCGCCGCCCGCGCCCGCACCGAGCATGTCTGCATCGCCGCCGCCACCCGCCAGCGCCTGCCGTTGCCGCCGGTGCTCGCCGCCTGGGTCAACGCCGGCTGAGCATTACCCTGTGCGCCACTTCGCAGCGGTCACCCCAGGGCCTTACCGATCGCCGGCCATGCGCACAAGCTGGCTGCGGTCAATTTTCCCCGCCGTGCTCCGTGGCCAGGCCGCCAGCGCCACCAGCCGCTTCGGACGCTTGAAAGCCGCGATTTGCTCCAAAGCGGCTGTCACCCGGACCTGATCGGGCTCCTTGGCACCCGCTGGGTAACACGCCACCACCCTGTGCCCCCAGTCCGAGTCCGGGATCCCGACCACCGCCACGTCGTCAAACTCGCCCGTGGCCCGCAACACCGCCTCCACCTCGGCTGGATCCACCTTTTCGCCCCCGGTGACAATCAGCGCATCATTTCGCCCGAGCACGTGCAGGCTGCCGCTTTCATCCACCCTCCCCCGGTCGTCTGTCACCCATGAGCCGGGCTCCCTCAGGTGTGGCCAATAGCCACGGAACAATGATTCCCCCTCCACGAGGAGGGCATCCCCGACCTGCACGGTGATTCGCGCATGCGGCAGCGCCGAACCGCAGCCCCGGCGACCGGCCAGGAATTCACCGGGTCGCAGCGCCGCCACCGCCGCCGCAGTCTCGGTCGAGCCGAAGGTGGGCGCCAGCGGCACCCCGGCCCGCGCGGCCTGGTCGGCCAACTCCGGCCACAGCGGGCCCCCGCCGACGAGCACCGCGCGAAAGCCGCGCAGCCATGCCACCGCCGCCGGTTGCGCCAAGAGGCGTTGCAGTTGCGTCGGTACCAGTGAAAGAAACCAGCCATCCGGCCGCTCTGGCCGCACGGGCATACCACCCGCCTCAAGCGCCTTCCAATCCAAGTCCAAATAAACGCCGCCGGTCATCACGCACCGCAACCATCCCATCAATCCGCCCACATGGTGCAGCGGCAGCACGCCCACGGCGTTTACCCGCTCCACGGAAAAATGGCGCGCAAAGCCGCGCACCGCGGCGTGCAACGTGTCTTGGTCGTGTCGCGCCAGCTTGAGTTGGCCGGAGGATCCGCCGGTTGGAATGCACAGCCAGCCGGAGGCGATTTTTGATTTTTGATTTTGGATTTCGGATTGGGTCAGAAGCTTGAACTGCGCGCGCTCCGTCTCACTCCACTGCGGGTTGGCGAGGAACACCGTGCCGCCGGACGCCACCGCTTCGACAAACGCCTCGCGCCACCGCTTTGGCGCGCGCTCCTCGACGATGACCACATCGCCACCCGCCTGCGTCGCTTCTCTGTAGGCCAGGTCGTTGACCTGGCTGATCTGGGCCGCGCCCAGCAGCCGGGCTAGCTGAGTGCGTTCCATGCGGCCTCCACGTTGATTCGCTCCACGTCCCGGTGCCACAGAAACGGCGCCAACGCCGGTCCGTCAAACCGGCCGTCCTGAAACAGCGGCCAGACCCCAAAGCCCAGCGCCCGTTGGTTCTTATCCCAGGCAAACGCCACCCGCAGCGCCGCCCTGGCGCCCACCGCCGTCTCCAGTGCCGACGAAAACACCACGTCCGCCTTCGCCGCCCGTAGCTGCGCGAGCGTCTCCGCCCCGACCAGTAGACTCGGCTTGATCACCCACACTCCGTGCCATCCGGCGGCCAGCCACCGCTCCACGTCACCCGTTCCCGCCAGTGACTCGTCCAACGCGAGCGGCGTCGGATAATCTTCCGCGAGCCCACACAGCAAATCTTCCGTGCGCCCCTGCAGGGCCGTGCCCTGCGAAGCCTCGGCGAAGCAGGGCTGCTCCACAAACTCCACCGGCCGCTCCGCGCACCGCTCCAGCCAGCGCTCCGCCGCACGACGGTCCCACGCTCCATTGGCATCAAGCCGCAGCCGAGCCCCGCCCGGCAGCTCCGCGCAGAGGTCGTCAAGCAGCGGCAGTTCCTCGCCCACGGGGGCGACGCCCACCTTCCATTTGAAGGTACGGAACCCAGCCTCGGCCAGCGGTGCAATTCTCGCCAACGCGCCGCGGCCGGCCGGCAGCAGGGCGGCCACCGGGAGAAACTCGGGTATGCTGTCGGCCAGCTCGCTGAGCTGGCTCCGATTTTCCTCTGCTCCGTTTGCAGTCGCCAGGTCACCGACCCGGCCGACCGTGGCGTCGAGCCGCCGGAAATCCACCAGCGCGCACTCCAGTGCAAATCCCGCGCACCCACCCTGCCCCACCACCTCCGCCAGTTCGTCGGCCAGCACCTTTCGCGCGCCCGTCGACTGATCCGCCGAACCCAGCCCGCGCAACAACTGCTCCGCGTCGTCCGCCGTGCCGCCGCCAAATCCCGGCACGGGCGCCGCCTCGCCGTACTCCGCCCGCCCCGCCTCATTCTCCAGCCGGAGCATGACCCCCTCGCGCACCGTCATGATCCCATGCGCAGTCCGCACCGCCTCGCGCAACGGCAGCGAGTAACGACGGATTTGGAGGAGATGACTCACGGCGTCACATCAACCGACCCGCACGGTCCACGCAAGCCGCGCGCGTTGGGGCAACCTGCGAGGAAAGCCGTGTTAACCGGACGCAACACGGCCAGACGGTCTGACTCTTTCCCAACTTTCCATTTGCCCTTTTGACCCGCGCCCTTATTTCGTTTATGGCAACCATGACCAAGGCTGCCCTCTCCCCGACCAGAAAAAAACCCCGACCGGCTGCCGGCTCGCCCATGCAGGCCGACGCCGAGTTTTATCTTCCCGCCGCCGAGTTCTTTCGCGCCAGCCTGCCATCCGCGCTCACCTTTGACGACGTCACGCTGGCCACGCTCTATTCGGATATCCTCCCCAAAGATGCCGACACCTCCACGGCCATCTCGGACTCCCTCCGGCTCTCGATCCCCATCATCTCTTCCGACATGGACACGGTCACGGAGTCGCGCATGGCCATCGCCATGGCGCTCAATGGCGGCCTTGGCCTCATCCATTACAACCTGCCCGCCAAGGACCAAGTCAAGGAGGTCGCCCGCGTCAAACACCACATCCATGGCCTCATCCAGGACCCCATCACCGTCGCGCCCGGACAGCTCGTCGGTGACGTCCTCGCGTTGATCGAGGAAAAGCGGTACGAGTTCCGCACGTTCCCGGTGATTGACGAGGCGGGAAAATTGGTCGGCCTTCTGCCCGGCAGCACCGTGCGCGACCGCTATAAGACCAAGAAAGTCGCGGAAGCGATGGTGCCGCGGGGAGAGATCCTCACCGTGCATGAACGCACGCTGAAACCCGACCCCATCCGCGCCGCCGACGCTTTTTTCACCAAGCATGTCGGCATCCACAAAATGCTGGTCGTTGACGACCATGACCATCTGCGCGGGCTGGTGACGTTTTCTGACGTGGACCGCATCATGGTCGAGTCCCGGTCGCGCCGCAAACCGGCCCGCGACGGGGAATTCCGCCTCGTCGTCGGGGCCGCCCTCGCCCCGGTGCGCCGGCCGGACGGGACGCTCGACCGCGACCGCATCATCGCCCATGTGGGCCAGCTCGTCGAGGAGACCATTGACTGCGTCGCCGTCTCCACCGCCCATGGTCACACCGCCGGCGTGGGCGACATGGTGCGATTGGTGCATGAGGCCTTTCCGTCGCTCACCATCATCGCCGGCAATGTGACCAGCGCCGAGGGGGTGGCCTATCTCGCGCGCTGCGGCGCCCAGGCCATCAAGATTGGCCAGGGGCCTGGCTCCATCTGTACCACTCGGATCGTCGCCGGCGTGGGAATTCCGCAGCTCACCGCCCTCCACCTCGCCGGCCGCGGCGCCGCCCGGGCGGGCGTGAAAATCATCGCCGATGGCGGCATCGCCAAGTCCGGCGACTTGGTGAAGGCTCTCACGCTGGCCGACGCCGTGATCCTCGGCAGCCTGCTGGCCGGCTGCCGCGAGGCGCCAGGGGAAATCATGGAGATCAACGGCAAGGTCTATAAACAATACCGGGGCATGGGTTCTGTGACGGCCATGAAGGCCGGCAGCGCTGCCCGTTACGGGCAGGACAAGACCGATTCCTCCCGCAAGCTCACCGCCGAGGGCATCGAGGCGCTCAAGGAGGTCAGCGGCTCGGCCGACGAGGTGCTGGGCAGCCTGATTGGCGGCCTGCAAAGCGGCATGGGCTATCTCGGAGCGAAAAATCTGGGCGAACTACGTACCCAAGCCCGCTATATCCGGGTGACACCGGCCGGACAGCGTGAGGCCGCCCCGCACGACGTGGTCGAGATCAAGGCGCAGAAGACGTAAGAGGGCGAATGGACCGGCCGCCCCTCCTCGCTCAGACCTTCTCCACGAGGCCGCCCTTGATGGCCTTGACCGAGACCCACACGCGCTTGGTGCCGCCGTTGGCGGTGCGGATGCGGATCTTCTGGAGGTTCGGACGGAACTTGCGCTTCGTGATGCTCGTCACGTGCGTGCCGATGCCCCCGCTCTTCTTCGACTGACCCTTGCGGTTGATGATCGAGCCCTTGACGGGGCGGCGACCGGTGATGGCACAGATTCTGGGCATGATGGTTTGGGAGTTGGTTAAAGGTTGAACGTAAAGGACGGCGGACCGGCGAAGCAAGGGTAAATTCAACGGGGCCCGAATTTGTCACAGCGATTCCCGAAGGAATGAATTTCTAGACCTTTAACCACTTATGCACACTCATCTGCACTGATCCGATCCTCAGAATCAGTGTTCATCAGTGTCCATCAGTGGTTCAAATCTGACCGTTCGAAAATGTTTTCATCCTGGTTTCTCAAGAGTGTTTTTCCCTTTCATCATCATTGGTCTATGACCATACATGAATCAGCACTGAGCAGGAGGGTGCCTTACTCCGCGATCTTGAAATCCGCCAGCTTCCAACGGGCCTTCCGGCACTCGACGGCGATCTCGTTGAAGGCGTTGATCTCGGCCTCGGAGAAGAGCAGGCCGCCGTTTTTCGCCGACCGCGCGGCCGCCTGGGCCTCGATCTGGCCTGGCAGCATGCAGTTCTCATTGCCGTGCCCGAGGATGTCGGCGAGGACCGCCTTCACGTTCTCTGATTGGGTGCGCCCTTTGGCAAAGGCGCCGGCGTTCATCGCGTCGGGATGCCAGACTTGGAAGAAGAACGCGCAGGTGCCCTTGTCGTCGCCGACTTGATCCCAGCGGTTGCGGAGCGTGGGCAGCGAGCCGCCGATAAACGCGGCGACGATCTCGTTCATCAGCGAGAGACCGTAGCCTTTGTGCGCGCCAAAGGGAAGGAGCGACACGGCCTTGGCCGGGTCGGTGGTGGGGGTGCCGTTTTCATCCACCGCGGCACCGGGCGGGAGCTGCTTGCCTTCGCGTTCGAGCTGCTGGACCCGGCCTTTGGCGATGACGCTGGTGGCCCAGTCGATCACGATGGGATAGCCGATGGCGTCGGTCGTGGGGAAGCCCCAGGAGTGCGGGTTGGTGCCGAGGGTCGGGTACTTGCCGCCAAAGGGCACCACCTCGGCCAGCGCGGCAGTGCAATTGGTGTAGGCGATGTAACCGCGCCGGGCGGCATCCATCACGTAGCCGCCGCCCCAGAGATAGTGAAAGGCGTTGTCCACGGAGACCATGCCGACGCCATAACGGTCGGCGAGCTTGATGGCGGCCTCGATGGCGGCGTAGCCGGTGGACTGCCCGAGCTTGCGGTTGGCGTTCCAGACCTGGGCGCCGCGGAAGCGGGTCTTGATCTTCTCGATTTTGGCCCGGGGCTGGCAGCCACCGGCACCGCTGCCAAAGAGATGGTCAAGATGGAGCGCTTTGAGGCCGTTGTGGGTGCGGATGCCGTGCCGGGTGGCCTCGGCGCAGAACCGGGCGCCATCGAGGGCTTCGGCGGGCGAGTAGCCCCGGTGCCGGTAGGCGGCGGCGACGAGGGCGTTGTGCTGGGCTTCGGGAACGACGTGGAAGATTTCGGACATGGGGGAAGGGGGAGAGATTGATTATTGGTTATTGGTTAACGCTTATCTGGTAATTTTCAGAAAATGAAGAGGTTGTTTGACGCGCGCAGCCACACGAAGGCCGCTGGTGCGGCGCGAGGCGGTCTGGACAATTGCCAATGAGAAATAAGCAACAACCATTAACCAATTTTCCGGACCCCGACTTCCGGGTTGACCTGGGCGAGGGGTTTCTCGCCGCGCATGGCGAGGATGAGGTTCTGCACGGCGGCGGTGGCCTGGCGCACGACGCTCTCATAGGTGCGCGAGGCGATGTGCGGGGTGCAGACGACGTTGGGGAGCTTGAGCAGGGGATGATCGGGCGTGGGGGGCTCGGTGTCGAGGACGTCGGTGCCGTAGCCGCCCACCTGGCCCGACTGGAGCGCCGCGACCATGTCGGCGGTGTGGACAATCTCACCGCGCGCGCAATTCAGGATCAGCACGCCCTTTTTCATCTTCGGGAAGGACTTCGCGCTGATCAGGTCGCGGGTCTCGGGGGTGAGGTTGGTGTGAAGCGAAAGGTAGTCGGAAACGGCATAGACCTCATCGAGGTGGGCGGCGCGTTTCACCTGGTGGGCGGCGGCGAATTTCTCGTCCCAATAGATGTCGTGGGCGATCACGTTCATGCCAAACGCGCGGGCGCGGATCGCAACCTCCTTGCCGATGCGGCCCAGGCCGATGATCCCGATGGTCTTTTCGAGGAGTTCGTGGCCGGTTTTGCGCTTCCAGCCATTGGCGCGGGTCGAGTCGGTATGAAAGAGAAAGTTCTTCTCCAAGGCGAGCAGCAGGAGAAACGTGTGCTCGGCGACCGTGGTGTGATTGACGCCGGGGGTGAACAACACCGGCAGGCCGAACTCCGTGGCCGATTTCACGTCAATCTTGTCCACGCCGATGCCGTATTTGCTTAAAACCTTGAGGCGCGGGCGGGCCTTTTCGAGGACCTGGCGGGTGATGGCATCGTCGCCGCAGATGTAGCCATCGATGTCGCCGACGAGGGCGAGGGTGTCGGCCTCGTTCAGGGGTCCGCGAGCGCGGATGATCTCCCAGCCGGTGCCGGCCAGCAGGTCATGATGCTGGCCGGGGGTGTCTTGGAAGGAAGTGGTGGTGAGCAGGACTCGGGTCATGGAGGGAGAGGGAAAAGGAAACGGCATTTTTTGGAGGGAAAGCAATCTTTTGTGGGGCGGCCCGCTGCCAAGCCAGTCCATGGCTTGACACCGGTCGCATTCCGACCACACTAAGACCAGATTTATTTCCCATGAATCCTGTCACCGTCGGCACCTACGAGGCCAAGACCAAGCTCACCAGCCTGCTGGCCCGCGTGGCACGGGGCGGCGAGGTCATCATCACCCGGCATGAGAAGCCGGTGGCCCGGCTCACATCGGTGCAGCCCGAGCCCCGGCATTCGGTCGCGGGGGCGCTCGACGGTCTGGCGGCGATCCGCGCCCAGGCCCGGCCGGGCCCTGACTCCCTGAAAGACCTGATCGTGGCCGGACGCCGGACATGACGCCGGTGGTCGTCGACAGTTCCGCCGTCCTGGGCTTGGTGCTGCCCGATGAAGGCGGGGTGATGGCAACCGCCTTGGAGGCGATGTTCCGCCAGGGCCCACCGGTGTTCGTCCCGGCCCATTGGGGCGTGGAAGTTGCCAACGGCGTCCTGATGGCCGAGCGCCGCCGCCGCCTCACCCCGGCCGATGCCGCCGCCGCCCTGAATTTCCTCCGGCAGCTCCCGATCACCGTGGACGATGGGCCGGTCGCCCGCGTCTTTGGCGAGGTTTCAGCGCTGGCGCGGCAGCATGGTCTGACCGCCTATGATGCGGCCTATTTGGAGCTCGCCATGCGGCGTCGCGCCACGCTGGCGACCCTCGACCACGCGCTCAATAAAGCCGCGAAGTCGGCCGGGTTGGCGCTCATTGCAGGCTGAGGGGGCGCTGGAATATGCCGCCGTCATGGCCTGCCGAATTCCCTCCGGTCAGTAGCTAGTCGGGTTGTCTTGGGGTTGCCGGTATTTCGCGGTTGAGTGCTTCGGGGCCGGGCGCGAGGGTTGCGGCACCATGGCATCTTTCCGTTCCGCCACCCAGCAGCTCCGCCGCCGCCTTGGCCCCCGCGTCGCCGTCACCGGCACCGCGCGTTTCAACGCCTCGTTTGACGGCAGCAAGCTTTCGTTCCTGCCCGACGCGGTGGTGAAACCCCGCGACGACGCTGACATCGCCATCGTGCTCGCGCTGGCGAACAAGCACCGCGTGCCCGTGACCGCCCGTGGGGCGGGCACGTCGCTGACCGGCTCCGCCTCGCCCCTGCGCGGCGGGTGGGTGCTCGACCTTTCCGGGTGGAACCACATCCACATCGAGGCCGACGCGGGGCTCGCTCAGGTGCAGGCGGGGGCCGTGGTCGCCGACATCCATCGGGCCGCCGAGGCGAAGGGCTGGTTTTACCCGCCCGACCCGGCGTCGAAGCAGTATTGCACGATCGGCGGCAACATCGCCTGCAACGCCGGCGGGATGCACGGCGGCAAATATGGCGTCACGCGCGACTTCGTCCTCGCGCTCAAGGGTTTTATGCCGACCGGCGAGCCGGTGACCTGGGGCAGCGGCACCAAGAAGTTTTCCTCCGGTTTCAACCTGCGCGACCTGTGGATCGGCAGCGAGGGCATGCTCGGCGTCGTCACCGAGGCGACGCTCAAGCTCATCCCGCTGCCCGCGGCCCGGTGGACGCTGCTGACGTCGTTCACCAACGAAATCGCGGCTTTCCGCGCCGTGCGGGCGCTCTTCGCGCAGCGCGTGCAGCCGGCGATCTGCGAGTTTCTCGACCGGCATAGCGTGAAATGCGCCGAATCGGCCACGGGCAGGACCGTGTTTGCCGGACAGGCCGGCCGGCCGGTCGTGCTGATCGAGCTGGCGGGCACGGCGAGTGAGGTCGCCGAACAGAAAAAAGTGGTGCTGGCCTGGGCGCGAGGGCGGGCGGCCGCCTGGCGCGTCGCCCGCACCCGGGCCGAGGCGGAGGAACTGTGGGCGGTGCGCCGGGGCTGTTCGCCGGCCATGTTCAAGCTGGCCGACTCCAAGCTCAACGAGGACATAGTCGTGCCGCTGCGCAGTTACGAAAAATGCGCCCGCCTGCTGGAGAGGCTTCGCCGCGACTCGGGGCTCCCGATTCCGACTTTTGGCCACCTCGGCGACGGCAATCTGCACGTCAACATCATGTATCACCGCGACCAGCCCGACGAATGCCGACGGGCCGAAAAGGCGGTGGACGCGTTGATGCGCGGGGTCGTGGCGCTGGGCGGGGCGATCTCGGGTGAACACGGTATCGGGCTGGCGAAAACCCCCTTTTTGCGCCTCCAGCACCCGCCCGCGCAAATCCGGGCCATGCTGGCCGTGAAGCACGCGCTCGATCCCAACGGCATCCTCAACCCCGGAAAAATGTTCGAGATTTTCAAGGTCTGGGAGCACCCACGCCTTGCGATCAAGATGCCTTGGGATCACAAGTAAGGGTCCTGATTGGGCCTCTAGTGACAGCCTGCCAAGTAATGGCTCTCATGATGCGCCATCTTGGCGCATCGCCACGGGTGCATTTTTCTTACTTGAGAGGTAAAATGTCCGTCATTTAGTTGGAACGCATTAGGCTGATATAGGTCGCACCTACCAGCCGGTGGCTCTTCCCGGTCGTCCGTTGGTAGCACAGTAAAATCTCAACCCACGCGCGCCATGCCCATTAAAGCCAAATCCTCCGATCTTCTGGCCGACGACGAAGCCGCCGCCGTTTCCACCACCGCCCCCGCCACGATCATCGCCGACCTCGGGGCCGAGCCCTCTTTTCTCGAACGGGCCTCGCCCACCACTGCCGAGGCTCCGATCGCCCATGGGGAGCGCAGCAACCTCCAGCTTTACCTCCAGGAGATCGGCAAGACCCCCCTGTTGACCATCGCTGAGGAGATCCAGCTCGCCAAACGTATCCGCAAAGGCGACAAGGCGGCCCGGGACCATATGATCTCGGCCAACCTGCGCCTCGTCGTGAAAATCGCGATGGACTACAAGGATTTTGGCCTGCCCCTGCTCGACCTTATCAGCGAGGGCAACATCGGCCTGATCAAGGCGGTCGAACGGTTCGACCCCCGCAAGGGCGGCAAGCTCTCGACCTACGCCGCCTGGTGGATCAAGCAGTCCATTAAGCGTGCGCTCGCCAACCAGAGCAAAACGATCCGTTTGCCGGTCCATCTCGTGGACAAAATCTCCAAGATGAGGCGGCTGGCGATGAAGCTCACCGAGGAGTTTGGTCGCGAGCCGACCGACGAGGAGCTGGCGATTGAGCTGCAGATTCCGACCAGCAAGGTCGCCCACCTGAAATCGGTCAGCGTCCGTCCCGCGTCGCTCGACGCGCCCATCGGCGAGGACGGCGACTCCGCCACCTTTGGCGATCTGGTCGGCGATGAAAACGCCGTCAGCCCTTATGAGGGCCTGCGCGCCAAGGACCGCACCGACGATCTGCACGACATGATTGGCTCGCTCGACCGCCGCGAGGCGGAGATTCTCCGGCTGCGCTTTGGCCTCGAAGGCCGGGAGGAGCTCACGCTCGAGGAGGTCGGAAAGCGTTTCCACGTCACGCGCGAGCGCATCCGCCAGCTCGAATATCTGGCGCTGTCCAAGATGCGGCGGGCGCTGGCAAAACATGAGTCCATCCGGACCCAGGACGAGGTGGAGGAGGAGGACCGCGTGCGCCAACGCATGGAGATCATCCGCGAGTTCGTCGAGTCCAAGCACACTGCGGCGCTGAAGAACAGTCGGAACTGAGCGGCGTGGGAGGGGCGTCCTACGGCGCGAACTTCGCCTTGAGCGCGGCGGCGACATTGGGTGGCACGAAATGGGCCACATCACCGCCGTGGCGGGCGACCTGTTTCACCAGCGTCGAGCTGCAATAGCTGTAGGCTTCGTTGGGCATCACGAAGATCGTCTCCACCGTCGGGCCGAGGTGGCGGTTCATCAGCGCCATGTTGAATTCAAACTCGAAGTCAGACAGCGCCCGCAGGCCGCGGATGATGGCGGTCGCGCCCTGATCCCGTGCGAAGTCCACCAGCAGCCCGCCAAACACCACCGCGCTCACATGCGGGTGTTTCGCCAGGCAGGGCTGCAGCATCTCCATCCGCTCTCCGGGCGTGAACAAGGGGGCCTTGCCCGAGTCGAGCGCGATGCCCACGGTCACGCGGTCGAACAGCCGTGCCGCCCGTTCGAGGACATCGAGGTGGCCGCAGGTGATCGGATCAAACGTGCCGGGATAAATGCAGTGGCGCATGGAGGGGAAGTGGCCTGGAGCAGAATTGAAAAGGTGCGGTTTGGCGATGCGTTTCTCGCACCGTGGCGGGGCCGGATGTGGGCGGGACGCCCATGCCACCACCTTTTTTCCCCTCTGAGGGCGAAAAATCCGAAGCTAGGTTGCCAGTTGACGTGGCAACCTACACATGAACCACCGTCAATCGTTTGTTGTCTGCCGCTTCAAAAACCGCAATGGCGTCACCTCGTGGCGCGTCTCCGGCTACCTCGCCGGCGTCCGCATCCGCCGCAACTTCCCGACCCGCGAGGAAGCCGCCGTCGAGAAGTCCGCCCTCGACCTCAAGGTCATCCACGGCACCGCCGGCGGTGTCCGGGCGGCCACCACGTTCCTCAGCGATGATCAGCTCCGCGAGGCCGAAACAGCCTTTCGACGGCTGACCGGGGCGGCCCAGCCGCTCACGTTCTATCTCGACTACGCCCTCACCAACTACCGCGCCCCGGAGCGCGCCCGGCCGCTGCCGGTGGCCGTGACCGACTACCTGGCGGTCAGGCGCCGGGACCACACACAAGGGCAGATCTCCATCACCCAGCTCGACAGCATCCGTCGGACCTTGACCATCTTGGAGCGCCATTTCCCCGGCGTCACGCTGGACCAGCTTTCGGCCGAGCGCCTCACGGCCCATTGCCAGCGCGGCCTCGGCTGCCTGAAAACAGCCAACAACCGCCGGGGCGTGCTCGCCACCTTCTTCAAGCATGCTTTGCAGCAGGACTGGATTGCGGCCAACCCGATGGCCAAGGTGCCCCATCACCGGATTTCCCACCGGCGCGGCTCTGCCGCCACCCTGACCGCCGAGCAGGCCGAGAAGCTCATGCGCCATGTCGAGCAGCAGGAGGGCGGCGCGTTCGTCCCGTTCTTCGCCCTGGCACTCTTTGCCGGCATCCGCCCGTGCCTCCGCACCGGTGAAATCTTCAAGCTCCGACCGGAGCAAGTCCGCGTGGATACCGGCGTCATCCACATCGAGCCCGAGGTGTCCAAGGTGCGGATGAAACGCAACGTGACCATCCAGCCCAACCTTGCGGCCTGGCTCACGGCCTACCCGTTGGAGAAATTTCCCATCATCCGACCGGGCTTGAAACGCCAGCGGGCCACCATCGCCAAGGCGTTTGGCCTGTCCCACGACATCATGCGCCACACGTTCATTTCGATGCACGTCGCCAAGTTCCGCTCAATGGGCGAGGCCGCGTTGCAGGCCGGCAATTCCGAGAGTATCATCCGCAAGCACTACCTGGACTTGAAGACGCCCGCCGAGGCCGAGGCGTTCTTCAGCATCATGCCGGCGGGCCAAGCCATCACCACCACGGCCCAAACCTTCCCCTTCCCGGCACCGAGGACGGCCCTAGCAGCGGCCGGCTGACCGAACGACCGGTTTTGCGGCCAAATCGACGCCCGCGCCACCACACCGGTGCGGGTGTTCCGTTGTGCGGCCAGTTGATGCGGCGCCCATGGCATGAACCAGCCCACGCCTGCCTCTCCCAGCACCTCCCAATTGATCGACATCGTCGCCCTGCAAAAGAGCGGGATCTTCCCCGCCGCCCGCCCGCCATCCATCCGCCCGCTGCGGGAATGGACGCGTCTTCGCCGCATACCGCACCACCGAGTAGGCCACTTCGTGTATTACGACGCCGCCGACGTGGCGGTCCACATCCGCACCAAGCTGAAGGTGCCAGCCCGCGAGTGAAGCCGAAAACGCTCACACGAGCATTTTGCCCAATCGTGTGGGGCAACCCGAGCGTCCATCAAAGGATTGCACAACTCCCCGCCGGGCTCCAAGGTGCGATTCTACTACAATGGGTCATGTCCGCCTCGGCATACTTCCGCGCACCCGCGCCTGGAAAGAAGTGGTCGGCTTGATCGCCGACGGGTGTGACGTCGAAGAAGTTGCGGGGGCGGTTCTCACCGCGTCCGACCGGGCGTTTCAAGCGGTCCAGAAAGATGCCGGATTCAGCGACGCCTTAACGCTCCTGACGCAATTGGCCATCGCGGCCAAAAAGTCTGATCCGGCGGCCCACCTGACCTCCGCAGGGCTGAATCTGTCGCCGCAAAGTTCTGTGGCCGAGGTGGCGGCGGCCATTCACAAGGCGCTTGATGCCAAAAGCGCGCAACGGCGTGAGCACAGCGATTTTGCCGAACTGGCGCAAAACGCCCTGGTTGGCGGGGTGGTAAAGCATTTGGACGAAGGGCTCGGCCGGCTGGTCACCCCGTCAGCGGCCGAGGTCCATAAGGCCCTGGCCAAGCTGGGCCGTCCAGCGGAGTTTGGCCGGCTGGCCCGCACCTTTTTCGACCGGCTGTCACGCGATTGCATCGGGTACTTTCTGTCGAAGACGCTCGGATCCCATGTCGGCGAAGGCCACAGGTTTGCCACCGCCTCCCAGGTTGCGGAATTTGAGCGGGCGATGGCGCAGCACACCCACGAGGCCAGTGAAATTGTGGAGCGTTACAGCAGCGAATGGTTTTCCAAGCATCGTCACGAAGGCGGCGGCGACATCTCAGCCGAGACCTCGGGCCATTTTGGATGGTATGCGATGGAGAAAATGCGGAAGGAGCTGAAAGCCCGATCCCAACCCGATGCACCTTGAGCACACCATCGTTTGCGGCGGGTTGACGATTCCGGCCCAGGGAGCGGGATCGCCACCCATCGCGCTCCACCTCGGGGACGGCCCCGCTCACACTCGGGTCAACCTGCGCATCGCCGATCTGCACCAAACACTTTACCTGAACCTTCCGGCCGTTTTTCACGATCTGGTCGAGATTGCGACCTACGTCTATTGCGCCGACCAGGCGGTTATACGCAGCGGTCAGGATACCGACCGCTTTGGCGGCAAATGGCGGCAACGCCTGCACCTGCATATCCCGGTGCGGGAACCGGCCTTTTGGGGCCGGGTCGAGGTGCAGGGTGCGCTTTGCGGAGTGTTAGATTTTCTCGGGGACCATTTTTTCGATTTCACCTTTTCTAAGGCGGCCAAGCCGGTGCCGTTCCAGCACTATCTCGAGTTGGGTGAGGATGTCACCGCTCCGGGCCACATAGATCAGGTGGCCATGTTTTCCGGCGGGCTCGATTCCCTCGCCGGTGCAATTGACGAAATTGTGACCCAACGCCATGGCGTGGCTTTTGTCACCCATCTGCCGACTTCCAAAAACAACGCCTTTTTGAAGCCCTTGCGCCAAGCGCTGGACCTGCTGGCCAAGACCACCAAGCCCATGTATGTCACCGTCCGGGTAAACAAGGCCGAGGCGCTTGGTCGGGAATACACCCAGCGCACGCGGTCCTTCCTGTTCGCGGCCCTCGGCGCCACCGTGGCAAAGATGCTTAAACTTTCGTCCCTCCTTTTCTACGAAAACGGAGTGGTCAGCCTGAACCTGCCGATCTGCGCCCAAGTCGTGGGCGGTCGGGCCACGCGCACCACGCACCCGCGGGTGCTGGACGGTTTTTCGAAGCTCTTTTCGTTGGTGGGCAATGCGGATTTCAAGGTTCACAACCCTTTTCTCTGGGAGACGAAGGCCGACGTGATCAAACGCATCATCAACGCTGGAGCCGGTGAACTAATCTCCTCGACCATCAGTTGCGCCCACACTTGGGAGCGCACCACGGCGCATTCCCATTGCGGCGTGTGCTCCCAATGTCTCGACCGCCGCTTGGGCATCATCGCGGCCCATGCCGCGCACTTGGATCCCCTCACGCATTTCAAAACCGACCTTTGCACCCAGTCCCTCGCCCGTGACGAGGATCGCCTGCTCGCGGCCACCTATGTGGAGCGGGCCAAGGCGATGAAATCAATTCACACCCACAATGAATTGATCGCCCGATTCCCGGAGGTAGGAAGGGCGTTGACGTATGTCGAAAGCCAGTCCGTGGATCAGACCGCGCAAAGGGTGCTGGATTTGCACCACCGTCATGGGCGCGAAGTGGAGCTGGCGCTGAAGACCATCGTGGGTGACCACGCGGCTGATTTGGTAGCCGGCACCCTTCCCGATGATTGCTTCATCAAAATTGTGACCAATACCAGTGGCTCACCAGCAGCTGCTCCCCAGGCGACATCGCGTGCCGAGCCGGATAGCTATTTCTGGCGGAGAGACACGGTTTGGGAGATTCGTTTCCAAGGCAGCAAGCGGGTTCCGCTGCACCAACATCACACCGGCCTCGCGTATCTCCACTTCCTTGTGTCGCACCAGCAAAGAACATTTTCCGCACATCAAATCTTGGCGACAGCCAGCCCGCCCATCGTCCTCGCAGCTACGAAAAATGTGATTTCCGCCGAGGAGATCAAATCTGGCGGTTACGCCGTAACCGACGGGCCACCCATCACAGACGGAGGGGCCATGCTCGACGACAAAGCCATTCGAAACTATAAAAATCAATTAGCCAAACTACGAGAGGAGAGAGCGGACGCTGAGGAGTCCAATGATCTCCCGCTTCAATTGAGACTCGACGAGCAAAAACACGAGATTCTTGCCGCGCTTGCCCGCAGCCAAGGCAAAGGCGGAAGGGGGCGTAAAATGCAGGACAAGGCCAAAAACCAGCGTGATGCCGTGCGCAACAACGTGAATCGTGCAATCGAGGAAATCCGCCAGAAACTTCCCGCCCTGGCCGCGCACTTTGACGAACCCGGATGTCTGAAGCTTGGTGGCTCGAATTCCTACGCGCCCAAGAGGTGGGTCAAGTGGCGGTTGAGAAGCGAACCAGATTCGACCGCGGCGTAAAGCAGCTCGGCTACACGAAAAGTAGCCCAGACTACACGGGGTGTAGCGCATTGGAGGCGCAGACCCATTCTCATAGATGCACGGCAGGACGCCGAGGTGCAGGAGGGTGAACCTGCACCCTCCATGTCCATCAGCTCACCAGCCTCCCGCCCCGGCATTTCACCCGCGTTGCTCGCCGCCGCTGGCGTCCGCGAAGTCGAGCCCGATGAAGCCCGCACCCTTGTCGGTTACGCCGAGGCCGGCTTGATCATTCCCTACCGCACCCGAAACTCCGTTGCAGTGGAGGCCGTCGGCAAGCCGTTCTTTCGCCTCCGGGTGCGGTCGCCGAGGGAGGGCGGGGCAAAATATCTCTCGCCGCGCGGGGCCGGCTGCCAGCTTTACGAGCCGCCGGGACTGCGCACGTTGCTTGTGCCTGATTGCGTGCTCGGGGTGGTTGAGGGTGAATTCAAAGCCCTTGCGCTCACCGAAGCCGGTTTCCCGTGCGTGGCCATCGGAGGAATCTCTTCCGCTTGCCCACGGAACGCAGCCGGTGAGCCGGATCTGTTGCCCGCGCTCGCCGCCCTCCTTGCCGAGATTCGCCCGTCCAAGCTGGCGTTCATTGGCGACGCCGACACGGCGCTCATCCCCGACTTCTCGCGCGAGGCGCTGAAACTCGCCCGGCTTGCTGGCGTGGCCGTGGTTCTGCCTCGCATACCCCTCGCCGCGCCCGGCAATGGCGCAGATGATTTGCGCGAGAAATGGGCGGTGGAGTTCCCCACCCGCTGGCAGGAAATCCTCTCCGCTGCCGTGCCGGTCACGCCCGGCCTGCAACCCGCGGCGCTCGCCATGCGATTGCTTCGCCGTGAAGTCGGGTCGTTCGCCAAGCTCGACCCCGACGCTCTCGACAACGCGAAGGAGCGCTTGGTGAAGTTCGCCGCCGCCATTGCCGGCGACGAACTTGCCGCCGCCGAGGTTGAGCAAATCGCGGTCGACGCGCTCCATATCGCCAGGATTGTTTTCCGGCATGCAGTAAGGGCTCGCGCCGAATCAGCCAAACAGGAGGCAGCCGAGCGGCTGGCCCACGAGGCCATCGCTGCGTTGGACCTCGACGGGCCGAATCGGCTATTTTTTGACGGCACGCACTACTGGCGTCGTGAGGCGGACGGCGCTTTCGGCAAGCTCTGCCGAGAGGATGCGCGCCTGCACCTCAACAAGGCTGGACTGTCCAAGACCGGCGACCCTTCGCCTTGCGACGCGGCGTTGCACACCCTGCAAGTCTGCAACCGCGTGGATTT
Source organism: uncultured Opitutaceae bacterium (assembly GCA_903929355.1). Classification (GTDB taxonomy): domain Bacteria; phylum Verrucomicrobiota; class Verrucomicrobiia; order Opitutales; family Opitutaceae; genus CAIYUN01. The sequence goes on from CAIYUN010000022.1 coordinate 45,996, forward strand.
TGCCGGCCCATTTTGCGGACGCCCTGCCGGCCTGCACCCTGAGAACGGCCAGCGGGTGCTTGCCACCCGCGGCCCGACATGGGTCGAGGGCAAGCCCGGCGAGTGTCCGATGATCACCGCCTTGATTGGAAATCTGTTTGGCCATGCTGCCCGGGACGCGCTGGCTTCCATGCAATGCTCGCTGTTCATCGCTTGGCTGAAACTCGGCCGCCTTGCATTACGCCACCCAGCCGAGCACCGCCCCGGCCAGGTCCTCGCTCTGATTGGGCCGCCCGATTGCGGTAAAAGCCTGCTGCAATCGGCCGTAATCACCCCAGCGCTCGGGGGGCGATGCGCCGACCCAGGCTTGTTCTTCACCGGACAAACGCCGTTTAACGCCGACCTGTGGAGCGCGGAACACCTGGCGCTCGGCGACAAGTCACTCGACGTGGACGGGGCGCAGAGAACCACCTTGCGCAACGAATTGAAGCGCATCGTCGCCGCGGCGGTTTATCCGTTGCATGGAAAATGTCGCGACGCCCTTACCTTCCGTCCCATCTGGCGGGTCTCGCTTTCGGCCAACGACGACGCCGAAAGCGCGAGCAACCTTCCCGCCATCGACGCCGGATTCGCGGACAAAATCATCTATCTCCGCGCCTACGCAACGCCCACCCCCTTTTACGATGCCGAGGCACCGGGTGCCCGCGAAGCCTTCGCCGCCACGCTGCGCGCCGAGCTGCCGGCCTTCCTCGCCTGGGTCGACGCCTTTGAGATCCCCGCCGGTCTGCGCAAGGCCCGGTTTGGCGTCACCGAGTGGCACCACCCGGCGATCCTCGACCTGCTGGGCGAGAGCGACCCGCTCCGCCAAATCGCGGAGGTGTTGGAGCGTTGGATTGATGGCTGGCCGGCGGGTGAAGACGCGCGCGAGTTGCCCACGGGGGAACTCTATAAATCCCTCGACGAAGCCAATGACGGCAGCCTTGCCCGTCACAAGATTTCATCCAGCCCGCGACACCTTGGCCACCAGCTCGCCAGGTTGTCCAACACCGAGGCATGGCGGGAACTCCTGACCAGCACCACGCGGAGGGTTGGAGGCCGTGAACGCAACCGCCCACAGGCCTGCTGGCGCATTCAACGCCTCCCCGCGCCATGAACTTCGCCGATCTTTTCAAGACCAAGGGTCAGCCAATCCCGGCTTCGACCACCTTGCGGAGGGTGCGGAGGGTTGAAGATGCATATCTAACGTCATGGGAAAATGTGGGTATATCAGTATCAGATACGTGTACGCGTATAAGGGAGGAGTCGGGAATTCAACCCTCCGCACCCTCCGCACCACCGACCCCAAGCCTCCGGCCCCGGCTCGTGCCCTTGGAAACCCCCTGGCAGGACGGTGCACGCTACCGGGAAGTCGGAGCCTGGGAAATCGCCACCAGGCTCGATTGCTATGTCGCCGACCCGGCCGGGCCGTGGGTTCGTCGGCGTGGGAACCTGCTGGCAATCAACCCCCTCGACCGAGGGGACGCCGCGCCATGAGCTACACCAACCATCAGGCCAGCCGCGACGCCGCCTACTCCCGCGCCTACCGGGAGTGGACCTCGTCCCTGCCGCCTGAGGATCGAGCCCGCCTTGCCTCCCATGGGCTCGCCGCGCCCGACGCTGCCCGTCGCACCTCCACCCGCCAGGGCGACGCCCATGTCCTCGCCATCACGGCGGCGGACGACTCGACACCGCCGCCCGTTTGCGACGACCAGGCGGAGGCGCCACCAGGGCCTCGCGCGTTTGATTCCGAAGCCTCGCCTGCCGTCCCGGAGGGGGACCAAGCACACGCCGCCGCCGACGTTCTGGCGTCCTTCTGCGCCCGGATCCGCTCGCATCCCAACCCGCTGCTCGCCCTCGACGCCATCTGTTTCGCCACCGGCCTCATGGCCGTTGAGGGCTTGAGCCAGGCCGCCCTGGCCGAGCGGCATGGCGTCACACCCGCCGCGTTTTCCAAGCTAGCCGTCCAAATGTCGGACACCTTTGGGCTCCCGCCGTCCCGCGGGATGCGCTCCCACCGAGCCCGTCTGGCACACCGGGCGGCCCGCCTCGCCTTCCTCGCCAAAAGCCATGAACACGACCACGCCGCCTGACTCCACCGCTGCCGTCAACCTGTCGGCGCAGATCAACGCCACCTTCCATGAGGCGCACTCCATGGCCGCGTCGGCCACCCTCACGGCCCGTCAGGCTGTCACCCGCGCCTTGGAGTGCGGGCATCTGCTCAACCGCCAGAAGATTGCTGTCGGGCACGGACACTGGCAGCAATGGCTTGCCGCCAACTGCCCCGCCATCTCGTTCCCGACCGCGCGCCGCTACATGATGCTCGCACGCCGGGCGGGCGATGTCGGCCTCGCCGATGCCGCCGGTCTCCGCCAAGCCTACCTTGCCACCGGGGTTTTTTCCGGTCCCCCACGTCTCAGACGGGCACCCGCCGCCCAATCGCCGACGGTCGCGTTTGTTCGCGGCTTGGATCAGTTCCGGCGCTGGTTTCACCGCCGGACGGCCGAGCTTCCGCTTGATCGCTGGCCACCCGAGGCGCGCCGCACGCTGGGCCATGAACTCAAATGGTTCGCCCGACTGCATGCTCAACTCGCCAGCGGTCTGCCCGAGCACCCAAAACCGCTCCCCTGACGGACCGCGCGCCCCGGCTCGCGTCTTTTGGCGGACCGTCCCCGCGTCTCAACCGGTTCGTCAGTTCTTTCAGGGCACCCAGCATCTCAGCCGGTCCTGGACATCAGGGCAACCGCCCCGCAGCTTGAATCGCACCGGCTCCGTTCCTTTCTTTAAGCTCGTCTAATCGGCTCGCCGCCAGTGGCCAAAGCCTTTTTCCAAAAAATCGTCCGAGCGCAAATCCGATCAAGGGTAATGGCCCCAACGATTTCGTCACTCCCCCCCACTACCCCCACCGCCCTCGACTCGTGGACCGGCAAGCAGGCGAGGCAGCCGCCAAAAATCTGTGCGGTCCATCTTCCGCCACAAAGGGCATATTTGCCGCGTGCGCCGGAAGCCAAGGGGAACTCAAGGTGTCAAAAGTGCACAAAGTGCACTAAATATTTTCAGATGGGTGCAGAAAGAGAGGGTTCAGGTCAGAGAACCCGAGCGGAGGGGCACAAAAGATGAAACTTTTACCCGCACCAGGGCAGATAACTCACGGAAAGTTTCCGTGAGGGGACTTTGACCATCCGACCGGTCCGTCGGCGCGGTCAGCCGCTCCGTTCACGGGGAATCCTTCAGCGACTCGCCAGACGCCCGGACAGACGACCAAAAAAACGTTGTTTCCGCCTTCGACCGCGGCCCACTCCGGCGGTGGAACGAATTCGGGCGCCGCACGGCTGGCCTGACGGCCGCTCAAGGGTCGAAAGGGACATAAAAGTTTTCAACCGGCCGCGTGTCGAAAGGGGTGGACTACAAGCAGCCCAGGTTCTCTTTCACCAAGGAGAAAAGATTCCTTGTGCGGGGAACTCTGAGCCGAGGATAAATTGGCGAAAACGGCACGCCTCCTCGACGGCCACCGAACGGCTGTTGGTCGCCCCTCAACACCCAGTGCGCCCGCCTCAACATCCGCGACAGCTCGCTTTGCTCGCTCGCCCAACGCGCTCGGTCAACGCCCATGGTAACTCGCCCCGCACCCATTTGGGTGCTCGCTTCAACACGCCCCGCACCGATTCCGGTACTCGCGGCAACGCCCTCGATCCCGCCCGGTGCAGGTCAACCGTAGTTCGTCCGCAACGCCCGCCCAGGGTCACTCGCGCCGCACCGATTTCGGTGCTTGCCTCAACGCCCCCGATAATGGCCGCCGCGGGTCAACCATGGTTCGCCCACCACAATGCCCGCGACGCTAACGCGCTCCGGCGAACGCCCAAGCTGATCCGCCCGCAGACGGCATCGCTCGCCCGTCCTCCATTCCGCTGCGCACTCCGTTCCGCTGCCGGGGCGCTCCGCCACCGCCCTGCCGGGGCGCGAACGTCCGCATCCCCTTGCTTCGCGGACCCGCGGCGGGACCGCTCAGCACCGCGCAGACGCGGACCGGGTCTGCGGCCGCTCGACGCCTGATCCGGCACAGCGTCGGCTTCGCTTCCCGTCCGCTTCACTTCGCGCTTCGCTCCATTCCGGCCGTTCGACCGCCGCCGACTGCTCGACTGTCCCGCTGCCAAAGTCTCCCGCCCCAAACCGATTCCAGCAGGGCGACACGGTCCGGGCGGTCTGCGCTCCCGCAAGGCGTACGCTTGGCCGCCCGCACCGACTCGCCCAGCAACAATGGCGCCGCGTTGCGGCGGAAGACCTCCAGCGGCTCATTCGCACGCTCATTCGCAGCAACGCCGGAGAAAGAGCGCGCCCAAGGAACGCGAAAAGCCCTTCGTCCGCCCCTGCACCCGGTGGTGCCAGGCCCGGCGCTGGCGACGGCGGGCGAGGCGAGCGCGAGGGCGTCGGCGCTGCGGCGGGCTCCGTCAGCCCGCGTCGCGTCCACGTCCCTCGTCGCTCGTCCAATTCGCCCGTCCACGTCCCGCGTCACGGCCTGATCTATCACCCCGGCTGCTACGGCTCCGCGCACAACATTTTCTTCTGTCCAATGTGCGCCTGATCGGCCTTCCGTGCAGGCGTTCCGTCAGGCCGGCGCATTCCCTTCGCCTCGCGTCCGGGCACGCTCGCTCCGGCATGTGGACAGAAGAAAGCATTGTGCGCTCCGCCACGGGGCGGACGAAGGGCGGGGAGATTTCAGCGGGCGCGCAGAAACGAACCCCGATCCAAGGTCAGAGCGGCCCTGCCGCAATGCGCCTGTAACGGTGATTTCACCGGCGCTTCGCGCAGCAAGAACGGCCCCGCCCCCGCCCTGGTCGCCGGTGTGCGGACGGTTTTCGTCGCGGCGAGCGTTCCGAATTGGGCGGACATCCCCATGCCCGGCTCCAGGCGGCCCGCCTTCATTCGCTTCGCTCATTCACGGGCCTTCCCCCCGCCGCCCAGAGCGGCGCGGTTGCCCCGCGCGTCCTCGCCGCGCCGCTGCGCTGGCGACTCGGCGCGCTGCAGGTCGCCGGCCTGCAAGGGATTGTGCTAACTACCAGATCATAGACACAGGCTGAGGCGAAAATAGGGTGACACTCCAATGAAACAGGAGTGTTACCATGAACGAGCAAGAAGTTGTGGAGAAAAAGCAGGAA
>CAIYUN010000023.1 GCA_903929355.1 uncultured Opitutaceae bacterium
CCGCCCGCGCCGCCCGCGCCGCCCGCGCCCCCGCCCCCGCCCCCACCACGTCGGCCGCCGGCGCCGCCACCGGCACGGCCACCAGCGAATGCGCCGCCGGCGACGCTCCCCGTTGTGGCGAGTCCGTTGGCACCGCCTGTGTCCGTGGGACCGCCCGCATAGGTGTTGGCACCGGAGAGGGTGAAGGTGCCGCTGCCGGTCTTGATTAAGGTGTTGGGGCCCTGCAATTCCGGCCCACCCGGCGGACGAGGATTGTCCGGCGGAAGAGTTCCGGAGCCGGCACCGCCAAAGGCAACTGAATCTTTCAGCGCCCGGGCCGGGACAGGCGCGGCCGGCAGCGGAAGGGGCTGGCCCAACTTTTCGGCAATGGTCACATCCCTCGCGGACCCGGCGGTCAACGGCGGCTCAACTGGCCCATTGCCCCCTCCAACCACGGAGGAGCTGATGACCGCCACGGCCGGGGGCGCGGCCACCCGGTTCACCGCGACCACTTGGGTTGGGGTCAGGCCCGGCTCCACCGGGTGGTGCAGCCAGATGAGAAGGGCGAAGCACGCGGCGGCGGCTGTCGCCACCCAGAGAAAAAACGGGCCGCGAATGATTTTTGCGGGGTGCGACGGTGCCGGGGAAGCCGTTTCCGGCAGCGGGGCGGGAACCGTCAACGCCTCGACCACCGGAGCCGGTTCGGCGGCGAGCGAACGCCGCAGTTGGGCGGAAAAGGCGCGGATTTTGTTCACCTCGGCGGCGAGCGCCGGGTCGGCGGACACGGCGGCGGCGACGGCGGCCCGCTCCCCGCCGGTGAGCTCGCCGAGGGCAAAAGCAGTCAGACGCGGATCGTCGGCGGAAATCTTTTTAGGCTGGTCGTTCATGGTGTGGTCTCCGGTGGGGCGGGCAAAGGATCAGGGTTGCAGGGCGGCAAAATCCGCGCGCAGGCGGCGGAGGGCGGTGTGGAGCAGGAATCCGACATTGGACACCGACAGGGCGGTGATGCGGCTAATCTCCTCGTAGCTGAAGTTATTTTGAAATTTGAGGCGGACGACCTCCTGCTGGTTGGGCGGGAGGCGGTCCACGAGGCGCAGAAGCGCGTCGTGGGTCTCGGTGCGCTCCAAGGTGGCACCGGGGCGGGGATCGGCGGCGATCGGAAGCGCGTCGGACGGAAGGGCATCGAGGCTTTTCATCCGGCCCTCCTGGCGCAGCACATCCACGGCGCGGTGGCGGCAAACGGTGAAGAGCCATTCAACGAGATGGCCGTCCACCTTGTCAGCCGGCTGCGCCATGAGCCGGACAAACGTGTCCTGGACGACGTCCTGCGCGCGGTCAGCATCGCCGACGAGGCGGGTCGCATAACGGAGGAGCGGCGCGTGATGGAGCGCAAAGGCCCCTGAGAGAGTTTCTCCGGTGGTGGTGGCATGGGAATCGGGTGGTTTCATGGGGCGGGGCCGCTGATCTTGCACAGATAAGACGCGGCGGCGGGTGATTCCTTAGAAACTATTTTGCGCGGGGGGCAGATTGGCGCAGGCGGCGGCCCAGCCTTGGGCGAGGTCAACGGTACGGGGTCGCCGACTCCGGAGCGGGCCAAAGGCATCAGACCGGGGTCACCAACCCCGGCTACAACCGGAACGCAAGCGGGTTTCGACAGCTGTTTCAAAAACTGCGGTGGAGCCGCCCGGTCGCGATGACCACTTTGGCCGTGACACGGTGGGGGACCAAGGCACTTGATCTTTGTCGTTCAAATCGATCAAACCCATGTCAAGCAACGCCCGGACAACCCCGATCCCAGCCGCGCCCTCCCCACAGGATTTCGACGAGCTGGCAGACCTGGCCCTCGTGGCCATGCGGAAACTCGCGGTCGAGCTCAACATCAAGGGTGTCGCGTTGGTGGCCCATGCGCCGGGTGACACCGTCACCGGCTGGTCATCGAAGATGGCGGTGGTCGGCATCAGGATCCGGCCCGCCAGCGCCACCAAAAGCGCGGCCAACCTGCTCGCGATCGCCTACAGCAAGGCGGCGGAAATGGCGGACACGTTGCAACACAGCGGCAGTTCCGGCCGGGCACCGTTTTCAGGCGAACTGGGGTATGGCGGCGGGAGAATGGCCCGGGGCAAGACGGGGATCCTGCTGGCCGCGTTCAGCGGCGGACCCGCCGAGGATGACGCGAAGGTGTCGCAGGCGGGGCTGGACGTGTTCGCCGGGAAGCTGTGAGTGCGGCTGGCCGAGTATTCGACCATCGCCTGCAAGCAGGCTCCTACCACGGAGGGCGACCAAGGGTGCCGGTGTTTGATATTCCAATTTGGAACATCAAAAGCGAGAAGGTCGGATGGAGACCAGGCGGCGTCAGAGGACGTAGGGCAGCGGAAAACGGCCGGTGAGCGCGGCCACGCGGGTCTTGGTGGCGGCGAGGGCGTCGGCCTCAGCGGGGGTCCCGATGGCCTTGAGGACCGTGTCGATGCAGCCGGCGATCTCCTCCATGTCCTTTTCAACCATGCCGCGCGTAGTCACCGCGGGGGTGCCGAGGCGGATGCCGGAGGCCTGGAAGGGCGAGCGCGTCTCGAAGGGCACGGTGTTCTTGTTGCAGGTGATATGGGCGAGATCGAGGGTCTCCTGGGCCTTCTTGGCGGTGAGCTCGGGCAGGTTGGCGCGGAGGTCCACGAGAAAGAGGTGGTTGTCGGTGCCGCCGGAGACCACCCGGTAACCGCGCGACTGCATCGCGGCGCAGAGGGCGCGCGAGTTTTTGATGATCTGGGCCGAGTAGACCTTGAACTCCGGCTTGAGGCACTCGAGGAAGCAAACCGCCTTGGCGGCGATCACGTGCATGAGCGGACCGCCCTGGGCACCGGGGAACACGGCGGAGTCCACCGCCTTGGCGTGCGCGGCGCGGCAGAGGATGAGGCCGCCGCGGGGCCCGCGCAGGGTCTTGTGCGTGGTGGTCGTCACAAAATCGGCGTGCGCGACGGGCGACGGGTGCAGCCCGGAGGCGACGAGGCCAGCGATGTGCGCGATGTCGGCGAAAAGAAACGCGCCAACCGAGCGCGCGATCTCACCCATGCGGGCAAAGTCGATGACGCGCGAGTAGGCGCTCGCCCCGACGGTGATCATCTTCGGCTGCTCGCGGAGGGCGGTGGCGGCCAGCTCATCGTAGTCGATCAGGCCGGTGTCCTCGCGGACGCCGTACTGGACAAAGCGGTACAGCTTGCCGGAAAAGTTGGCCGGGTTGCCGTGGGTGAGGTGGCCGCCATGGCTGAGGTTCATGCCGAGGATCTTGTCGCCGGGCTGAAGCACCGAAGTGTAGACGGCAAAGTTGGCCTGCGAGCCGGAGTGGGGCTGGACGTTGGCGTGTTCGGCGCCGAAGAGCCGTTTGGCCCGCTCGAGGGCGAGGGTCTCGACCTTGTCCACCTGCTCGCAGCCACCGTACCAGCGTTTGCCCGGGTAGCCCTCGGCGTATTTGTTGGTCAGCACGCTGCCCTGCGCCTGCATGACGGCGGGATAGGTGAAATTTTCCGAGGCGATCAGCTCGATGTGGCCCTGCTGGCGGGCAAATTCGGCGGTGATGGCGGACCAGATCTCGGGGTCCAGGGAGGAGAGCGGCGAGGCGTTGAGCATGGTGAGGAAAGTGCGGAAGGCGGAAGGCTGAGGGCGGAATGGCAAGACGGAAAGGGAGAGGCTCGCGCAACGGGGCCAAGGAGGCAAAGAAAAATCCACGGGGCGCGGGCCGGCGCGCCTGATGATTCACGAAGGAAGGGATGGGGCGACCACAAGGACGGGGTCTTCGCCTATGACCTACCCAAACAAAAACCTGCAACCACTTATTCACACTAATTTGCACTGATCCGATCCTCAGCATCAGTGTTCATAAGTGTCAATCAGTGGTTGATACCCGACCGTTGGAAAAGTTCTCATCCAAGTTTTCCAAGAGTTGTGGGTCATTCATAATCATTGGGTTGGAATCATCCATGAATCGGCACTGGGGCCGGCGCGCCTGACACAGGCGGGGTGACACCAACCCGCGCGGACCCAATCGCGGGGTGAGGGCACCCCGCCCACAGGGATCAACCCGGCCGGGCGGTGAGCTTTTTCAGGAACTCGACCAGCGAGGGCAGGGCCTCGACCAGCTCGTCGCGGCAAGTCTCGTAGAGCGGGAGTGGACCGCCGTAGGGATCGGGGACCTCGCGGTCAGCGGGCACGGGCAGGAACTCGCGGAAGAGATGGACGTGGGGCGGTGGCGGGTCGAACAGCAGGTGGATGAGCGCCCGGTGGCCCTCGGTCATGCAGAGCACGGCCACGGCGTCGCCCAGCAGCTCCCGCGTGAGAGGGACGCTGCGCTGGCCGGTGAGATCCAGGCCGACCTTCTTGAGCGCCAGGACGGAGTTGGCGGAAACGGGATCGCCAGCCCGGGCGGAGACCCCGGCCGAAACCACCCGGAGCGAACGCAGCGGCTCGGGCTGCGCGGCGAGCGCGTGCGAGAGGAGCGCGGCCGCCATCGGGCTGCGGCAGATGTTCGCGGTGCAAACGGTGACAATGGTTCCGGGCTTGGCCATGCGGTTGCCCCCAAGCGGACACAAATTGACGGGAAATGCAACCCTCCACGCCACCGGTGGGCCAAGGGCGGAGGACGCTAATCTTTTCTTAGCGGGATTCGCACCGCTCTTAATTAGGCAGCCAGAACGGAGGCGTGTAAGGTTGGCGCCAGCATGAACGCACCAACCATTCATTGAAGCTAGGTGACCGGTTTCAGCCCGGTCACCAGCGGCGGGGTTGCTTCCAACATGGGCACGAAAAGTTCGCCGGCAACACCGCACCCGACGCAGGGCTTCACGCCATTCTCCTCGTAGCCATGACGGCCTCCGCCGTCTGATGGCGTACGCCACCAGGCTCCCGGCCGAAGGCGCAAGATCCGGAATAATCCACCCTCCGCAGTTCCCACCATGACCACCAACGAAATCATCCAAATTGTCCTCTTTTTTGGCATTGGCATAGCGCTGACACCCATACTCGGGCGCTTCATGTTCAAAGTCTACACGGGGGAGAAGACCTGGCTGCACCCCGTGCTTCAACCGGTCGAGAAGCTGGTCTATTGGGCGACCGGCATAGACCCAGCCGAGGAGATGACGTGGCTGCGCTACCTCTGGGCCGTGGTGCTCATGACCACGGTCGGCTTTGCGTCCCTGATGGCGATCCTCATGACGCAAAAATGGCTGCCCTTCAACCCGGCGGGTCAGGACAACCTCTCGTGGCATCTGGCGTTCAACACTGCCTGGAGCTTCACCTGCAACGCCGACTGGCAGTCCTACTCGGGGGAGGCGGTGATGAGCTATTTTTCCCAGACGATCGGCCTGTCGGTGCACCAGTTTATCAGCGGTGCGGCCGGACTCGCAATCCTGGTGGCGGTGGGCCGGGCCTTGAAACGCGCCTCGGTCAAAACCATCGGCAACTTCTGGGTGGACCTCACCCGCGGCACGATCTATATCGTGATTCCGCTGTCCATCCTCTGGGCGATCCCGCTGGCGTGGCAAGGGGTGCCGCAGGCCTGGCAGAATTACGCGACCGCGAAACTGGTCGAGCCCTACACCACGTCGGTGCCGAAGCTGGACGACAAGGGCAACGCCATCACCAAGTCGGTGCCCAAGACCGACGACAAGGGCCAGGCGGTCAAGGACGACAAAGGACAGCCCGTCATGGTGGACCAACCCGTGATGGTGGACCAAAAAGTGGACGAGCAAATCATCCCGGTCGGCCCGGTGGCGTCGTTCGAGTCGTGCAAACAGCTCTTCACCAATGGCGGCGGCTGGTTTGGCGTGAACAGCGCCCACCCCCTGGAAAACCCGACGCCGCTCGCGAACTTTCTCGAGCTGCTCGCCATCATCATCGTGCCGATGGCGCAGGTATTCATGTTTGGCCTGCTGGTCGGCAATGTGAAGCACGCGTGGTGCATCTTTGCGGTGATGCTTGGTTTGTATGTGGCCTCGTTTGGCGTCGCCTGGTGGGCGGAGGTGCAGCCCAACCCGGTCACCGACAACATCGTGCCGCACATGGAGGGCAAGGAACAGCGGGAGGGCGTGATGAACAGCGTGCTGTGGGGCATCTCCGCCACCGCCATCGACAACGGTTCGGTGAACTCCATGCACGACAGTTGGATGCCGCTGGCCGGACTGATGCCGATGTGGAATATCCTGGTCGGCGAGATCGAGTTCGGCGGCATCGGCTGCGGCATGTATTGCATGCTCTTCCATATCCTCATCACCGTCTTCATTGCCGGACTGATGATTGGGCGAACACCGGAGTATCTGGGCAAAAAACTGGACGCGTGGTGCGCGACCTGGGCGGTCATCGGGGTCCTGCTGCCCAACGCCGCGTGCCTGATCCCGACCGCGATGTCGGTCGTGATGGACGCGGGCACCTCGAGCATGGCCAACCAGGGCCCGCACGGCTTGAGCGAGGTGCTCTACGCCTTCGGCGAGGCGGCGAACAACAATGGCAGCGCCTTTGCCGGTCTCAACGCGAACACCCCCTGGTATGACGTGGCCCTCGGCGTGGCCATCATCATCGGCCGGTTCGCGCCCATCGCCGCGGCGCTCGCCATTGTCGGCCGGCTGGCGTCGAAAAAGACGGTCGAACCCTCCGCCGGCACGCTGCCGACGCACGGGTGGACCTTTGGGCTCACGCTCACCGGCGTTATCATCATCGTCGCCGCGCTCACCTTTTTCCCCGCGCTGTGCCTCGGGCCGTTCATTGAGCACGGACTGATGCTGGCCGGCCGCACCTTTTAACCTCGGAGAATTTTTTCACCATGAGCACAAGTTTCAAAATCAACTATTCCTCGCTGATCCGCCAGGCGGTGATTGACTCGTTCAAAAAGCTGCACCCACGCGACGAGATCAAAAACCTCGTCATGTTCGTGGTGTGGCTCGGCTCGATTCTCACCACCCTCTGGCTCTTCAAGGACTGCTCGCGCTTCAACGTGCAGATCTGCCTGTGGCTGTGGTTCACCTGCCTCTTCGCCAACTTCGCCGAGGCGATGGCCGAGGGCCGGGGCAAGGCGCACGCGGACGAACTGCGCAAGATGCGCACCAAGACGGTCGCCAAGAAGCTGGTCAATGGCAAGGAGGTCTCCGTGCCGAGCAGCGAGCTCAAGATCGGCGACCGGGTGGTCTGCACGCCCGGCGACCTGGTGCCCGCCGATGGCGAGGTCGTGGAGGGCATCGCCACCGTGGACGAATCGGCGATCACGGGCGAGTCCGCGCCGGTGGTGCGAGAGAGCGGGGGCGACCGCAGCGCCGTGACCGGCGGCACGCGGGTCACGAGCGACCGCATCGTCGTCCGGGTGACGGCGGAGGAGGGGAACTCGTTCCTCGACCGGATGATCGCCATGATCGAGGGCGCGCGCCGGCAGCTCACGCCCAACGAGATCGCCCTGAACATCGTCCTGGTCAGCCTGACGGCGCTGTTCATCGTCGTGGTGCTGGCGTTGCCGCCCATGGCTCTCTTCAACGAAAAGGCCGCCGGACAGACCGACGTCGTACTCACCTCACTACCGGTGCTGCTCGCACTGATTGTCTGCCTGATCCCCACGACCATCGGCGGGCTGCTCAGCGCCATCGGCATCGCCGGCATCGACCGGCTGATGCGCCGCAACGTCCTCGCCACCTCGGGCCGCGCGGTTGAGGCGGCGGGCGACGTCGACGTGCTTCTGCTCGACAAGACGGGCACCATCACGCTCGGCAACCGCCAGGCGACGGAGTTCATCCCCGCCCCTGGTGTCGCGCTCGACGTGCTCGCGGACGCCGCCCAGCTCGCCTCGCTCGCGGACGAAACGCCCGAGGGTCGCAGCATCGTCACGCTCGCCAAGGAGAAATTCAACCTGCGCGGCCGCGACGTGGCGGGACCGCTTGTCAAATTCGTCCCGTTCAGCGCGCAGACCCGCATGAGCGGCGTGGACCTGGCCGCGCACGACGGAAAGGCGGCCCGGCAGATCCGCAAGGGTGCGGACGCCAGCGTCCGGGCCTGGGTGGAGTCACACGGCGGCCTCTATGTGAACGAGGTCGTGGCCGCAGTGGAAAAGATTTCCCGGGCCGGCGGGACGCCGCTGGTCGTGGCGGAGAATGAAAATGTCCTGGGCGTCATTCTCCTCAAGGACATCGTCAAGGGCGGCATCAAGGAGCGTTTCGCGCAGCTCCGCACGATGGGCATCCGCACCGTGATGATCACCGGGGACAACCCGCTGACCGCCGCCGCCATCGCGGCCGAGGCGGGGGTGGACGACTTCATCGCCCAGGCCAAGCCCGAGGACAAGCTGGCGCGCATCCGGCAGGAGCAGTCCGGCGGCAAGCTCATCGCCATGATCGGCGACGGCACCAACGACGCGCCCTCGCTCGCGCAGGCCGACGTCGGCGTGGCCATGAACTCCGGCACGCAGGCCGCCCGCGAGGCCGGCAACATGGTGGACCTGGACTCGAACCCGACGAAACTGATCGAGGTCGTGGAGATCGGCAAACAGCTGCTGATGACCCGCGGCGCGCTGACGACTTTCTCGATCGCGAACGACGTGTCCAAATATTTCGCGATCATCCCCGCGATGTTCGGCATTCTCTATGCCACCAAGCCGGGCGGGGTCGGCCCGCTCGACAAGATGAACATCATGTATCTGCACTCGCCGGAAAGCGCGATCCTGAGCGCGGTCATCTTCAATGCGCTGATCATTGTCGCCCTCATCCCGCTCGCGCTCAAGGGCGTGAAATACCAGCCGCTCGGCGCGGCGGTCATCCTGCGCAAGAACATGCTCATCTATGGCGTCGGCGGCATCATTGTGCCGTTCATTTTCATCAAGCTCATCGACGTGTTGTTGGTGGCGGTCCACCTCGCCCCGTAAGCCCAAACCAGAAAGGCACTCCCATGTTCAAACTCATCCTCCAATCCATCCGCCAGACGCTGGTCTGGACCGTCATCACGGGCATGTTGTATCCACTCTTAATGACGCTGGGCCTCCAACTGTTGTTCCGGAACCAGGCCACCGGCAGCCTCGTGGAGCGCGACGGCAAGGTCGTGGGCTCCGCGCTACTGGCGCAGCAGTTCCAAGGCGCGACCTATTTCTGGCCCCGGCCCTCCGCCAATTCCTATGGGATCTCCGCCGCGATGTCCGGCAACAGCCTTGCCGCCAGCTCCGGGAGCAATCTTGGTCCGACTAGCACAACGCTTCAAACCAATGTGCGGGCGGCGGCCAAGGCGTTCCGCGACGCCAACAAGCTGGCCGCCGACGCGCCAGTGCCCGCAGACATGGTCTATGCCTCCGCCAGCGGCCTTGACCCCCACATCAGCCCCGAGGCCGCACAGTTGCAGGTCGCGCGGGTCGCCGACGCACGCAAGGCCGGCGTGGACGACATCAAGGCGCTGGTCGAAAAATCCATCGAGCCGCCGCAATGGGGCTTCCTGGGCCAGTCCCGGGTCAATGTCCTCATGCTCAACCTGGCCCTGGACGAAAAGTTTCCCGTGAAAAAGTGAGGGACATGCCATGAAACCCGACCTGAACACCAGCAGGGACCATCGGTTTTACCAGGTGGTGCTGATCGGGCTCATCCTGGCGACGATCGTGCTCTGGCTTTCCGACAAGAGCCACCAGCCCACCGGTGCATCCCGCATTACGTGGCCGGTTTGGTTGCAATCCGGCCAGTAGGTGGCACCGGGGCGGGCGATGTGTCATGAACTGGCTGACCTTATTTGGCCTGGTAGCGGTGACCGCCATGTTGGTGTGTTATGCGTTGGAGGCGCGCAGCCATTGGTTCATCCTCGGCTTTGCTTTCGCCTGCGGTCTGGGATCGGCCTATGGTTTCCTCCAAGGGGCGTGGCCTTTCGGGGTAGTCGAGGCGATCTGGGCGCTGGTGGCGGGGCGGCGGTGGTTCCTGGTGCGCCTTTGGACGCGCGGCTGCAGATTTTGAACTTGCGGACCCGGCAGGGTGGATCTCGGGGTTAGCGTTATCTTAACGCGTTTGCAGCCCCTCTTAATTAGGCGGGCGGGAAGCAGGGGTGTAACGTCGCGGGATGATGAACGATCTACTCTTCATAGCCGCCTCGGTGGCCTTTTTTGTCCTCTGCGCGGGCTACGCTCACTTTTGCCAAAAAGTGCGGTAGCTTTCACAAAAAGCGCGTAGCTCGGCGCGGGGCACCGGGGTAGGGTCATTGGTATCGAGGGCGATCCCGTCTTCGTCCCGGTCCCGGCAGTCCATTTCCTCCCCGTCATCAGCCAAGCCTGTCTCGGCGTATAGTGCGCCAATTCATTAAAGATATTCATCACGGTCCCAAGCCACCGCTCCACCTTTCCCATGGAAAACATCCTCATCGGTCTCATCGCCCTCGCCCTCCTCGTTTATCTCGTGGTCGCCGTCCTGCGCCCGGAGAAATTTTAAGGCTCTGCCGTTCCCGCCATGAACAATCCCAACGCCTGGTTCCAATTTGCGCTCTATGTCGGCGCGCTCCTCCTCGTCACCAAGCCGCTCGGGCTTTACCTGATGCAGGTGCTCGATCCCCGCGGCCGGACATGGCTCGACGCGGTGGTCCGCCCGGTGGAGAGGCTCACCTACCGCCTGTGCGGGATCAACCCGGAGCAAGAACAAGGGTGGATCGGCTATACGTTTGCCCTCCTCGCTTTCAGCCTCGTTGGACTGCTGTTCACCTATGTCATCCTACGCTATCAGGACCACCTGCCACTGAACCCGCAGGGATTGCCCGGCCTGACGCCCCATCTCGCTTTCAACACCGCCGCCAGCTTCACGACGAACACCAACTGGCAGAGCTACACGGGGGAGGCGACCATGTCGTATTTCTCCCAGATGGTGGCGCTCGCGATCCATAACTTCACCTCTGCCGCCACGGGGATCGCCATCGCCGCCGCCCTGGTGCGCGGCATCGCCCGCCAATCGGCCCAGACGATTGGCAACTTCTGGACCGACACCGTGCGCGTGACCTATTACCTGCTGGTGCCGGTCTGCTTCGTGTTCGCGCTGTTCCTGGTGTCGCAAGGCATCATTCAGAATTTCAAGCCCTACACCGTCGCCAAGACCTACGAACCCTACACCATTTCGGTGCCCAAATTGGACGACAAGGGCAATGCGGTCACCACCTCGGTGCCCAAAACCGATGAGAAAGGCCAGCCGGTCATGGACGCAGCGGGGAAGCCGGTCATGGTGGACCAGCCGGTCATGGTGGACCAGAAAGTGGACACCCAGACCATCGTCCAAGGGCCGGTGGCCTCGCAAATCGCCATCAAGATGCTGGGCACCAATGGTGGCGGCTATGTGAACGCCAACGCCGCCCATCCGTTCGAAAATCCGACGCCGCTCTCCAATTTTTTCCAGATTCTTTCGATTTTCGCCATCCCGAGCGCGCTCACCTACTATCTGGGCCGGATGGTGAAAAACCAGCGGCACGGCTGGGCGGTGTGGGGCGCGATGTTCGCCATGTTTGTCGCGGGCGTGCTTGTCGCCTGGGAGGCCGAGGCCTCGGGCAACCCCATCCACCAAAAGCTCGGGGTCGCCGCGGCCGACGGCAACATGGAGGGCAAGGAGGTGCGCTTCGGCATCTTCAACTCGGCGCTTTTCGCCACCATCACGACCGACGCCTCGTGCGGCGCCGTCAACGCGATGCACGACTCCTTCACCCCGCTCGGCGGCCTGGTGCCGCTGTTCAACATCGAGACCGGCGAGGTCATCTTTGGCGGGGTGGGCGCGGGCCTCTACGGCATGCTCATCTTTGTGGTGCTCGCGGTGTTCATCGCCGGACTGATGGTCGGACGCACGCCGGAATACCTGGGTAAAAAGATTCAGGCCTATGACGTGAAACTGGTCATCCTGGTGCTCATGGTCCTCGCTGCGACGATCCTGGGTTTCACGGCCCTGGCCAGCGTCTCGCCCTGGGGACTGGCCGGGCTCAACAACAGCGGTCCGCATGGGTTCAGCGAGATGCTCTACGCCTTCAGCTCCGCCGTGGGGAACAACGGCAGCGCCTTCGCCGGGCTCACCGCCAATGAGCCGCACTGGGACACAACGCTGGGCATCGCGATGCTGGTCGGCCGTTTCCTGATGATCGTCCCGATCATGGCGCTCGCGGGCAATCTCGCCGGGAAAAAGCTCATCCCCGCCAGCGCCGGCACCTTCAAGGTCGAGGGCTTCACCTTTATCGTGCTGCTCATCGGCACCGTGGTGCTCATCGGTGCGCTCACGTTCCTGCCCGCCCTGGCGATGGGTCCGGTGGTCGAGCACTACCTCATGGGTGCTGGCACCCTGTTCTAAGCATCCCGCCACCCGCCCTTCCCACCCATTCTACTTTCCCACGCCATGAGCACCAAAGCCGTTTCCCTGTTTGACCGCGCCATCATCCGCCAGGCCGTCGTCGATGCCTTCACGAAGCTCGACCCGCGCGCGCAGCTGAAAAACCCGGTCATGTTCGTCACGCTGATCGGCGCGCTGCTGACCTTCGAGCAGCTCTTCACCTCGAAGGAGCCGTTTGGCTACGTGCTGCAGATCGCCCTCTGGCTGCTGTTCACCGTCGTGTTCGCCAATTTCGCCGAGGCGGTGGCGGAGGGCCGGGGCAAGGCCCAGGCCGACACGCTCAAGCGCGCGCGCACCCAGACGGTCGCCCGCCGCCTGCGGGACGGTCGCGAGGAAAAAATCTCCGCCACCGATCTTCGCAAGGGAGACTCGGTGGTCTGCGAGACGGGTGATGTCATCCCCTCCGATGGCGACGTCATCGAGGGCATTGCCTCGGTGGACGAATCCGCGATCACCGGCGAGTCCGCGCCCGTCGTGCGCGAGAGCGGTGGCGACCGCTGCGCCGTGACCGGTGGCACGCGCGTGCTAAGCGACCGGGTGGTCATCCGCATCACGTCCGAGCCGGGCGCGACGTTCATCGACCGCATGATCGCCATGGTCGAGGGCGCCAGCCGCCAGAAGACGCCCAACGAAATCGCCCTGACCATCCTGCTCTCCGGACTCACCATCATTTTCCTGCTCGTCATCATCGCGCTGAAACCGTTTGGCGTGTATGCCAACGTCGCCTTCTCCATCACGACGCTCATCGCGCTGCTGGTCTGTCTGATCCCGACCACGATCGGCGGGCTGCTTAGCGCCATCGGCATCGCCGGCATGGACCGTCTCCTCCAGCGCAATGTCCTCGCCACCTCCGGCCGGGCGGTCGAAGCCGCCGGGGACATCGATGTGCTCCTCCTCGACAAGACCGGCACCATCACGCTCGGCAACCGCCAGGCCAGCGAATTCGTGCCCGCGCCCGGGATCACCGCGGAGCGACTGGCCGACGCGGCGCAGCTGGCTTCGCTCGCCGACGAAACCCCGGAAGGTCGGAGTATCGTCGTCCTCGCCAAAGAGAAGTATAACCTCCGCGCCCGGGACATCGCCATGCCGCTGGCGGTGTTTGTGCCCTTCACCGCCCAGACCCGCATGAGCGGCGTGGACATCGCGGCCGGCGCCGGCCAACCCGCCCGCTCCATCCGCAAGGGCGCCACCGCCAATGTGAAGGCGTGGGTCGAGGCGCAGGGCGGCAACTGCCCACCCGCGGTCACCGCGGCGGTGGACACCATTTCCCGCAACGGGGGCACCCCGCTCGTCGTGGCGGACGGCCAGGAGGTGCTCGGCGTCATCCACCTCAAGGATGTGGTCAAGGGCGGCATCAAGGAGCGCTTCGCGCAACTCCGGGCGATGGGCATCCGCACGGTGATGATCACCGGCGACAACCCCCTCACGGCGGCGGCCATCGCCGCCGAGGCCGGAGTGGACGATTTTCTCGCCCAGGCCACGCCGGAAATGAAATTGGCCCGCATCCGCGAGGAGCAGGCGAAAGGACACCTGGTCGCCATGACGGGCGACGGCACCAACGACGCCCCGGCGCTCGCCCAGGCCGATGTCGGCGTGGCCATGAACACCGGCACCCAGGCCGCCAAGGAGGCCGGCAACATGGTGGACCTCGACTCAAACCCGACGAAGCTCCTCGATATCGTCGAGATCGGCAAGCAGATGCTCATCACCCGCGGCGCGCTGACGACGTTCAGCATCGCCAACGACGTGGCCAAGTATTTCGCGATCATCCCGGCGATGCTGGTCGGGGCGTTTCCCGCGATTGCCCCCCTGAATGTCATGCACCTGGCCTCGCCGCTCAGCGCCATCCTCAGTGCCGTCATCTTCAACGCCCTCGTGATCATTGCCCTGATCCCGCTCGCGCTGCGCGGCGTCGCCTACCGCCCGCTGGGTGCCGCGGCCATCCTCCAGCGCAACCTCCTCATCTACGGCTGCGGCGGGATCCTCATCCCGTTTGTCGGCATCAAGCTCATCGACGTCCTCGTCAACGCCCTCCACCTCGTATGAACCCAATCCTGCCATGATCCACCACGATGAACATTCCCGCCTCCTGGCCTATGTGTTGGTGGCCCTGATCGCGTTGTTGACCGGCTACATCCTGGGCCAGAAGGACCGTCAGTCGGCCCCCAACATCCCAACAGACCATTGGCCGCATATTGTCCGTTAATCTTCTCCTCCCTCCCCTCCGCCATGAAAACTTTCCTCACCGAAATCAAAACCTCCGTCCTGATCACCCTGGTGTTTGCGGTGCTGTTGTGCGGGGCGTATCCGCTCGCCGTCTGGGCGGGAGCCCAGCTCCTGTTCCCCGCCAAAGCCAACGGCAGCCTCGTCACCGAGGCCGACGGCACCGTCCGGGGCTCCGCGCTATTGGCGCAGAGCTTCACCACGGACAAATACTTCCAGCCGCGCGCATCCGCCGCCGGCACCGGCTACGATGCGTCCAGCTCCGGTGGGACCAACCTCGGTCCGACGAGCCAAAAGCTGAACGACAGCATCAAGGCCGCGGTGGCCGCCTACCGCACCGCCAACGGGCTCGCCGCCGACGCGCCCGTGCCGGCGGACGCGGTGACCTCCTCCGGCAGCGGGCTGGACCCGCAGATCAGCGTGGCGAATGCCGGGCTCCAAGCCGCGCGCGTCGCCAAAGCGCGCAACGTGCCGGTCGAAAAAGTCCAGGAACTCGTCGCCGCGCACACTGCGGGCCGCGACCTGGGGATTTTCGGCGAAGCAGGGGTAAATGTGCTGATGCTCAATGTCGCGCTGGACCAGCAATACCCCGTGAAAAAGTAGCCGCCACCCGCCATGAAAGAACGCCCCACATTGGTGTTCAGGCGCTCGCACCGGATCTATCTGGCGATCCTGCTCGCGCTCACGCTGGCGGCGGTGGTGCTGTGGATCGCGGACCCCGACCACCGCCCGACCGGCGGCTCCCGCATCCCCTGGCCGACCTGGTCGCAACCCAGCCATTGATCCTCTCGAATCAGCCCGTCGGAATTAACCACGGATTACACGGATCTTCACGGATAAGGAATGAACTGGAATATGATCCAAACAAATCAGCCACCCGCAAGGTGAAAGCTCAGGATCGCAAGGGATTGATTATCTGAGCCCATCCGTGAAATCCGTGGTTACAACTGAAGCTATTGGAATGACTGCCACCAAGGAGGGAGGCAGAGCATGAGTTGGTTGACGATATTTGGTTTGGTGGCGGTGACCGCCATGCTGGTATGCTATGCCTTGGAGGCACGCAGCCATTGGTTCATCCTCAGCTTTGCCTTCGCCTGCCTCCTTGGTTCGGCGTATGGGTTCATGCAAGGCGCGTGGCCCTTCGGCTTGGTCGAGGCGATCTGGGCGCTGGTGGCAGCCCGGCGGTGGTGGCTGGTCAGGCCAAAAACGCGCGCGGCAGATTGAGGCGGGGCCAGTCAGCGACCGGCCCTACCCGAAGGTCAGGTATTCCTTGCCGAAATATGGGGCGAGCGCCGCCGGGATTTTCACCCGGCCGTCCGCCTGCAGATTGTTCTCCAGCAGCGCGGCCAGCACGCGAGGCACGGCCAGCCCGCTCCCGTTCAGCGTATGGACCAGCTCGGGTTTGCCCGTATCCCTGGCGCGGTAGCGGATTTGGGCCCGCCGGGCCTGGAAGGCCTCGAAATTCGAGCAGCTCGACACCTCCAACCAGCGCTTCTGGCCCGCCGCCCACACCTCAAGGTCGTATTTCTTGGTCTGCGCAAAGCCAAGGTCGCCGCCACACATCAGCAGCACGCGGTAGGGCAGCTCCAGCTTGCGCAGGAGGCGCTCGGCGTCGTCCCGGAGCTTATCCAGCTCGTCGTAACTTGTCGCCGGGTGCACCCACTTGAGCAGTTCGACCTTGTCAAACTGGTGCAGACGGTTGAGCCCCCGCACGTCCTTGCCGTAACTGCCGGCCTCGCGACGGAAACAGGGGGTGTAGGCGCAGCGCCGGACCGGAAGCGATTCCTCGGGCAGGATCTCGTCGCGGTAGAAATTGGTCAGCGGCACCTCGGCGGTCGGCACGGCGTAGAGGTGGTCGGGTGTGGTCTCATACATCTGGCCCTCCTTGTCGGGGAGCTGGCCGGTGGCCGTGGCACTGGCGGCGTTGACGAAGATGGGCGGGGCGACCTCGGTATAGCCGGCCTGCACATCCTCGTCCAAAAAGAACTGGAGCAAGGCGCGCACGATGCGGGCGCCGTCGCCGACGTAGAAGGGGAAGCCCGCGCCCGTGACCTTGGCCCCGCGGGCGAAGTCGAACAGCCGGTCAAAGCCGCCGATCTCCCAGTGGGGCACGGCCTGCGGCGAAAGCGCGGTGATGTCCCCGTGGGTGGCGAAAACGACGTTCTCCTCCGGGGTGCGACCGGCGGGCACGCTGGCATGGGGGAGATTCGGCAGGGTGAGCATGGCCTGCTTCCATTTTTCCTCGGTGTCCTTGAGCGCGGTGTCCTTCTCCTTGGCCGCCGCCGATACGGCCTTCATTTCGGCGACCTTGGCGACAAACTCCGGCGTGCCTTTGGGGAGCGCGGCCATCGCGGTGTTGGCGGCCTTCTGCTGCCCGCGGAGCGCCTCGACCTCCTGCAACTGCGCCCGCCAGGCCGCGTCGAGCGCGAGGACGGTGTCGAGGTCCACGTCGAGGTGTTTCCGGGCGATGGCGGCGCGGACAACCTCGGGCGATTCACGGAGGAGTTTGGGATCGAGCATGGCCGCCCAGCACAACGTAACCAGGCCCGCGAACAAACAAAATTTTTGGGCCGGCCAGACGGATCGCAAGGCCGTCAGCCCCCGCCGTCGGCCGACGTGCCCCAGCCGGGTGGCTGCCAGCCGGACAACCGGCGCAGGGCAAAGCTCAGCCGGTCCCACGAAGAGAAAAGCGAGCGGCCGTAGCGCGAAAGGGCGGGCTGCTGATACTCGCGGCCCAGCCAGTCCAGATAGCGGCTCCAGCCCCGGCGGATGAGCAGCCGCGAGGCCGCGACTGGCGCGCGCTCCTGCCGCACCACGACCACCGGCGTGGCCCCGGCATACACGCTCGCCCCGCTGCGGCGCAGCCCGCCGGTCAGCGAGAACATGTGGGCGTAGTAAATGTCCTCTGAGTTGAGAATCCGGCGGTGGAGTTCGCGATCAGAGCAGTCGCGCCGGATGATGTTGTAGGACAGGAGCGAATGGCCGATCATCGCAAACGGATCACCGGCCAGATGGCGCGCGATAAAGGCGCCGTAATCCGGAAACACCTCGGCCACCGGCGCCACCAGCGCCGCCTCGACCGCGCCCCGGGCGTAGGGCAGCACGACGAGTGGGCCGTCCGCCTGCGCCCGCACGCTGGGCAGCAGCACCAGCCCGTGCGATTTGGTCCGGAGCAGGTCGCGGACGCCGGCGAGCGAACCGGGCAGGATCGTCTCATCATCACCAATCAGCCAGAAATAATCCCCGTCCGAGAGGTCGATCAGGCGCGAAAAATTGCGGTCACCCCCGATGTTTTTCGCGTTGCGGTGGGACCGGAGCGGGAGCCGGCGGGCGAATTCGGCGATCACCGCCGGCGTGGTGTCGGTGGAGGCGTTGTCGGAGACATACACCACAATCTCGTCACCCCAGGGACTGACCTCGTGGTCGTGCGCCAGCGACTCCAGCAGGTCGGTCAGGTAGGCGGCACGGTTGTAGGTCGGGACGCAGATGGAAAGAAGCTCGGACATGGGGTGGACGGGGGCGGATCGCCGGCGGTCAGCCGCCACCAAGCCGGCGGCGCAGGCGGTTGAGCTGGTATTTGAGGTCGAAGCGGGCGACGCGACGGTATTCCTTCTCGGTGCGCCGGCCCCAGCGGCCCACCCGCACCCGGCGACAGGCCTGACCGACGGGCTGGGTGAAAATGCGGTCGAAGAAATCGAGCAGCTGTTCCTCGCGCAAGGCGGCGGGCTCGATGCCGCCGGGAAATATCGGCTCGGCCAGCATCGCCAGGTAGGCCGCGTCGTCGCCGTCCAGCTCCAGCACGCGCCGCACGACGGCGTCAAAATCGGGATAATCGTGACAATTCACGAAAGCGCGCGGGTTGAGCTCGGTCGCGATAAGCGGGTTGCCCCAGTAAATCGGGACCGTGCCGGCGGCCTTGGCCTCGATGATTTTCTCGGTCGTGTAGCCGGGCGTGCTCGTGTTCTCAAAGGCGACGTTGAACTTGCACTCCCGCAGGAAGGCCAGCTTGTCGCGCACCGGGCCGCCCACGTTGTTGAACTGCCGCCCGCCGGACTCGACGCGGCGTTGGGCGGAGAGCTGGGCAAAGATCTGCCCGCGGGCGGTGTCGGCGCGCGACACCCGGCGATTGGAGACGACATAGCTGCAAAACTTCCGCCGCGCGGCCCCCGTCTCCACCGCTGCGGGCGCGAGGGCGGCACGATACGAGTCCTCATACAGCCGGTAGAGCGGGAGCCTCAGGTAACGGTCGCCGAAATTGAGGTGGTCAAACGCCAGCGCGTAATCGCAGAGGTCAAAGTTGGGCCGGACATTTTCCCCGGTGTAGAAAATACGGACACCCTCGTGGTGGAGAAAGTCGTAGCCAAAACGCCCAAAAATGAGGTGCTCGGCGTCGGGATGAATCTCCACCTCATGGCGCCGGCGGAGCAGACGGACAAAGAAATCATCGCTCGCGTCATGCGTGGCGTAGAAGTCGGCGAACTTGAGGCGGAGGCGCATGACGTTCGCTGGAAATGCCGCCCCGCCCGCCCGGCGGCAAGGGGAAAGCGGGACGGGCTTCAGCCTTGCCATGCCCGACCGGGCGGCAAGCATCCGTGGCACCATCTTGCCGGTCCCCATCATCCTGATCAATTTGGACCGTTCGCCCGAGCGGCTGGACGCCATGCGCCGGCAATTGGGCGGGCTGGGCCTTGCCTACGACCGGCTGCCGGCCACCGACGGCGCCCGGCTCGACCCCGGCACGCTGGCGCGTTATTACAGCGAGGCGCTAAACCTCAGGCAATATCACAAACGGCTGACATCCGGAGAGATCGGCTGCTACATCAGCCACCTTCGAGCGTGGGAGATGATCGTGGCACGAGGCTGGGATTACGCCCTCGTGTTGGAGGATGATCTGGTGCTTCGGCCCGAATTCCCCGATGCGCTGGCCGCATTGGCTGCGTTGCCCGCCGGCTGGGAGATGGTGAAGTTGGTCGGCGGCCGGGCCAAAGCCGTCGCGCACCGGATTCCCATGGGAAAATTTTCGCTGGTGGATTATTACAAGGCCCCGGTCTACACCAGCGCGCAGGCGGTGAGCCGGACGGCGGCGGAAAAACTGCTCCGCACGCGCCTCCCGTTCGGCCGACCCGCCGACGTGGACCTGCAGCTGCCGTGGGAAACCGGGGTCCGCGTCCAGGGGTTGGAACCCCATCCCGTGATCGCCCGGGCGGACCTGCCCAGCACCATCAACCACGTCGCGAGCCGCAAGTCCGTGCCGACCCGCCGGCTGGCCTTCCTCCGCCAGCGTGCGGCATTAAACCTGAAGCTGCTGGGCGAAAACCTGCGCGCGCACGGCCCGGCGGTGACCCTGCGCTGCCTGGTGTTGAAGAAATAGACCGGGCGGAAAGCGGCCATTGCCAACCACGCCGTTTGTCCTTCACTCGGCCCGCATGATCGAAGTCCGCCAGCTCACCCGCGTGTTCCGCACCTACAAAAAGAGGCCCGGTTTCTGGGGGGGCGTGCGCGGGCTGATCCGGCGCGAGTTTGAGGAGACGCGCGCGGCCGACGACATCTCCTTCGACATCGCCGAGGGCGAGCTGGTCGGCTTTCTCGGACCGAACGGGGCGGGCAAGACCACCACCCTCAAGATGCTCTCCGGCCTGATCTACCCGACCAGCGGCACCGCCCGGGTCGCCGGATTCGACCCGACCCGGCGCGAGAACGCCTACCGCCGGATCTTCGCACTCGTGCTCGGCCAGAAAAACCAACTCTGGTGGGACCTGCCCGCGCAGGAGTCATTTCTGCTGCTGCGCCACATCTACGGTCTGCCGGCCGACCAATACAAGCAGACGCTCGATGAGCTCGTGGCGTTGCTCGGCATCGGTGCCAAGCTGAACGTGATGGTGCGCGAGCTCTCGCTGGGCGAGCGCATGAAGATGGAACTCATCGCCGCACTGCTGCACCGCCCGCGGGTGCTGTTCCTCGACGAACCCACCATCGGCCTCGACGTGATCTCACAACGGGCGGTGCGGGCGTTCCTCCGTGACTACAACCGCCGGTATCGCACGACCATCCTGCTGACGAGCCACTATATGGCCGACATCAAGGAGCTGTGCGAACGCGTCATCGTCATCAACAAGGGCAAAAAAATCTACGATGGCGCGCTTGACCGGCTCGAGAACGGTTCGGGCAGCCGGGGCAAGATCGTCCGCTTCGTGCCTGGGGGCGCGTGGCCCGAGGGCTGGACCTCGTCCTTCGGTGCAACAACCCGGGACGACGAGGGCAAGTTCACCGTGCGCGTGCCCGGCGCGAACATCGTGGCCGTCTCGCAGGAGATCCTGACCACGGGTCCGGTGGCCGACATCACCATCGAGGACGTGCCGCTGGAGGACGTGATCGCCGAGCTGTTCGCGGCGAAGTGAGGGAGGGGCGGGGCAAGTCCGCGCCCCTCCATGGTTGCACGCGTGATCCGAGCGTCTTGGGGTCAAGCCGCTCCACCAACCAGCGCAGTCGAAATCACCGGCTCAAGCGCCTTGGTCCCCACCGAGTGCAAAGTCGCGTCCCTGGGCAGGATGACGCGGTCGCACCAGTCGCCGAAGCCTTCGCCGGCCGTGCGCTCGAGCGCGTAGCGTTGAATGATGGGCGCGAGCAGGGTGACCGCGTCGTCGGGGGTGATGCTCGGCACGAACAGACGGTTGAGGCGCGTGCCGTTGTAGCTCGCGCCCAGGTAAAGCGCGTATTTGTTGGGCGCCTTGGCGACGAAACCGATCTCGGCCAGATACGGGCGGGCGCAGCCGTTCGGGCAGCCGGTCACACGCAGGCTGATGGCGTCGGCCCGCAGGCCGGCCCCGTCGAGCACGGTCTCAAACTTTTCCAGGAGCGACGGCAGCATCCGCTCGCTCTCGCCCAGCGCGAGACCGCAAGTGGGCAGCGCGACGCAGGAGAGTGCGTTGAGGCGCAGGCCACCGCGGGCGTTTTCTTGGGCCAGGCCGTGTTTTTCCAGAATCGCCTCGATCACCGGTTTTTGCGTGGCGGTGACCCCTGAGATCGTGAGGTTCTGCGAGGGCGTGAGGCGGAAGTCGCCGGTGTGGAGGGCGGCGATCTCGCGCAGCGCCGTCTTCATCGGCCAGCCAGGCACGTCCTTGATCCGGCCGCTCAGGATGTGCAAACCATAGAACCAGGTGCCGTCGGCACACGGCTGCCAGCCGTGCGGGTCCTGGATGGTGGTGAACTCAAACCGGCGCGCCCCGGCCAGCCGGACGCCGGAGCGGCGCTCGACCTCGCCCCGGAACCAAGTGAGACCGCGGTCGGCGATGGTGTATTTGAGCCGGGCGTGCTTGCGGTCGGTCCGGTCGCCAAAATCGCGCTGGGTCGTGAGCACGGCCTCACCGATGGCGTTGACCTGGTCCGGCGAGATGAATCCGAGCACATCCGCGAGGCGCGGATAGGTCTTGTCGTTGCCATGGCTCATGCCCTGGCCACCGCCGACGGTGACATTGTAGCCGGCGAGACGGCCGTCTTCCCCGACGATGGCGATGAAGCCGAGGTCCTGTGAAAAGATGTCCACATCGTTGGACGGCGGCAGGGCGAAACCGGTCTTGAACTTCCGCGGCAGGTAGGTCGCGCCATACATCGGCTCGTGGTCCGGCTCGCCGCCGGCGACGAGCTCGTCGTCGAGCCAGATCTCGTGGTAGGCGCGGGTCTTGGGCAGCGCGTATTCACTCCAGGCGCGGGCGTGCTCATAGACCTGCTGGAGCAGCGGGTTGTGCTCGGGGTTGGGCGCGGCCATGACGTTGCGGTTCACGTCGCCGCAGGCCGCGATGGAGTCCAACAACACCGAGTGCATGCCCCGGATGAGCGGCTTGAGGTTGGCCTTGAGCACCCCATGGAACTGAAAGGTCTGCCGGGTGGTGAGCCGCAGCGAGGGCGCGGCGACCTGGTCGGCCAGGCGGTCGAGTAGAAGCCATTGCGCCGGGGTGCAGCGACCGCCGGGCAGGCGGACCCGGAGCATGAATGAAAACGCCTTCTCCTTGCCGGCCTTCTTGAGCGCGTTGCGCACATCACGGTCATCCTGCAGGTAGAGGCCGTGGAACTTGGTCAGTTGCGAGCTTTCCTCGGAAATGGCCCCCGTGGAGGGGTCCGCGACTTCGCGGGCAATGGAGCCGCGCAGGAAATGCGAAGCGGATTTGATGCCTTCGTTGGCGACGGGCGGCTTGGCGGCCTCGGACGTGGTGCTCATGGACAAGGGGATGAGCCTGCCGCATCCCGGTCTGGGTTTCAAGGCGCAAGTCCAGGTCATTAGCCGCACGGCTTGGTAAAAATAAAATGGTTATGCCGCAACCCGCCACGGTCCGGCGGCGTCAAGGGGGGTTCTGCCTGAAATTTGGGCTTTGCTTGCCCTGCCGCCTGAGCCAGGCTCTCCCTTTCACCCCTCCCCCGCCCCTTCCCTCATGTCTCAATCCATGTCCGCCCCTGCCGTCGCCGCTCCCGCCGCGCGCCGTTTCCTACCCGCTCTGCTGCTGCTCTTCATCGGCAGCGGTTGCGCCGCCCTGATCTATGAGATTGTCTGGCTGCAACAACTGCAACTGGTCATCGGCTCGTCCGGGATCTCGCTGGGAGTGCTGCTGGGCACTTTCATGGGCGGGATGTGCCTGGGCAGTCTGGTGCTGCCCAGGCTGATATCCCGCAGTCACCACCCGCTCCGCGTCTATGCGCTGCTGGAGCTGGGGGTCGGCGCCTGCGGCATCCTCGTCCTCAACGGATTGCCGCTGCTGGAGAAATTTTACACCCACTTTGGCGGCGAAGGCATGGGCCACATCCTGGTGCGCGGGCTGGTGGCCGGCATCTGCCTGCTACCGCCCACCATCCTGATGGGCGCGACCCTGCCGGCCATGGCGCGATGGATCGAGACGACCCCGGCCGGGGTGTCGTGGCTGGGATTCTTTTACGGCGGCAACACCGCCGGCGCGGTCATCGGCTGCCTGCTTGCGGGCTTTTACCTGCTGCCCAATTTCGACATGCCGTTCGCCACCTATGTGGCGGTGGCGATCAACGTCGTGGTGGCGCTCGCCGCCTTCGCGGTGGCCGCCTGCGCGCCCCGCGCGACGGAGACGGAGGAAAAAAGCGCCCGCGCCGCCACCGACCTTCCCCCGGCCGGGGCCGACACCAAAATGGTCTATGTCGCCATCGCGCTGTCGGGCCTGACAGCGCTGGGGGCCGAGGTGGTCTGGACCCGGCTGCTTTCGCTGATGTTTGGCGCGACGGTGTACACGTTCTCGATCATCCTGGCGGTGTTTTTGCTGGGCCTGGGGATCGGCAGCGCGGTGGGCGCGATGATCGCCCGCGAGGCCCGGTCGCCGCGGCTCGCGCTCGGCCTCTGCCAGATGCTCTTGGGCGCCGCCATCGCCTGGACCGCCTACATGGCCTCGCACTCGCTGCCGTTCTGGCCCGTCAACCCGTCGATCTTCACCCCACCGCGGCCTTGGATCAATTTCCAGATGGACCTGGCCCGGTGCATGTGGGCGATTCTGCCCGCGACCATACTTTGGGGCGCGAGTTTCCCGCTGGCGCTCGCCGCCGTGGCCTCGCGCCGCTCGGACCCGGGCCGGCTCGTGGGCGGGGTCTATGCCGCCAATACGGTCGGGGCCATCGTCGGCGCCCTGGCCTTCAGCCTGCTGCTGCTGCCCGCGCTGGGCAGCCAGAACTCGCAGCGCCTGCTGATCGCGGTGGCCTGTGCCGCGTCGATTGTCACGCTCCTGCCGATGCTCTGGCCCACGCCGGACGAGTCGCGCGCCGGCGTCCAGCCGCGGCTGGGCCTGGCCACCACCCTGGCCGTCTCGGTCGCGCTGGCCTCCTGGCTCGCGGCCGGGGTGTCGCCGCCCTACTGGGGCATGGTCGGCTATGGCCGGTTCTCGGCGACCTGGGCCCCCCAGCTGGTGGAGGGCAAGGACGCCGCCGGTGGCATCACCGACGAACGCAACGTCCCTTACGGCGACAACACCAACAATGTCTACTGCAACTATGTCGGCGAGGGGATGAATGTCTCCGTCGCCGTCTCCATGACCACGGCCGGGATCCGCAGCTTCCATGGCGCGGGGAAGGTCCAGGCCTCCAACGATCCGCAGGACATGCGCCTCCAGCGCGTGCTGGGCCACATCTCCGTGCTCGCGCACAAGGATCCCGACAGTGTCAAAAAGGTGCTGGTCGTCGCCTGCGGCGCGGGCGTCACCGCCGGCTCGTTCATCCCCTACAAGAACATCGAGGAGATCACGATCGTGGACATCGAGCCGCTGGTCCCGACCCATGTGACGCCACGCTTCGCCAAGGAGAACTATGGCGTGGTGGGGAGCTTTGACAGCCAGGGCCATCTGCTGCCCGGCGACCCGCGGGTGAAGGTTGTCTATGACGACGGCCGCCACTTCCTGCGCACGACCAAGGAGAAGTACGACATCATCACCTCCGACCCGATCGACCCGTGGGTCAAGGGCTGTGCCTCGCTCAACACGGTGGAGTATTACCAGATGGCCAAGGATCACCTCAATCCCGGCGGGGTCGTGTCGCTCTGGATCCCCCTCTACGAAAGCAATATCCCCACCGCGAAGAGCGTGCTCGGCACCTTCTTCCAGGTGTTTCCGCAGGGCATCATCTGGAGCAACGACATCAAGGGCGAGGGCTACGACGCGGTTCTGTTCGGCCGCGCCGAGCCGACCAAGATCAACATCGACGAGATGCAGGCGCGGATCGACCGCCCTGATTACGCCCTCGTCAAGCAGTCGCTGGCCGATGTCGGGATCAACTCCGCCGTGGACCTGCTCCTCACCTACGCGGGCAGCGCCCCGCGCCTGCAAAACTGGATGAAGGATGCCCAGATCAACACCGACCGCAATCTGCGCCTCCAGTATCTCGCCGGGCTGTGGCTCAATTCCTACGTCGGCCGCGAGATCCTCTCGGACATGCTCAAGGACTACCAGTTTCCCACCGACATATTCAGCGGCTCGCCCGAGCGCATGGCGGAGATGAAGAAAGCCCTGGAGGACGAGGGTCGCGCCCGGTTTTCAACCACCTCCGCCAGCGCGACCCCGAACGCCGCCGTCGTGCAGGAAATCCTGAACGCGCTCGCCGCCAAAAAAGCGGACACCCCGGCCAAGTGAGCCGGCACCCAAGGGCCCGGACCGGTTTGTAGCCAGTTACGTTACAAAATGCCGGGCCGCCGGGCCAGGGCCTGCGGCCACAAAAACGTGAACGTCCGGGAGAAATCGCCCGGCCTCTCCGCGAGCGCACGCGTCACCTCCGCGACCGTGAACCACTCCCCGCGCTCGACCTCGACCGGATGGAGCGTGAACGGGCCGTCGCTCCACGCCTCATAGACCCAGGCGAATTCCCAGCCCGTCTGGCGGCAGGGCGTCAGCTTGAGCAGCCGGGCCAGCCGCGTCGCCGGCGTCACGGCCAGCCCGATTTCCTCGCCGAGCTCGCGCGCGGCGGCCACGTCGTAGTCCTCCCCGGCGTCGAGGTGGCCGGAGCACGACGAGTTCCACAGACCGGGCGAGGTGTCCTTGAGCTTGGAGCGCTGTTGCAGGTACACCCGCCCGTCCGTCCCAAACACCAGGACATGCACCGCGCGGTGCCACAGGCGGCGCGCATGCACCTCCGCGCGGGTCGCCCGGGCGACCGGCTCGTCGTGCTCGTTGACCACGTCGAAAACTTCGTCGTCGCGTTGGGCCGCCTGGGGGTTCTGACCGGGGTGGTTCATGCTTTTGTTGTCGCCACCACTGACACCGCGCCGTTTCGTCGGTGCAATTTATTTCACCGTCCCATGCCGAAAATTGACATCAACAAGGTCGCCGAGATTCTGAAGAAGAATCAGGTCGCCCCCGCCCTGCTCCGCCAGATCGTCGAGGAGATGAACCTCGCCGCCCAGCCCGAAAACGGTGAGGAGCCCCCGCCCGCGGTGAAGAAGCAGTTCTGCTTCCTTGTCTCGGACCCCGACGGGAAACTGCCCGCGCACGACTTTGCCGGCTGGGTGCTCCAAATCCCCGAAAACGAGAGCGCGGCCACGACCCGGGAACGCATCCTCCGGGCCGCCTATGATTTCAACACGACAAAAAAAGGCCGCCTGCTGCCGGTGAAGACCATGGGTGAGGCCATAGAAAACGTCCCGGCGAAGCATTTCAAGGAGGCCCAGGTGTGGGTGAAGACCAAGACGCCGGTGCTCCTCCTCAAGACCGACAACCAGCTCCCCACCGACGACGCCAAGGGCAAGGATGCCCGACGGCACCGGCTGGAGTGAGGAGCCCGATCCTCCCTCCAGCTGGAGCAGCGAATCTCCCGGCACGCCCGCTCACTTCAACCCATACTTCCCCGGCTCGAATCCGCGGGCCCTGAGGGCCGCCGCCAACGCCGCGAGGTCGAGCTGGGCGCCCGGTTTCAGGTTGTGCAACTTGAACCAGCCCAGGTTCATCTCGAGGCAGTACTGGATCTGGTCGCTGTGGGACGGGATGTTGGTCTCGTCGAAGGGATACATCGCGTAGGTTTCCCGCAAGGTGCCGTCGGCCATGAAATAGCCGATGTCCAGCGCCGTCGGGGTGTTCTTCATCCAGAAGGTCATCGCCTGCGCCTTCTCATAGACGAAAATCATCCCCTCATCCGGCTGGAGATCGCGGCGCTGCATCAGCCCGTGCTCCATCTCCGGCCCGGTCACGGCCAGCTGCATCCGCACCGTCTCCGTGCCCACCTTGATGGGAAACCAGTCCGCGATCGTCTTCGCCGCGGACTGCGCCGGGGCGGACGCGGCGGCGGTGGTGGCCGCCTGCGGGCCGCAGCCGTTGAGCAAAAGCGCGCCCGCCAGCGCCAAGAGGGTGGCGAAGCCGGTGGTCCGATGCCGCCGGGAGCTGGGGGATAAAAGCGGATTTGCGTTTTTCATCGCGGGCAGGGCTAATCGGCCGCCCGCAAAACACAACCTCATCGTGACCCGCACCACTCTCCCCCCTCTGCTCTACGCCGACACCTCCCGCAGCGCCGACATGCTTTATTTTGGCCGCTTCCCCGTGCCCGACCCGTTTATCGCCTTTGCGGTGGGGGGAAAGAAGATCGCGGTGGTCAGCGCCCTCGAGTTTGGCCGGGCCAAAAAGGCCCCGGCGTTTGATCGCGTGCTTCCGCTGGAACCGTGGCTGAAGGAGGCCCGGGCGCAGTTCCCCGGGGCCAAACCCCAGGCCGGCACCGCCGAGGTCATCACCCTCCTCGCCCGCGCCCACAAATTGCGCGGCTTCCATGTGCCGGCCGATTTTCCGGCCGGCCTGCTCGACCGGCTGCGCGCCCTCGGCCTGAAAATCACCGTGGCCAGCGGCGCGTTCTTTCCCGAGCGGGAGATCAAGACGCCGGTCGAGGCCGCCGCCATCCGGGAGGGCAACCGGGGCAGCGCGCTCGGGTTCGCCGCCGCGGAGCGGGTGCTGCGCGCCAGCAAGATCCTGGGTCGCCGCCTGCTGTATCGCGGCCAGCCGCTCACGTCCGAGCGGCTCAAGACCGCGATCGAGATCGCCTGCCTCGAGGGTGGGGCCGTTTCCCGCGACACCATCGCCGCCGGGGGCGACCAGGCCTGCGACCCGCACGAGGGCGGCCACGGGCCGCTCCATCCCCATGAGCTCATCATCGTGGACATCTTTCCCCGCGTGACCGCCACCGGCTACCACGGCGACATGACCCGCACGTTCCTCAAGGGACGCGCCAGCGACGCCCAGCACGCCCTCGTCGCCGCCGTGCGCGACGCCCAGCTCGCCGCCCTCGGCCGGATCCGCACCGGCGCCAACGGTCGCGAGGTCCATGCCGCCTGCGTGGAGGTTTTCAACCAGCGCGGTTACGTCACCAAAACCACCCCGCGCGGTTCGGTCGGATTCTTCCACGGCACCGGCCATGGTCTCGGCCTGGAGGTGCACGAGCCGCCGCGCATGAGCCCCACCGTGGACTATCTGCTCAAGAAAGACTCGGTCGTCACTGTCGAGCCCGGCCTCTACTATCCCGGCCTCGGCGGCTGCCGCTTCGAGGATGTGGTCCAGGTCACCGACCGCAAGCCGCGGATGCTGTCGAGCTACCCTTACAACTGGGAGTTGCGCTGAAGTCTTGGACCGCGGATGGAGGTGAGTGAACACGAATAGTGTTCAACCGCCGGCATCTTCGCCAAACCCGATCTGAATTAGCGCAGATTAGCGTGGATTGGCGATTTAACTCCCACCTGTTTCCCATGCCCGAGCTAGCCGAGGCCGAATTCTACCGCAAGCGCTGGCACCAGGCCGCGGTCGGCCAACGGGTCACCGGGGCGCTCGTTCACGACCGCGCCAAGGTTTTTCGGGGCACTGATGCCGCCGCGCTGCGCGACGCGCTCGCGGGCGCACGCATGATCAACTCGGAGGCCGCGGCCAAGCAGATGCTGTTTCGCTTCAGCGGCGGCCTGTGGCTCGGGATTCATCTTGGGATGAGCGGCGAGCTGCGCGTGGGGCCATCAGACCATGTTCCCCACCGGCACGACCACCTCGTTCTGCAAACGCGCCGGGGCGCGCTCATCTTCACCGACCCGCGTATGTTCGGCCGGGTGCAGTTCCACCAGGGCGCGGAACCACCGACTTGGTGGACGCGGATCGCGCCATCGATGCTCTCACCCGCGTTCACGCCCGACGCGGTGGCCGCGTTTCTGCAGCGACGGGCCCGCGCTCCCATCAAGGCGGTGATGCTCATGCAGGAGCGGTTCCCCGGCATCGGCAACTGGATGGCCGACGAGATTCTCTGGCGCGCGACGATCCATCCGCGCCGCCCCGCCGGCACGCTGCGCCCAGCCGAGGTGCGCGCGCTCTGGCGCGAGTGCCGACGGGTCTGCCGGCTCGCGCTTGCGACCATCGCCGGGCGTGGCAACGATCTGCCGCCCGACCTCAACGTTGGCATCCCGAACACCTGGCTGTTCAACCATCGCTGGGAGGCCGGCGGTCGGTGTCCGAAAACCGGAAAGCCGCTGGCCCGCGCCGAAATCGGCGGCCGCACCACCTGCTGGTCCCCCGCCCGGCAGAAATACAACCAAGCCAAATCCTGAATTTTTACCGCGGATTACACGAATCCACGCGAATACGTTCAGAAGCGATGAATCGGGGTTTTAACACGGAGGACACGAAGCGCATGGAGGGAACAATCCGGGGGCATGGAGGGGGAGGGGAAAGGACGGAGGAGTTTCAACCTCGGATTGCACGAATGTCAGGAATTAAGGCACAGGGATCACAGTGCAATCCCTCCGTGCCCTCGGATTGGTTTCTCGGTCATCTCCGTGTCGCCTTCCGGCCCCGATTGGCTTCCGTTTATCCGTGTCCATCCGTGTAATCCGTGGTTAACTCCGATTCCGAACCTCCGCACCCATGACCGCCCCCGCCAAACTCCGGCTCGACGAGCTGCTGGTCACCCGGGGCCTCGTCGCGTCGCGCGCGCAGGCCAAGGCGCTGATCATGAGCGGCCGCGTGCTCCACGGCACCGCCCGGCTTGACAAGCCCGGCAAGGAGTTTCCCGCCGACCTCGTACTCACCGTCGAGCAGCCGCCGCGCTTTGTCAGCCGGGGCGGGGAAAAACTGCGGGGCTGGCTGGACCGCTTCGGCACAGACCTGCGCGGTGCGCATGTGCTCGACGTGGGCGCCTCGACCGGCGGATTCACCGACTGCGCACTCCAGGCCGGCGCAGCGGATGTCGTGTGCGTGGATGTCGGCCGCGCCCAGTTGCACCCCAAGCTGCGCGGAGATCCACGCGTGACCAACCTGGAGAAGATTAACGCCCGCCACCTCCGCCCCGCCGACCTGCCGCGCCCCGAGTTCGACCTCGTGGTGATGGATCTCTCATTCATCTCGCTGCGCACCGTGCTGCCGGCCGTCTGGCCCTGTCTACGGAGGGGCGGCACGCTGATCGCGCTGGTGAAGCCCCAGTTTGAGGCCGGCAAAGCCGAGGCGGACAAGGGACGCGGGGTGATCCGGGATCCCGCCGTGCAACAGGCGGTGCTGGTCGAAGTTACCGCCTTCGCCCTCGCCGAACTGCCCGGCGCCGAGTTGGTCGGCACCATGGACTCCCCCATCACCGGCGGCGACGGCAACCGGGAGTTTCTGCTCGGCCTGCGTAAAGCTTGAACCCGAAAAGGGCCGGAAGAATCCTCAGCAGGTTGACACAGAGCGCACAGAGGGGGGACACTGAGGTCACAGAGCAAACCACTAGAGCATTCGAGCTCGACGCACAACCATTTGAGCCGGTGGGTTGATTGCAGAATCTGCGTTGGTTCCAATGCATTTCTCTGTGAACTCGGCTCTTATCTCTGTGACCTCTGTGTCCAACTGCCGAAATTGGAATGATTCATTCATCATCCTTTCTGCACTCCTCACCCTACCCCGAACCGGCACGCGTGCGCGCTGAAGCCCGCGCCGAAGCTCACCAGCCACCAGTCCCCGGCGGCGTCGGGCCGGGCGTCGCGGAGCGCCTCTTCCAGCGCGAACATTACCGACGGGCTGCTCATGTTGCCGCAGTCGCGCAGCACCTGACGGCTCGCCGTGAGCGGAAACCCTGGCAATGCCTGCTCCAGCGCGTCGAGCACATCGCGTCCGCCGGGATGCGCGATGATCCGCGTGAGCGGCCGCGCGCGGCCGCGCGCCTGCTCCGCCGCCCAGAGCCGGGACACCGCACTGGCGGCGAGCGCCGGCACCGCGGGATCGAGCAGGTTGCGCAGCTTGCCGTCGCGCTGCTCGAATCGCAGCCGGTCGCGGTCCGCCGGGAGGTGCAGGGTGTCGAAGCCATGACAACGCCAGCCGCCCGGCCCCGGGGTGTTCCGCCAGATGGTTGCCGCCGCCCCGTCGCTGAACAGGCACGCGCTGATGATCACCCCGGGATCGTCGTCGAGGTAAAAGGCCGCTGAGCAAATCTCCACCGCGACGCACGCAACCACCGCGTCGGGTTTCGCCGCCAGCACCGCCTGCGCCGCGCGCAGGGTCGGAATCGCCGCCCCACAGCCCAGACCCACGAGGTCCTGCAAAAAAACATCCGTCCGCAACCCGAGCTGCTCCGCCACATAGCTGCTCACCCCGGGACACAGGTAGCCGGTGCAGGTGCAGACCAGGAGCGCATCCACGTCGCCCACCGCAACGCCCGCCTGGGCCAGCGCCTTGGTGAGCGCCCGCCCCGCCAGACCCGGCGCCTCGGCGCGAAAGGCGGCGTTGAGCTGGTCCGACGTGAGATCAAACACCCCCTCGATCTGCGGCACCGCAAAATGCCGCGTGGCGATGCCGCTGTCCCCCTTCAGGATGGTGCGCAGGATGAGCTGGGTGCGCCGGCTCAGGCGCGCCAGCGCGGGCGAGCCCTGCATGATCTCCCAGCACCGTGCCTGCGTGAATGTGGCCGGCGGCACGGCGGTGGCGAGAGCGTGGAGATACATGGTTGGTTCAGTGCAGCAGGTGGTACAGCGGGCGCAAGGGCAACAACCCGGACCGGGCCGCCAGCGCCAGCCACCGTTGGCGCGGCGGCGAATGCAGAAACGGGTGCACCGTCGCAGCCGTCACCAGACGCCGACGGAAACGCCGCCGCAGCCGCCCGCCCGTGAGCCGCACCGTCTCGGCCCACCCCGCCTCGCCCTGCGCCCAGGCGAGCAACGGGTCCAGCGCCACCTCCGCGCTTTGAAACGCCATCGCCATGCCGTTGCCGGTGAATGGCGGGATCATCGCAAAGGTGTCGCCAAGGTTCATCCGACCTGTCTCGGCTGCACGGCGGTCGAAGCCCACGCCCGCCACCGCCGAGCACGAGGCGGGGCAGATTTCCACCTCCCCCAGTCGCGCGGCGAGCGCATCGAGCCCCGTCGCGTGCAGATAGGCGACCAGCACGGTTTCGCGGCCGGCGGTCACCTCGGCCCGCAGCCGGAACAGCCCGCACACGTTCACGCGCCCGTCCTCCACCGGACACAGCCCCACATAGGCGTCATCGCCCAGGTGAAACTCCAGCTCGCTGGTGAGCCGCAGGCCGCGCGCGTGCAGTTTCAGGCCCAGCCAGCTCGCCCCCTTGTCCGTGGCGCGGCGGCGGCCGGTGGCAAACACCCGCCCCTCCGGGGCCTCCTCGGGATTCACCCGCGTGCCGGTGAGCAAATGCCCGCCCGCGTCGGTGAACGCCCGGGCCAGACGCGCGTCCAGTGTGTGGCGGCTCAGGGCCAGCGCTGGCGCGGGCAGCCGCTGCCGGTGTAATTCCCGGCCGCGCACCAGCCAGATCACCTCGCGCAGCCGGCCCGCGTCCTTCAGCAATGGCGCCAGGCCGAGCCGCGCGATGGTCGTGGCGCCGAGCCCGGTGACAAACTCCCCGCACACGCGGTGCCGCGGATAGTCCCCGGCCTCAAGCACCGTCACCCCCACGCCCGCGCGCCGCAGGGCCAGCCCCAGTGACAGGCCCGCCAGGCCACCGCCGATGATCTCAATGGGACGGGCAGTCCTCATGCGCGACGTTCCGCCACCATTTGGTAGGAGCCGAGGCAGTTGGTGCCCACCCGCCAGCGCCAAACTGCGGGATCCAGTCCGAGCAGCTCCGGCAGTTCTTCGCCCAAAAAACCCGCCTCGATGCTCACCCGTCCGTCGTGCCGGCTCACGTCGTTGGCCCGGACCACCGCGCACAGGGCGGCAAACAACCGTTGTGAAACCGGCCAGCGTGCCAGCTCACACGCCACAATCACCCGCGCCTGCGCCGCCATCCGCGTACCCAGCAGACGCAGCCCGGCCGCGTCGAAGTGGTGAAAAATCAGGTTGCCGATCACCACTTCATAGTCGCCCCAGCCCGTGAAGGCAAAAACATCCGCCCGGTGCCAGCGCGCCGCCACCGGCCACGCCGCCGGGCGGGGTCCCAGGTCCAGACCATCGGTCACCACGCCCGCGCGGGTCAGCGCCGCACCCAGTTCCCCCGAGCCCGCGCCAATCTCGAGCACCCGCTCGCCGGGACGCAGGCGCGGCGGCAGCGTGTGCCGGAACCAGCGCGCACTGCCGAGCACCGCGTTGAAAATCCGCAGGTCGCGCCGGGATCCCTTGGCACGCGGATCATTCGGCGGCAGCGAGTCGAGCAGTTCGGGCGTGAGCTTGCGGATCATGGTGACGGGATTTGGAATTAAGCGCAAAGGCGCAAAGATGCAAAGGCGCAGAAGTCAAAAGGGAGAAGGCGGAATTTTTTACCACTAATGGATCCGCCTCCGCAGACTACGGCGCGACAGGCAGCTAATTCACACTAATCGAAAGGACCCGGATGGAGTCGCGGATGGGCCCAGAAAATCAAACGATGGTGAAAACTCAGCCATTCACCAAGGGCGTGGGCAGATTTGGTCTCGGCGCCATTCCGTATCCGTCAATATCCGCGTGCATCTGCGTCATCCGCGAGAAAATCCGACTTCCTACTCAAAATACCAGCGGCCGTTGACCTTTACCAGGCTCAGTGAGCCGCGGGGGTTGCCGGGGGGAAACGTGTAGGTCGCGCGGTTGCCGGAAGGATCCATGGTCGGCGTCGAGGATTGGATGTACTGCATCTCCAGCAGGCCCTGCGGACTCGCCGCCTCATTCTGCATCATATAGATCATGTTGGTCTTCACCTGCTCCGACATGCCCGCCTGCGCCGACGGCTGGATATAGTTCTGGAACATCGTCGCGGCATCGCCCGCCTGAGCCAGGCGGATCAGGTCTGAAATGGCGGTGCCCAGTTCCGCCTGAGGATCTACTGGTGCGGACGGAATCACCACGGTCACCACCGGCGGGGCAGGCGGCGCGTCCGCCGGTGCACCCGGTGGCGGCACGTCGGTCGTGACCACCGGTGCGGGTAAATGGCTCACGATCACCGCCGGCGCGACGGAGGGTGTGGCGGGAGTCGCCGGCCACCGCCACCAGACGATCAAGGCGGCGAGACAGGCAACAATGATAAGGTCGGGAAGGCGTTTGAAGCTCATGGGGGAATGAAACTGAGGCAGAGTTCGGAAGCTGAGTTTTACCACGGATTTCACGGATGGACACGGATAAAGAGGATTCCGAAAAGACCGCCCAAAATCCATGGAGTTCCCTCTGGAGGTTAAAGCGGGTTCCGCTGGTTGAACACCCGTCTAAACTCGAATCATCCGTGGTCAGGATCGATTTCCGCGACTCATCCGGTCAAGGCCAGCCGGAGCGAGCGCAGCTCGTCGTCCACGTCCTCGGGCCGGGCCACGGTCGACGCGATCTCCTCGCGCAGGAATTGCCGGTAGCGTTTGCGCAGCCGGTGCACCGCGACGCGCACCGCCGGCTCGGTC
The DNA here is from genome assembly GCA_903929355.1 of uncultured Opitutaceae bacterium. GTDB lineage: Bacteria > Verrucomicrobiota > Verrucomicrobiia > Opitutales > Opitutaceae > CAIYUN01. The sequence continues at coordinate 34,807 of CAIYUN010000023.1, forward strand.
AGCCCGAGTTTCCCGGCCAGCTCCGCGTAGGGCAGCTCGCTGCGGCTGCCGGTGAGGCTGAAGCTCAACCCCGCGAACAAATCGCCCTGTCCGGCCGTCGTATAGTCGTCGCGCAAACGAGTGGCCACCGTGTCGAGCAGCGTCAGCGCCCAGGTGCGGTCAAACGCAGCGTCCGGCGTCGCAGCGGTGTCGGCTGCCTCGCGCTGGCAGCCCGGCTCCGCCTCGTTCGAATTGATCGGGACGACCAACCCCGCGCCGCGTTTGGCCGCGCCCGCCCGGTCGTGCTCATCGGCCAGATAATGCTGCAGCGCGGCGAGCAAGAACGAGCGGAACCGCCCGCGCTCCCGCCGCACCTGCGTGAGTGAATCGAGCCGCAGCAGGCGCGCAAAAAAACCCTGCGTGAGATCCTCCGCATCCTCCGGGCTGTGCCCCCGCCGGCGGACAAACGCATACAGCGGCGACCAGTAGGTCCGGCAGAGCACGGCGAGCGCCTCACGGGCCTCGGGGTGCGCCGGGTCGGCGGCGGCGAGGACCTGCGTCCATCGCGTACTGGCAAACCGGCCGCCGCCGGAAGGGGTGGTCATGGTTGGGGGGCCAAGGCGTTAAACTCCGCCTGACGCGCCGCCACCCCGGCCTTGGCGGCATCGAGGGTGGCTGAGGGAACCAGGCCCGCCTCGAATTGGACAGTGGCAAATTTCAGCTGGTGTTCCGCTGCGGACAGCTTGACGCGGGCGACGCCCAACGGATCGCCCGCGAGTTCAGACTTGATCATCTCCACTGCGTCCTGAGCCTGCTGCAATTCCCCGCGATCCGCCAGTCCGACGGCAAAACGCGCCTCGCTCTGTTTCAGGGCGGCTTCCGCCTCGGCCAGCTTGTTTTCCAAATCCCCTGACCGTGCCTGGACGGCGGGTGGAGAAGAGGGCTCCAGTTCAATCGTGAGCACCGCCCACCGGCTGCGACCGTTCTCCAACCCTTGCTCCTCCAATGGTTGGAACTCGCCGAGTTCAATCGAGCCGCTCCGCATCCTTTGCCGGGTGGCCGAGGCGGAACCGGCAGCGCCGGGCAGCAGACCGTCCAGAGTGAAGTGAACCCAATGGGTTCCGTTTTCATAGGTAGGCTTGATAAAAAGCATGTGCGTTTTCGCGCCCAATATCGCCAGCCCCGCCCCACCGGCGTTGATCGCGGCGTCATCGGGGAGGAGAATCCCCCCCTCTCCGCCGCTGGCGACAATGACCGTAGGCGATGCGATCACCCGCACATCGCCCCGGTCAAACATCGCCGCCGGCCGAACCAACGCGCCATCATCGAAACCGCGGGGCACCTCGAGTACGCGCAATGTGACCCGAAGCAACGGGCCAGGGACGGCGGGCGGCACAAACGCGGCCGGTTCGAAGCGAAGAGGCAGGCCGGTGCCCACTTCGTGCCAGTTGGCCGAAGGAATTCGGCCATGGCCGACCAGCTTGTAGCGGATCGCCAAACCGCGCGGGCTTTCGGACGGACCCACAACTTGCAGCACGCCCAGCGCACCTCCACGGGTGACGAAGATAAACAGCCCGGAAGCCTCGGCCGGAGTCTGGTAAAAAATATCCGGCTCGGCCAAAGGGGCGGTCCGTCCTGACCAAAGGCGCGTCATACCGGCCACCACCTGCGCCGGAGTGACATTGTCGAGCGTGTACTCGCCATCGCCGAACTTGTAGCCAAACCCCTCGATCAAACGCAGGTTGCCGGGGCGATTGGCCTGCACGACCGCATCCGCGCCCGCCTTGCGCAACCATTGCCTGCCATCAATGCCTAGATCGGGAACACCGTCAGCCAGTTTCTGGGCCAGCTCGTCGGGCGGCGTGAGCAGCCGATCATCGCCGAAGTGCAGCACGCCAGCCTCACCCCTTCCGGGTGTCGGCAGAACGATCTCATGCGTCGGGCCAAAGCGGTCGGCAGTGAGCGAAGAACCGAAGAGGGCGGCAACCACCACGCCCAAAACCAACAAGACCGCAGCCCCGATCAACCGGCGGGATTGGGGCGTGGCGGCAACCGGCCTCACGCCCTCAACCACCCCGCCAACCGTGCGCCAGACTTGGCGGACAATGAGCCAGTCAAGCGAAGCGGAGGTGAGAATGACCAGCAGTGCCAAAACCCCCCAGGATGAATTGTCCGATTCCCTCGTCCAAAGAACCGGCTTATACCCCATCACCCCAAGTCTAAGCACCAACATCCAGAGCCCGGCCACCACACCGTCCACAGCGAGCAAGGGAAACATGAGCCCAGCAAACACCGCCAGCCAGAGCCCGTAGATTCTCCCCGCCGAACGGCGAATTTGGGTGACGGCGATCCAACCAGCGATGGTCGCGCCAAAGGGGGCGGTGAAGGCCGGCAGGATAAACGCGAAGAACACAAAGCCCATGAGCAACGAGGCAAAGGGACCGTGGTTCTCGAATTCGTGGGTTTTGGACTCGTGCCAGAGAAAAGCTGGGACGACCGCAAAAAACAGGGTCAGCCAGGCTGCGCCGATGAGGGCGGTGCGGGAAAGGCGCGGTGTGGGAGCAGAGGGCGCTGGCGGCACGCCCGATCCGGGCCGCGAGGTTAAGAACACACAGAAGCCAGCGAGTATCGAGCAGACCGTTGCCGCGATCAGGAAAAGCATTTTCAACGCTGTCTCATAACTCAACACTGCCTGGTGCTCGGCGATGGTGAACATTTCGCTGATCAGCCAGCAGGCCGCTGCGAAGCAGAAAAAGGACGGGGCCTTCCGGGAGGACTTGGCGAACGCGGCGACGCTCCATGGCGCTCGGAGGGGAGGAAGATTGACGAAGGGAGCCGGCGGAGTGCCAACTCCAGCGGGCGCGGCGGTAATCGTCTCCACCTGCGTCTTCATCATGCTCGCCTGCTGGTAGCGGCGTGAAGGCTCTTTTTCCAAAGCGCGCAGCACCACCTCATCAAGGCGCACGTCGAGCACGACCTTGCGGGACGGCGGGGCGATTTTCTCCGCCGGCAGCTCGCCGGTGAGCATCTGGTAGAACACCACGCCCAGGGCGTAGATGTCGGCCCGGTGATCCACCTCGGCAGGACTGGAAGTCTGCTCCGGCGCCATGTAGCTGGGCGTGCCCATGACTTTGCCGGCTTCGGTGAGGCCTTGTGGCACGGGCGTCCCGCCCGCGGATTTGCCGTTTGTTTCATTCACGGGCGGGACGCCCGTGCCACTTTCGCCCACCAGCTTGGCCAGGCCGAAGTCAGCGATCTTCACCCGGCCGCGGCGGTCGAGCAGGATGTTCTCCGGCTTGATATCGCGGTGGACGATCCCGCGGTCGTGCGCGTATTGCAGCGCGTCGCACAGCTCGGGCACGATCGCCAGCGCCTCGCGCGAGGCCACCCGGCCGCCGGCCAGCAACTGCCGCAGGTTCACCCCGTCCACAAACTCCATCAGGATGAAAAACAGCCCGTCGTCCGTGCGGCCAAACTCATAGAGGGTGACAATGCCGGGATGGTTGAGCTGCGCCAGCGCCCGGGCCTCGCGGGTGAAGCGGTCGGCAAACGCCGGATCGTCGCCCAGCGCGGGCGGGAGGATTTTCAACGCCACCAGCCGGTCGAGCGCCTTTTGCCGCGCCTTGTACACCACACCCATCCCTCCCCGCCCGAGGAGTTCCAGCAATTCGAGCTGCGGAAAATGTTTGGCCAGCTCATCCAGCGGCGGCGGCGTGAACGCCGGCGCCCTGGCCTCGGCCTGGCTGGGCGCACCCGCGGCCAGCAGGCACACCGGGCACAGCCCGAGCGCGGCCCCGGCGGGCACCGGCTGCCCGCAATGGGGACAGGTGTTCGGGGCGGGGGGAGTGGAAGTCGGCGGAGAGTTCATGGTTGGAAATGCCACCCACCCTCAGGCAACGAGGAGGCGTCATCCCCTACAGAGGAAACCACCCGCAAATGTTACGGCCTCTTTCTCGCCAAGGAAACCAAGAACCACGAACCCAGCACCAAGAACTACGGTCTCCGTCTCCTGAATCCTGACACCTGGGCTCCTGACCAATGCCGATTCGTGGATGACCCCAACCCAATGATTATGAATAACCCAACAACTCTTGGAACACTTGGATGAGAACTTTTCCAACGGTCGGATTTCAACCACTGATGGACACTGATGAACCTTGATTCTGAGGATTGGGTCAGTGTAAATAAGTGTGCATAAGTGGTTACAGATTTTTGTTTGGGCAGGCCAGAGGCGAAGGCCGCGTCCTTGTGGTCGCCCCATCCCTTCCTTCGTGAATCAGCAGTGGCTCCTGACTCCCTCCCTCCTTCCGGCCTTGCCCCCTTCATAATTCATCCTTCATAATCCATCTGTCCTTCTCCCCATTCGCGTCTATTGGCGTCCATGGCAGGCTGTCGCTTCGCTTGGTACGCGGTTCAGAATCTCCCCTCCCCCATGAAACTCCCCACCCTCCTCGCCTCCGTTGTCCTCGCCGCCCTGCCGGCCTTCGCCGCCGAACCCGCCCTCACCCTGAATGTCTGGCCCGGCACCCCGCCCGGCGACAAGGCCGATCTCAAGGCCGACGAGCAGATGAAGCCCGGCAACCTCCTTACGGGCACCGTGGCCACCCCCACCCTCACAGTGTATCGGCCCGCCAAGGACAAGGACACCGGCGCAGCGGTCCTGATCTGTCCGGGCGGCGGTTTTTACCAGCTTTCCATGGCGGACGAGGGCGCGGGCGTCGCCACGTGGCTCAACTCCATCGGTGTCACGGGCATCCTCCTGAAATACCGCATCCCCAACCGCGAGGGCATGCCGCGCTACATGGCGGGCCTGCAGGACGCCCAGCGCTCGATGAGCATCATCCGGTCCAAGGCGGCGGAATGGGGGATTGATCCGAAGCGCGTCGGCATCATCGGCTTCTCGGCGGGCGGGCAGCTTGTGGCCGATGTGGAAACCAACTACGACAAGCGGATGTATGATCCCGTGGATGACATGGACAAGGCCCCCACCCGGCCCGACTTCGCCTTCGACATCTATCCGGGCGGGATCGCGGCCCGCGCCAGCGCCGTCCCGGCGCTGAGCGAGGACGTGAAAGTGACGAAGGACTTTCCGCCCACTTTTCTGTCCATCTCGGGCGACGACAAGGGCGGCCCGGAGAACGCGATCTATTTCTACCTCGCCTTGAAAAAGGCCGGGGTTCCGGCGGAGCTCCATGTCTGGAGCGAAGGCGGCCACGGCTACGGCATCCGGCCCAGCTCCGGCCCGCACGCCGACTGGCCCGAGCGCGCCGCCGCCTGGATGGCCTTCCGCGGCCTGCTCAAGCCGACGGCCGCGACCAAATAGGATCAAACCCGGCGGAGGGAACGACGACGAACGCGGATGCCGGAAGTGGGACACAGAGCGCAGCCCACAGAGGGCACAGAGCGATCCCTCCGGGACCTCGGACGTTCGGGTCCACACAGGCGAAAAACTATTTTAACCACGGATGGACACGGATGAACACGGATGCCGGACAGTGAACACAGAGCGCAGCCCACCGAGGACACAGAGTCATTCCTCTGTGACCTCGGATTGGTCTCTCTGTGATCTCTGTGTCCAACTCCGTCTCCGCTTTCGACCCGGCCTTCGTGTGGCAACCTTGTTGGGGTTGGTCCTTCTAATCCTCGCCCGCCTCCCCTGCGCCGCTGCCGGCGTCTCCGGGCCCCTGACTCCACCCGCCGACCATATCGCGGAGGCGGAATTTTTGATGATGGCTGGCGACCACGCCCAGGCGTTGCTCCAAATCGCCGCGGCGATGCAGGCGGCGCCCACTGACCCCATGCTTGCGGTGACCGCAGGCAACCTTGTCCGCGAGCTGCCACCCTTGCGGTGGTGCCTGCGGCACGAGGCCGCCGTGACGACCGTGGTCTTCAGCCCCGACGGCCACACCCTCCTGAGCGCAGGCGCGGACCACTCCGCCCGGCTCTGGGACGTGGCAACCGGCCGGCTCCTCGCGACCCTGGCGCACGCGGACGCGGTGTGGACCGCGGCGTACAGCCCCGACGGGCGCGCCATCGTGACCGCCAGCGAGGAGGGCACGGCACGGGTGTGGGAAACCGCGACCGGCCTACCCCGCACGCCGCCGCTCCGCCACGCGGCAGCGGTCGTGCAGGCGGCCTTTAGTGCCGACGGTAAGCGCGTCATCACGGCCTGCAGCGATCACACCGCCCGGATCTGGGACGCCGCCACCGGAGCGCCACTCGGCCCGCCTCTCGTGCATGGTGGAGCGGTGACTCGCGTGCAATTCAGCCCCGACGGGCGCACCGCGCTCACGGTTGGCGGCGATAGCGCCGCCCGGCTCTGGGACCTCGCCACGGGCACCCCCACCGTGCCGCCGCTCAAGCACACCGCCGCCGTGCTCGACACCGCTTTCAGCGCCGATGGCAGCGCCATCGTGACGGCCAGCGAGGATCACACCGCGCGCGTCTGGGACGCCCGGACCGGCAAACCACGCACGCCCCCGCTGGAGCACGGCAGCGTCGTGCGGTTTGCCACCTTCAGCCCCGACGGACGGTTTGTGCTCACGGCCGGCGATGACGAGACCGCGCGGCTGTGGGATGCCACCACCGGAGCGCCGCTCACCGAGCCGCTCAAGCACGACGACACTGTGCTCGCGGCAGCGTTCAGCCCCGATGGAAAAACGGTGGCGACCGCCGGCGCTGACAGCGTCGTCCGCGTCTGGAACGCCACCACCGGTCAACCCGTCAGTCCACCACTGCACCATGGCGGTGCGGTCAATGCGGTGGTTTTCAGCCCTGACAGCCGCCTCCTCGCCACCGCCGGTGCTGACGGGGCGGTGCGGGTCTGGGACCTGCACACCCCGCGCGCCGACGCGCTCACCTTTGCCCATGACAACTCGGTCGAGGACGCGGTGTTCAGCCCCGATGGCCGCGCCATCGCGACCGCGAGCTGGGACAAGACCGCGCGGGTGTGGGACGCCACCACCGGCCGGCCGCTCACGCCCCCGCTGCCTTACAGCGACCAGGTGCAGACGGCGGCGTTCAGCCCCGACGGGCGGACGGTGGTCGCGACCTGCTACAGCACATTCGCACGGCTGTGGGACACGACCACCGGCGAGGCCCGGTCGGTGCGATTTGACCAGGATCGCGTGCGGTGCGCGGCGTTCAGCCCCGACGGGAGAATCCTCGCCACCTCGGGCAATGACCAGACCGCGCGCCTCTGGGACGTGGCCACCGGCCGGGAGCTCACGCCGCCGCTGCGGCACGACGGCTCCGTGGTGGAGGTCGCCTTCAGCCCGGACGGGCGGACCGTGCTCACCGCCAGCTCCGACAACACCGCGCGCGTGTGGAACGCCATGACGGGCCAGCCCGTCACCCCGCCGCTTCAACACGGGTTTTGGGTGAGCCACGCGCAGTTCAGCCCCGACGGCCGCCGGGTGGTGACCGCGAGCGGCGACCACACGGCGAGGGTGTGGGACGCGGCCACTGGAGTGCCGCTCACGCGTCCGCTCGAGCATGACGACCAGGTGAACTTTGCCACCTTCAGCCCCGACGGTCGCAAGATCGCGACGGTGAGCCTCGACCTGACCGCGCGCCTCTGGGACGCGGCGACGGGAGAGCTGATCGCGGCCCCGCTCAAACACGACGATGCCGTGGTCCACGCGGCTTTCAGCCCCGACGGACGGATCGTGGCGACCTGCGGCGAGGACAACCTGGCGAGGTTCTGGGACGCGGCGACCGGCCGCCTGCTCGCGGCGCCCCTGCGTCACACGATCTCGGTGCGCCACGTCGCGTTTTCTCCCGACGGCCGCAAACTGCTGACCGCAAGCTGGGACAAGACCGCCCGCCTCTGGGACCTCGCGCCGACTTCATGGACGGTGGCCGATGTGACCGAGTTTGCCGAGCTGCAATGCGCCGCCCGCCTCGACGAACACGGCGACCCCGAGCCGCTCATGGCCCCCGAGGTCGCCCTCCTCTTAGCCGATTTTCAGCAGCGACATCCTGCGCAATGAGCAAACATGCCCCCCCTTGGGTGATGATGGCTTGGAGGTTTAGCGAAGATGAGCGGTTAAGAAATCTGCGCCACTTGTTTCATTTGCGGCCATGCTCCCGGGCGCTCTCCCTTTTCCCCTGGTTCCTTCCGTTCTTGCGGCCAGCCGGCGTTTGGCGGCATTGTTGCGCTTTCCTACCCCTCCATGAAAAAGCTCCTCCTGCCCCTCATGCTCTCGCTCCTATTGCCCGCCGTTCACGGCCAGCAGCCGGCGACTCCGCCCGTGGTGTCGCCCGAGGTCCATCCCGACCGCACCGTCACCTTCCGTCTGCTCGCGCCCAAGGCCACCGAGGTCACCCTCACGACCGACTGGCTCCCCACGAACTCCACCCAAAAAATGGAGAAATCGCCGGACGGGTTGTGGAGCGTCACGGTCGGTCCGCTCGCCCCCACGGGCTACATCTACTCCTTCAACCTGGACGGCGTGGCCATGGCCGACCCGGTCAACCCTCTGATCAAGCTCCGCGCGCGCGGCTCCGGCAGCATCGTGGAGGTGCCCGGGCCAACCCCGGCCCTCTGGGATCTCCAGGCTGTGCCCCATGGCCTGGTCGAGATCAACTGGCAGCAGTCCGCCGTGCTCAAAGGCGAGCCGCGCCAGGTTTTCGTCTACACCCCGCCCGGCTATGCGGAGTCGCCCGGGCGCCGTTATCCGGTGCTCTATCTGTTGCACGGCAACAATGACACTGCGGCCGGCTGGACCACCGCCGGCCACGCCAACCTCATCCTCGACAACCTTCTCGCCCAAAACCGGGCGGTGCCGATGATCGTCGTGATGCCTTTCGGCCATGCCCTGCCCTACGGCACCCGGGCAGCAGGCGGCCGCACCAACACCGAGACCTTCGAGGATTATCTGGTCCACGACGTAATACCGCTGGTCGAGGCCCGCTATCGGGTCGCGGCCGGCCGGGACCAGTGCGCCATCGCCGGTCTCTCCATGGGCGGGGACCAAGCGTCCCATATCTTTTTCCACAACCTCGACCGCTTCAGTGCGCTCGGAGCATTCAGCCCGGCCGGACTGCCCAACCTCACGGCCGACTATCCCGCCCTGCTCAACGATCCGGCCGGGACCAATTCACGGATCGCGGTGCTCTGGCTGGCCTGCGGCCGGCAGGACCAAAATGTGACGTTCTTCCCCAATACCGAACGCTTCGCCGCACTCCTCGCCGCGCACCAGATCAACTATGCCTGGAATCCCACCGACGGGTTTCACAACTTCTCCACCTGGCGCCAAAACCTCGCCGACTTCGCGCCCCTGCTGTTTCGCACCGCGCCAGCGCCGGGGGTCGTCCGGACGCCAAAGGGGAAATGAACCCAAATTCCGCGGAAGGATTTTACGCGGATTGTCGGACGGTCGCTCCGCTCGATACAGGATAACACTGATTGGTTTGCATCAGGCCATGACAGGGGTGGCCGGGCTGGGCTCGCTTTCCTTGCGGCCGTCGGAGCCTGAGCCAAACTGTGGTTGGCGGGAAAGTGCAAAAGCGAAGCCAGTCGGGTTGGCACGCCGGTGGCAAATGGTAGGTCAAGACTCCATCGCGGTGGCCGTGCGGGCAGTGTAGGTTGGGTCCATCAACATGAAATCCATCAAACCAACCAACTGCATCGTCGTTTTTTCCACCGCAGTCGCCCTGACGGTCGGACTTGCCCTGCTCGTGCCCGGTCTGGTGCAGGGTGCAGCCAGTGCGGGATCCAGCGCAGCCGTGCATTTGGCTGATCTCCTGCCTCCGCCGCAGCCGGGCACGCCAGGCGGGGCGCTACCACCACCGCAGCCGGGCACGCCAGGCGGGGCGATGCCTATGCCGGAACCCGGTACTCCGGGTGGCGCGCTGGTGCCGCCGCAACCGGGAACTCCTGGTGGTGCATTATTGCCTCCGCAGCCGGGCACCCCGGGCGGTGCGTTGGTGCCGCCGCAACCGGGAACCCCGGGTGGTGCGCTACCAACTCCGCAGCCGGGCACTCCCGGCGGTGCGCTGGTGCCGCAGCCACCGGTTGCTCCTGGAGGCTCGATGCCTCCAGCACCGATCCAGCCCGCCCCGATGCAGCCAGCACCGCCCGCGACGTCAGGTGGCCAACTGCCGCCACCCGAGCCGTTGCCGCCAGGCACTCCGCCGCATCCGCAACCGGGAATCCAAGCGTCCGCCGACGGAATCGCCACCTGAACGGTGGGGCTTGAGGGACGGCCGCGCCCGACGATTGGCGCAGTCGCGCCGGTAGTCCATGGACGCCATGGTGTGGCGTCCCCTGCGGCAAGGGCGCCTCAGTTCCAGTCCGAAACGTCCGCCGCCGGCGGCCCGATGCCGCGACGAGGCGCGCCCTACCTCAGGCTGGCTTCTCTCACGGCAGCAGCGAGACCACCATGGAGAACTCGGTCCGGCTGTTGGCATTCTCGACGCGATACAGGACGCGATTGACGCCTTGCTTGAAGTGGACTTTGCGGAGACCCTCGTTAAGCGACCAAGCCTTGAGGTTCTTGCCGCTCACCCACACCAGCTGGTCCTCAACCCACACTTTGGCGGAGTCGTCGCTGCCGATGGCCACCCACAGGTCACAGGCCTTTGCAAACCAAAGCTCGGTGTAGCCGTAGTAGATGATGTATTCGAGATTGCGCCGGAAGTTGGCGTCGGAGCTCTGGGCCGGATTCTGCACTGCGGAGTTGTAGCCGTCCAACTGGGGTGTGATGTTCGGTTTGCTCGATTGCTGAAACTCCCAGTGGATCGGAACCCGGTTCTTGCCGGGATAGGTTGCGTTCAGATCAATGACCGTTTCCGGCGGAAATTTCCGGTCGATGTTCGCGCGGTTGGTGTTGTCGAAGGGGCCGAGAATATACCAACTGTCCACGAAGAACCAATTCGCCGAAGGGCCCTGCGCCGCCACCCGCCGCCCTGGAGAGGGAGTAACGCGGTCGGAGACATCCTCGGGCGCACCGGCCGCACCTTTGGCCCCGGGAATGCCGCCCTTCCCGAAGCCACCCACCCCACCACGCACGCCGGGTGAACCGGACGCGCCTGACCCGGTATCGGGGCCAAAGGGACCGGCCATTCCCGTTTTTCCCAGATTGGGCCCGCCCGCGCCGGGGGCACCCCCGGGCTGGCCGCCGCCAGACCCGCCTCCTCCGGGCCCGGACCCGCCTCCACCTTCGCCTCCCGGATTGCCATCGCCCGCCTGGCCCGCGCCGCCAGCCATGGCCCCGGTGAGATCCTTCGCCCATTGGCCCTCGTCCTCCGCGGCCAGATCCTGCATTTTCTCCCATTGCTCGAACTTGCGGTTGTATTCGTCGGTCGAGACCGTGGCCCCCGCGCTGTCGTCGAGCGCCTCCGCCTGGGACAGCAGGGAGCTGGCCAGCCGCACCATCGCGTCCATTTCTGACCGGGCCGTTTGGATCGCCTCGCGGGCGGCCGGCAACTCCTCGCCCGAGGCGACCGTGGCCTGCAGCGCGCCGGCCAGATCGGGGCGCAGGGCTTTCGCCACGTCGGTCAGTTCGATCGCCCGTGAAATGGGCAGGTGCCGGATCATCGCCAGGTCGGTGGCGCGGAGCCGACGGTAGGATTGGGTCAGGGCACTCTCGGTTTTCACCGCGGTCTCGTAAACCTGCGCGAGGTTCATGGTCCCGGGAGCCGACGGCGGCGGCACCGGTTCGGCGGGCGCGGCGAGGTCCAGGGCGGCGAGCGCGGTGGTGGCGCCATGGGCGGCCGACCCGGCACCCGACAGCGCGGCGACCGTCGCCGCGGCACGCTGCTGCGCTTGCACCGCCTCGAGCTGCAACTGGTGGGCCGTGGCTTGCAGCGCGATCAGCCGCTGATCCTGAGGGGTCGGGGTGACCGGCTGCGGTTCCGGCGCAGCCAGGCTCTCCGCCAGCCTGGCCTCCAACTCTGGCATCTGCTTGATCGCATCGGCCACCGCCTTGGGGTGGTCAGACAAACGCTTCTGGTCGGCGGCCAGCTCCCTCGCCGCGGCGGTGGCGGCCTTCTGCGCCTTGTCAACCGCTAGTCGCGTCTGCTCGGTGGGGCTGGCAGCGGCCTTGGCGGCCGCCTCCCGGGCGTCGGCGGTGGCCCGGGCCACGACAGCAGCGTCGATGGCGATCTGCGTATTCAAGGCCGCGAGATTGGCATCAGCCTGGAGCACGGCGTTCTTCGCGCGCCTGATTTCGTAGGTGAAGTGATCAATCTGGTTTTCCCGGGCGGTGCGTTTACGGGAGTCCCAGGCAGGATTGCGCGCTGCCGCCACATCGGTCAGCGCCTGGATCGCCTGGTCTTGCGCCGCGCCGGCCTCGGCTTGGGCACGGGCCGCCGCGGCGAAGCGCGTGTCCCCCAGGGAAAGCACCCCCAGAGTCTGATCCTGCAAATCCCGAAGCTCCGCCTGCTTGGTGGCCGCAAGTTTATGCGCATCGGCCAGTTCGTCAAAAAAGGTGTTGGCCCGCGTCTGCACAAATTGGGTGGCGCTGTCGCCCGCCTGATCGAGCGCCGCCAGCGCCGCCGCCCCGGCCTGCGCCATGGCGGCCTGCCCCGCCGCCGCCTTGGCCGGCGCGTCCTTCCCCGTCTCGCGGGCGAACGCCGTGTACGCAGTGCGCTTGCGGTCCTCCAGCGCGGCCATTTTAGCGCGTATGTCCGCCAGCGTGCGGAGGCTGTCCTCCAGCGAGCCCGCCTGCTCCACCCGGATCTGCTCCACGACCTCGCGCGCGCGCGCGGCGCTCACCGGGGTGGCTTCCGGCTTGGCCGCGGGGTCAAACACGCGGACTGGGGCGAGCCACAGCAACCATGCGAGCAACCCGGCATGGAAGAGGATCGACGCCACCCACCAGCGCGGTGCAGCTGCGCCGGGGGACAGCCCGCGGGAGGAGACGGGGGCGCGGCGGTCAGCGGCCGGGGCTGGATTTGGTGTGGAGTCCGACATTCTTCAGGCCCTCAAACTGGCAGAGATCAATGATCCGGATGATGTCCTCGAACCGGGTGGCGCGATCCCCGTCGATGCGCACGCGCCGGTTCGGGTCGGCCTTGGCCACCTCACGGATGCGCTGGTGCAGCCGCTCGGTGTCCACCGGCTCGATGAAATCTCCCGTGGACAGATACGGCACGCCGTCCTTGTCCACCCCGATGATGAAAAGGTCGGGTGGTTGCTCCACCTGCAGCGCGGCCGACGCGGCGGGGAGATCCACCGGAAGCTCCTTCTCGTGGCTCTTCATGGTTGTCGCCACCAGAAAGAAAATAATGATGACCAGCATGCAGTCGATCATCGGGATCAACATGATCTCGAACGGCTCGTCCTCGGTTTTTCTTATACGCATGGCGCGGGTGGGTCAGCGGTGGTCGCGGTGCATGAGCCAGGCGGTCAACAGGCCGGTCACCTCGCCCTCGAGCATGACGCCGTAACCGTTGGTCCGGTATTTGAAGAAATGATAAAAGGCGAGAAAAGGGATGGCGATGGCCAGGCCGAGCCCCGTCGTGACCAGCGCCTCGGAAATGCCCGCCGCCAGTTGCGAAGGGTCCCCCAGGGCGCCCGCCAGCGCGACCGTCTCAAAGGTCGTGATCATGCCGAAGATCATCCCCAGCAACCCCAGCAAGGGTGAAAGCGTCGCGATGATGCCGAGCGGATAGGCGCGCTGGTGGTGGATCGCCAGCTCGCGGGAGACCAGATCGCCGGCCACCTCGGAAACCTCGGTCATCGGCGCCGTCCGGTTCTGGGCGATGAAGGCAATCACCCGCGCGAGCGTGCTCGGCTCGGTTTCGCCCAGTTGCTCCAATTCCACAAACCGGCCCTCCTGCCACAGTTTGCGGGCGCGGTCGGCCAGTCCGGCTGGCACGAGGTGCTTGCGCCGCAAGCCGGACAGACGCTCAAAAATGAATATCGCGCCAAACGCGGACATGCCCAGCTGCACCAGACCCACGGCCCCGGACTGCCGGAGCTTGTCGCCCCAGGACATCGTGCGCAGGCTGGTCGTCCCGGCTGCGGCCTTAACTTCGGCGGCCAGGCACGGGGCCGATGTGGCCAGCCATGCCCCGAGGAACAAAATGACCATGCAGCCGGCGGACGAAACCGGTCGTGGCCGGTTGGTTTTCTTGATCGGGGATGACATGGGAATGGAGAGGAATCGCTCACCTGCGGCACCGGAGGAATGCCGCCAGTTGGTCAGGGGCGAGGGTGAGGATCGGGCGGCGGAGGGGAACAGCCTGGTTCCACGCACCAGGAGGAGCAAGACTCGATGCTTGGGCAGGGCCAAACGCCCGCAAGGCGGCAGGGTGATAGGCCTTGATCGGCGGCGGGGGTTGTCTGTCAATCCCGCACCCCTGTGCCGACCACGAACGCCCCACCCCTCCCAGTCCCGGCCGGCCCGCCCACGCGTGTCCGCCACGGGGTGGTGGCGCTGACCGTGTCGCTGGGCATGGTCACCTATCTCGATCGCGCATGCATCGGTGCGCTGGCCCCGGACATCAGCCGGGATCTCGCGCTGAGCAAGGAGCAGATGAGCGTGGTCTTCAGCGCCTTCGCCCTGGCCTACGCGCTGTTTGAGCTGCCCACCGCCTGGTGGGCCGACCGGCGGGGGGCGCGCCGCGCGCTCACCCGCATCGTGCTCTGGTGGTCGGCCTTCACCATGGCGACGGGGGCCGCGCTCAATTTCACCTCGCTGGTCGTGACGCGGTTCCTTTTCGGCGTCGGCGAGGCGGGCGCGTGGCCGTGCATGGCCCTGACGTTTGCCCAATGGGTGCCGCGGGCGGCGCGGGGGCGGGTGCAGGGCCTTTTCTTCGGCGGGGCGCATCTGGCCGGCGGGCTCACCCCGATGCTCGCCCTCGCCCTGGGCGGCGTTTTCGGCTGGCGGACGGTGTTTGTCTGTTTCGGGCTGACCGGACTGGTCTGGACCACCGCCTGGTTGCGGTGGTTCCGGGATGATCCCTCGCAGCACCCCGGGGTGAACCCCGCCGAACTCGCCCTCATCGCCGCCGGGCGCGGCGTGGCGGGGGATTCCCCCGCGGACCGGTTCACCTGGCGGCGGCTGCTGGGCCACCGCAACATGCTGCCGCTCTGCCTCGGCTACATCCCGAACAGTTGCGCGTTTTATTTCTGCATCACCTGGCTGCCGACCTATCTGGCGGAAAAGCACCACTTCAAGGCGCTCTCGCTCGGCTTCTTCGCCGGGCTGCCGCTGCTGGTGGGCATCGCGGGCGACCTGCTCGGCGGCGCAGCGACGGATGCCGCAGCCCACCGCTTCGGCCTGCGCTGGGGACGGGCGGGGATCGCCGGGCTGGGCAACCTGCTCGCCGGGCTGGCGATGATCGGGGCGGCCTTTGCCCATGATCCCTATCTCGCGATCGGTCTCATCTCGCTGGCGGTGGGGGCGACGATGTTCACCCTCGGCGCGACCTGGGCCACCTGCATTGACCTCGGGGGGCCCCACGTCGCTGTCGTCAGCGCCACGATGAACACCGCCGGCCAGATCGGCAGCGTGGGCGGCCCGCTGCTGGTGACATGGCTGCTGAAACTGACCGGTGACTGGAACACCCCCGTGCTCGCGATCGGCTGCCTTTTTCTCATCGGCGCGGCCTGCTGGGGCCGGATCGATCCCCGTGACCGGGTCTTTGGGTGTAGGTTTGCGGTTTAGAACGAGCAGGATCCGCCTTCGCTGAAGCTTCCACCGTCGATCAAGCCATGGCCGACGGGATGGCGGACCGGCAACGAGAACGAAGGCAATCAGGTCCTGGAGGGGATCCGCCACACTTCGCGCATGCCCCAGCCGACAAGCGCGAGAGTAATCAGCGAGCTGACGGGCATCAGAATCGCCGCCAATAGGGGGTGCATCAGGCCGGCCACCGCCAGACTCACCGCCTCCACGTTGTAGGCGATCATGAACGCCAGCAGCCACGCCTGGGTGCGGCGCCGGGCGTCGTTGACCTCGAAGAGCGCGCGGACGCCGTCGATGCTGCGGCCAAGGTAGTAAAAGTCTGACTTCTCCGCGAGCAGGCCACGATGGATCACCGGCGTGCCGCGGCACAGCGCGCGGTCAAAGGCCAGGCTGTCGTTAGCCCCGTCGCCCAGCATGAGGGTGTCGTCCGCCCCGGCCTGGTCGAACCAGCCGGCCTTGGCCTGCGGCGAGAGGCCGCCCATCGCCGCGGCCTCCGCCACCCCGAGCTCGCGCGCCAGGGTGACAACCTTGTCCGGCCGGTCCCCGCTCAGGATGAAGGCCGGCAACCCCCGGTCCGCCAGCGCGGCGAGCTCGGCCCTGGCGCCGGGCCGCGCCGTGTCGGTGAAGTGAAACCGCGCGAGCACATGGCCGTGCCGGACCAACACCGTCGCATGGTCGGCCGGCCCGGAGTCGCGCCAGCCGGCCCGGCCGAGCGACCACGCGCCCAGCTCCACCCCGAGCCCGACGGTCTCGCTGACTTCGCCCTCCGCCGGCCGGACCGGCCCGGCGGCGAGCAGACTCTCATGGAGACAACGGCTGACGGGATGCGGATTGTCCCGCACCAAGGCGGCCAGCGCCGACCGGTCGGCCGGGGCCAGCGCGACGAGCGCGGCGGGGTTGGCCAGCAGGGGGATCTCGAGCGTGAGGGTGCCAGTCTTGTCGAAGACGAGCCGGCGCACCTGGTTGAGGCGCGGCCAGAGGTCCACGGTGCGGACAAACACCCCGCGCCGCCGCAGCGCCACCGTGGCCATCTCATCGGCCAGGGGAAACGCGAGTCCGAGCGCACAGGGACAGGAGACGACGAGGACCGCAGTGACGACCGCCCCCGCCCTCAGCCCGTCGCCGGTGGCAAGCCACCAGCCCGCTCCGGCAACGGCGGCGGCGCCGAGCACCGCGAACAGGTAGCCCTGGATGATGCGTTCCAAGAGTCCGCAGCGGGCGCGGGGGCGCTCCGCCGGCCGGAGCAGCGCCGCGAGCAGCGACTCCTCCCACCCCTCGACCGCCGTGAGAATGATCTCACCGCGCCCGAGGTTTTCCGCGCCCGAGGGCACGCGCTCGCCGGCCCGAAACAAACGCGGCTCGGCTTCACCGTTGATCCAGGCGAGACTCACCACCACCTCCGTGGTCGCCAGCCGGGCCGCGACCGGCACGGTCTGGCCCCGCCCCACGGCAAAACGCATCCCGGCGCGCAACTGGTCGGGCGGCAGGAAGCGACCGGGACCGTCGGCGGCCAGGATCCGCACCGCCGGCGGCGCGGGCTGGCGACGGAGCAGACGGCGCTGGTTGCGCTCGACTGCGGCGAGCTGCGCCCACCGGCCGGTGAGCATGAGCACGATGAAGGTGCTCGCAAAATCAAAATAGACGAACTCAGGCCGCCCCGCCATCCAGCCGTAGAACGAACCCGCATAGGCCCCGATGATGCCCAGCGCGATCGGGAGGTCGAGGTGGAGCACGCGAGCCCGCAGGGCGCGCACCGCCCGGCTGATGAAGTAGCCGCCGCCCGCGAGCAGGCTGAGAGTGGCAAAGCCCATCGAAAGCAGGCCAAACAGCGGCGCATATGCAAAGGTGCTCCGCATCCCGAAGTAGACCGGAAGCGTGAAGAGCATCACATTCATCGCAAAGGCGGTGCAGAGCCCGATGCGGCGAATGAGCGCGCGGCTCTCCGACTCGTCCGCGTCGGACGCGCCGGCGGGGCCGACGAGGTAGTTGAAGGTCTGGAGCACGCGGGCAAAGGCGACCGCGTCGAACGCGCCCCGGATCCACCGCAGCCGCAGCTGGCCGGTCTGCGCGTTGACCGCGATGTCACCCGCGCCGGGCTGTTGCTGGAAGAGCCGCTCAATCAGCCACACGCAACCGGCGCAGGAGAGGCCCTGCACATCGAGCGCCAGTGCGGGGGTGCGCCGACGGGCGGGGTCGGCGGCCTCGGCCTCCTGTTGCGCGGCCTCCAGCCAGGCCAGGTCGCGGGGCTGGAAAAGGGACGGGTCAGCGGGCGCGGTGACGGGGTCCTTGATGTGGTAATAAGCGTCGAGACCGTGTTCGTGGATCAGCCGGAAAACATAGGCGCAGCCAGGGCAGCAGAAATCGCCGGCGGACGACGGGGCGCCGCAGTGGCGGCAGACGGAGGGACGGGTGGCGGGTGACTTTCGCGTCCCAGCCGCGCGGGGTTCCGCCCTGGCGGAGGCCTCCGCCGTCGCTGAAGCCAGGGCGGACGAGACGACGGACGGGGGCGGCACCTCGCCTGCTTCCAAATCCGGAGGGGTCAGGGTGGCGCTCATGGCCAGGTGCAGACGAGGCCGGCGGCGTCCGGGCCGGGCAGGCCGAAGGTGGCACGCATCCGCCAGGTGATGACGAGGGCGGCCGCCAGGGCCAGGCCGGTTTGGAGGCGCGCCAGGCCCACCGGCGACAGCCGCGCCCGCAGCCGACCGAAGCCCGCCTGCACCACCCACAACAGCGGTACAGTGCCGAGCCCGAACGCCAGCATGAACTCGACTCCGCGCAGCGCCGAGCCGGTCAGGGCCGCCAGGGCGACCAGAAAATACAACGGCCCGCACGGGAGCAGCGGTGTGGCCGCGCCCATCGTCGCCGCCACCTGCAGACGGGGCCGGCCGCGGATCCAGCCCATGAGCCGCATTTGCAGACGCGCGAGGAACGCGGGCCGCGGCCACTGCCCGCCCGGCCGCACTGCGACCAGGAGGAAATAGGCCACCAACACCCAAGGCAAAAGACGGAAGGCGCCTCCTCCCAACAGCCCCAGCGGCACCGCACCCATGGCCCCGGCCACCGCCCCGAGGGTCATGTAACCGGCCAGCCGCGCGGTGTGATAGACCGTGGCGACGGTTTGCGGGTCGGTGCGATCGCCCTTGGCCGGCGCCAGCAGGCAGGCCAGCGGCCCGCACATGCCGGCGCAATGCAGGCTGGTGACCAGGCCGGCGACGAACGCCGCGGCGGGGGTGTTGATGGAAGCGAGTTCCATGACGTCAACGCCCGGTCGTGAGCGGCACTTCCGCCACCGGGTGATGTGCGGCGATGATGAACCAGGCGGTCCAGGCCGCGACGTGCAGGGCGAAGAGCGCCAGGGCCCAGCACAGGAGACCGGGCCGCCACCGGCGGGAAGACTGGGACGCGGCGCTCATCGGGGCGAGGCGGCTGAGTCCTCGCGCAGGAGCTGCGCCTCCGGTCCGAGAAACTCGACCTGGCGGGCAAGATGGAAGGTGCCGGCGGCGTCATCCACCCGCACCTCGAACAGGAACGGACCGGTGTAGCCAGCGCGTGGTTGTTGGAGGATCAGCGGCAGGACGACCTCGCCCAGCGGCGCGACCTCGACGGCGTCGGCGAAGCCCGACTGGCGCAGGCCGGCCGGCGCGGCGTTGACGTGGAGCACGAGACGGACCGGGGAATTGAGCTTGTTGACCAGCCGGACGAAGAACTGGTTGCGCACCGTGGTGTCGTCCACGATGTAGGGCGCTCCGATCATGTGAGTGACGAGAAAGGCGGCCGGCTTCACCGTGGAGACCGCCCAGGCCGCGACCGAGGCGCCGACCAGGAGGAGGCCAAAATAGACCACGGTGCGCGGTCGCACCCAGCGGGTGCGCCGCCCCGCCAGCGCGTTTTGCGAGGCGTGGCGGATGAGTCCCGTCGGCCGGTGGAGCTTGGTCATCACTTCGTCACACGCATCCACACAGGCGGCGCAGCCAATGCACTCCATCTGGAGACCCTGCCGGATATCTATCCCCGTGGGGCAGACCGCGACGCAACGGACGCAATCCACGCAGTCCCCGAAGCCGGCCCCCGGATGGGCGTGGCCGCGTGGCTCGCCCCGCTTCGCATCGTAGCCGATGACGAGTGAGTGGTCGTCGATCAGCGCCGACTGGATGCGTCCGTACGGGCAGATCACGATGCAGAGCTGCTCGCGGAACCAGGCAAAGTTGAACCAAAGCACCCCGGTGGCGGCCACGACAAAGACCCCGGCCACCGGGTGATCCGCCGGCGCCTGCAGCACCGCCCCAACGCCCGGCCAGGAGACAAAATAGGCGAGGATCAGGCAGGGGAGGAAGGCGGCGACCAGCAGAAACAAGGCATGCTTCAGCACCCGACGCGCGACCTTGCCCGGCGCGCGCGGTGCGGCGGCGAGCGCCCGGCGGGCGACCGCGTCGCCGTCGATCAGCCGCTCAATCCTCCGGAAAACCTGGTCGAGCAGCACGGTCTGCGGACACGTCCAGCCGCACCAGACCCGGCCCAGCAGCGAGGTGACAAAAAACAGCGAGAAACCGAGCCCGGTGATGACAAAAAACAGCAGCCACAAATCCTGGTCGGCGAGGGTGAGTCCGAAGAAGTGGAAGCGCCGGCCGGCCACGTCGAGCATGACGGCGGGATAGCCGTTGAGCCGGAGCAACGGCAACGCGACCACCACCGCCAGCAACATCCAGCCCACGACCAGGCGCGCCAGGGTGAAGCGGCCCCGCGCGTCGGCCGGAAAGAGGAACCGGCGTGAGCCGTCGGCCCGGATGGTGGTGACCGACTCACGGGAGGGCAGCTCGAGCAAAGGTGCGGGCATGGAAAATGGGTCGCGGCGGTGCAATCACGGGGTCGGCGGCGGCGCCCCCGGCACGGCCACCGCCGGGCCCGTGGACGGGGCGACCCCGCTGGGCTCGCCCTCCTGGTGGTAGCTGAGGACATACGCGACGACCTCGCTGATGCGGCGGGCCCCCAGCACGGGACCCCAGGTCGGCATGCCTTTGATCAGGACCCCCTGGGTGACGGTGCCGTAGATCTCGGTGGGGCGGCCGCCGTGGATCCAGACCTGCCGGGTGAGATTCGGGCCGATCGCGAGGGGGTTCTCCTCCTTGCCCTTGAGGCTCGACAGGTGGCAGGCGACGCAGGTGGCGTTGAACGTGACGCGGCCGGCGGCGACCATTACCGGGTTGCGGCTCATCTGCCACAAGGTGGCGTCGTCCAGCGTGGTCACGGTGGAAAACTTGGCGGCCTCGATCCGGGCGAGCTCCGCCCGCAGCCGGCCGGCGTCGGACGGGCCGGCGAAATGCTGGTGCAGGAGCCAGTAGCCGATCGCGAAGGCGATCGCACCGTAGAAGGTGAGCAGCCACCAGTTGGGCAGCCGCTGGTCGTATTCCTGGATGCCGTCGAAGCGATGGGGGCGCAGCGAGTCGGCGGCTTTGAGGGGATCATCGGGTGTCATGGCGGCGGGAAACCGGTTCGTCGTCGAGGGGCATCCGGGCAAGGCGGTCGCACTGGGGCGGCGGCATGCGCAGGGTGCGGTAGAGGAAGGTCGCACAGATGGAAAAGGCGGTCACGAAGGCGATCATCGTCACCAGCGCGGCCCAGTCGGCGAGGAGGAGGCGTTGAAACATGGGGGGAAGGCGGAGGGTTAGTCGTCGTGGTCGGGATTGGCGCCGGGTTTGGGCGCGAGCTTCTCGGATTTGCCGAGCGTCTGAAGGTAGGCGATGAGCGCGACGACTTCCCGGTCGGGGGCGGTGAGGGCGCCCTCGGTGCGGAGCCCCTTGACGATGGTCTGCGCCTGGGCTTCGACCCCGGCCTGGATCTCCGCCGGCGTCCAGTCGGGATAGGGCACGCCGAGCAGGCGCTGGACGGAAATTTTGGCGGGCAGCGCAGCCACATCGGTGCGCTGCGTGAAAAGCCAGGGATAATTGGGCATGATGGAGCCCACCGAGAGCGAGCGCGGGTTTTCAAAATGGCGGAAGTGCCAAATGTCCGGATATTTGCCGCCTTCGCGGGCGAGGTCGGGCCCATTGCGCTTTGACCCCCACTGGAAGGGATGGTCGTAAATGGATTCACCCAAACGGGAATAGTCGCCGTAGCGGAGGACATCGGGCACCAGCGTGCGGATCATCTGCGAGTGACAGAGATAGCAACCCTCCCGGATGTAGAGGTCGCGGCCGGCCAGCTCGAGCGGCGTGTAGGGGATCTGGCGCCGGTCCTCGACGTTCTGCGCGGTGTTGATGACGATGGTGGGCAGGATCTGGATCAGGCCCCCGGCGACCACGGCGAGAAACGTGAGGGCGGTAAACGGCAGCGCGCTCACGAGCAGCCGGTCATACCACACCCCCCACTGCCGCCGACCGGACTCAAAATTGGCCCAGGCCAGCAGGACACACAAGCCGGTGCCAAACAGGCCCGCGAGCTTGAGGAAGTCGTTGCCGAACATCCAGGCGCAGGCGAACAGCGTGCCCAGGACCGAGAAGATCACCGGCGGGCTGAAGACCGTGCCGGCCAGACCGAGACGCTCCGGCGCCGGCTCCGTACTCTCAAAGACCTCGACCGTGCCGTTGACCGCCTGGGCACCCCTCACGGTCCGGTGGATGTTATACACCAGCATCAGCCAGCCCGCCAGATACAGCCCGCCGCCGATGACCCGCATGAGCATCATCGGTTTGATGGTGTTCAGGGTGTCGAGGAAGTTGGGGTAGGCCAGGACGGTGCCATTGTCCGTGGTGGCGTTGAGCATCAGGCCCTGCGTGATCCCGCTCGTCCACATCGCCGCGACGTAGAGCAGGATGCCGACGAGCCCGAGCCAGAAGTGGAGGTTGGCCAGCGCGACCGAATACAGCGGCCGGTTCCACAGGCGCGGGGTCAGCCAGTAAAACATGCCGGCCGCCATGAAACCGTTCCACCCGAGCGTGCCGACATGGACATGGCCGATGATCCAGTCGGTGTAGTGCGCGAGGGCGTTGACCGACTTGATCGAGAGCAGCGGCCCCTCGAAGGTCGCCATCCCGTAGAACGTGACCCCGGCGGCGAAGAACTTCAGGACCGGGTCGGTGCGGAGCTGGTCCCACGCGCCGCGCAGGGTGAGCAGCCCGTTGAGCATGCCGCCCCAGGACGGGGCCCAGAGCATGAGGGAGAAGGTCATCCCGAGCGTCTGGAGCCAGCCCGGGAGGGCGGTGTTCAACAGATGGTGCGGCCCGGCCCAGATATACACAAAGACCAGCGACCAGAAGTGGACGACCGACAGCCGGTAGGAATACACCGGCCGTCCGGACGCCTTGGGCAGGAAGTAATACATGATGCCCAGGACCGGGGTGGTGAGAAAAAACGCCACGGCGTTGTGTCCGTACCACCACTCCAACAACGCGTCCTGCGCGCCGCCGAAAATGGGGTAGCTATGCGTAAAGCTCGTCGGGATAGAGAGATGGTTGACGATGTAAAGCATCGCCACGGTGATGATCGTGGCGATGTAGAACCAGATCGCGACATAGAGGGTGGGCTCATGGCGCCGCTGGAGCGTCCAGAAAAAATTCACCGCAAACACCACCCAGATGAAGGCCACGGCGATGTTGATGGGCCAGATGAGTTCGGCGTACTCCTTGCCGCGGGTAAAACCGAGCGGGAGCGTGATCGCGGCCGCCACGATGATGAGCTGCCAGCCCCAGAAGTGGACCTTCGACAGCAAGTCGCTCGCGAGCCGCGCCTTCACCAGCCGCTGGGTCGAGTAATAAACGCCGGCAAACACCATGTTGCCGACAAAGGCAAAGACGACGGCGTTGGTGTGCAACGGGCGCAGCCGCCCGAAGGTCAGCCACGGCAGATTGAAATTCAGCTGCCAGAAGCTGAGCTCGGCCGCAATCAGCAGCCCGGCCAGCATGCCCACGACGCCCCACAGGATGGAGGCGAGCATGAACTGCCGCACGATCTGGTCGTTGTATTCAATGGTGATTTTTCGGTCGGACATGGGTGGAGGGAGAGGCGGCGCGGGGTTTCAGGCAACCGGCGCAGGGCGGTCGCGAGCCGTCGGCGCAACCACAGCCATCACCGGCCGGGTGATGGCCGGCGGCGGCCGGGGCGGGCACCACCCGCGGGATTTCCCGCGCCAGGGGGAGCAGCGAGTCGCTCTCCGCGCCGCTGAACCGGCGGCGCGAGTGCTCGCGCAGGAAGAACACCACGAAGGTGAAGACCAGGCACAGGCTGATCGTGAGGGTGAGCGGGACGACGGTCATGGGGTGGGCGGTGGCGGATGGGCGGCGGCGGACCCCGGCCGCGTCGGACCATGGGGAAAATGCACCGGCAGGGCGTCCGGCCCCGCGCCGTCGGGGCCGACCTGGCGGTGGCGCAGCCGCTCCCGGGCCTCGCGCCAAAAGTCGAGGTCGCCGCCAAGTGGGCGCCCGTGCTCCAGCCAGAGGAAATAGGCGGCATGCTGAATTTCCTCCTGGGTGGGCTCGGGCCGGTGGCCGGCAGGTGCCGGGCCGGACGGGCGTTCAAGGTGTGTGCTCATGCGGACAGTGTAGCGCAGGCGCGCCCCGGCCACTCCGCACTTCTTGGCGGAGTCATGGCGTTTCTTGCCATGCGCAGAATCCGCGGACGCAAAATAGGCGCAGGATTCGCCAAATCCCGCGCAGCCGGTCACGGCCAAGGCGGGTAGGATGGCGCGCATGGATCCCGCGCTCGTGCCATCCCGGCCTGGTCGCCGGCCGCATCTCGCAAGCTTTGCCGTGCCGCGGACGCCGCCGATCCTCAGGCTCCCTCCGCACTTCACCCATGAAAACCATCCTGGCTCCCGTTGATTTCTCCCCGGTGACGGCGCACGTCGCCGACACCGCCGTCGCGCTGGCCGCCGCCCTGCGTGGCCGCGTGGTGCTGCTCCATATCGTCCCGCCGCCCGTGATCACCAGTGAATATGGCGTGATGCTGGAGGACATAGGCGCCCTGACCAAGGCCGCCGAAACCGCCGCCGCCCGCCAGCTGGCCCGACTGCGGAAGAAACTGGCGGCGCCGGACCAGCCGGTAGAAACGGTGCAATTGTCCGGCGTGCCCGTCCCCCACATTCTCGATCAGGCGGCCAAACTCAAGGCGGCCTACGTCGTCATCGGCTCGCACGGCCACAACGCGTTCTATGACCTGCTCGTGGGCAGCACCACCCACAGTGTGCTGCTGAAGGCGCCTTGTCCGGTGGTGGTCATCCACGGGGCCCGGAAGCGGCCCGCGCGAAAGCGGTAGCCAGGCCGCCGGTCAAAACCCGTCTTGCGCCGGACGGCAGTCCGTCCTAGGCATGGGCGCGGCCAAAACGGCGGCCGCCCCATGTCCGACATCTCCCACAAGCTCCATGACCTGCTCGTGCGCGAGGCGCACCTGCGGCTGAGCCGTGAGCAGCTCCTCCCCGTGCTGGCGGAAAAGGAGGCGGAATTGGAGACGCTGGCCGCCACCAAACCCCGGTTGCTGGCTTTCACCGCGAAGGAAAAGCGCGCGGCCTGGCAGGCGCAGTTTGAGGAGGCCGAGGAAGCCGTGCAGCTGCTCCGCACCGGGGTGCAGCAGTTGGAGAACGTCGGGCTGCATCTGGGCAAGATGCTCCGGGACGAGGTTGAGGATCTGCTCCGGGCCTCGTGTCTGGAATACTCCCAGGGCCTCGCCGCCGCGCAGCAGAAGGAGGACTGGGCGCGTTGTCTCGAACGGTTCGGGTCGCGGCTGCATGAGTTCATCCAGGCGGTCGGCAACGCCCGCAACATGGCTTGCACCGGCTACACCCGCGCCACCAACATGTATTCCCAACAGGCCGTGGAGGGCTTCGTGCTCGCCATCACGGCGGGAGAGAAGGTCGAGGCCGAAGTGCGTTTCGCCAACCGGCTCGCCGAGCTTCAGTGCCAGATGTTCAAGGACTGCGGCTTCGGCGAGCTCCCCGCCCTGCCCCGGCTGCGCGAGGTCAACTATGCCGTGTGGGTCACCTCCATCAGCGGCACCAGCCTCGCCGAGGCGCAGGTCCAGTTCGACGCGCTGATCGCCGACACCAAGGAGCTGCATGAGACCGGCCTGACCGGGCTCCTGGCCCAGGCGCAACTGGCCGAGGAGGCCCAGGACTCGGCCGTGAACAATTTTCTCGAGGCCGCCTGGAACCAGCTGCGGGGCGACATCGCAGCGGACGTCAATCCCGAGGACACCGAGGCCAGCGTGGCCGACACCGAGCGGATGATCGTCGAGGCGGCCCGGGCCAGTGTGCTCGGCCGCCTGCCCACGCCCGCCGACGAATACCACCCGGCCGCGCCCGCCGTGCCGGATGCGCCCTAAAACCGGCGTTCGTACACGCGACCCGCCGGATCCAGGAACAACACGCGGCCGGCCTCCACCGACTGCACCGTGAGCTGGTCGGTCACCTGTTCGCCGACCCGATAGAGTTTGCCGCCAATCATCACGGCGGGCTTCGCGCCCTGCCGGCTGGCGGTGATGGGCAGCCGGGCCACCGCCTCGCTCTGGTCGGTCGGATCGGTGGCCACGGCCGGGGTCGGCGAGCCTGCGGCGGAGGGGAGACCTCCCGCCACGGGTTTGACGGCGGGGGCCACGGATGTGATCCCCGGGGCCGCCGGCACCGGGGCGACCGCCACCGGCGGCGGCGAGGGGGCTGAAGGCGTGGGCGTGGCGACGGGATGGGCCGCGACGGGCCCCGGCAGGGGCGGCGGGGTGTCCGCCGGCCGCAACTGCAGCCAGCCCAGCCCGGCGAGCACCGGCACCCCCACGCCGGTGGCGACCAGCAGCCAGGCGGGAAATTTTTTCTTGGGCGCGGCGACCACCGGCACCGGCGGGGCGGCGGCCGCCGCGGCGGCGGCCACCGCCGCCTGCAGGGCCGG
>CAIYUN010000024.1 GCA_903929355.1 uncultured Opitutaceae bacterium
CCGCGCTGGCGATCACGAGGGAGCGGGAGCGCGGGACGATGGAGAACCTCCTCTCGACGCCGGTGCGGCCCTTTGAAGTGATGGTGGGGAAGATCACGCCCTACATCACGGTCGGCTACGTGCAAGTGACGCTGATCCTGCTGGCGGCGCGGTATATCTTCAACGTGCCGATGCTGGGGAGCCTGCCGCTGCTGTACGGGGTGGCGCTGCTCTTCATTGCGGCGAACCTGGCGATGGGGATCACCTTCTCGACGCTGGCGAAGAACCAGCTGCAGGCGGTGCAGATGGCGACCTTCTTCTTCCTGCCCTCGATCCTGCTGACGGGCTTCATGTTTCCCTTCCGGGGGATGCCGGAGTGGGCGCAATGGATCGGAACATGCCTGCCGAACACGCATTTCCTGCGGATCGTGCGGGGGATCCTGCTGAAAGGGAATGGCCTGGCGGAGATTGCGCCGGAAATCTGGCCGATCCTGCTCTTCGTGGTGATCGTGATGAGTATTGCGGTGAAACGCTACCGGCAGACGCTGGATTAGCCGGCTGCGCGCGATGTGCGACGACGCACGAGGACCGTGCCTACGAGCGTCAGCGCGCCCCCCAGCATAGCGGAGGTTGCGGGCTCCGGAACCCAACCGAGTTCTCCCGCCGCCACTCGCAAAGCCGCCCGATTGAACCGCGTCGCCAACGTGGGATGATCCAGCCTGTGGCAGGTTCGATAAGGAGCAGATTCTCGAATTCGATCCACTCGCGGTCAAAGTTTGGAGGTGGAGAGTGGGAAATTCATAGGGGGTCATGTCTCAAAGCTTCTCTTTTTGCTTGAGCTTCGCCAGCAGGCGAGCGGCTTCGGGGAGATGACCGCGGCGCAGTTGTCCGGTGTGGAAACTGACTCCGGTTGGCGCACCCAGATGAAGCCGCTTCGCCAACCAGCGGTTGTCCGCCTGGGTGGTCGCCTTCAGGTGGGCCGCCACGGCCACCTTCCAAGGGGCCGACTTCCTTTCGGCCGCGGCCTCGGCCTCGGTCCGGCCGACCGCCTGCAAGGTTCCAGTGAGTGCCCGCGCCCATCCCATCTCTCGGATTTCCCGAGACCCGGGCGCATCCCAGGCCCGAGTGGTCTCCGCCAATGCATCGTCCGTGAACAAGTTGGCCTTGAACTCATCGCTGCCCAAGGCCCAGCCCCGGCTCATCGCGACGTAGGCTCCATTCTTTCCGGCCGGCCCTTCCGCCGCCTGCCACGCCAGATATTTCGCATAGGCCGCCCGCCCTGCCGGGGTGTCCTGCAGCCCACCCGCCTCCAGCAAGGCGGCCCCGACTCGCAGTCCCTCCGGCCGCCGGATCCGGCAAAGATGCCAGTAGCTGGAGGCGCGGTAGCCGCCCAATCGCTCCACCGGCACCACCCCCGCCCGCACCGGATTGAGATGAATGTAATGGCACACCAGCCCCAGGGCCTCGCCGGGCTCGACCAGCAGCGCCTTGTAGCGTCCCTGAAACAAATGCCCGCGCTCCCCGCGCAGGCGGTTGAACCGGTTGGCAAACGTCGCCTGCAGCCACTGCATGCCCGCCACCAGGTTTCCCGCCGGCGTCTCGACCGCCAGGTGAAAATGATTCCGCATGACCACGAAGGCATGGAGCACCCAGCCTGATCGCGCCACAGTCTCAAACAAACACGTCTCGAACGCCGTCCGCGTCCCGGCCGTCGCGAACACGTCCGTCCGGTAGTTTCCGCGGTTGATCACATGGTAAATCGCTCCGGGAAATTCGAGCCGGTGCTTGCGTGCCATCCCGGCAGCTTGCCCAAAGCTCCGGTTGCCGTCAATACTTATCTTTGAGACATGACCCCGTCAGATTGCCCCTGAGTCAGGCTCGACCGACCCGCTGGTCGCGCCATGGCAAAGCAGTTGATCAGCCCTCCAGCGCCCGCAGCACCGCGCCCTCCAGCGCCTCGCCCGTGTAGGGCTTGACCAGGACTTCGAAGATGCCGACTTTGCCCGCCTCTTCGGCATAGAGGCCGGCCGCATGGCCGGTCGAGAGGATGATGTTGAGCCCGGGGCGGATCAGTTTGATCTGCCGCGCCAGTTCGGTGCCGTTCATCCCGGGCATCGCAAAATCGGTGATGACGAGGTCATACGCGTCGGGCTGCGCGCGCACCGCCGCCAGGGCTTCGGCCGGGGTGGTGCGGCCTTCGACCTGGTACCCGAGTTCCGTGAGCAGGGTCTCGCCGAGATGGACCAGCGGCCGTTCATCGTCCACGAGGAGGATGCGCTTGCCCCGCTGCGCCCGCCGCGCCGTCACCGTATCGAGCGGTCCCGGGAGGGGCACCGCCCCGGCATGGACCGGCAGGTAAATGTGGAACACCGTCCCCGCCCCGGGGCGGCTGTCCGTGGCGATGCTGCCGCCGTGGCTTTGCACGATGCCGTGCACGACGGCCAGGCCGAGCCCGGTGCCTTTCCCCACCGGCTTGGTGGTGAAGAACGGTTCGAACATCCGGGCGAGGGTCGCCGGCTCCATCCCGCAGCCGGTGTCGGCGATGGTCAGGCGCACGTAGTGGCCCGGGGCCGGATCGGCCGGGCCGGGGCCGCCCTTCAGCTCCGCCTGCGCCAGCCGCACGGTGAGCCGGCCGGGCTGGTCGTTGATGGCCTGCCGGGCGTTGGTGCAGAGGTTGACCACCACCTGGTGGATTTGGGTGGGATCGGCCAGCACCGGCGGCAGATCCGCGTCCAGGGCGACGTCAAGTTCGATGGTGGCCGGCAGGGTCCCCCGCAGCAGCTGGAGCGCCTCGGCCACGACGGCACCCGGCTGGACCGGGCGGCGGGGCTGCTGCTCGCGCTGGCTGAAGATCAGGATCTGCCGCACGAGCTCGCCCGCGCGCGCGCTGCCCTGCAGCACCGCGTCCAGGTGTTCGCAGGTGACCGGGTCGCGCACCACCCGCCGCCGCGCCAGCTCGGTGTAGCCGATCAGGGAGGTGAGGATGTTGTTGAAATCGTGCGCGATGCCGCCCGCCAGCGTGCCGATCGCCTCCAGCTTCTGCGCCCGCCGGAATCTCTCCTCCAGCTCCCGGCGCTCCGTCAGGTCGTGCGCGAAGGCCAGCTGGTATTCCTGGCCGTTGAACTCGAACCAGGTGAGATGGATTTCCAGCAGCAGCAGGTGGCCGTCCTTGTGCCGGAGCCGGGTCTCGAGGCGCATCCGCCTGCGCGTCCGCATCACCCGCCATTGCTCCAGCCACGCGCCCATGGGGTAACTGGGGTCCAGGTCCGGCACCTTTTGCGCGAGCAATTCCGTCTCGGTATAGCCGAGCAGCTCGCAGGCGGCCCGGTTGGCCCGGATGATGCGCGCGTCCGGCGCGATCCAGAAGGTCGCGATCGAGGCCTGGTGCACCGAGAAGTCGCTCAGCTTGAGGGCCGCCTCGTCCTGGTGCCGGCTGATCGCGACCGAGGCGAGGCGGGTGACAATCTCCAGCAACCGTTGCTGGTGCGCCGTGGGCCGGCCGCGCCGGCGGCGGAAGAGGGCAAGGAGGCCGAGCAACCGCCGGTCCCGGTCCACGAGGGGGATCGACCAGCAGGCGTGCAGCCCGTGCCGCCGCGCCCGCTCCGCGGCCGGACCGCCGGTGGAATCGGCCGCCAACTCCTCCACCAGGACGGGCTGGCGCAGAAACGCGGCCGTGCCGAAGATCCCGCCCTTCTCCCCGATCGGCGTGCCGTCCATCGCCGAGCGGAGGTCCGCGGGCAGGCTGGGGGCCGCGCAGTCGCGCAGGCACAGCCCGTCCGCGAGCAGCACGGCGCCGGCCAGCCCGTCGTCCTGCGTCTCGACCAGGCGGAGGAGCGCGGCGAGACTTTCGGCCAGCGGCCGACCGCCCGCGACCATTTCCAGCACTTGTTGCTGGCCGAGCAGCAGGGCCTCCGCCTGTTTGCCCATGGTGATGTCCCGCAGCGCGGTCATCCGAACCATCCGATCGCCCACCCGGATGATTTTGGCCTGCGCCTCCGCGTCGAACATGCTCCCGTCCCTGCGGACCAGCCGGTGCTCATACACGACCTCGCGGTGGGTGGCGATGGCCTCCGCCACGAGGGCCTTGGATTCCGGGGCCACGATCTCCGTGACCTGCCGCCCGATCAATTCGGCGCGGTCCGTGTAACCCAGCAGCTGCAGCGCCTGGTCGTTCACGTCGCGGATGCGGCCCGCCTCGCTGATGAAGACGCCTTCGTTGGCCGCAGTCGCGAGGCGGCGGAAGCGGTCCTCGCTGTCCGTCAGATCCTGGAGCAAGTGGTCCCGTTCCGCGATCACGATGGCGGGGATCAGCCCGGCCGCCGCCCAAAAGGCCAGGAACCCGTAGAGGACATAGATGTAAACGCCGGAGGCCAGCTGGTCGGGCGAGAGCCCCTTGATGTAATACGCGCTGAAGTAAACGAGGATGACCGCGAGCAGGAGGTTCAGGGTCGCCGCCCCCCGCACGCCGAACCGCAGCGCCGCCCACAGGATGAAAGGGATGAGCAGCGAATTGCCCGGCGCCATGATCCCGTGGCCGCCCCCCACCATCCGCCAGGCCACCGCGAACACGCACCCCGCCACGAGCGCCGCCTCGAGCAGCCGGAGAGGGCGCCGCCACCAGCGGGCGGACGGTTCGGCGGGGATGCCCCAGGACAGGACGAACGGCGCCATCATCAGGACGGCGATGGCATTGCCGGCCCACCAGGTGCTCCAGGCGTTCACGTAGGACTGGCTGAGGCCCACCGTGACCAGTGCCGCGGCCCCGATCGCGCCCCCGAGCATGGGGCTGAGGATCACGGAAAAAACCACCAGCACCAGCAATTCGCGGAGCGTTGCCAGCCGGGGGCTTCGCCCCAAGAGCCGGCGGACCAGCCCGGCGCCCACCACGGTCTGCACCGTGTTGGCGACGGAGAACGCCAAGGCCAGACCGACGGCGGTGCCCTTGGAGACGTCGAGGCCGAAATTGACGGCATTGGCGGCGAGAATCAGCCAGGGCCAGCTCGCGACGGGGGTGATCAGCAGGGCCGCGGCATACAGTCCCGCCGGCAACCAGAGGCTCACATAGGTGCCGTTGGCGACGGAGAGATACCAGCTGGTCTGCTGACAGACCAGGTAGGCCAGGCCGAATCCAAGCACTTGCAACCAGCGGGGGCGGGATCGGAGTTTCTCAGCGACCATGTCGGTGGCGATCCGCAGTGGGCGCGGGCGGGCGGGCGGGCATGTGAGTGGTAAGGTGGGCCGGTTTCATTCCTGCGGGCGAATCCCCGAGCCCAGGCAGGTCCGACCCGGGCAGGTTGGCGGCTTTCATTGGCTCTTCAAAGCGAAAACTCTGCCAATTGCCGCCACCGATTGCTGATTCACGAAGGAACAATTTCCGAGGACTCAAGGGCCTGGCCTTCGCCATTGACCTCGCCAGACAAAAACCTTTAACCACTTATGCACACTAATTTGCACTTATCCGACCCTCAGAATCAGTGTTCATCAGTGTCCAACAGGGGTTCAAATCCGCCCGTTCGGAAAGTTTTCAGCCTAGATTTCCAGATGATATTTTGTCTCTCATAATCATTGTATTATAATCCTTCATGAATCGGCCCTGGCCGCCGTCTGGAGGGTGGGGGGCCGCCCGGGCGCTCAGGCCGGCCGGAACAATTTCCGAGGCCTCAAGGGCCTGGCCCTCGCGATTGACCACGCCAGACAAAAACCTTTAACCACTTATGCACACTAATTTACACTTATCCGACCCTCAGAATCAGTGTTCATCAGTGTCCATCAGTGGTTCAAATCCGCCCGTTCGGAAAGTTTTC
>CAIYUN010000025.1 GCA_903929355.1 uncultured Opitutaceae bacterium
CTTTTATGCCCGCCTGGTCGCCGCTGGTAAACCCAAGATGGTCGCGCTCATTGCCGTCATGCGCAAGATGCTCCACGTCCTCAATCGGTTGCTTGCCGACCCCAACTTTGTCCTTGTCCGTTAACACCGCTGCTCTGTGTCCAACTGCTGAATTTAGGATTATTGCAAAGTGGCACAGGAGATTGAAGCAACAGGATCGGACCGGAGGTTTTACAGGAGAAAACGGAGAGAACGGAGCAGGACGGAGGAATTGAACTTTAACCACTGATGGGCACTGATGGATCAAGCTGAAGGAAACAGCCCCGGAGAGTTTTTACACCATGCTCGCGGCCGCCTTCGCCCGGCTACGGCGCGCCAAGAAGACCGCAAAGGCGGACCCAGCGGAATGAGAGGCTGCCTGAAAGAAACTGAGATGCGTCCCGTCGCGTTTCACCTCGTAAAGGAGAGGGACGCCCGCGCTCCCGGGGCTCAGACCGCGCGGAAGACGGCGGCGGCGTTCTGGCCGCCGAAGCCGAGGTTGTTGCTCAACACGGTGGTCACCCTGGCCGACCGCGCGGTGTTGGGGACATAGTCGAGGTCGCAGTCGGGGTCGCGCTCATGCAGATTGATGGTGGGCGCGA
This sequence comes from uncultured Opitutaceae bacterium, assembly GCA_903929355.1. Classification (GTDB taxonomy): domain Bacteria; phylum Verrucomicrobiota; class Verrucomicrobiia; order Opitutales; family Opitutaceae; genus CAIYUN01. Next base: position 621 of record CAIYUN010000025.1, read on the forward strand.
TGGTCTGGGTCTGGATGGTCTTGGCGCAGATGACGCCCTCGACGCCGCCGGCCGCGCCGAGGAGGTGCGCGGTCATGGACTTGGTCGAGCTGATGGGCACCCGATGCGCGTGGGCCCCAAAGATGCGCTTGATGGCGAGGGTCTCAAACTTGTCGTTATAGGGCGTGCTCGTGCCGTGGGCGTTGATGTAATCCACCTGCTCCGGCGTGGTCCCGGCGGCGGCCAGCGCGCGCCGCATGGCGGACGAGAGGCCCTTGCCCTCCGGATCGGGCATGGTGATGTGGTGGGCGTCGGCGGTGGCGGCGTAGCCGGCCACCTCGCAGTAAATCCGGGCGCCGCGGGCCTGCGCGTGGGCCAGGGACTCCAGCACCAGCACTCCCGCACCCTCGCCCATCACAAAGCCGTCGCGCCCGAGCGAAAACGGCCGGCAGGCGGTCGCCGGGTCGTCGTTGCGCGTGCTCATGGCCTTCATCGAGCAAAAGCTGGCGTAGGCGAAGGGGGTGATGGCGGCCTCGGCGCCGCCGGCGACCATCACATCGGCGTCGCCGCGGCGGATCATGTGCATGGCCTCGCCGATCGCATGGGTGCCGGTGGCGCAGGCGGAGACGATGCCGAAGTTGGGTCCCCGCGCGCCCAGTTCGATGGCGAGCAGACCCGAGCACATGTTGCCGATGAGCGAGGGGATGGTGAACGGCGAGACCTTGCGCGGACCGCCGTCGAACATGCGTCGCAGCTGGATCTCGTAGGTCGCCATGCCACCGATGCCGGAGCCGACGACGACCCCCACCCGCTCGGGATCCTCGCGCGCCATGTCGAGGCCGGAATCCTTGAACGCCTGCATGGCGGCGGCGAAGCCAAAGTGGGTGTAGCGGTCGTTGCGGCGCGCCTCCTTCGGATCCATGTGGTCCTCCGGGTTCCAGTCGCGCACCTCGGCGCCGATCTGGGTCGCAAACAACGCGGGGTCAAACTGGGTGACGCGCGTGATACCGCTCTGGCCGGCCACCAGGCTGGCCCAAAAGGTGTCCACGTCGTGACCGAGACCGTGGACGACACCAAGGCCGGTGACGACAACGCGCTGCGGGGCGGGCAGAGGTGGTTCCATGCGACAGGATGACGGCTTGGGCGCGGCCAACAAAAAGGCGTCCCGCCAGCGGTCGCGTTGCGCGGCCCGGGAGGACGCCGGAATTTGGTCGCAGTGGTTACTTGGCGGCCGCCTTGGCCTTGATGTAGTCCACCACCTGGCCGACGGTGCGGAGCTTCTCGGCGTCCGTCTCGGGGATCTCGCCCTTGATCTCGTCCTTAAACTCCTCCTCGAACGCCATGATCAGCTCGACGGTATCGAGCGAGTCGGCGCCGAGGTCCTCGAGAAAGGACGCCTGCGGGGTGACTTGCTCGTCCTTCACGCCAAGCTGGTTGACGATGATTTTTTTGACGCGCTGTTCGATGGGTTCTGGTTCGGCCATAAGGATATTGGTCTTGGAGGGCAAAGGCTTCACATCGTCATGCCGCCGTCAACGGTAAAAACTTGGCCGGTAATATAGCCGGCCTCCTCGGCGCAGAGGAAGGCCACGGCGTGGGCGATGTCGGCGGCGGCGCCAAAACGCTGCATTGGAATAAACTGGGTGGCGGCCGCCTTGACCTCGGCGCTGAGGCCGGCGGTCATGTCGGTCTCGATGAAGCCGGGCGCGACCACATTGGCGGTCACGCCGCGTCGGGCAAACTCCTTGGCGATGGACTTGGTGAAGCCGACCATCCCGGCCTTGGCGGCGGCGTAGTTGGCCTGGCCGGCGTTGCCCACGAGGCCGGAGACCGAGGAGATGTTGACGATGCGACCCCAGCGGTTGCGGCACATCGGCCAGCCGATGGCCTTGGTCCAATGGAAACAACTGGTGAGATTGGTGGCGATGACGGCGTTCCAGTCGGCCTCGCTCATCCGGGCGAGCAAACCATCCTTGGTGATGCCGGCGTTGTTCACGAGCAGGTCAATCTTGCCGAACTCCTTGAGCAGAGCCTCGGCGGCGACGGCCACCGCCGGTCCATCGGCGACATCCACCGCACGGGAGACGGCCTTGCCGCCGGCGGCCGTGATCGCGGCGGCGACCGCGCCGCAGGATTCGGCGGACTTGGACACGCAGATGACGGTGACGCCCTTGGCGGCGAGAACCTCGGCAATGGCCTTGCCGATGCCCCGGCCGGCGCCGGTGACGAGGGCGGTGCGGTTGGTGAAAGTCATGGGAGTGCGGATTGCGGAGTGCGGATTGTGGAATGGCAATCGCGGAATGCGTTGGCGGAGCCGGTCAATCCGCACTCCGCCTTCGCGACTCCTCGCTCTCAATACACGTCCCGCTGGTAGCGTTTGTCCTTTTTAAGCTGTTTGACGAAGTCGATGGCCTGGGCGGGGGTGAGGCCGCCCTGCTGGGCGATGATGTCGTGGAGGGCGGTGTCCACGTCCTTGGCCATGCGCTTGGCGTCGCCGCAGACGTAGAAATATGCGCCGCCTTGCAGCCAGGCCCAGAGCTCGGCGGCATTTTCGCGCATCCGGTCCTGGACATAGACCTTCAGTATCTGGTCGCGGGAAAAGGCGGTGTCGAGCCGGGTCAGCTTGCCCTGAGCCAGCCAGGCCGCCCACTCGTCGCCGTAGAGAAAATCGGTCGCCCGGTGCTGGTCGCCGAAAAACAGCCAGTTGCGCCCGGTCGCGCCGGCGGCGGCCCGCTCCTGCACGAAGGCCCGGAACGGGGCGACGCCCGTGCCCGGCCCGACCATGATGCAGTCCTTCGTCCCGTCCTCCGGCACGCCGAAATGCGAGTTTGACACAAACACGGGCACGGGGGTGTGCGGCTGCACGCGGTCCGAGAGAAAGGTCGACGCCACGCCGACGCGGTCACGGTGGTTGGTCTCATAGCGAACGACGGCGACCGTGAGATGGACCTCGGTCGGAAAGACCCTGGGCGACGACGCGATGGAGTAGAGCCGCGGCATGAGTTTGCGCTGGTGGTCCACGAATTCCTGCGGGGTGAGCCGGGCGCCGGGAAACTCCGCCAACAGGTCCACGAACTCACGCTCGTCGAGCCACGCGGTGAGCACCTCCTTGGACTCGGGGGCGAGCAGGCCGGTCAGCTTCGCCTTCTCGTCGGCGCTGGTGGTTCTGGCAGCAAGGGTCTCGACAATCTTGCGGGTCGGCCCCGACAAGGCGAGCCGGGCGGAGAGCGCGTCGCGCAGTGGGATGGGGGCGGTGAGCCGGAGCATGGCGGGCGAAACCGGTTCGTCGCCGGTCGCACCAAGCAGGCGCAGCAGTTCGGCCACCTCCTCCGGCCGGTTGGTCGGGAACACCCCGAGGGAGTCGCCCACTTTGTAATGCAGGCCGCTGCCGGCAAGGCTCACGGAAAAATGACGGGTCTCCTTGGCGGAACCGGGCTGGCTGAGCAGCCGCTGGTCTATGATCCGGGCGGGAAACGGATGGTCTTTGGAGAAGGCGGGGGCGTCGGCAGGGGCGGACATGGGCGGGCATGAATCAAGAGGCAGGGGGAAAGGGGAGGCAAGCCTGCTTCGCTCCACCGTCGCCAAAGCTAGGGTGGGCAGGCGAGGCAGGTAAGGCCAGGGCCGGAATTAAGCAACGCGCGCCGAATGGGAGGGCGATGCTCACCGACGCCCTGCCCCAACCGGTTGAGGTCAACCGGTTCCACCCAAGTGCCCCAACCGGTTGAGGTCAACCGGTTCCACCCAAGTGCCCTAACCGGTTGAGGTCAACCGGTTCCACCCGAGTGCCCCAACCGGTTGAGGTCAACCGGTTCCACCCAAGGACTCACGACCATTTCAGATCCTGGCCGGAAAACGGGAGGGTGCGGATGCGGATGCCGGTGGCGGCGAAGATGGCGTTGCAGACGGCGGGGGCGGCGGGCGGTAGGCCGGGCTCGCCCAGGCCGGTGGGCGGGGAGACGGAGGGGAGGAAATGCACGTCCACCACCGGCGGCGAATGCTCCAGGCGCATCAACGGGTAGTCGTCAAAATTGACCTGCGCGGCGGCCCCCTTCTCGATCGTGATCTTCAGGAACCACGCGGCGCCGATGCCGTCGAGCATCGCGCCCTGGACCTGGCTCTCGGCCGAGCTGAGGTTCATGATGAGGCCGGCGTCCACGGCGGCGGTGAGTTTGGTGATCTTCAGGACGCCCTGGGGGCTGACGGTGACATCGGCGACCACGGCGACGTAAGCGCCGTTGGCGTTGCAAACGGCCAGCCCCTGGCCCTGCCCGCGCGGCAGTTTCCGGCCCCAGCCGGCCTGGTCGGTCGCGAGTTTCAGGACCGCGACCATCTTCGCGGCGGCAAACCCGCCGCCGCGACCGCCCCCACCCCGCCGGCCGCCACCGGCTGCGGCCGCGGGAGCCGGCCCGCCCCGCGCGGCCGCGCCGGGAAGGGCCGCGAGCAAATCGAGGGTGAAATCGAGCGGGTCACGGCCGGCGGCATGGGCCAGCTCGTCCACGAAACACTGGACGGCCCAGGTGTTGCCGTTGTCGCCGGGGGCGCGCCAATAGCCCGTGGGGATGGGGCCGGGGAGTTTGCCGGACTGCACCGAGGAGCCGGGCACGGCATTGAAGGGGAAACCGCCGCCGTTCATGTCGCCGGGGCCGCCCAGCATTTTGACAAAATAATCCTGCAGCGCCACCACCTTGCCGGCGGCGTCCACCCCGCCGTTGAAAAAATGCCAGCCGTTGGAGCGGTAGTTGTCATGGCCAAAATCGTGCTCGCGCATCCAGGTGAGCTTGACGGGCGTGCCCTCAAGTTTTTGGGCGATGGCGGCCACCTCGAGGGAAAACTCGTTGCTGCCCCGGCGGCCGAAACCGCCGCCCACGCGGGTGACATGCACTTTGACATTGCCGGCCGCCAATCCCAGGCCCCGGGTGACCAAGCCCTGGCCGGCCGAGGGCACCTGCGTCGGGCACCACATTTCCATGACGCCGTCCTTGAACACTGCCGTGCAATTCTGTGGCTCGAGGGTGGCGTGGGCGAGAAAGGGGTAATGATAGACGGCCTCCACGGCTTTGACCGGCGCGGCTGGGGGAGCGACGGCGGCAGCCTGGGCGAGCGCGGCGGCCTGCTTCGCCATGTCCTCGCTGTTCTGGCTGACGCCCGGCCCCTCGTCCCACTGCACCTTGAGCTTGCCGACGGCGCTGAAGGCGTTCCACGTCGAGTCGGCCACGATGGCCACACCCGGGACGAGCCCGTTGATGTTTTCGAGCACGAACGCATCGCGGACACCGGGAAGCTTTTTCACCTCGTCGAGATTGGCGCTGACGGGCTTGCCGCCGAACACGGGGCACTTCACATACGCGGCGTAGAGCATCCCGGGCAAGCGCTGGTCGATGCCGTAGAGAGGCTGGCCGGTGACGATTTTCTCGTTGTCCACGCCCGGGACGCGGGTGCCGATCAGCTTGAAATCCTTGGGATCCTTGAGGGGGACACCGGTCGGGACCGGCAGCGTCGCCGCCGTCGCCGTGAGCTCACCGTAGGTCAGACGGCGGCTGGACACGGCGTGCAACACCGCGCCAGCGGCGGTGGAGCACTCGGCGGCGGGCACACCCCAGGTCTGGGCGGCGGCGGCAACCAACATAGCCCGGGCCGTCGCGCCCGCCTGTCGCAGCGCAGCGTAATTGCCGGTGGTGGATCCGCTGCCGACGGCCGACTGGCGGCCATAGGCCGGATTCAAGTCACCCTGGTGGACCGTGACCTGCTTCCAATCCACGTCGAGCTCTTCGGCGATGATCATCGGCAGGGCGGTCTTGGCGCCCTGCCCCATCTCGGAATTGGGCGCGATCAGCGAGACGGCACCATCGGGGGCGATGCGAATGAAAACATTGGGGGCGAAATCAGGCGCGGCCCCCGCCGCCGGGGCGGTCTGGGCCTCGGCCAGGGAGCTGCCCAAAGGAAAATAGGCACTGATCAGAAGACCGCCGCCAGCCAAGGCGCCGACTTTCAGAAAGCCGCGGCGATCCATGATCGTAGTCAGACCGGGGGAATTGGGGGCAACGCTCATGACAAAAAAAGGGGGGATGAATGATGAAAAATGAGATCGAAGCAAAGTTGCGGCAGTTCGCGGTGAGGTGGGGCGCGTTGTCCCCAACGCACCTTCAGGCAACGGTGGCGGCGGCGTGGATGGCCGCACGGATCCGGGTATAGGTGGCGCAGCGGCAGATGTTGGCCGAGAGGGCGTAGTCAATTTCCTCGTCCGTGGGCTTGGGTTTCTTGGCCAGCAGGGCGGTGGCGCACATGATCTGGCCACTCTGGCAATAGCCGCACTGCGGCACATCGAGGTGGCACCACGCCTGTTGCAGGACGGTGAGTTTGCCGCCGGGAGCAAGGCCCTCGATGGTGGTGATCTTGGCGGCGGTGGCGTCCTTGACCGTGACGCCACAGGATTTGGCGGCCACGCCATCGAGATGGACGGTGCAGGCCCCGCACTCGCCGATGCCGCAGCCGTATTTGGTGCCCACCAAACCCAAGGTGTCGCGCAAAACCCAGAGCAGCGGCGTGTCGTCGGTTACATCCACGGTGGAGGAGGTGCCGTTGACGTTGAGGGTGAAGTTGCTCATGGCGGGGAAAGCGGGGGCTTGACTTACCTTGACTAGGCTTAATTGAGCTTGACTGGGATTAGTTACATGCAACTACTTTGCGCTTGAAACTAAGCCGACTGAGATTGCGAAAAAACAGTGATTGCCGGTGAAGCCGCAGATGTGGGAGTGAGGGTGGCCACACGAAAGGAAAAGGCAAGGGGAAACGGGGGGGGCCGCAGGGAAAGGGCACCCCGCCTACAATACAAATTTTTAAACGTGCAGGGCGCCGGTTGACAATGGGGCGGTTTGTCGGACCAATCGGGGATGGCCCAACGCGCCGTCCTCCTGATCAACCTCGGCTCGCCCGATTCCCCCGCTGTCCCCGATGTCCGCGAATACCTGAGCGAATTCCTCGGGGACGAGCGCGTGATTGACCGGCCGGGGTGGCCTTGGCGCTGGCTGCTGGTCAACTGGCTGATCATTCCCAAGCGGGTGGCCAACTCGGCCCACGCCTACACCAAGGTCTGGACCCAGGCCGGCTCGCCGCTCGTCGTGACCTCTGAGATCGTCCAGAAAAAGCTGGTCACCGCGCTGGCGACCGACGAAGTGCCGGTGTTTCTCGCCATGCGCTACGGCACGCCCGCCATCGCGACGGTGCTCGCAGCCATGGAGAAAGCCGGGGTCGAGGAGGTGCTGCTCTTCCCCCAATACCCGCAGTATGCAATGTCGAGCTACGAAACGGTGGTGGAGAAGGTGTTCGCCGGGGCGCGCCAGCTCGCGCGGCCGCCGCGCTTCACGCTGGTGCAGCCATTTTTCGAGGATCCCGACTATATCGCCGCGCTGGTGGAAAGCGCCCGCCCGGCGCTGTTGCAGGACTACGACCACCTGCTGTTCAGCTACCATGGGCTGCCGGAGCGCCACATGCGGAAGGCCGACTCCTCCCACGCGCACTGCCTCACCGTGCCGGACTGCTGCGACACCTGCTCGCCCATCCATGCGACCTGCTACCGGGCACAGACCGTGCGGACCACCAAGGCCTTCGCCCGGCTCGCGGGGCTGGATCCGGCGAAATACTCCATCTCCTACCAATCGCGGCTCGGCGGCGAGCCATGGCTCACCCCCTACACGGACAAAGAGCTCGAGCGGCTGCCGAAGGAGGGCCGCAGGAAGCTGCTGGTGATCACACCGGCGTTCACGGCGGACTGCCTGGAGACGCTCGAGGAAATCCGGCTGGCGGGGCGGGACACGTTTTTGGCGGCAGGGGGCGAGACGTTTACGCACATCCCGTGTTTGAACGATCATCCGGCATTCATCGCGTATCTGGCCGGGCGGACGCGGGCGTGGCTGGCGGAGGGGGCGGGCTGAACCGGAGCTTTTAACCACGGATGGACACGGATAAACACGGAGGGGATGGAGGGGGACAGGAGGAGTCAGGAGGGGTGGAGAACGGACGGCGCGCTTGCGTGGGGGCGGGGGATGGTGTTGGGTCAGGGGCTTTCCGAAGCGCGCCCACCCAATGCGAGCCTATTTTCTCCGCCGACTGCTGCTGATCCCACCCACGCTGCTGGGGGTCACGATTGTCGTCTTTTTCATCACCCGGTTCGCGCCGGGCGGGCCGGTGGAGCAGGCAATCATGGCGGTGAGGATGGCGGAGCACGCCTCGCGGAGCATCCACAACAGCGGCGCGCTGTCCGAGGACCAGCTCCAGGAGATCAAGGCCTACTACGGCTTCGATCAGCCGGTGTACCTGGCCTACCTGAGCTGGCTGGGCAAAGTGCTGCACGGCGACCTGGGCAACTCATTCCGCTATGGCGAGCCGGTCGCCCAGGTCATCCGCGAGCGGCTGCCGGTCTCGCTCACCTATGGCATCATCACATTGATCCTGGCCTATGGCGTCTGCCTGCCGCTTGGCGTCGTGAAGGCCATCCGCCACCGCTCGCTGATCGACAACGCGACCTCAGTGCTGGTCTTTGTCGGCTACGCCATCCCCAGCTTTGCGCTGGGCTCGCTGCTGATCGTGTTTCTGGCGGCGCGCACGGGGTGGTTTCCGATGGGCGGCTTTGTGGGGGAAAACTTCCGGGATCTCAGCTGGACTGGCAAGCTGACCGACTTCACCCACCATGCCGTGCTACCGCTCACCTGCTATCTCGTGGGCAGTTTTGCGTTTGTCACCTTCCTGGTGAAGAACCAGTTGATGGACAACCTGGCCGCCGACTATGTGCGGACAGCGGTGGCCAAGGGAGTGACGTTTCGCCGCGCGGTGATTCACCATGCCCTCCGCAACTCGCTGATCCCGATCGCGACCGACTTCGGCCAGAGCTTCACGGTGCTGGTGGGCGGCTCGTTTCTGATCGAGTCCATCTTCGACATCGATGGCATGGGGTTGCTGGGCTACCGCTCGGTGGTGGACCGTGACTACCAGGTGGTCATGGGGGTGCTGCTCATCACCTCGCTGCTGTTGTTCCTCGGCAACCTCGTGGGCGACCTGTTGGTCGCGGTCGTGGATCCGCGGATCCGCTATCATTGAAGCGATGAGCCTGACCCGACCACTTTTGCGCCTGAGCCCGGAAACGGCCGCGAAATTCCGGCGCTTCCGCCGCATCCGGCGCGGATGGTGGTCGCTGCTCGCACTGGTCAGTTTCTCCGTGCTGAGCCTCATGGCTGAGTTGCTGGTGAACGGCCGGCCGCTCGTTGTGCACTACCAAGGCCAGTGGATTTATCCGACCTACGGGGCCATATATACTGGGAGGGAGTTCGGGTTCGAATATGACTACGAGGTCAAATATGCGGACCTGAAGACCCGCTTCGCTGCAGCTGGCCAAGGCGACTGGATGATTCTGCCCCCGGTGCCCTATGGGCCCAACGACAACTGCTACGAAGGACAGACCTTCAAGCCGCGGCCGCCTGACACCGCCCATTGGTTTGGCACCGACCAGCTCAACCGCGACATTCTGGCCCGGTTGCTCTACGGCTACCGCAGCGCGCTGTTGTTCTCGGTCGGCTATGTCGGACTTACGTATCTCATCGGCGTGTCGCTGGGCTGCGCGATGGCGTATTTTGGCGGCAAATTCGACCTGGTGGGGCAGCGCCTGCTCGAGATCTGGTCGCTGGTGCCGTTTCTGTTTGTGGTGATCATCCTTCGCTCGGTCATCCCCCCCACACCGGGCTGGGATTTGCTGGAGCTGCTTGGGATCGTGGCCATGTTCTCATGGGTGGGAATAAGCTATTACATGCGTTCCACGACCTACCGCGAAAAGGCGCGGGAATACGTCGCCGCCGCGCAGGTGCTCGGTGCCGGCGCCGGTCGGATCGTTTTCGTCCACATCCTGCCGAACACGCTGGCGACGCTGGTGACCTTCATCCCGTTCACCGTGGCCGCGGCGATCTCCTCGCTCACGGCGCTCGATTTTCTTGGCTTCGGCCTGCCCCCACCCACCCCGAGCTGGGGCGAGCTGCTGCACCAGGGCACGGGGAATCTCAACGCGCCGTGGATAGTCAGCGCGGCGTTCACCGCCTTGAGTGTCACGCTTATCCTCGTGACTTTTGTGGGCGAAGCCATCCGCGAAGCCTTTGATCCTAAACGCCACACCATTTACCAATGAAATCGAACACGACAACCCTCCGCCCGATCTTCGCCGCGCTCGCCCTCGCCGCCGCGCTCGCCGGCTGCGGCAAAAAGGACGCCGGAGCCGCCGGGGCCGCCGGCACGACCGCCAACGCGGCGGCCGCAGCGTTTCCCGGCATGGAGACCGACCTCGCGCGCACCACCAAGGAGCAGGCGGCCTTCTACGTCTATAAGACCCCGGCCGATTTCGCCACCGACACTCAGGGCCTCACCTGGGAGGACGGGGCCGGTCTGCCGGAATTCGCGGATCCCAACGCGAAAAAGGGGGGCACCATGCGCATTTGGTTGCAGGACTATCCCCCCACCTTCCGCACCGTCGGCCCGGACGCCAACAGCGCTTTCCGGGGCTATCTGCTCGACGATGTCGCGATGGGATTCATCAGCTCCCACCCCAACCTGCCCGGCAACTATTTTCCGGGTCTCGCCACCTCCTGGGCCATCTCGCGTCCGACCAAGACGGTGTTTTACCGCATCAACCCCGCCGCGCGGTGGTCCGACGGCAAGCCCATCACGAGCGACGATGTGGTCTTCACCTTCTACCTGATGCGCAGCCCGCTGCTGAACGACCCGTGGTCAAATGATTTTTTCACCAAAAGCTACACCAAGATCACCATCTATGATCCGCTCACCTTCTCCGTCACGCTGCCCGAACTGAAACCCGACATCATGGATCGCACCGGGGGCTGGGTGCCCTATCCCCGGCATGCGTTCACGGATTTCGGCCCCGGCTGGGTGGAGAAATTCCAGTGGCGGTTCCTCCCCACCACGGCTGCCTACGTCCTGCGCAACGAGGACATCGAAAAAGGCCAGTCTCTCACCCTCACCCGGCTTCAGGACTGGTGGGCGAAGGACCTCAAGTTCTGGCGCGGACGTTTCAACCCGGACAAGCTGCGGCTCGTGGTCATCCGCGACCATGACAAGGCCTTCGAGGCGTTCCTCAAAGGCGACCTGGACATCTTCGCCCTCGGCACGCCGACCCTCTGGTATGAGAAGCTGCCGGACAGCCATGAACTCGTGGCCAAAGGCTACCTGGACAAGGCGAAATTCTTCAACCGCACCCCGCAGCCCGATTGGGGCCTGTGGCTGAATGAGTCAAAACCGCCGCTCGACAACCGCGATCTGCGCGAGGGCATTCACTACGCGACCGATTTTCAGCTCGTCTGCGACCAGTATTTCCGCCGCGACGCGGTGATCCAGCAGACGCGGACCGACGGCTTCGGCTGGCGCACCCACCCGACGCTCACCTCCCGCCCCTTTGACCCCGCCAAGGCACGCGAGTTTTTCGCCAAGGCTGGCTACACGAAGCAAGGACCCGACGGGGTGCTGCGGAACGCCGCGGGCGACCGACTGTCGCTGCGCATCCTGGCCGACAAGCGCCCGGGCACGGACGACATCCTCACCATCCTCAAGCAGGAGGCGTTGAAGGCGGGGCTGGAGTTCGTGATTGATATCGAGGACCAGACCACCTCCTTCAAGATCATGGAGGAGAAGAACCATGAGATCGGCTACGTCGCCTTCAACATCGCCCCCGAACTCTACCCGCGCTACTGGGAAACCTACGCCGGGGTGAACGCCTATGACACGCCGTATCTGCCGGACGGTGTCACGCCGAACCCCGCCCGCAAGGCCAAGCCGGAGACGAACAACCTCACCAGCACGGCGGTGCCCGCGCTGGACGCGCTGATCAAGCAATACGACCAGGCCGCGTCGCTGGACGAGATCAAGACCCTGACCCCGCAGATCGAGGAGCAAATTGACCATGACGCCGCCTGGGTCCATGGTTGGGCGCAGCCCTTCCTGCGGGTCGGCTACTGGCGCTGGGTGAAATGGCCCGAGGGCTTCAACGCCATGCAGGCCCGCGACGCCATCGAGATGCATCTGTTCTCCGTGGATACCGACGCGCAAAAGGAAACCCTGGAGGCGAAGGCGGCGGGGAAAACCTTTCCGCCGGTGATCAAGGTCTACGACCAGTATAAGCAGAAGTAGGAGGTGGCCACAAAAAGGCACAAAGGTCACAAAACGATGCATGGTATGGTCTCAGCTTTTGTGACCTTTGTGCCTTTTTGTGGCCCACCTTCCAATTTCCGCCAGTTTGACTTGGCCATGAATGACAACCAAATCCTGCGTCTCTGCGATCAAGTCCGCGAAACTGCGTTCGCCATCCACAACTATCACCGCCAAGGCCACCTTGAAAAAATTTACGAGAACGCCCTCCGCCACCGACTGGCAAAGCAAGGTCTCAAAGTACGCCAGCAAATCCCCCTTCAAGTATTTGACGAGGACGGCACCCTGTTGGGCGACATGACGGCCGACCTTTTGTTGACTGATGAGCTCTTGATTGAGCTAAAAGCCGTCAAGACCCTCCTGGATGAGCACACCGCCCAACTGCTTGGATACCTGCGATCCTCCAAGCTGCGCCACAGACTGCTCATCAACTTCGGGTCCGCCAAGTTTGAGATCAAGGAGGAACTGAGGATGGTTTGGGAGACCCCGAATAACCCAGAAGCACCCCGAAAAAGCCCGAATCCTAGAGGGGAAAGCACCCGGCAGAGGCAGCGCGGGCCGGTCGGGCGGGGTTTGGGAGTGATGGGGCCATGAATCGCGGGAGTTGCAAAGGTTTGGGAGTGGTTGGACGGGGCCTTAAGGGGTTCTGGAGGCACGCTTAGGACTGGATAAAGCAGGCCCAAAAAGCAACTGCGGATCGGCCGGCGCAACGGCGGCGGCCTCGGAACGGCGGCGGGCGGCGAGTTCGGACCGGCGCTGGGAGACCAGCTCGGTCATGGAAGGCCCGGAATCGGGCACAGGACGGCCGGCGGCGGCCCGGAGAATCGCGCCCAGGGCTTGCTGGACGTGGGAGCCGGCCGTGAGCGCCTCGGCCCGGATTTCCTCTGCATTGGTGCCGACATAGCGGCGCAGCACGCCGGAGTAGAAGGGCCAGAAGTCCCGGACCCGGCCGGCGGCCTGGGCTGCCGCCACGTCGGCCAGGGCGGCGTCGATGTGGCGGGCGAGGCGGCGGCCGTCGAGCTGCCAGCCGCGCCGCCAGAGCTCGACCACCAGGCGCTCCAGCTCAACACGGCATTGCTCGATCCGCCGGGCTCGAGCCTCACCGGCCCAAGCCCAGTCCAGCGTAGCCTCGAGGCGGGCTCGAGCCCAGGTGTCGAAGGCCAGGAGCCGGTCGGCCGGGGCGGTGCCGTTGAGCATCCATGCCTCGGCCGCTTTGGCGCGCTGGCCGGCGTCGCGGCGGGCGGTGGCCTCGCGGGCCTCCAGGACGTGCTCCAGGCTCATAGCAGGGCGGCCGGTTGGGCGGGCTCGGCGGGCGGGCAGTCGCGGAGGAACTTGTGGTAGGAGACCCGATAGACGTTGGCCCGGCGGATCATGTCCTTGCCCTGGCTCTCCAGAGATTCGATGGCGTGGAGTATTTCGGGCACGGTGTTTGCCGTGGAGAGGCGGTAGCCGGGCGAGCCGGGCCAGCTGAGGACTTGCGGCACGGCGGCGCTGGCGACCTTGCGGACCTTGCGGAGGTGTTTCTCGGTCACGACCTGCTGGCCGTCCACGATGTCGCAAAAGCCGGCGGCGTGCGCGAGGCGCTCGGCGGTGAACCACTCCTTGGGCTTCTCCCGGAGGATGGCGACGAGCTGCTCGACGGCCTCGGGCGAGACCTCGGGCGCGGGCGTCTTAATGGCCAGCTCGGATTGGAGAGCGGTGGTCATGGCTTGATCCAGAGGACCTCAAGTTTGCTGGTCTTGCCGGTGGTTCTGGCCATGCGGGTGACTCGCGTCCAGCCGGCTAAGGCCTCGTCATAGAGCGGTGAGGCATAGCCGCTGAGGACCACCTTGCCTTCGATGGATTTGAGCTGCTCTAACAGCGCACCGTGATCCACGGCGGAAAATTCATTGGCATAAGCCCGGTGCCTCCACCGCCGGTCGCGGGTGTCGGGTAGATAGGGCGGATCAACATAGAATAGCGCGCTTGGCGAGTCGTAGCGGGCGATGATGGCGAAGGCGTCGTCGTGCTCGATACTGACGGTCAGCAGGCGCTCGGCGACTGCCCTGAGGTGTTCGATCTTGCCCCATACCCGCGCCTCGTTTTTCTTCGACAGCGCCTTGCGGTTGAACTTCCACCCTGACCGCGCTCCGGTGTTGGCTGAGTTGAACCGCTGGCCGACCCGGACATAGAACCGCCTGGCACGCTCGACCAGGTCGGCAGCCGGCTCGACCGACAGCTCGCACTCCTCGCGGCTCATGGGCGTGAGCCGGATCTGGCGCATCAGCTCGCCGGGCTGGTCCCGGAGCACCCGGAAGAAATTAACCACGTCGCCCTCGGAGTCGTTGTAGATGTCAACGGTCGAGGGCGACTTGCGGAGCAGGACCGACATCGCCCCGCCAAACGGCTCGCAATAGAGTCCGTGTTCAGGGAGGTTAGAGACGATCCATGATCCCAGAGAGAACTTGCCGCCGAAGTAGCGGAATGCGGGACGTGAGGTGATCTCAGCGGAGGCGCGCATGGTCAAAACGGGTTCTCGCCTTCGGCGTAGGCGAGGGAGTGTTCAACTGAACGCGCGGCTGGCGCACTGGCTGGGGGTTGTCTGGCCGGATTTGGGCCTTTGCGGCCTTCGCGCAGGGCTTTCTGGTGGCGGCTGGCCATCGTGAGGTGGCGCTTGTGGACGGCGTCGGGGTCCAGGGTGTCGAGCGGGCCGGCGGCGGCCGTGGCCGCGCCGCCGAAGCGGTTTTTGTCGAGGCGGTTCTTCTTGGTGCCGTAGAGCTCGCGCTCGTGCCAGTCGGCCTGCTTGGCGAGGTTGTAGGTGCGGTAGTCCTCCTGGCATTTGACCCACTCGGCGCTGAGGTTGAGGTCGGCCGGGTTGGCGAGGTGCGCGAGGTAGCAGAACAGGGCGGTGGTCTCGGCGTCGCCGAAGGCAATATCGCTCGTGCCGGTGACTTTTGGGCCGCGAACCAGCTCCATGCAGCGCACGACGATCTCGCGGCGCTTGGCCTCGTCGCCGCGCTTCCAGCCCTGCGCAGCGCAGGCGGCCGGCCAGAGGCGGGCGTGGTAGTGGGTGCGGGCGCCGGGTTTCATGCGGCGACTTGGCGGCGTGCCAGCTCGGGCACGTTCGCACGGACGATGGCACAGGCGAGCGGCGGGCAAACCGAGTTGCCGCACATGCGGACCTGCGCGCTCTTCGTGAGTTTGAGGGCGTCGCCGGCACGGTCGCCGATGATGTAAGCCTCGGGAAATCCCTGGGCCCGGAACAGCTCGCGCGGCGACAGCATCCGCAGCCCGATATCGGCGATGACGTAATTAGTGCCCCGGATCGTCACGAGGCCGAGCCGGTCCTTGGATGTCACCGTGTGCATCGGGTCGAGCAGCTCGCAGCCGTCCTTCTCGTTACCATAATACTTTATCAGGAAGGCGCGGACCTCGGCCAGATGGTTGCCTTGCGCGCTGATCGTGTGGGCGGGCTCGTCCATCGCGTGGCCGGTATTTGTGCCCCGGAGTTTGGCGATGTGGGCAGTGACAAGCGCGTGCCGGTTCTCCGCGACCACGGTCTTGACCGGGTCGCCGGGGCTCGTCGCTCGGGTCAGGCCGCCCGATCCTTCCCCGTAATACTCGGAGAGAAAAGCCGCCACCAAGGCGAAGTGCCCGCCCTTGACCTGCGCGCATTGGGTCCGCAGCGGGTCGGCAACGCTGTTGCAGCGCGGGCTGGAGGCATTGGCGTGCTCGGTGAGGATGGGCGTCACGACCGCGAAGCCCGGCGCGGCAGTGACCGTGCGGAGCGGCTCATCAGCCGACCAGGCATTGGGCCCGCGCCCGGTCGTCTTGGAGTTGGCCACGTTGATGACGAAGGGCTCGGCGGCCTCGATCACGAACTTCCGCAGGCCGCGCGCGATCCGGCGGAGCGTGGCCTCCGCCAGCGGCTTCTTGCGGTCAAAGATCGACGGGCACGGCAGGGTGAAGTCGATGCACTCTGCCGCCGTGCGCCAGGGGAGAAGCTGGCCGGCGACGACGGGCCCGGAGGTCGGGGCCCCGTGAGTCGGCTCGGGCCAGACGATGGGGTGGCCGTCACACCGGGCGATCAGGAAAAGGCGCTTGCGGATGGTCGGGGCCCCGTAGTCGCAGGCGCGCAGCTCGCGCCACTCGACGGCATAGCCGATCCGGCGCAGCCGGGAGATGAAGCTCTTGAACGTGCTGCCCTTGCGGCGCGCGCAGGGCGAACCGTCCGCGAGCAGCGGGCCCCAAGTCTTAAACTCCTCGACGTTCTCCAGCACCATCACGCGCGGCCGGGCGATCCGGGCCCATTTAACCATCACCCAGGCCAGCGCGCGAATCTTCTTGTTCCGGGGCTTGCCGCCCTTGGCCTTGGAGAAGTGTTTGCAGTCGGGCGAGAACCACGCGAGCCCGACCGGGCGGCCGGCGCAGACGGCGGGGATGTCCACCGAAAACACGTCCTCGCAAAGGTGGCGCGTGCCGGGATGATTGGCCGCGTGCATGGCCAGCGCCTCCGTGTCGTGGTTGACGGCGATGTCGGGGTCGCGGGAGAGCGCGAGGCGGATGCCCTCGGAGGCACCGCCGCCGCCGGCGAAGTTGTCGGTGATGATTTCCATGGTCAGAGGGTCAGAGAGATGGGGTTCCATTCCACGAGCTGGCCTCGGACGCATCCGCCGCCGTGCTTATCCGCGAAGAAGTCGAAAAACCCCAAGACGGTCTCGAAACCATCGGCGCGCGCCAGTCGTGTGAGCTCGGTCAGAGAGAGCGTGCGGCCGGACTTGAGCGGGTAGTTGACCGATCCGGGATCGAGGCTGACGACGCCGCAGAGGACATCGACTTCGATGGCCACCGCCGAGAGGCAGACGGTGTCGGGGCGGATTTTTCGGCAAGCCTTGGTCCGCATCCCGGTGTAGAACATCAGCACGTCGCCGGCCTTGAACGGGCGCTTGCGCCACGCCCGGACGGTGTGGGTCTTGGTGCCGGCAGCGACCTTGTCGGCGAAGCGGTGCTTGAAGTTGAGGGCGGGCATGGTCAGGCGGTCCGGGTGACGGTGTAGGTGCGCTGCGCGCGCGGGGTCGTGCTTCGGGGCTGGTGGCAGAAGATGCTCAGGCGGATGCCGAACTTGCGCCCCACGCTCTGGTGGCCGTTGGCGTTGTTGAAGCCGGTGAGCATCAGCTCGTCGCCGAGGGCCATCGCGCAGACGCGGGCCTTGACGGCGCCGTGACGGTTGATGATGACGCGGGCCATGGTTAGAGCGTGCCTGCTTTCAGGCTTTGATAGAGGGCGGCGCCGATGGGTGTGCCATAGCCCCAGTCACCAGGAGCACCGAATGCCTTGTGGATTTCTCGCCCTTCAACGACGCGGGCGAGCACCAGAATCAGCTCGGCCGCATCCGTGTTGGTTTCGTGCAGGGCCGCCGCCTTGTCGCGGAGCGCCTTGGAGAGTTCGGGATTGTTCATGGGTCAGCGGCCCGGCGGGTTGATGGTGACGGTGCGGACCTCCTTGAGGCCCCAGCCGAGGCCGAGGCGCTTCATCAGCGCCATGCGGAAATTGCGCTCTTCGTCGGTCGGGTGCTCGATGCGGCAGCAGGATTCGAGCGTGCGGACGATCTGTGCGCGCTCGACGAGTTCTTCTTTAGTGGGTGTGGCCATGGTGGTTTGTTCCTTGCGGTGGTTGTTGTGCGGTCAGTGAGTGGCGGGAGAAGCCGGCGCGCTGGGCGCGCGGTTCACGACGACGAAGGTCTCGGGGTCGGCGGCGGTGAGGTCGCGGAGGCCGGCGGCCTCGGCTGCGCGCTTGGCGCAGACGTAGTCAATCACGTCGTGGGCGGCGTCGGCGCAGGCGTCGGCCTTGGTGCGGTCGCCGGTCGCCAGCGCGGCCTTGGCGGCGGTCAGGTGCGCGAGGGCGGTGTCGAGCAGGATGGCGAGGTCGGTGTCTTTCATGGGCGGCGGAGGGTTTTGCGGCGGACCGGCGGGCGGGGTTGGCCGAGGACTTTTTCGGCGAGGGCGAGGCCTTGGCAGAGATGCAGGCCGTCCGTCACGCTGATCTCGCAATATGGCTGCACCTTGACGGCGAAGGCGCGGAGCAGCCGCAGGGCGTGCAGCGCGTCGCTCAGGGTTTCGGATTCGGAGGCGCTCATGCGGTGATGAAGATCAGGAAGAACGCCCCGGCGAAAAACAGGATGGAGCAGATGACATCGCCGCCCGTGACCGGCGCCGGCGGCGTGGGCTGCCAGATCGGCGCGGGCGCGGCGGGCGCGAGCCCAGGGTTGTGCCGGGCGACCTCGGCGGGCGTGGTCGCGTGCCAGTGGGTGACTGCCGAACTGTCGGGACCGGCTGCCAGGTCCACGCCAATGAGGACGGGAGCCGGCGCGAGCGCGGCCCGGAACTCGTCCACGTCCTCGGCAGCGACCACGCCGATCACGTCGATGCGGAAGTTGCCCGCGCGGCCGGTGCGCTGCGCGAGCAGCAGGCCGCCGGTGTGCCGGTGCGCGACGAGCAGCTCGCCGCCGTGCGTCAGCGGGATGAGGGTGGCGTGCGGGGTTTTCATGCCGCCCTCCCTTGGTTGACCACCATCAGGGCGCGGCTGTCACGGTAGCGCGGCGCCCGGACGCGCGGGAGCACCTTGTAGTTGATCTGTTGGACCTCTACCCTGTAACCGCGACGGCACACGGCCTCGGCCATGAAGCCTTTGGCGAACCAGGAGCGCCGCCGGTCGTCGGGCACCCGGCCAAACCAGCGCTGAAAATAGTCGATGGTGAAGGCGCGGATGCCCACGTTGGAGCGAATCTCGAAGCCGGGCCACGTCAGAAACTGGCAGCCGGGTCCGATGATTTCGACATGGTAGCGGTGGCGGCATCGACCGCGCGCCGCGTGGATGTTCGGGAACGCGCTCACGACGCACCTCCTTCGCTCTCGATCTCGGGCAGGGGCGTGGCGACCTCCAGGTCAACCACCTCCATGATCGAGGCGGGGATCTCGTGCAGGCGGCGGGCGTTGGCCAGCATCCGGGCCTTCTCCAGTTTGTGGACGAACACGCCGATGCCCCATTGCGTGGAGGCCCATTTTTTCAGGATCGGATAGGCCGCCGCGTCGTCGGCCACCCGGAACTCGCGGGCAAAGGCGAGCACGTCGCGCTTGGGGAGGCTCTGCTGGAGCTGGAGGATCTCGTCGGGGCCGCCGATGCGGCGCAGGAACTGCCGCCAGAACGGATCGTTGGAACCAATCGTTTTGTAGAACGTGGGGACGAAGGTGAAAATCCAGGTGCTCCCCGTCTCCTCCTGCAACTCGTGGATGTAGTTGAACACCTGCAGCTGGTCCGAGGCGATGCCGGGCCGGAGCAGCCGCTGGACGTTGTCCACGATGACACAGCGGGGCCGTTGCGGTGCGTCGGTCTCCGGGTCGATGACCGTCGTGCCCTTGAGGAAGCGTTCAATGGCGAGCTCCTTTTCGCCGATGCTGGAGGAGGCCGCCTCCAGGTATCGCGCGCCGAGCTTGTGCACCAGGCGCGCGCGCGTCGCGCGCGACGGCGCTTCGATCCGCACCGTCTCCAGGTGGTTGTTGAGCACCTCGTAGTGGCCGGTGCATTGGGTCTTCTGGCTGCCCGTCTCGCCCATGATCGCGCCCATCCGCGTGCTGCTGGAGGCCGAGCGCCGGCTGTTGATGTAGTCGTTGACCAAGCCCCAGTTCTTCGTCTCGACAAACGGGATCGTGCCGGCCTCGTTCATCCGCCGGGCGTGGGCGCGCAGCGCGGCCACATAGCGCTTGAACGCGCTCACGTCGCCCCCGCCGGAGAAATACTTCCCCCGCGACACCTGATACCAGTATTGGTCGCTGGGCTCCTTGCCGTTGCGGTCCTTGAGCCCGATGGCACGGGCGATCCGGTAGAGCATGGCGTGTTCGCCGTTGCAGCGGGTGCGGACGAAGAACGCGAGCCAGATGGCATCCTCGCGGGCCT
Organism: uncultured Opitutaceae bacterium; assembly: GCA_903929355.1. GTDB lineage: Bacteria > Verrucomicrobiota > Verrucomicrobiia > Opitutales > Opitutaceae > CAIYUN01. The sequence continues at coordinate 20,727 of CAIYUN010000025.1, forward strand.
CCTCGGGATAGTGGGCAAACATCTGTTCGATGTCGGCCGCGCCGCCCCGGAGATGCTTGCGCTCGGCGAGATACGTCGAGGGCGGCGGGGCGATTTCGATCTTGTCAGCAGACGGTTTATCAGTGGTGGTGCTCATTGTTGTTGTGTCAGTGGCCGGCGGTGGGTTGCAGCCCGCGCCGGCCTTTTTGTTGGGTGTTAACGGTCGCTTAAGGAGTCGTAGAGGCCGGCGGGAGCCGGTTCCTGGTGCGTGGTGCTGAGTGCTTCGTTCTCCGCGCGCGCGATCTCGGCGTCCACGGCGGCGCGGCGGGTCTGCCGGGCGCGCGCCTCGGGCTTGGTCGGCTCCGGCAGCCGCTTTTCCGCGTGCTGCTGGAACATGGTGTCGTTGACCTCGTGCGCGTCGCGGTCGCGCTGCCAGAGCGGGCGGGCGGCGGCCAGCACGGGCGCGAGCAGCTCCTGGTGAGCCTTCTGCCGCCGGCCGCAGGCGCGGCCGAAGCCCTCCGCATCGGCCTTGCTCGGCACCGCGACGCGCTCACACGCGCCGAGGTAGCGGCCCCGCGCGTCGCACGCGTGCAGCCGCTGCGGATCAATCGCGCTCACGAAGATGGCGTATTTCTCGCCGGCGGGCAGGCGCTCGCGGCGGCCCTCGGCGTCGATGCACACGCCGCTGTAGTGGTGCTCGTCCGGGCCGGTGGCCTCGTCCTCGAAGTGGAAATCGCCGTCCTTGCCCACGCGCTTCTCCTGGGCGTGCTCCAGGCCGATCAGCGCCGGCAGGGCGTGCGCCGGGAGCGGCGTGAGGGTGGGTTTGTAGCCGTGCCACACCTCGGCGGGCGAGAGCCGGCGCGCGCCGACCAGGCGCGGGTTGGAGGCGAGCCGGCGCTCGATGATGGCCCGCTCGTCGGGCGCGAGCAGCCCGAGGCTCGTCTGCGGCTCCAGCTCCTGGCCCTCGTGCATCCGCCAGAGCGGGACGATGAAGCCGCACGATTCCCAGCCCTCCAGGTCGTGGTCGGTGCGGTGGTTCATCCGCTCCTGGATGGCGTCGGCCAGGCCGATGCCGTGCCAGAGCGGCGGCGCCGGCAGCCGGAGCAGCTCGCGCTGCGCAGGCGGCAGCATGAGCATCGCCTTCTGGAGCTGCGTGAGGTGGTGCTCGCGGCCGTAGGTTTCCTCGGGCCGGTCGAGCCGCGAGTTGGAGCCGGTCTGCATGGGCAGCAGCAGGCGGTCGCTGGTCTCGATGTGGACGAGGTGCCCGAGCGATTCCAGCGCGGCCTTGAAGCGGGGGTTGCCGCCGCTCTGGCCGCCATAGAGGCCGGGCGCGAGCTGGCCCTTGGAGGTCGCACCGCGCTGCACGACGAGCTTGCCGCCGGACAGGTTGAACAGCTTGTCCTCGATGTCCTGCCGCACGGTCGCGGTGCCGCGCTCCATCTGGAGGATGCAGCCCTCCGGGTTGTAGCCGTGGCCGCAGAGCAGGTGCGCCAGGAGGAAGAGCAGCTCGCGCTCGCGCAGCTTTTCCATCTGCTCCGTCTTGGCGTTGAGGGCGGCGGCCTTGTAGCCGCGCGCGACCTGGTGACCGCTCAGCAGCTCGATGCAGTGGAACTGCCACAGCTCGCGCGCCCCCATCTGGCCCGGCGCCGTGATCATGAAGTCGTGCTTCATGTCGTCGAACACATACCGGCTGCCAAACGGCAGGCCCGCGCGGGTCGTGAGCACGCCGGGCAGGTGCTTGTGCGCCGCCTTGAGGCCGATGCCGCCGACGATGTCGGCCAGCGGCTTGGGCGCGTATTTCTTGCGCGACAGGTTGGAGTAGGACAGGCCGCGCGGCAGATCGGGCGACCACGGCTCGCCCTCGAAGCCGGGGATCGGCGCCCGCCGGGCCCACATGCGGGCCAGCTCGCGGTGCGCGGCCTTGTGCCGGTTCTTGCCGCCGAAGCGGTGGCACAGCTGGTGCCAGAAGGCCACAAACTCCTCGGGCAGCACGCGGGCGGCATCGTCGGCCGGCACGCGCGCGCGGTTCACCAGGGCGAGCCATTTGCGGCCCGAGGCGAGCCAGCGGTCATAGTAGCACTTGCGGAGCGTGCCCTCGCTGTAGGTTTTGCCGGCGAGGGTGCGCGCGGCCTCGGCGCGCAGCGCGGCGGCCTTGCTGGCGGCGCGGTCGATCCGCAGCATGGCCATCATGCGGGCGGTGAGGTGGGGTTTCTCGGCGTCGTCAATCCGCCCGTAGGACGGATCGGCGTGCATCGCCATCACGGGGTCGAGCTGGGCGAGGGTGGTCATGGGGTGGCTTTGAAGGTGTCCTTGACGGCGTGGGCGGCATCGACCAGCAGGCCGTGGAGCTGCTGACGCTCGGCGAGATCGCAGACGTTCCACGGGCGGTCGGTGAGGTATTCGGCGAGCAGGGCGCCGAGCTGCTTGACCTGCTCGCGCTGGCCGGCGACGAGCACCTCGGCGTTGGTGGCCTCGGTCGGCTCCTTGTCACCCTTCCGGGTGTTGCCGCCCTTGGCGCCGCTGCCCTGGGGCTTCTTGGCGATGCCCATGATCTCGTAAAGTTCGGAGACAGTCTTGCCGTCGGCGGCCTTGGAGACGGCCTTGGTGAGGGTCTGCTGCTGTTTGACCGTCAGGGCGGAAGGAGCGGAATCCAAAAGTTCAAAAACGGCTCCGGTGTCGTTTTTGAGCAGCTTGCCCTTGAGGCCATCGGCGAGCGCCATGTAGCGTTGTCCGGTGCGTAGGGAGAAACCGCGCGAGGCGAGATTGGCCTCGAACCACGGCTCCCAGTTGCCGTGGCCCAGCTCTTTTTTGATGGCCTTCATCTCCAAGCCGCACTTGGCGGCGGCGACCGCCATCTGGGCGGCGGCGGACATGACGGTCTGGTGGTAGCGGAGCAACGCGTCGATGCGTGTCTCCTGGATCAGGGCGATGGCAGAATTTTTACTCATAGGGGTGCGGTCAGGAATTGAGGAGGCGTTGCATGGCGTCGTCGTCTCCGGCGACGTAGGCGGCCTTTAAGGCCGCCTTAAAACCGGCTGGAGGCATCTCCAGTTTGCCAAGGCACTTGAGCGCGGGGATCTTGGCGACCATGTCGGCGAAGAACTCCTCGAAGGCGGGGTTCTCCTGCTGGATCAGCGGCGCGAGGTGGTCGTAGTTCTTCATGGCGCGAGAGTTTTCCCGCCCGCGCTTGCGCAGGGGAGTGTTGCGGCCGCAGGTGCGGCCATGGCCGGCATCGCGGCGGGCGGGAAGGTGGTGAGCCCGGCCAACACGTCGCCGATGGCGGTGGTGGCCTGGGCGGGAGTCGTGATGCGGGGACCGCGTTGGCACTCGTGGGCACGCAAGCCCTGGAGGTCGAAGCACGGCAGGCCACAGCGGCGGCAGGAAAAGGGACGCGTGCGGCTCATGCGGCGGCTCCTTCTTTCAGCACCTTGCCGATCTCGGCATGGATCTCGCGCAGGGTGCTGCGGGGCAGCGTGGCGAGGAGCGAGCCCCGGCCGCCGTCGCTCAGGCGGCGGATGATGAAGGCCCGGTAGCTCTCAATCGTGATGCGCCAGCTCGACTTGGCGGCGTGCTTGGATTTGCCGTCGAGCACCTCCAGCTCGTGCTCCTCGATCCAAACGCAGACGTGCTTGACCGAGTAGCCCAGCCGCTCGGCGACCTCGCGCACCATCACCGTGGAGCGGCTGGGGAAGTCCAGCGAGGCTAGGAAATGGAGCTGCTCGCTCATGCGGAAGGGGAACCGTGCTCGGTTCTTGGCGAGCCCTCCGAAGCCTTGGCGAAGGAAGGTGCTTGGTTCTTGGTGTCAGCCGTGCTCGGCTGGGCGGCATGACAACCTTGCGCATCTTCGTGGTTTGGGTGTTCCTCGCCGTCTTTGTCGCGGCCTTTGTTCTGGCGGCGCTCGGCGCCACCAAGCACATCAGCTGACTGACGGCGCTCTTGCCGGTTTCTTTACCGTCTTGGTCAGCCAATGCCTCACCGCGCTGGTCGCGGTTTTCCGCACCCCCAACTTCTTTCGGGAGGATCCCCAAAGCATAGCGCAGGTTCAACGCGCCTACCTTCACGCGATGCACCAACTCCAGGCGCAACACCTGGCAGCGATGGACGACCTTAAGGCGCAGCACCAACAAGCCTGCAACGATCTCTGCACACAGGTCGTGCGCTTGAAGCGGGAGGCATTGGGCAAGGCCCAGCAAGATCAGCTTCCCCCGTCCCTCTGAATTACGTCGCGTGCTCATCCCTCGGCCCTCCGTTGAAAATCCAGGACGAGCTGGCGGTGCCGCGCCTCGATCTGCTCCAGCTCGTCGGCCATCGCGTCGAGTTCCTTGGCTTGTTTGGCGGTGGGCATGACCGCAGCCAGGGCGCGCTTGATCTCGATGCGCCGCTTGATCGGCTCGCCGTCAAGTTTGGCGAGCACGAACTCGGTGATGGTGGCGAGCGGCTTCATAGAGCGTGAATCTTGCGGATGACCGCCTGGGAGACTTTGCCCGCCCGTTCGCCGCGAACCGCCGCCTTGACGGTGCGCTCGTTGAACCCGTGCGCGGCGCTGAACGCCCGATAGGTCAGGCCTTTCAACGTCAGTGCGGCGCGGAGACGGCGGCTTTTTGCTGTTGACGGGGATACCATAAATTGTCCTTGTGTCTAAAAAGACACGGCAGATTTTGAACTACCGCAAGCATTATTTTGAACTTTCTCGAACTATTTTGAACTCCTTCGGCTTACGATTACGGGCCATCGTGGAACGCCGGGGAACCGTCGAGAGCGCCATCGCGCAGATCGGCCTGAGTCGTGGAACGCTCTTTAATTGGTTTAAGCGGGACGAACCGCCGCCGGGCCCGGAGAAGGTGAAAAAGCTGCGCGCTTGGCTCGGGGAGGAAGCAGAGTATATTTTGAACGGTCCGTCTAAAAAAGGTGCCGAGACAGCCGAGGCTCTGACCCCATACCGAATTGAGGGAAAGCCCCGGTTGGAAAGCGGACCTACTGCTGGGCATAATAAGCGCGTGTTGTCGAATTTACCCTCAGAGACCAAAGTTGACCGTGAGCAGCTGCATGCGCAGCTCGACCGGCTGCTCGACTCCGCCGAGGAGCTGCCCGGAATGTTCGGCCACCTCCAGGTGCTGCTTACAGTCGAGGAAAGAACGGTTGAGAAGCTCCGCCGATGAAAGGGACTGAGCTTCGCCGCGCGGCGATATGCACGGCAGGGGCGCTTGGCCTCAGCATCCTGTTTTTTGCCCCGCGTCTTTGGCTGATGCAGACCTATCTGCCCGGAACTTTTGGATGGGATCGAGCGCACAGCTTCCTTCTGCAATGCGAATCACCCTTCCGGCGGGACGTTGAGGTCTCCGTGCTTTGGCGGCAGCTGCCGCCGCTTGTCTGTAATCTTCTCGGGCTGAGAGGATGGGCGGCGTTCACGGTTCCTTGGGCAGGCGCTATCTTCGCGACGTTTTATGTCGCACACCTTGCCTCTCGCCGGCTGAGCGATCCGCGCTTTGTCTTGGGAACAACGATTCTCTTTGCCACGACTGCGGCGGTGCTTGTGCCGGTGGGTTGGCTAGGGATGAATGACGGATGGATATGGATCGGCTTGCTTGGGGTGGCCTTCGCGGAATCGCAGTGGGCGGTAATAGCGGCATGCCTTTTTTGCCCGTGGGTGGATGAACGCTTCATCATCGGGCTGCCTCTCGCTCTGGCGGTGCGATTCAGCGACGCACCGGAAAGGTTTCATTGGCGGACATTCGCCCCGCTCCTTGGGCTGCTTCCCTACACGGTCCTGCGGTTGACGATCTCACATTACGATTCCACCGGCGATCGCTCTTTGGACTTTCTCAAAGGGGCCTTTCGTGCGGTCGCCTTGACCGCGCCATGGGCTCCAATCGCCTGGTGGATGGGGCTGCGTGTGGCGTGGCTACCGATCTACAACGCGGTCCGGAGCCGACCATGGTTGCTCGGCGGGGGAGCATTGACGACGCTTTTGGTCTGCCTGTTTGTGGCGACGGATATGAGCCGGTCCACGGCCATCCTTTCGCCGCTGCTGCTTCTGGGCGTCTTTCAATTTGCCGCGTCGCGGCCAGATCTCGCCCCTCGAACTTTGCTGACGGTGGGCATTGCCAATCTGCTGATCCCCGCTGCGCATGTCACGTTCACCAAGTTCGACCGGATAGACAACCTGGCGATTGAGCTCTACCGGGTGCTCCACCGGTAGGAAATCCCGGTCGCGCCACCGGCAAAGCTAATTTACCCGGAACGGTGTTACCCGTGTTACCCGTTGGGTAGGTGATTACCCCATTGCCCGGTATGGTGGGGGCTTGCACAAACCACGCACGCCCTCCAACCGACCAGCGGTCACGCCGACCGTGGAGGGCTTGCGTGCGTTGGTCAAGGCCGGACGTGTTAATGTGGATGCCGCCTTGCAGCGGGCGGGCTGTGCGCTCGTCGATTGCGAGAGCGCGATCTGATGCGATTGCCCGAGCCATGCGTGGGAGTGTCTCCGCCGCGCGCGCCAGGACCTGTTCGCCGCCGAGTGCCAGCTCCTGGCCGATGGCTTGGACGCGGCAACCAAGCACCAAGCACAAGGAACCAAGCACCGCACCGGAGGTGCCGCATGACCCCGCCGCCGCACACCGCCCTCTATGGCTGGGACCCGATTGAGAAGCAGCGCAACGGCGACCTGGTGCTCCCGCTCCGCCTCGGCGGCGGCGAGCTGCTCGCGCTGCGCGGCAACCGGGAGGCATGCCGCGAATTTGCCGCCGCCATTCTGGCCGCAGTCCGGGCGGAAAAGACCGGACGGAGCAAACGCAAAGCCGCAAGGGCGCAAGGGCGCGAGCCAGTCACCAAACCAAACGGGAGGGTGCTGTGATGAAGACGCTCTTCGCTTATCTCGCCTCGGCCTGCTCCGACGATTCCAACGTCTCCCTCGCGCGGCTGCTCTCGCTGCTCACCGTGCCGGCCGTGGTCCTGGTGCCGCTCGCGATCTGGGCCGGCCTCTGCATCCACGCGCGCGCCATGGTCGAGTTCCCCGGCTCGGTCGTGACCTTCATCGGCGCGGTCAACGGCTTCGTGCTCGGGCACCAGTTCCTCAACAAGCGCGAGGAGACCGCCCAGGCCGCAAACCAAGCCAGCGCGGCAGGGACGCCGCGCTCCACCCCATGATTCCAAAATCCAAAATCCAAAATCGGAAATGCCGGGGCGTTGTCCCTGTCGTGGTGGCCGGCTACCTTGTCGTGGCCGCCGCGCTCGGCTGGGCGGCGATCAAGCTCCCTTCACTCTTTGCGCCCAAAGCTCCTGACGTGGCCGGTTTGAATATCGACCAGCAGAAACTGGCCGAGGCGCAGGCGGCGGCGGCGCAGGCGCAAGCGCAGCTCCAGGCTGCCAAGGATGCGGCCGCCGCCGCGCAACTCGCGCAGACCCGCCAGGCGCAACAGATGAGCGCGGGTGTGGCCAAGGCGCTGGCGGTCGCGCCCGTGTCTCCGGCCGTCACACTCGCGGTCGGGCTCAACAGCCGCGCCCAGGTCGCGCTGGCGGCGGCCATCGGCGGCCTGCCATCCGCGCAGCAGGATGAGATTGTCGGCATCGTCAACGAGGCCCTGAGCCAGAGCGCCGCCCAAGTCGCGGACGCGCAGGCCAAGCTCGCGGCCAAAGACCAGCAGCTCACCGGCGAAAGCGCGGCCCGCACGGAGGCCGAGACCAAGGCCGCAACTTTGGCGACCACCGTGCAGGCGACTCAGGCCGCGCAATCCGCCGCAGAGCTGGCGCTCGCCGCCAAGACCAACCAGGTCGCCGCCGCCGCCACCGCCCTGGCCGACGAACAGGCCAAGGGCTCGCTGCTCGGCAACGAGGTCAAGTCGCTCCTCGGCTACCTGCTGCTGATCGGGGGCCTTTATTTCTTCGTCCACTACCTGCTGCCGATTCTCGCGCAGACGTTCCCCGCGATCCGGCCGCTGGTCGGGATCTACAACCTCATCACGTCGCTGGTCAGCGCGCACACCGTCGCGGTGCCGCCGCTCGCGCAGACCGTGACGCTACTCCCGCCCGGCAACCCTGCGGCCGTCCCGCTCGTCGGCCCGGTCCAATTTCCGAAAGCCTGAACCCAACTTGTCCAACCAAGACACGCCGGGGCCAACGCTTCCGGCATAACCACAACCCAACCTCCTCCCATGACCTTCACCTTCCTCGAACTCATCCTCCTCATCGTCGTCCTCCTGGCTGTCGGCGCGCTGATCGGCCACCACTTCGCCTCGTTCTCGTTTGGGATCGCCCTCACGCGCTTCTCCAACACCATGCGGTCGGACCTCCATGACGCCGAGATGGCGATCAAGAGCCATGTGAGCGGAGGGATCATCGATGTTAAGCGCGATGTCGCCGCCGTGAAGACAGACGTGGCCGGAGTCGCCAGCACGGCGGCCACCAATCTTGACGCGGCCAAGCAACAGCTCGCCGCCCTCGCCGCCAAGGTCTGAGCACCAAGAACCAAGCACGCAGCACCAAGAACCATGCTTCCGTTCCTCCTCGCCCAAGACACGCCGCCCGCAGCCCTCGTCGGCTCCTGGCTGGCCGTGGCGTTCTACATCGCCGGCGGCGTGACGTGCTGCGTGGTGTGCTGGCATCACCTCACGGGCCGGGGCGACCAGAAGCGCACCCCGCAGCCCCTGCGCGTGAAACAGGATGATGAGTTCGCCACCAAGGCCGAGCTGGAGGACGTCAAGCGCCAGGTCGCGGCGATCTCCGACAAGATCGAGCGCGGGTTTGCCGCGCTGGACGACAAGCGGCGCACGAGCATCGCCGGACTGCACCGCGATCTCGACACCAAGGTCGGCGGCCTGCGCACCGACGTGTTTTCCAAGACCGACGAGATCGAGACCCGAATCGATGCCATCCCCGGTCGGACAATCGCCCTGCTGAACGAGACCAGGCAGCTCCACGCCAAACATGACTGACGACCAAAAAACCGCCCTCCGGCTTGTCCTGCTGCAAACCCTCCGCGCGGCCGGCGAGCTCGGGCTGCCCGACATGCAGCTCCTCACCGCCGCCCGCGTCGGCGGCCATGCCGATCTCACGCGGCCCGAGCTGCTCGCCACGCTGCGGGATCTCGCCGACGACCGCGCCGTCGCGCCGTTCTCCCAGATCTCCGGCCGGCGCTGGCGCATCACCGCCCTGGGCGAATCGCAGCTCGCCGAGGCGGGACTCTGACGACCATGCCGAGCAAGATCAAAGCCTCCCTCTCACCGGAGAAGTTCAAGGACTTCTGCCGCGAGATCTCCAAGCTCGATGGCGGCGCCCTGGGCAAGAACATCCAGCGCCTGGCCGCCGAGTGGGGCGTGGAGATCGGGCTCGATTCGGCCTACACTTTCCGCGACGGCGATTTCCGGGAGTTCCTGGAGGAGATGGAGGCGAGCAGCCGGTTCGCCCAGGACGTGGCGGCCGTGGTCAAGAACGGCGTGGGCCTGAGCGATGCCGCGACGGCGGCGTTTGCCTCCAAGGTTTTTGACCGCGCCCGCAAGATCAAGGCCGACGAGATCGGCAGCGGCCAGGCCAACAACGTGTCGCTCGCCATCGCCCGGCTGCGCACGGGCGACCAGCGCGCGCGCTTCCTCCAGTCCCGCCTGCAGGAGATGCACCAGAAGATGGAGCTGGTGCAGTTTGACGCCGCCGCCGCCGTGCTGGAGCACGCCAAGGAGATCAAGCTGGTCGTGGCCGACTCCAAGCTCGACGGCGCCGCCAAGACCGAGCGCGTGCGCAAGATCCTCTTTGGCGAGCGCCCCGCCGACTGGACGCCCATCGCCGCGCCGAGCGCGGACCCGACATGAAAAAGGCTTTTCAAAAGGCGGCCAAGAAAGCCCGGCGCGCGATTGCGGTCGGCGCGGCCATCGCCGTGGCCACCGGCGGCCTGGTGCCCAACGCGGTCGCGACGGCGCACGCGCTGGTGAACTACCGCAAATACCAGGAAAAGGTCTTCTGGGATCACGAGACCAAGACGATGGTCATCCACTGGTCGCGCCAGATCGGCAAGAGCTACACGCTCGCCGGCTGGGCGGTGGACCGGCTGCTCAAGAATCCCGGCCGGCTCGTGACCGTGCTCTCCAACTCGCGGGCCAACGGCAACGAGTTTGTGCTCAAATGCCACGAGATCTGCCGCCGGCTCGGCCAGGCGGTCGAGTTGGACAGCAACTTCGAGCAGCTCAACGGCCGCGTGGACCTGAGCGAGGACATGAAGTTCGACATGATGCGGGGCGAGGTCCGCGTCGTGGTCGAGGGCAAGCCCGGCCGCATCCTGGTGCTGGCGGCCAACCCGCGCACGGCGCGCGGTTTCTCCGGCGACCTCATCCTGGATGAATTTGCGTTTCACGAGGACTCGCAGGGCATTTGGGAGGCCGCCGAGCCGATCATTTCCAGCAACCCCGATTTCCTCTGCCGCATCGCCAGCACGGGCAACGGCAAGCGGAACATGTTTTACCAGCTCATCAGCGAGGGCCGCATCCCCTACTACCGGGTGCGCCGGTCGGACGCATGGGCCTCGGGCGAGATCAAGATCTACTCGGCCATCAACGGCAAGGAGATCACGCCCGACGAGGCGCGCAAGCAGGCCAGCGACAAGCGCGCCTACGACCAGAACTACGAGTGCAAGTTCAACGACGAGGCCGGCGCGCTGCTCACCCAGGAGCTGATCAACCTCGCCCAGCGCGAGGGCGTCGAGATCGAGAGCCAGCACTGGAGCGAGGCCACCATCGAGCGCCTGCGGGCCATCACGGTGGGCGAGCTCTACCTCGGGCAGGACTTTGCCCGCGTCGGCGATCTGAGCGTCCAGACCGTGCTGCTCAAGCACGGCCAGTTGCTGCGGGTGGTCGGCATGCTGGAGATGGCCGACATGCGCACGCCGGCCCAGCAGGCCGAGCTCAAGAAGATCTGCACGCTGCCCCGGTTCCGGGGCGCGGAGCTGGACATGACCGGCAACGGCCTCGGCCTGGTGGAGTATGCCCAGGAGGAGGATTGGGGCCGCAACAACGTGCGCGGGGTGCAGTTTGCCAGCACCGAGCCGATTTCGACCCGGCTGCGGTCGGATGGGAAGAAAGGCGAGAAAGCCCCGGTCACGGAGATCATGGCGACGGAGATGCTCGGGGTCTTTGAGGACAAGCGCATCGAGATCCCGATGGACGCCCGGCTGCGGGACGACCTGCGGAAGCCGGAGAAGATCGTGAGCCCCAGCGGCCGGGTGAGCATCGCGGCCGTGCGCGACGTGGCTGGCCACGCCGACCGCTTCTGGTCCATCGCCCTGGCCATCCGGGCGGCGGGGCGCAACTACGGCGTCCCCTTCACCTCCACCCTTTGCTGACCATGGGCCCCTACCACGCCATTCCTTTCGATTTCCGCCGTTTGGCCGCTCCTACGGTCATGCCGGGTGCCGTTTCGTCCAAAACAAGGGGCTTAAGGCGGCTTAAGACCTGTTTTACAGCGTCTCTAAACCACCTTCCGGGCCTCAAACCCGGCGACCGCCGCACTGACGACAGGACAGCGCCGGCCGGTGCCCCCATGGTGGCACCTGGTCATTTTCAGCCGGGAAGCGATAAGGCCGCGTTCCCGGCCCAAGCTGCCGGCCGGTGTCTGGTGGCCGCCGCGACGGCGGCGTTCCTGGTTCTTGGTTCTTGGTTCCTGGTTCCAACCAAGCACCAAGCACCAAGCACCAAGCACAGCCAGGGAGGTGCCGCGTGAAGCCGCGCCTTTTCGACCGCCTGTCTGCCGGGTTCGCCGGCCTGGCACGCGGCAAGTCCCTGGCCGCTTTCTCCGCCGCCTTCATGCGGGGCGACGATGTCATGGAGCGCCCGGCCCGCGATGCCCTCACCCGGCCCTACCTCCAGTCCGCCTGGGTGCGCGCCGCCGTCGAGCACGTCGCGGGCGAGATCGCCGGCCGCAACCTGTGCTTCTTTGCGGGCGACACCGAGTTTGAGGGCGATCCCGCCTTTGCCGCCTTCTGGGCCGCGCCGGCGCTGGGCCCCAAGACGCTCGCCGCGACCCAGCCGCGCCTGCCGCTCGGCGAGGTGCTGCACCAGCTCGCCGCCTGGATCGCCCTGGAGGGCGAGTTCTTCCTGCTCTTCGACGACACCTGGGCGCTGGCCGAGCTGCGCCGCAACCCGGCCGCCCTCTCGCCGTTCATCATCGCCAATCCCAAGCGGGTGCGGCTCATCGTCCAGTCCGGCCAGATCGAGGGCTATGAGTATGTGGATGCCTCCGGCTACCGCACCGTCTTCCTGCCCGAGCAGGTCATCCACTACAAGAGCTTCAACCCCTACGACTGGTGGCGCGGCGCCGGCGCGCTGGCCGCCGCCCACATCGCCGCCGAGGGCGCGTTCTCCACCGGGGTCTATATCCGCGACCTCATGTGGAACAACGGCGACCAGGGCTTCATCGTCATCGGCAAAAATGGCGTGGCCGACGACAAGCAGCGCGAGCAGATCGTGAGCGACCTCCGGGCCAAGCGCGCGGCCCTGCGCCGTGGCATCCCCAAGGATCTGTTCCTCACCGGCGACATCACGGTGGATCACCCGCCCGAGCGCGCGGCCTCGGCCGAGCTCATGGACAGCATGAGCCTCTCCCACCAGGAGGTGTTCATCGCCTTCGGCGTGCCGCCCTCGATGTGCGAGGTCAAGGCCAGCTACTCCATCGGCAAGGATTCAGACTACTACCAGCTCATCATCCGCACCTGCCGGCCGAAGGGCATCAAGATCTGCGGGGCCCTGGCCACCGTGGCCGGCCGCATGGTGGCCCTCGCGCTCACGGCCGAGCTGGATTGGAACGAGCACCCCGTGATGGTCGAGGTGCGCAACGGCCGCATCGACTCCGGGCTCAAGCTCTGGGGTGCCGGCATGCCGATGGAGCAGGTCAACGACTACCTCGGCCTCGGCATGGCCGAATATCCCGGCTGGGAAATCGGCTACCTGCCGTTCAATGTTGCCCCGGCGGTGGATCCCATGGGAGCTGCAGCGACCTCGCCGCAGACCGATCCCGCGCTCGCCGAAGGCGACACCGAGCAGCCCGACTCGCAGCCCGAGGAAGAAGACGACGAGGTCAAGACCCTGCGCCTCCTGGTGCTGGCGCGGGCCAAAGCCAACCGCCCGGACTGCACCAAGATCTCCGCTGCTCCTGGAGCTGCGGCGACCCCGCCGCAGTCAGATGCCTTCGCCGCCTTTGAATGCCGCTGTCACGCCCAATGGGATTTCACCGAGGGCCGCGCCGCCGTCGCGCAACGCGCCGATCGTCCCGCGCGGGAGCTCGCCCAATGGCGCGACCTCATGGCCAAGCGCCGCGCGACAGTCAAGTCCTTCAAGTCCGCCTTTGGCCGCGTGCTCATGCAGGCGCGCGTCGAGACCCTCCGCCACCTGGAGACCTGGTCCGCGAAGTCCGCCACGCCCGAAACCAAGAACGAAGCACCAGGAACCACGAACAAGGCTGGCGCAGCCAGCCACCTCCTCTTCGATCTCACCAAGTTCACCCTCGGCTTCAACACCGCCATGGAGAACAACCAGAAGACCGGCCTCGACACCGCCGGCACGCAGATGCTGGCCGAGCTCGGTCTCGACGACCCGTTCAAGCTGCCCCCGGCCGAGGTCCTCGCCTTCCTCGCCGCGCGCAAGAACAAGCTCTCCGGCGTGCCGCAAGAGGTCTATGATCGCCTCAAGGCTCAGTTGGAGGAAGGCCTCAAAGCCGGCGAGACCACCGCGCAGCTCTCCGCCCGCGTGAAGACCATCTTCAACGGCATCGCCGATGGCGATGCGCAGCGCATCGCCCTCACCGAGACCAGCGCCGTCTATGGCGCCGGCCGCGCCGCCGCGATGGAGCAGGCTGGCGTGCAGTGGAAGCAGTGGCTCACCAGCGGCAATGCCAACGTGCGCGCCGCCCACCGCGATGCCAACGGCCAGACCGTCGCGGCCGACGAGCCCTTCATCGTGGATGGCGAGGAGCTCTCCTATCCCGGCGACGATGCCGGCAGCGCCGGCAACGTCATCAACTGCCACTGCGTCAGCATCGCCGTCGCCACCGGTCCGAAGGAATAAAACCAGCTCGAAGCACCAAGCACCAAGAACAGATTTCCCACCCATGAAAACTCCCCAGCTCAACTCCCGCACCGTCCGCGCCTTCGACTGCGTGCCCAAGGTCCTCAGCGCCGCCGATGGCACGGTTGATTTCGTCGCGTCCGACGAGTCGCTCGACAGCTACCGCGAGATCGTGCGCGTCAACGGCTGGCAGTTCAACCGCTTCCAGAAAAACGCCCCGTTCGTGGACAGCCACGACTACAGCTCCATCGAGAAACTGCTCGGCCAGGTCACGTCCTGGCGCGTCGAGGGCAAGCAGCTCGTCGAGACGGTCAAGTATGACCTCACCGCCGGCGGCCTGGGCGAGAAAGCCTTCCGCCTGGTCAAGGATGGTTTTCTGCGCGCGGTCTCGGTCGGCTTCATCCCGGTGGCGATGGCCACGCGGTATGACAGCAACCCGGCGTCCTTCCAGCAGCAGATCGCCGAGCTCGGCCTCGATGCCGGCACCGCCTCGCAGCTCCGCGCGGTCTATTTGAAGCAGGAGCAGATCGAGCTCAGCCAGTGCGTCATCGGGGCCAACCCCGCCGCCCTGGCCAAAGCCTACAAGGGCGGCTGCCTGACCGATCAGGACTTGGAGCAACTTTCCGTCATGTTCGCGAAATCGCAAACCACCAGCGCAGCCGAAGTCTCCGGGGACGCCGCGCGGGTCAAACCCCGGACGAAACTCGCCCTCCTGATGGCAATCCAGGCGCACCTCTGAGCGCCTCACCAAAAACAAAATCAGAATTCATCCCATGCAAAAGACCCTCAATCGCTTTCTCCAGAAAGCCAACGTGGTGTGCCTCTGGCTCGCCGCTATCACCGCCTGCGCGGCCTACAACCTGTTTCAATCGCTCGGCTTTCACATGTGCCCGCTGCACCTTGGCGTGGTCGCCGAAGACGGCATCGACGCCCAGATCCTCAAGGCCGTGGGCGGCATCAATGACCGCCTCAAGCAACTCGAAGAGATCGAGAAGGCCGTCAAGAAAAATGCCGCCGATTACGACCTCGTCACCAAGGTCGTCGGCGAGGTCAAGCTGGAGCTCGAAACGTTCCGCAAATCCCAAATCGGCATCAAGCGCGGCATCACCCGTCCTGGCGAGGTCGGTGAGGAATGCGCCCGCTTTCTTGGCGGTCTGCTCCTCAAGGCCGGGCTCAATCAGGAGAAGTGGCAGGGCCGCCAAAAGGATTTCGCGGAATCCGAGATGAAAAACATCCTCGGCATCAACACCAAGGCGGCTCTCACGTCCTCCGACATCCCGCTGCCCACCGAGTTCAACGGCGACGTGGTCGAACTGGTCTATCAATACGGCCAGGGCCGCAAGCTCGCCACCGTATTCCCGATGGGTGCCCTCACCGTCAAGCTGCCGAAGCTGACGACCGACACCACGTTCGGCCTGATTGCGCAGTCCGGTAGCGTCACGGAGAAAAGCCCGCAGGTCGCGTTCGTGACGTTCACCGCCGAAAAGTTCGGCGGCCTCATCCGTCTGCCTCAGGAAATCGACGAGGATTCCATCGTCGCGATGGGCCAGTTCCTCGCCCGCTACGCCGCGCGCAACCTCGCCCTCGTCGAGGATGTGCAGGTCTTCACCAGCACGGGGGCCGATAGCGGGGCCAACGGCGCCGGCGCCGGCATGCTCACCGCCGCCAACACCGATTCGGCCACCTATCCCCTCGGCGGCACGACGAGCGGGGGCAAGACTAAGGCCAGCCAGGCCGTCCTGGCCGACTTCCGCGCCCTGCGCCAGCAGGTCACGGGCGCGGTCCTGGGTCGGGCGAAATACATGTTGCACCCGACGTTCGAGGCGCTGCTCGTCTCGTTCAACACGTCCGCGACTGTCACGCCCTACCAGCGCGGCAACGGTGCCTTTGGCGCCGGCGCCACGCTCGACGGCTTCCCCATCGAGTGGGTCAACGCCATGCCCGCGTTCACCACGAGCGCGGTCGTCTCCACCGGCTACGTCCTGTTCGGCGACCCGTCGTTCCAATACCTCGGGCTGCGCAGCGGCATCCGGTTCGACACCAGCCGCGAGGCCGCGTTCACGACCGACGAGATCCTCGTGCGCGCCCTGGAGCGCATGACGGTCGGCTACATGGCCACCAAGGCCTTTGCGGTCCTCCAGACCGACGCGAGCTAAACCCGGACCGGAAGTTCTAGCCCTGCCCCGCGCGACGGCGCGCGAGGCAGTTTAGAACCGCCACTCCCATGAAAAACAAAATCCACCACCACCTCCTCGCGCCTCTGCGCCTTTGCGCCCTTGCGTTGCTCTCCGTCTCTGGGATCCACGCGCAGTCCTACGTCAACTCCAAGGCCGCCGAGGCCGGCCACGTCCTCAAGGCCGCGCCCGGCGTCGTCTACACCGTCTCCGGCTTCAACAACGCGGCCGCGCAGTTCGTCCAGCTCGTGGACAGCGCCACCATCCCCGCGCCGGTCGCCGCCCAGGTCACGACGATCTCGTTCTCCGCCGTCAACCCGATCGCCCTCTCCGGGCAATACCTCACGCTCAACACCACGACCGGCAGCTATTACGCCTGGTTCAACTACAACGGCGGCAGCACCAATCCCGCGCCCGCCGGCTACACGACCAGCATCAGCGTGACCTGCACGACCAGCAGCACGGCGACACAGATCGCCAGCGCCTTCGCCACCGCCGCCTCGATCTCGTCGGTCTTCCAGGCCACGGCGAGCGGCACGACCGTCACGCTCACCAACAGTCAGACCGGCAGCGTCTCCGCGCCCACGCTCGGCACGACGACGAGCATCAGCGAGGGCCTCACCACGACGGGAGTCACGGCCGCGATCCCGGTCGTCACGCTGTCGGTCTCCGCGACCGGCAGCTTCACCTTCCCGCTACCGCAGCAAGGTATGCCCTTCTACAACGGCATCACGGTGGTCAACTCCTCCACGGCCGCGACGACGAGCAGCGGCTCGGCCAACTGCCTATTCACCGGCTTCGTGCAATGATCCCAAGCCCCGTCAAACGCCCGCTCCCCAAACCCGTCGTCACCCGCCCGATGCCTGTTCCGACAACCAAGAACCAAGCACCAGGAACCAAGCACGGTATTTCCGCCCTTCACCCATGAACGCCGGCCTCTCCAACCTCGCCACCCTCAAGTCCTGGCTCCTGCCCGCCTCGCTGCTGGCCGTGACCGACTACGATGCGCGCATCACCGCCCTCGGCCTCGCGGTGGGCGGGGCGATTGAGAAGGCGTGCAACCGCAAGTTCGCCTGGATGACCGGCGATGTTTTCCAGTGCAATGCCGACCGCACCTCCATCGTGCTGCCGCGCTTCCCGTTCTCGACCGCCAACAATGGCGTGACCGCGCTGGCCATCCGCACCGATATGATCGCCGGCTTCGTGGACCAGGGCAACCCGATGAACCTCATCCTCGACATCGGCTGGGAGAGCGGCCTGGTGGATTTCGGCGTCTGGCAGGGTCCGCTCCACGCCCGGCTGCAGTTCACCTACGACGGCGGCTATTTCTGGGAGCAGCTTGAGCCGGCCGACATGGGTTATCCCACCACGCAGCCCGCCGGGTCCACCGCGTTGCCCACCACGCTCCTGGGCGCCTTCCGCCTCCAGGTCGCCGAAGAGTGGAAGCGGGCCGACAAGACCGGCCTGGAGATCACCCGCGACCCCGAGAAGCAGCACACCGTGCGCGGCCTCGACGAGGATCCGCTCCTCCCGCTCGTCACCCGCATGATCGCCCCCTACGTCCGCTACGCGATGACCTGATTATGCATCCCCATATCAAAATCACCCTCCGCGACGATCGCGGGAACGTTGTCAGCATCGAGGCCGACGACCGCGAGAACACCTATCTCGAAGGTGCCGTAAAGACCCTTAAGCCCCTCGTTTTGGAACTGCTCGCCGCGCTGCGCGCCAAGAACGAAGCACCAAGCACCAAGAACTAAGAACGGTATTTCCGATGCCCACCCAGATCAAGATCGACACCAATGCCGAGGCCATCATGGCCCGGCTGCGCGCGGCCCCGCCGCGCATGGTCGCGGCGATCGCGTCGGCGCTGGATCTCCAGAACCAGCTCTCGGTCGGCATCATTGACCGGGAGCGGCTGTCGCAGCGCGGTCCCACCACGCTGGGGGTCGTCACCAACCGCCTGCGCGGCTCCATCCGCGCCAGCAAGGCCGTGGCCAATGGCACCGCGATCACCAGTGCGATCGGCAGCAACGTCGTCTATGCCGCCGTCCACGAATACGGCATTGACGCGATGGTCACGGTGCGGGAGCACACGCGCAAGAACCCCCACGCGGGCAAGCCCGGCTCGGCCGCCGTCGTCACCCTCGACCGCAAGGGCCACATCATCCGCCGCGCCGCCCGGCCGCCCGCGCCGGCGACCGTCACGATCCGCGCGCACCAGATGCACATGAAGCTCCCGGCCCGCGCCTACATCCGCGGCGTGCTGGAGCAGCGGGCCCCACAATACTCCCTGGCCATCTCCGATGCCATCCGCGCCACATGGGAGGGCGCCAACTGACCATGAGCATCCTGGAACAAACCGAGCTCGCGATCGCCGGCCGCCTGGCGGCCGATTCCTACTTCGCGCAGATCCCGATCGTGGTCATGCGGCCGCGCGCCAGCGGCACCTTTGCCGAGATCCAATCCCGCATCGATGCCGCGCTCAACGGCACGCTCGCGCAGGCCGGCGGCGTGGGCGCGGCCGTCACGGTGCTCATGCCGATCGGCGACTGCGAGAAGCCCAATCTCCCCGGCCCGCAGCTCACGTTTGTCTATACCGTCCGCGTCCAGGAGCTCGTGCAGCTCAACATGTCGCCGGCGGGCACACGCAAGAGCGCCGAGGAGATCGCCCTCTACGCCCTCGGGCTCCTCCACCAGTGCTCGCTCAACGGCCGCCAGGTCCTCACGGCCGAGGCGCACACCCTTACGCCGTCGCTCGATTTCGCCCCGCGCCTCACCTACGACCTGCGCCTGCGCCAGCTCGGCGCCCTGCCGCAGCCCGTGCGCTGCGCGGCGCCGGTCATCGCCCTGTCCGGCGACACTGCCACCCTCACCTGTGCCACCGCCGGCGCCGCCATCTACTACACGACCGATGGCAGCTACCCGTCGCCCGCCAACGGCACGCTCTACAGCGCACCGGTCACGGCCGCCAGCGGCCTCACGATGCTCGCCGCCGCCAGCCATTCCGGCGTCCAGCAGTCCGCCGTCGCCGCCGCCCTCTTCCCGTAATTTTCCGCAACCAAGCACCAAGAACTCAGAACCAAGAACGGTATTTCCCACCAATCCCATGAGCGCTCCACAAATCATCGCCGGTCCCGCCGTCATCCAGTTTGGCGGCAACTCCTATTATTCCGAGGGCGACATCACCCTCAACCTCAACCGCGAGACGTTCAACGTCGTCACCGCCATGGGCGGCAAGATCGACGAGCGGCTCGTCGCCCAGATGGTCGAGGTCAAGTTCAAGTGCGCGGGCGCGCTCGACACCGTGGCCAAGTATCTGCCCTACGTCGTGGCCTCGATCGGCAAGCTCCTCATCAACCAGGCCTCGCCCACGCCGCTCACCATCTGGGGGCTCGACGGGGTCAAGAACATCTGGAGCAACGCCTTCATCTCCGCGCTGCCCAAGTTCACCCTCGCGGCCAACAAGAGCGCCCTGGGCGACATGACGATCACCGCCCTCGGCGATCCCACCAAGACCCTGGTGGACGCGGCCGCGTGGAACACCATCTCCAGCGCCGCCCTCACCGATGCCACGTTCGACGACACCAAGCTCGTCACCAGCGCCTACACCGCCGCCTGGGGCGGCTCGCCCTTTGCCTCCATGGTGGCCGAGGACGATTTCTCCTTCGAGCCCGTCATCGGCATCGCGATGAAGAAGGTCGCCAATTACGGCAACGTCAACGCCATGCTCACCGACCTCACGGTCGGCTGCCGGTTCAAGCCCGCCAACCTCACCGAGGCGCAGATGTGGACGCTCCTCAACCTCCAGGGCAGCGGCGCGATCCAGCCCGGCATGTCGGTGTCCGGTGGATCCACGAGCCTGGTCATCACCGGCGGCACGGCCACCTTCACCATGCCCAATGCGGGCCCCAAGAGCGCCGCGACCGCCTACGGCCTGGCCCCGCTGCGCCAGGGCGAGGTGCTCTTCGTCAACCGCAAGACCTGGACCGCCGGCGTCGTCAACGCCCCGCTCACGATCGCTTTCAGCTGACGCTGAACGCCGTTCTTCGTTCTTCGTTCTTGGTTCTTGGTTCTGCAACCAAGCACCAAGCACCAGGAACCAAGCACGGTCTTCCTTTCCGTGAAGATTGAAATCTTAGCCACACCCGGCGACCTCTCGCCCTTTGTCCTCTTCCCCGGCGGGCTGGATTCGCCCGAGGAGCTGGAGGGCTCGGCGTCGGACCAGCTCCAGCTCATCGAGCTGGCGCGCTCGGCCGAGGTCACGCCCTTCAACCGCGGCAACCGCCGCCACGAGCACCGCCTGCAGCGCACGATCGACTACGGGAGCGTGGCGGCGGCCGAGAACGCCATCTGGTCGCACCCGCGCGCCGTGCCGACCGGCAGCTATGTGCGCATCACGTCCGAAAATGGGCCGCCCTATGTGCGGCTCCTCACCAACGCGACCGTCCACGCCTTCTCCTACCGGCAGATCGGCACCTCCATCGTCTGGAAATACACCATCACCCATGGGCTGGACGTTGACCAAACCAACACCTACCTGGCGCCGGTCGCCGGCGTCACGCCGCTCTACGGCATCGTGCGGATCATCACGACGGGCTTTGCCTACTGGATGCAGATTCTGGACAACGTGGCGGGCTCTTGGTGGACCATTTGGTGGGTCAATGGCGTGTTCTCCACCAGCACGGCCGCGATGCCCGCTCTGATCGGCTGCCGGATCAACGGTGGCTTTCTCCAGCTCTTGGACAGTGTGACCGGCGGCTTCCGCGACATTTGGTGGGCGGCCAGCGTGCTGCAATGCGGCCCGGTGGATAACACTGCGGCCGATGGCGCGCCTCCGACCGCCTTCCGGCTCAGGCTCAGCGCAGGGTCCTACCTGATCGAGCTGTCAGATTCGGCCAATCCCGGCCAGTTCCGCGCCCTGCTGCTCTCCTCCACCGGCGCGGCTATCGCCGGCCCGCTCGTCTCCTGACTTTCCACCATGAAAACCACCCTCGCCAAACTCATCCTTGTAGGGGCGTTGCTCGCCGACGCCCTCAGCGCGCAAATCTTGTTTCCGACGCCCTCCACCCAGGCCGTCACCACCGACAGCGTCGGCGCACTCATCACCAACCTGCACACCACGACGGGCCTCGGCGTGATGGATCTCCGCGTCGGCACCGTGACCATCGGAGGGCAAATCATCCTCAACAGCCTGAGCCTGAGCGGCGGCCTTTCGGCCTCAGTGAGCGGCGGCATCCTCTGGCTCAACAGCACTGGCGGAGGTGGCGGTGGCGGCGGCACGCTGAGTCTTTCCGGCGATGTCACGGGCACCTCCACAATCTCCGGCACGCTCGCGGCCACGCTGGCGACCACGGGCGTGACGGCGGGTAGCTACACCAACACCAACCTAACGGTGGACGCCAAGGGCCGGATCACGGCCGCCGCCAACGGCTCGGGCGGCGGCGGTGGTGGCACGCTCAGCTTGTCGGGTGATGTCACCGGCACTTCCACGATTTCCGGCACGCTGGCCGCCACCTTGGCGACCACGGGTGTTTCTGCCGGCACCTACGGCACTGCAACGCAGTCGGCGGTTGTCACGATCGATGCGAAGGGCCGAGCAACCTCGGCCAGCAACGTGACCCAGACGCCGGACATGAACCAGGCGATCAACAAGCCTTCGCCCAATGTCACCGTTTCGCTGTCGGGTGACATGACCGGATCGGCCACCGGAACCCTGACCAACCTCGGCAACGTCGGCCTCACCATCTCGGGCACGCTGGCCAACACGGCCGTCACGGCCGGCAGCTACGGCACCGCGACGCAGTCGGCCCATGTGACATTTGATGCCAAAGGACGGGCGACGGGCGCGAGTAATACGACCATCGCGCTCGATGGAGCACAGGTCGCCGCCGGCACCGTGACAATCTCCCGGCTGCCGGTGGGCACGTCAGGCAGCACGGTGGCCGCAGGCAACGACAGCCGCATCACGGGCGCGCTCCAGGCGGCCAACAACCTCAGCGACTTGGGCAGCCTCGGTGCCGCCCGCAATAACCTGAATATCCAATATCCGGCCGGGTCGCGCTTCCTGTTCTTGGCGACGGCGAGCGGCGGGGTGACTGTCACGAGCTCCTTTAACTCGGCGGTCTTTGCGGCCACGACCGACCCGGTGGGGTATTTCGGAAACTCCAACGTGGGGGCCTCGGGCACGTATTCTACCGGCTATGTCTCCCCGGTCAGCGGCCCCGTCTATTTCGGTTTCAACGTAGCGTCGACCGGCGGCGGCACCTCGGGCTCCCGCGTCATCGGAGCCCTCTACGAAAACGGGAACCTCGTAGCGGCTCCGTTCGACTGGGAGCTCCCGGTCAGCGGCACCGACACCCACTATTCCACCGGCATGGTCTGGAACGCGACTGCGGGCAAGCGTTACCAATACAAATTCAACACGGGCACCGGCAGCATCCAGCTTGACGCCGGCTCGACGTTTTACGCCCAGCAGCTCTCGTCGCTCACCGCCCGGTGGACCGCCAGCAAGACCTTCACCAAGCTGGCGGCAGCCTATACGACCTCCTGCGCGTTCACCTGCACGGGAACATTCAGCGGCCAGACGGGGTATTACCCCGACACCGGCGGCGTGACCTATGCGATCATGGACATCCGGGACACGGCCGCCGCCTTCCGCTACGGCCCGGCCAATTTCACCGCGACCACCATGAGCAACGTGATTGCCATGTATGGTGCCGCCCAGGTTGCCCAGCACGCGGCGAGCGGCGGCTATGGTGTGCCAGAGCTGGTGTTCCCGGATTCGCATTTCGGAGTCTATGGTGGGACCACCGTGGGGGCGGGAACCACGCCCAACCTCGACGGGATTTATGATTGGATCGACATGATCTACTCCCACTACCTCAAAACCGGCAGCGCGACTCTCTACACGACCTACACGACGTCGATCAGCAACGGGCTGGCGAGTAACACCATTGATTCCCACCTGGTGAAGATCGCCACCGGGTCAATGGGGCCGCCGGCGTGGGGCTTCCAAGATTCGGAAGACATCCGGGGGCACGACCTTTTTACCTCGGTCGAGCGGTATCGGGCCTATCAGGAAATCGCCACGATGGTGGCGGCCAACAGCGGCGATCCGAGCACCTGGAACGCGGAGCTTCCGCTCATCACCGCCGCCTTGGACGCCAACCTCTTCGACGGCGCATCGGGGTTGTTTCTGACGTGCGACACCTCCACGCAGTCAAACAATATGCCGAACATTCCGGGCAGTTGCTACGCGGTCTACATCGGCGCGGCCAGCACGACGAGCAGCGCGGCCATCGTCGCTGCCTGCCACAACGGTTACACCGGCAACGCGGGCGACCTGGCCGGCCACGGCTTCACCTTCGGCGGTCAGGTTCGCCACATGCCACGGGGGACCTATTTCACCACGTTCCGGAGCAGCCCCACGGCCGATACCTACCAGGACGGGGGCTATTGGATGTTCTTCTCCGGCTGGTATGCCTACTGCCTGGCGAAGAACGATGTGACGGAAGCGGAGGAGTTCCTGAACGAGGCCGCCAACTTTTCCCTCGCCGTGCCGGCCGTGGGGGCGACGGAGAGTTACGGCCCTCAAGCGAACTCCTATCTGGGGGCGAACCAGTATCTCGACAGCGTGTTCGGCCCCCTCGGTTATTACGGCGGCATCCAGCGCTGACGACCTGACCATGCGCCGCCTCGCCCTCATCCCCGTCCTGCTCTTCCCTGGCCTTGGCCTCGCGATCTCCGGGGCGCGTCCCGGCCGCGTCGGCATGGTCCTCCGGCTCCTTGCCCTCGGGTTCGCCCTTGCCGAGGCCTTGCATGTCGCCGACTGGCTGATCGGACTCGGCCGCATCCACCTCGCCGGTGCTGCGCTGGGCTGGCTCCTGCCTCTCATCTTCGGCGTGGCTTCCCGCCGCGCCAAAGGCCCTGCAACCGGCGCGCGCGGTTTGTCCCGACAAATCCCGCGCGCGCCGGCCAGCTCGTAACCCATGGCCGACCCCAACAGACTGGACATCGAGATCGACGTGGGCGTGCGCGCCGAGGCGCTGCGGTCGCTGGAGGCCGGGCTGGAGCGCCAGATCGTGGTTGCCCGCGCGCTCGGCAAGGACGGCACCGCCGATTTGAAACGCCTAGAGACGAGCCTCGTCAACGTCCGGGGCGAGCTGGCCAAGGTCGGCGGCGCTGGCAGCGAGACCGCCCAGGCCAGCGACCTCATTGACCAGTTCGGCCGGCGCGGTGGCGATGCGGCCCATGCGGTCGAGGGCCTCGATGCCGCCCTCCGGGGCGGCTTTCAGGGCGGTCTCATCGGCGGCGCGCGGGCCATCCACGCCATGCGCGACGCCTTCGAGTCCACGGTCGGCATGGTCTCCATCGCCATTGGTGTCATCGGCATAGCCGGCGCCAAGATCGCGGAGCTGTGGCAGGAGGCCCGCGCCGAGGAGGCCAAGAACGCGGCCGACGCCGCCAAGACCCACTTCGAGCAGCTCGGCAAGGCCATCGAAACCGTCAACCACGCGAGGATGGAGGAGATCACCAAGCAGATCGCCGCGCTCAAGGACGAGGCTGCGCTCGCCCTCGCCGCGCTCAAGGCCCTAGACGAAGCCAAGGACAAGCAGACCTCCGCCGAGGGCGCGGCCGACATCCAGGCGATCAAGAACAACCCCAACCTGAGCGAGGCGCAAAAGGTCGAGCAGATCGCCGCCATCGAGCAGCGGGAACGCGCCCAGAAGCGGGACCATGGGAACAACGAGCGATACCAGGAACAGGTCCAGGCATCCGCGTCGCAGCAGCAGGCGCAGGAACTCGCCAACCGCGCCGCCGCCGACAAGGCGGCCAAGGACAAGGCATCCACCGCCGCCGAGGCCGCGCTGCTGGAGGCGAAGCGCGCCCCGGAGAACCTCGGTGCCGCCCAGGAGCAGTTGAAGGAGCTCCACACCCAGAACTACGACCAAGGCACGCCTGAAATGCGGCAGGAATACAAAAGGGTCTGGGATCTGATCTTCCACCTCCAGGCCATCAACAACCCGATTGAGGTGGACCGCCGCACCGACATCGCCGGCCTCGCCGCCAAGGACAAGGCGGGCGCCGACACCGAAAACGACCGTGCCCAGAAAGAGCTGCAGGCGGCGAACCAGAAGAAGGCCCTCTTGGCGGCACAGGACACGCCCGAGGTGGTCGCGAGCCGCATCGCCGCCCAGAATGCCGAGGACCGGGAGGCGGCCGAAAAGCTCAAGCCCGAGCTGGCCAAGGCCAAGCTCGAAGACCAGAAGCGCGCCGCCGAGAAACTCGCCGAGGGCTACGCCGCCAAGGTGGACGCGGGCGTCGAAAAGTATGCCCGCAACCCGGACGAGGCCGCAGCCGTCACCCACGTCCGCGAGCAGGCCCAGAAGATCGGCCAGGATGGCGCGAGCGCCGCCGGCCTCGATGCGCTCTCCAAGGCCACCAAGGAACTGGCCGACGCGGCCGTGGCCGCCCACGACAAGAACGTGCAGCTCTACGTCAACACCGCCCTCGCCGTCAGACAGCAGGCCGACCGCCTGCGCCAGATCGAGCAGCAGCTCCGCGACCACCTCGCCCATTGACCATGGCACTGACCTGGAAAATCAACGGCAGCACGCTCACGGCGCTTGGGCTGAAAAATCTGCGCCTCATGCTCTTCAACATGCAGGCCGACGAGTGCGCCTTTGACGATCCGGGCGCGGCCTTCGACGCTGATCTCGTCTTCGCCTACGGCACGGACATCGTCGTCACCTGGAATAACGGCGGCGCCGACGTGTGTGTGTTTCGCGGGTCCGTGGCCGAGACACCGCGCTTCCTGGGCGCCAAGGCCGAGAGCATCAAATACAAGGCGCTCGGCCGCTGGCGGGATCTGGAACGCATCCCCTTCGTCCAGCAGTTCAAGATCGCCGACACGCCCTCCAATCCGGCCTCCACGCTCTCCAACCTCCCGCTGGGCCTGCTCATCCTTCACCAGGGCGACAACGGCGCGAGCGCGCTGCTGTCCGTCTCGCTCACCTACGTCATCAACAGCGCCATCGACGCCGGCGCCGCCATCGCCCTGGGCACGGTGGGCGCCGGGCTCGCCTTCGCCGTGCCGTGGGACGAGGCGACCGATCTCAGCTGCGCCGACGCGATCAAGCGCCTGCTGCAGCTCACGCCCGATGTCGTCGCGTCGTGGGACTACACCGTCAACCCACCGGCGGTCAGCTTCACGCGCCGGGCCAATCTCACCGCCGTCAACCTCCCGGTCGCGACCGCCGGCGCCGGCGGTCTCGGCACCGCCTACGCTCCGCTCGACACCGTCACACTCACACCGCTCTACCACCTGCAGGCGAGCGGGGTCTATCTGATCTATGTCCGCACCGACCGCACGGACGGCACGCCCTGGCTGCTGGTCGCGGTCGACAAATACCCCGGCGGCACGACGGCCAACCAGAAGGACGCCATCACGCGCACGATCAAGCTCACCGGCGCCGTCACGCAGAACACCTCGCTCAGTCAGGACGTGACGACGGCCGCGCTGCCCTCGGCCGCGCTCCAGATCGACACGCTGGTCACGGCCGCGATTGACGCCGGCAACTTCGCCACGCTCTCGACGTTCTGGACCAAGCACTGCCCGCACCTCATGGCCGCCGGCATCACCATTAAAGGCTTCCGCCACGGCCACCAGGCGCCGACGAGCAACGACGCTGCCAGCCCCAACGCCGCCTGCGTCCGCGAGCTGCTCGCCGGCTCGATCACTGACTGGATGATCAACGACCAATCCATCCAGGTGGAGGAGCAGAACGTCCGCTGCCAGATCCGCTATGACGTCATCACCGACGTCAACACCGGCGCCATCGAGCGCAAGGAGGAGAACCTCTCCATCCAGATCACGGCCACCAACGCGTCGACCAACACCTACACCGAGCTGCAGGACACCAGCTACACCGCGCCCGAGACCGCGCCGGCCGGGCTGGCTCAGGCCATCTACAACGGCGTTTCCCAGCTCCACTACGACGGCAGCTTCGACCTGGTCGGCTACGACCCGCCGCTCACGGTGGGCGTCGGCAACACCGTCAACCTGACCGGCAGCCGGGCCGAGTGGACGGGCATGATTGCCGTGGTGCAGCGGGTCAGCCTCGATGTGGATCTGGGCCGCACGACGGTCAACGTGGGCTGGCCGCGCCAGCTCATGCCGGCGGACCTCATGGCCGTCTGGCGGGCCAACCGCACCCGGCGGCCGGTGGAGGATGCGGGCGCGCGCAACACCGGCCTGGCCGGCAACGGCACGGGCGATGGCGTGCAGTCCCTCGGCAAGAACCATCACGCCCCGGCCGCCGGCGCCGCCGCGCACATCCTGCCCAGTGTGTTCACGGCCAAGGTCACGGTGGCGGGCAGCGTCCTGGCTGTGTCCGATCTCACCAATGCCCTGGCCAACGGCGGCCCGGCCGGCGCGGCGATCTACCCGCCGGCCAGCGCACTGGCGACCGACCGTTTTCCCAAGTCGGGCGACCAGGTGAAGTTCTACAAGGCCGGCGGTGCGCCGTTCCTCAGCGGCACCGTGACCTGTCAGGATCCGCGCGCCGGCGCCGGCGACACGTTGCACAACTTCGCCTTCACGGCCAACGGCGTGAGCGGGACGTTCTTCATGCACTGCGTCCAGGTCGGCGCCTACACCGCGCCGTAGCGGCGCCGCTTCCGGCGCCGAACCAAGCACCAAGCACGAGGAACCAGGAACATGGCTTGGACATCCTACACCGCACCGCTGGCCGAGGGCCTGCTGCCCACGACGCAGCAGATGGCCGAGCTGGTGGCGGCCTTCCACGAGCGCGCGGCGTGCGGCCTGGTCAACGCCAACGGCGCCGGCGCCTGGGGTGTGACGGCCGACCAGGCCACATTTGCCGCCACCGCCCTGGTCAGCCCGTCCGTCTATTGGACCGGAACGGCCAGCGCCGGGGTCTCGGCGCCGCAGCTCCTAGACCAGGCCATCGCGGCGATCAGCGCCTATTTCGTGACCAACTGGACGGGCGACGTGCTCACGCAGGCCGCCGCCAACCTCGGGGTGAACCTCACGGCCGCGCAGACGCTGATGGGGGCCGGCTTCGCCAACACCGACTATTACAACATCTGCCGGGCGGCGATCCAGCTCCTGACGGCCGTCAACGCCACCATCACCGGCACGACCAACTACCAGCGCGACGGCGAGGGCGACACGCCGCCCAACGGCACCTGGGCGGCCTTCAAGACCACCATCCAAGGCGCGGCCGAGGTGGCACCAGGCTCGGACGGCGAAGGCATCGCGACCGGCGACTATGCCGGGGTGGCCATCGGCCGCAGCTCGGCCGAGCCCCTGACCGGCAACGAAGGCTGGGACGGCTTCATGGTGCGCCTGGTGGACCAGCTCGCGGTGCCCAACCTGGCCAGTTTCACGGCCGGCTATGCCGTGGGCTTCTCGGTGGATGCCACCAACGGCGGCGGCGGGCTGATCCTGACCCTCACGCCGGTCAATTTCAACGTCGGGACCGGCATGGCCATGGCGACGGCCACCGTGACGCCGGCCGGGGGCGCCAACCCCATCACGGTGCCGGGGGCGACGGCGGTCGGCAGCGTGCCCCTGGAGATCAGGCCGGTGGCCTACGACACCGGCACGCCCGGCTCGGCCGCCATGGACTCCTACGAGGTGGCCACGGACGGCCAGGAGTTCACCATGTTCCTGAGTTACACAGCCTTTGTCCCCATCACCCTGACGCCGACCTTTAGCTACCCTTGACGGCTGCCTCCAGCCGGTCTTAAGGCCCGTTTAAGCCGCCCCAGATTTTGCCCTCGCCGGGGCCGTTCTTTGACCCTACCACTCCCAAACCTTTGCAACTCGCTCCCAAACCAGCCGGGGTTTTACCTCAACAAGTATGTGCTGTGACGATTCCGTCCTTGTGAACCTTGTGCCTTTTTGTGGCTAAAGAAAATCCACCAATATTATCCATCCGCGACCTGGCGGTCGGCTTCGACACCGACGCCGGGCTGCTGCGCGCGGTGGACGGGGTGAGCTTTGACGTGCCGCGGGGGAAGACCGTGGGCGTGGTGGGCGAGTCGGGCTGCGGGAAGAGCGTGACGGCGTTCTCCATCATGCAGCTCCTGCCGCGACCGCAGGGGAAAATTCTGGGCGGACAGATTTTGTTCGAGGGGCGCGATCTGGCCCGGGCAACACCCGAGGAGATGCGCTCAGTCCGCGCGGCGCGGATTGGCATGGTCTTTCAGGAGCCGCTCAGCGCGCTCAACCCGGTTCAGACCATCGGCCGGCAACTTTGCGAAGTGTTTTTGCTGCATGTCACCAAGGACAAGCGCGAGGCGCTTATCCGCTCGGTTGAGATGCTCCGCAAGGTCGGGCTGCCCTCGCCGGAGGTGCGGGTGGGCGAGTACCCCCACCAGCTTTCCGGGGGGATGCGGCAGCGCGTGGTGATTGCGATGGCCCTGGCCTGCAAGCCGGCGCTGTTGATCGCCGACGAGCCGACCACGGCGCTCGACGTGACGATCCAGGCGCAGATCCTCGCGCTCATCCGCGAGCTGCAGGCGGAGATGGGCATGGCGGTGATGCTGATCACGCACGATCTCGGGGTGATCGCGGAGAACTGCGACGAGGTGGTCGTGATGTATGCCGGCCGGGTGGCCGAGCATGGGGCGGTGGAGCAGATCTTTGACCGGCCCACACATCCCTACACGCGGGGGCTGCTGGCCTCGATCCCGCGGCTGGAGCACGCGCGCAAGTCCCGCCTGAGCACGATCGAGGGCCTGGTGCCGTCGCTCAACGAGATGCCGCCGGGCTGCCGGTTTCAGAACCGCTGCCCGCTCGCCGCCGAGGTGTGCCGGGTGTCGCCCCCGCCGCTGGAGGAGGTCGAGCCCGGGCACACGGCGGCGTGTTTCCGCTGGAGGGAATCGACGTGACGGAGGAAACTGAAGGGAAACCACTAATCTGCACTAATGGACACTAATTCATACCCGGATTTGGAATGGTGGGTGCGAGCAAAGGGCGCAGCAAGACTGCGCCCCTACGGTAACGCAGTCGGACACTTATTCAAAACCGAACCGGAGCGGCGGGCCCGGCGGGCCCGCCCTACCCTCGGCGGCAGGCAGGGATCCTTGGCAACCTCCCATCCGGCCAAGCTCGGAGCGCACGACCTACCTACGGCTATTTTGCCGACATTAGTGTTCATTAGTGTGCATTAGTGGTTCACCTAATCCGTGGTTAAAAAATTCGATGCCTGCCCCGCTCCTTGAAGTCCGCGAGCTGAAGATGCACTTTCCCGTGCGGGAGGGGGTGCTGCTGCGTGCGAAGGCGACTTGCCGGGCAGTGGACGGGGTGTCGCTGGCGCTCGGGGCCGGTGAGACGCTCGGGCTCGTGGGCGAATCCGGGTGCGGGAAGAGCACGCTGGGGCGCTGCATCGTGCGGCTGCTCAAGCCGACGGCCGGACAGATTCTCTTCGAGGGGACCGATCTGACGCCGCTCTCGCAGCG
Source organism: uncultured Opitutaceae bacterium (assembly GCA_903929355.1). Lineage (GTDB taxonomy): Bacteria > Verrucomicrobiota > Verrucomicrobiia > Opitutales > Opitutaceae > CAIYUN01. Next base: position 51,412 of record CAIYUN010000025.1, read on the forward strand.
GGCACTCAAGCCCATCCGCCGGCAGGTGCAGATGGTGTTTCAGGACCCGGTCGAGTCGCTCAACGCCCGGCACACGGTGGGCCAGACGCTGGAGGAGCCGCTGCTCATCCACGGCCTCGGCGACGCCGCCGCGCGCCGCGCCCGGGTGCGCGAGCTGCTCGGTCAGGTGGGGCTGCCGGCCAACGCGGCGGACCGCTATCCCTTTGAGTTTTCCGGCGGCCAGCGCCAGCGGGTGGGCATCGCCCGCGCCCTCGCGCTGCACCCGCGGCTGATCATCTGCGACGAGCCGGTGTCGGCGCTGGACGTGTCCATCCAGTCGCAGGTGATCAACCTGCTGCTCGACCTCCAGCGCGAGCTGGGACTGGCCTACCTGTTCATCGCGCACAACCTGGCGGTGGTGAAACATCTCTCCGACCGCATCGCAGTCATGTACCTGGGTCACATCGTCGAGCTGGCCGGGGCCGACCGGATTTACGCGCGGCCCCGCCACCCGTACACGCAGGCGCTGCTCGCCGCGATCCCCGTGCCGAACCCGCGACGCCGCCGGCCGCCCGCACCGCTGGCCGGTGACGTGCCCTCGCCGATCCACCCGCCGCCCGGCTGCCCGTTTCACCCGCGCTGCCCGCATGCGACCGAGCGATGCAAGGTAGAGAAGCCGGTGCTGCGGGAAACCGCCGGAACCGGACAGGCGGCGCACACGGTGGCGTGCCATTATGATTTGTGAGCGAGGCGAGGAGGAGGGGGATTAAACGCGAAGGCGCGGAGACGCAAAGGGAGGATTTCAACACGGAGGACGCGGAGGACACGGAGGGAACAATCCAAGGACATGGAAATTCCTGATTTTTAACCACGGATTGCACGGATGGACACGGATGGGAGAAGGATGAGTGGAAACGGCGACGGCGCGCCAAGGCGGTCGCGCTCTACCTTCAAACCGCCACCTCCGAGGTCTCCTCCGTCCATTAGTGTTCATCAGTGATTATCAGTGGTTAAAAAAACCGCGGTTCGATGGTATTCATCCGTGTGAATCCATGTAATCCGTGGTAGAACCTGTAGTGTTTAAGTCCGACTTCCGGCCTCTGACTTCTGACGTCTTCCGCTAGCACTCGGTGTTGACCAACGGCCCGCGGCGCGGTTTGGTTCCAACCCTTCATCCCACCATGAGCCTGTCCATCAAAACCGCCAAAGAATGCCAATTCGACCAAGTCTCGCTCGGCGAGGTCATGCTGCGTCTCGACCCTGGCGAGGGGCGCGTCCGCACGGCGCGGGAGTTCAAGGTCTGGGAGGGCGGCGGCGAATACAACACCTCGCGCGGGCTGCGCAAATGCTTCGGCCTGCGCACCGCCGTCTGCACGGCGTTCGTGGATAACGAGGTCGGCCATCTGGTCGAGGACTTCATCATGCAGGGCGGGGTGGCGACCGACTTCATCAAGTGGCGCGAGGACGACGGCATCGGCCGGACGGTCCGCAACGGGCTGAACTTCACGGAACGCGGCTTCGGGGTGCGTGGGGCGGTCGGGGTGCCCGACCGGGGCAACACGGCGGCGTCGCAGCTCAAGCCGGGCGACTTCGACTGGGAGCACCTTTTCGGCCGGCAGGGCGTGCGCTGGTTCCACACCGGCGGCATCTTTGCCGCGCTCTCGGCCTCGACTGCGGAACTGACCGTCGAGGCGGTCAAGGCCGCCAAGAAGCACGACACGATCGTGAGCTATGACCTGAACTACCGTCCCTCCCTGTGGAAGACCATCGGCGGGCTGAAGAAAGCCCAGGAGGTCAACCGCGAGATCGCCCGGCACGTCGATGTGATGATCGGCAACGAGGAGGATTTCACCGCCAGCCTGGGCTTCGAGGTCAAGGGGGCGGATCACAACCTCGCGACGATCGAGACCGACGCCTTCCAGGCGATGATCGAGACGGCGGTGAAGGATTTTCCGAACTTCAAGGTGGCGGCGACGACGCTGCGCCGGGTCATCACCGCGACCAAAAACGATTGGAGCGCGATCCTCTGGCACGACGGCAAGTTTTTCGGGAGCCGCAAGTATCCGGAGCTGGAGATCCTCGACCGGGTGGGCGGCGGGGACAGCTTTGCGAGCGGGGTGCAGTTTGGTTTCATGCAGTACAACGACGCGCAGAAGGCGGTGGAATACGGCGCGGCGCACGGCGCGCTCGCCTCGACGACGCCCGGCGACACCTCGATGGCCACGCGCAAGGAAGTCGAGAAGCTCATGCAGGGCGGCGGCGCGCGCGTGGTGCGGTGAAGCGGGAACGACGCGGGTGAAGAAACCGGTGCGGAAGAGGAAGATTTTAACCCGAAGATCGATCGCCAAGCACTCGAAGGCCGGAAGAAGGGTGTTTTGCCTTCGCGGTATTGGCGGTCTTCTGTAAAATGCCTGAGTTGAACTGTCAGTTCATAAAAGCTCGCAGAACTGGACAGCCGTGAGGCAGACCGCACGCTTTACACGAAGATCACCAAGGGGGCAAAGGACGGACCATGCGCCTAGCTCACCTTGTCATGGTTCGGGCGGGCGGGGTGGAACCGGACAAGCCAACGGCTCCTATAATCTGGTGAGTGCGAGCGGGGCCCCCGCCACGACCCTGACGACCACCCCCGAGCAGGAAAGTGAGATCACCGACGAGCATTCGTACACCCCGGCCCTCGATCTGCGCTATACCGGGGTCAGGGATGTGACTTTTTACGGCACGGCCGACCACACCTTTCTCGATGGCATTCTCGACGACACTCCGGCTTCCGCCACGACCATCAGTTCACCCTCAGTCTTTTTAAACCAGCTCTCGCAGGAGTATAGCAACTACAAGCTCGGGGCCGACTGGCGCGAGGCGTCTTATCTCACCTTAAGAATGGAAGTCTCCTACAATGAGCACCGCGTTGGGACGCGAGGGAGCAACCCCAACGCGCCGCCGGTGCTTCCGATACTCGTTCAGAACAACGACTACTTGCTGAATTCGAAGATATTCGGGGTCACGTTCACCGCCATCTTCAAGCCGGCCTCCGTCCTCACGCTCACCACCCGTTTCATTTTCCAACACGGACTGAATCAGGTCACCACCTTCGAGAAGTCCACGGCAGGGGTCATTTTTGGCGACCTCACGGACGACTCGATGCATTCCAAGACCTACAATATCGGCGAAACGGTGGATTGGACCCCGTTCAAGCAGTTGTATTTTCAGGTCAACGCTGACCTGGTGTTCAATGTGATCGACACCATTTACCCGAATGCCGGGGTGGTGCCGGCGAGTGGCGTCAATGTCGCCTACAATGCCAACGGAGTGCTCCAGAATTCCAACAACAATTACTTCACGGGCAGCTTTCTGGCCGGCGCGGTGGTCTCGTCGCAGGATGACGTCCGGGCCCAGATCGCCTATTACCGGGCCGACAACTCCAACCGCCAGCTCGCGAATCTGACGATGCCCTACGGGGTCGTCGCCACCGAATTCTCCGTTTCACTCGGCCTCACCCATAAGTTTTCCCCATCGATCGTGGGAAATGCCAAGATCGGCTATTTCAACAGCCAGAATGGCACGACCGGTGGAAACACCAACTTCCACGGTCCACTCGCCTTTGTCTCAATTCAGTTCAAGCTCTGACCTCCCAGTCGGCGTTGAACGGTGACCGGTCAAGGGTCAGGCTGACGGACGTGGAGCGCGTTGGGGTTCCCGCTTTCGCGCGGGGCTACGGCGGGCACGGCAACGCGCGCAACCCTGGGAGGTTTTTCTCTTGTCCAGCGGATGCTTGTTCCGCTATCTGCCTGTCCGTTCACGGCTCGTTCTCTCGTCCACCATGCCCCGACTTGAAACTTGGAGCGTCTTTTTCGCCCTCGCCGTGTTTTACGGCCCGGTGCAGAGGCTTTGCGCCCAAGCGGTGCCGACGACCACCATCACGCTGGAGCAGGGCGACGCCTTCGAGGACAAGATGCAGACCAGGGAGGCCCTGCGCGTGTACCTGCAACTCGAACGCGAGGGGCGCAAGGACGCCGAACTGCTCTACCGCATCGCCCGGGAATACTCCGAGCTGATCCCCGACGCGGCCAACAACGACGAGAAACAGCGGTTCGGCGAAACGGCCCTGGGATACGCCAAGCAGGCTGTGGCCGCAGACGGGAAGAGCGCCAGCGCCTATCTGTGCCTCTCCATCTGCTACGGTCGGCTCGCGTTTTTCCAGGACAGCAGGACCAAGCTGGAGTTTTCCCGGCAGGTCCAGGCCAACGCCGAAACCGCCCTGAAGCTCGACCCCACGCTGGATTATGCCGACTACGTCCTCGGCGCGTGGAATTACGAGATCGCCAACCTCAACTTTGTGCTCCGCGGCCTGGCCAACCTGATCTACGGCGGCCTGCCGGACGCCTCCAACGAGAAGGCGGTGGAGTATCTGCGGAAGGCCATCGCGCTGGCCCCGCAGCGGGCCTCCCATCACATCGAGCTGGGCCGCACCTACGCGGTCATGGGGCGGAATGACCTCGCCCGGGACGAGCTGGAGCAGGGGCTGGCGCTGCCGACCCGGGTCAAGGACGATGAGGAAATGAAGCGAATCGCGCAGGAGACCCTGAGCGGCCTGCCGAAGCGGGCCGTGGTGGCGCAGGCCCGGCAGTGACGGAGGACGGAAAGGATGAAGGATGAAAAACGGAAAAGCGAAGGGGCGGATTTAAGGGGGGAAGCCAGGAACGGAGGGATTGCCCTCAGATATTTTCTCCGTGCCCCTGGTGACCTCCGTGTTAAAATCTGCGTTTTGGCCCATTCATGTGATCCGTGGTTAATTCTGCGTTTTTCAGGAAAAATTCCACCTGTTTGCATCCACGGCAGGAAATTGTGCGAATGAGGGGGCACGTGGAAACTGAATCTCTCACAGCTTTCTGGTGGATTGAGCCGTTCGGAGCGGCGGGCCCATCCGCCTTCACCGAGCCTCCGGCGCGACGAGGCGGTCCCGCCCTACCCTCTGAGGTCGGACCACTTTGAGCCATGAAGAGCCTTGCCATCATCGGGACGGGAATAGCGGGGCTGGGGTGCGCCCATTTCCTGCACCGCCGCTTTGACCTCACCGTCTTCGAGCAGAACGATTATGCGGGCGGGCACACCAACACGGTCGAGGCCGTGGAGGCCGGCCGGCCGGTGCCGATTGACACGGGCTTCATGGTCTTCAACCACGTCACCTACCCCCACCTCACCCGCCTTTTCCGGGAGCTGGATGTGACGACCAAGCCGACCGACATGTCGTTCAGCGTGCAGCATGTCCCGACCGGGCTGGAGTACAACGGCGGCAGCCTCGACCTGCTCTTTGTCCAGCGCCGCAACCTGCTGCGTCCGCGTTACTGGCGGATGCTGACGCAGATCAACCGCTTCAACCGCGAGGCGGTGCCGGCGATCAACGAGGTGCAATACGCGCGCCTGAGCCTCCAGGAATATGTGAAGGCGCGCGGCTACGGCGACGACATGCTGCACCTTTACCTGCTGCCGATGGGTGGCGCCGTCTGGAGCACGCCGCCCGACCGAATGCTGGAATTTCCCGCCGTGACGCTGATGCGTTTCTGGCACAACCACGGGATGCTGGGCCTGCACACGCAACACCCCTGGTTCACAGTGGAGGGCGGCGCGCGCTCCTATGTGCGGAAGCTCACCGTGCCGTTCCAGGACCGGATCCGGCTGGGCGCCCGGGCGGTGCGGGTGCGGCGCGAGGGCGGCCAGGTCCACGTCACGGCGGCGGACGGCACGACCCAAAGCTTTGACAAGGTCATCCTCGCCTGCCATGCTGACCAAGCACTGGCGCTGCTGACCGACCCGACCGCCCTGGAATCGCGCCTGCTGCGGGAGTTCAAATACCAACCCAACACCGTCACCTTGCACACCGACGACTCCTTCATGCCGCGCGCGCGGCGCGGCTGGGCCTCATGGAACTACCGGCTGGACGCCGACGCCGAAGGCAAGCTCCGGCCCACGACGCACTACTGGATGAACCGCCTCCAAGGCGTCTCGCCGGATGTGAATTATTTTGTCTCGCTCAACTGCCATGAGCGGATCGCGCCGGAGAAGGTGGTGCGGCGCATCGAATACGAGCATCCGCTGTTCAACCTGGCGGCGATTGAGGCCCAGGCCAATCTGCCCAAGCTGAACCAAACCGGCGCCGACCAGACCACCTACTACGCGGGGGCCTGGTTCAAATACGGCTTTCACGAGGACGGACTGGCCAGCGCCCTCGACTGCGCCCGGGCGCTCACCGGCGAACCCCTGTGGTCATGAACTCCGGACTCTACGAATGCACCGTCATGCACCACCGGCTGGAGCCGAAGCAGCACCGCTTCCGTTACCGGATTTTCCTGTGCGCCCTCGACCTGGATGAAATTGACGCCGTGGCGGCCAAGCTCCCGCTCTTCAGTCGCAACGGGCGGAATCTTTTTTCGTTCCACGATGCCGACCATCTGGCGCTGGCCGGCCAGGAGGGGCGGCCGGTCCGCGAGAAACTGACCGCCTACCTGGCGGCGCAGGGCGTGACCCTGCCCGCCGACGGGCGGGTCCTGCTGCTGACGCTGCCCCGGATGTTCGGCTATGTGTTCAATCCGGTCTCGTTCTTCTATTGTTTTTCCACTGATGGCGCCCCGCAATGCGCCGTGGCCGAGATCAACAACACCTTTGGCGAGCAAAAGCTGTATCTGCTCAGGGAGCCCGCGGTCGGCGGCTGCTTCCACCGCGTCGCGGCGAAGCAGTTTTACATCTCCCCTTTTTCCCACCTCGGGCTGGCGCTGGACCTGAACCTGCACATCCCCGACGAGCGGCTCAACATCCGCATCGACGACCGGGCCGACGACACCCCGGGCGCACGCCGGGTGCTGCTCACGACGCTGACCGGCCGACGGCGGGCCCTCACCACCGGACGGCTGGCGTGGTATCTGCTGAAATATCCGCTGCTCACACTGCGGGTCATTGGCCTCATCCACTGGCACGCGCTGCTCCTCTGGCTGAAGCGCGTCCCCTGGCACCGCAAGGCCGCCAACCCCCATCTGCAACTGGACGTGCTCAGACCCCACGCCTCCCTCGCGGGAAAAAACCCATGAACGACACGCTCATCCTCGATGATTCCGCCCGGTCGGGCGCCACAGCGGCCGGAACCGGTCTTTACCAACGCCTGGTCCTCGCCGCACTGGGCAAAATGACGGCGGGATCGCTGCGGCTGGAACTGCCCGACCGGTCGGTGCGGGTCATCGGCACCCCGGGCGGCGCGGTGGACGCGACCCTGCGGGTGGTGCGGCCGGCGTTTTTCCGCCGGTGCGTGCTGTTTGGTGACATCGGTTTTGGCGAGAGCTATGTCGAGGGCGAATGGGAGACCGACTCGATCGCGCGCGTGATCTCCTGGGCGATCCTCAACCTGGAAAACTCCCCGACGATGAGCGGTTCCCGGGCGCAGAACCTGGGTCTGAACCTGCTGAAGTTCTACAACCGGGCCCTCCATGGATTCCGGCCCAACAGCCCGGGGCAGGCGCGGCGGAACATCGCCGAGCACTACGACCTGGGCAACGACTTCTACCAATTGTGGCTGGACCCGGGCATGACGTATTCCGCCGCCCATTTTACCGCGCCGGGCCAGGCACTGGAGGACGCGCAGACGGCGAAATACGAGTCCCTCTGCCGCAAACTCCACCTGAAACCGGGCGACCGGGTGCTGGAGATAGGCGGCGGCTGGGGCGGGTTTGCGAGCCATGCGGCGCGGCGCCACGGCTGCCACGTGACCACCGTCACCATCTCGCAGGCGCAATATGACTTTGCCCGCGCGCGTTTCGCGCGCGAGGGCCTGGGTGACAGGGTCGAACTGCGGTTGCAGGATTTCAGGCAGATCACCGGAAAGTTCGACAAAGTCGTTTCCATCGAGATGATGGAGGCCTTGGGCGACCGCTACCTGGAGGCCTTCTGCGCAAAGCTCGACGAGGTGCTGACCCCCGACGGTCTGGCGGGCCTGCAATACATCACGGTGCCGGACACGCGGCACGAGGATCTGCGCCGCGGGGTGGACTGGATCCAGAAGCACGTTTTCCCCGGCTCGATCCTGCTGAGCGTGGGCCGGGTCAACGAGACCCTGAACCGGACGAGCAACCTGTTCCTGCACGATCTGGAGGATCTCGGGGCAAGCTACGCGCGGACCCTGCATGTCTGGTGGGAGAGCTTCAACCGCGCGCGGGAGGGGGTGCAGAAGCTGGGCTTCGACGACCGGTTTGTGCGGAAGTGGAATTACTACCTGCAATACTGCGAGGCGGCGTTTGCGCGGCGGAACATCAGCGTGGTGCAGGCGGTTTATACGCGACCGAACAACCAGCGGCTGGCAGCGGGGTGGTAGGCCACCGCCGACCGGCGGCACGTCCAACATCGAACATTCAACTTTCACCCAGCAGTTTTCAAACCTGCCATTTTCGCCCATCCCATCCATGATCAACTTTCTCCGAGTGGCTTATGTCGGCGTGATCCTCACGATGCTCGGGGTCACGGGGTGGGCGAGCAGCCAGGTGGCTCTCTGGGACACGCCGCGCGCGGTCGTGCTCCATCCGTGGTTCATCGCGACGTTGTTCGACACGTATTTCGCGTTTTTGGTTTTTTACGCCTGGGTGGCCTACAAGGAGCGGGGCTGGATCGCCCGGGTGCTCTGGCTGCTGGGCATCCTGGCCCTTGGGAACATTGCGATCGGCGCCTACATGCTGATCCAGCTTTTCCGGGTGCCCGCGAACGCGACGATGGAGGATCTGCTGCTGAGGAAACCCGTCCGCCGGCTTTGACCAATCAACTACGGATTCGCCCAGAACAATTCAGCATTTCAAACCAAGCAACCGGATTTAACCACGGATTACACGGATTAACACGGATACAGAAAGATTGGGATCCAATCCGTGCCCATCCGTGCAATCCGTGGTTTCAAGTGCTTTTTCGAACCCTTCATCATTCATAATTCATCATTCGTTTTTCCATGTTGTCGCAATTTTTCACCGGGCTTTTGCTGATGGTCGCGGTTTTCGCGGCGGGGTGGATCGTGTGCGTGCGGGTGCGGAATTACGGCTTCCTCGATGTGTTCTGGTCCTACGGCCTCGTGGTGCTCGCGCCCCTGTATGCCTGGTGGGGGCGCGGTGACCCGGTGAGAAAATGGCTGTTTGCCGGGGTCGCGCTGGTCTGGGGCCTGCGGCTCGGCACCCATATCCTGCGGCGGGTCTGGCGCCATCATCCGCAGGAGGACGCGCGTTATCGGAGTTTCCGCGCCAAGTGGCCCCGGCCGGTGCTGTTTCTCGGCTTCTTTGAGCTCCAGGCGGTCCTCATCGCGGTGCTGTCGGTGCCGTTTCTGCTGGCCTGCGGCAATCCCGAGGCCGGCCTGAAGCCCATCGAAATCGCCGGGCTGGCCCTGAGCCTGCTGGCGGTCGGGGGCGAGGCGATGGCGGACGCACAGTTGGCCCGCTTCAAGGCCAGGGCCGGCCGCGCCGGTGGGATTTGCGAGGTGGGTTGGTGGCGCTACTCCCGGCATCCGAATTATTTTTTTGAATCGCTGGTCTGGTGGGGGTTCTTCCTCGCCGCGTGCGGCTCGCCGTGGGGTTGGACCACCGTGTTCTGTCCCCTGCTGATGCTGTATTTTCTCTTCCGGGTGACCGGCATCCCGCTGACGGAGGAGTTTGCCCTGAAGAGCAAGGGCGACGCCTATCGCGCGTACCAGCGCACCACCAGCGCCTTTGTGCCCCTGCCCCGCAAGAAAACATCCTAAAATGCACAAGAGAGCTACCCCGAGAATTCAGCCAAACCTCGGCAGTTGGACACAGAACACAGAGGAGAATACTGAGGGCACAGAGCGGAAATGACCCGACCGATCATCAAAGCATCGTGTCTCCCAGGGGGCGGACGTTGATATGATATTCCAGTTCTCGATCAGTTCAAGGCATCCAGATGACTGCAATCTTCGTACTCAGTAAATGGCATCCGAACACTCACTTCTTCCGACGCATTTCTCTGTGAACTCGGCTCGGCCCTCTGTGGTCTCTGTGTCCAACTGCTGATTTTTCCTTTATGAGACTCCTCGACTCCCTCCTCGAAACCAACCTCGTCCCCGACCCGATCGTGCGCTCCGGCATCCGGGGTCTGCTCGCCAAAAACCTGCGCACCTGGCGCCAGCCCGGCCCGGCGGAGGGCCGGGCGGCGCTGCAGGCCCATGTGGCGGAACTGAAGCGCAGCCCCATCGCGGTCCAAACCCGAGCGGCCAATGAGCAGCATTACGAGGTCCCGACGCGATTTTACCAACTGGTGCTGGGCCCGCGGTTGAAATACAGCTCCGGGCTGTGGAACACCCCGGCGGACACCCTCGCGGAGAGCGAGGAACAGATGCTGGCCCTCACCTGCGAGCGCGCCGGGATCGCCGATGGCCAGGACATCCTGGAGCTGGGTTGCGGCTGGGGCTCGCTGTCGCTGTGGATGGCCGAGTTTTACCCCCATGCGAGGATAACCGCCGTGTCCAACTCCCGCACGCAAAAGGACCACATCGACGCCGTGGCGGCAAAAAAGGGGTTCAAGAACCTGACGATCCTGACCCGCGACATGAACGAGTTTGAGACGGCGGAGACCTTCGACCGGGTGGTGAGCGTGGAGATGTTTGAGCACATGAAGAACTACGAGCTGCTGCTGCGGAAGATCGCGGGCTGGCTGCGGCCCGAGGGCCGGCTGTTTGTCCACATCTTCACGCACCGCGAGCACGCCTACCATTTTGAGGACCGCGGGCCGGACGACTGGATGGCGCGGCACTTTTTTTCGGGCGGTCAGATGCCGAGCGACGACCTGCTGGCGCACTTTCAGGATGACCTGAAGCTGGAGCAGCAATGGACGGTGGACGGCGTCCACTATCAAAGGACCTCGGAGGCCTGGTTGAAAAACATGGACGTGCACGAAACCGAGTGCCGGCGGATTTTTGCGGAGACCTACGGTCCCGGGCAGACGCGCCGCTGGCTGGCGTATTGGCGGATTTTCTTTTTGTCGTGCGCGGAGTTGTTTGGGTACCAAACCGGGCAGGAGTGGCATGTGATGCATTATCGGTTTCGGAAGTGAACGGAGGGTTTAAACACGGAGGTCTCAGAGGTCACAGAGGAGGGACGGTTGAAGGAGAGGGGCTCAGGGCCCGGAGGTTGTTAAACGCTAATCTTCGCTGAGGGTTTTGATCGGGCCTTCGACTGATCGGCTGCGGCGCAGCCGTGCGGGGTGAGGGGGTGCTCCGCCGACAAAGCGGTGAGGCACGTTACGTGGACGGTGGCGGGTGGACCGCGGTCACCCTCGCCAGGAAGGTGAGCACCGTGTAGGTGCTCAGCTGGCCGGCGGGGCCGGTGGGGTTGAAGTCGAAGCCGTGGGTCGCCCAGTCCAGCTCGAGGAGAAAATGCGGCACGTTGAGCCTGGTCAGACGCGCGTCCAGGCGCTCGCTCTGCCGGGGCCACACGAGGGGGTCGTTCCGCCCGTGCAGCAGCAGGGTTGGACAACTGGCTGCCCCGGCCAGGGCGTAGCCGGAGGCGTCGGCATACTGCGCGGGCATCTCGTCCAAGGTGAAGCCAAGGTAATCCACCAAAAGTTTGCGGGTATTCAGGATGTCACCCGGCTCCGCATATTGAAAGGCGAACGCCAGATCCGCCGGGGCGTAGAAGGCGATGCAGCCGCGAATCCCCGGATCGTGCGCCCCATACGCCACGGCCTCGGCGATCTGCCCGCCGGCGGAGCGGCCCAACAACACCACCCGGCTGCCGTCGAGCCCAAGCTGCTCCGCGTGAGCGCGCAGGTACTTGACCGCAGCCAGCACGTCCTCGCGCGGCGCCGGCCAGGTCCACCTGGGCGCAAGCCGGTATTCGATGGCGGCGACAGCGTAGCCGGCCTGCGCCAGGCACTGGTTGAGGGCCTCAAACTCCCGGGGCGAACCGCTGTTCCAGCCGCCACCATGGATGACGACGACCACGGGCGAAGGGCCGGGCTTCGCGCCGGCGTAGAAATCCAGGGTGAGCGACTGGTCGCCATGGCGCGCGAACTCAAGGTGGGCTGGCGCGGGAGTGGCGGTGGCCGGGCCCCGCCAAAGGGCGCCAAGGGAAAAGGGCGACGGCAGGAGGTCGCCCGATGGTGGGGGCAGAGTCCCGAGCGCACGCTCCATGGCGGCGGGCAGGGTCGCGGCCATCCGCCACGCTTGATAGGCGGGACGCAGAAAGAGCATCCCGGCCATCACCGCCATCGCCGCGCCCGCCGATCCGGGCCAGCCGCCGCGCAGTCCAGCGAGGGCCAGGGCGACGGCCACGAGGAAGAGCCAGTGGCCGTATTCCGTGACGAGGATGCTCAACAACCACAGCCGGTAGGTCGGCGCGGGATAGACCGCCAGCAGCGAGCCGGCAAGGCTAAGGCCACACAGGATGAGGTGAATGATCCGCCAGCGATTCATGGGGAGGGAAAACGAAACCACTGAGGGAGGAAATGCGGCGTTGGGAACCGCGAATGGACGCGAAGAAGCACGAATGGACGGAGGACGGAGTTTTTAACCACGGATGGACAAGGATGAACACGGATGGGGGAAGGACATCGAACCACCGAGGTTTTTAACCACTAATTTTCACTGATGAACACTAATGGACGAGGGAGGGATTGGAACACGGAGGGAAGGATTTTACACACAAGATCGCAAAGTCCGCCAAGCCGGGCAGTTCAAACCCAGAGTGTGGGGCTTCGCGTCCATCGCGTCCTTGGTGTAAAACCGTTCTGATCTTTTGGCTTTGGTCTCCAATCCGTGTCCATCCGTGTTAATCCGTGGTTTCAAATCCGGAGTTCGGTTCAGATGCTATTTTCCGATGAACACGATCGGGCCCTCGGCTTTGGGGACGCCGCCGGTTTTTTCCACACTGATGGCAAAGGCGTCGGCCGAGGTGATCACCTGGTCGGGTTTGAAGGAGGCCACCGTCCCGGCCTCGTCAGTGACCGTGAGGATCCCGCCGTTCACCGGGCTGGGATACTTCGGGTCAACGATCCAGAGCTGATAATCCCGGCCGGCGGCGGGCTTGGGCAGGTTGACCAGCTTGGCCAGGCCCTGCTGTCTCACGTCGTCCCAGATCACGACCACCCCGGCACGCTGGTAGGTGTCAACCTGGGCGGACAGCGTGGCGATCTTCACCCGGGCGAGCGAATCGCGCGCCGACAGGTCGGCGATTTGTTTGAGCTGCGCGGCCGAAGCCACCCGGAGCTGGACGAGCTCCTGGCTGAGCGCGGCAATGCTCCCGGCGAGCAGGGTCTCCCTGGCGCGTTCCGCCTCCAGCCGGGCGTTGGCCGCGCGATTTTCCATCACGGCGTAACCCAGTGCGAAAGCGAGACACGCGGCCAGGCCGGCCCACCACGGCCCCGGGATGATTCTGGCCCTGGGCGGGTCGGCTGCAGCCGCAGGCAAGCGGAGACCGGCGAGGATTCGGGCGCGCAGCGCCGGCGGCGGGATCTGCGCCGGCAAAACCAGGGCCAGCGTGGCGGTGCTTTCCCGCAACTCGTCCACGAACTGCCCCAGTTCGGCGTTGGCCTGCATCTCGGTCTCGAAGCGGGCGGCCGACGCAGGGTCCAGATCCCCGAGCAGATAGGCGATGGCGAGATCCTGTTGGGTTTCGGGAATCATGCGCCCTCCTTCAGGTAATCGCGCAGGCGGAGCAGGCCGCGGCGGATGCGGGCCTTGACGGTGCCGAGGGGTTCGCGCAGCCGGGCGGCGATCTCCTCGTGCGTGAGCCCGGTGAAAAACGCCAGGCCGACCGCCTGCTTCTGGTCCTCCGGAATCTGCGCGAGGGCCAGCCGCACCTGTTCGTGTCGCTCGCGCTGCAGCGGAAGGGTGGCCGACGAGTCGTCCACGTCGGCAAAATAGTTCAAATCCACGGCCTTGGCGGTGGTGCGTTGCAATCGCTGGCGCACGCGGAGGCGGTCAATCGCCTTGTGGCGCAGGATCATGACCGCCCAGGTGAACGCGCTGCTGCGGGTCAGGTCGTAGGTGGCGGCCTTGCGCCAGAGCTGGTGGCAGGTCTCCTGCACGACATCCTCGGCTTCGGACGGATCGCGCATGATGCCGACCGCCATGGAATACAGCCCGGGTGAAATCCGGTCGTAGAGCTCGGCGAAAGCCGCCTCGTCCCCCTTCCCTACGCGGGCCAGCAGCCGGGCCTCCATCTCACGGTCCTGCTCGCGGTGGGGATTCATGCAGCGTCGGGAAAGCGGGAGGGGGTTGGGATCGAGCCACAGCGTGCCCAAGTCATGGCACAAGCCAGACGGTGAGGGGACGGCAAGGCAAGCGTGGAACACATGGGATGATACGGCGGATAGGCGCTGGGGGATGCATGGGGGAGGGAATTGCCAGCGAGCAGGCCTCTCCGGCCACTTCGGACCGCGGTCGTCCTCCTTCGTCAAGCCTTCCGCCGTCGCTGAAGCTATGGCGGACAAGAAGGCGCGACGAGGCGACCCAGCCACAACCAGAAGGGGCATTTGTCACACGTTCGTCACATAAATGACGCGGATTTGTCACAATGATACGGCAGCATGGAACCTGTTCTCACGTTCACGCGCGGGGGCATTGTTCGCAATCACACCAAACCCACACCAAACCATGACCACGTTTCATACAACGTGGCTCTCGCTGCTTTGCGGCCTGAGCCTCGGTGCCGCCACGATGGCACCTGCCCAAACCCAACCCAACCAAGACGGCGCTTTGCTTGATCTGCTGATCAAGAAGGGCGTGGTCACCGACCAGGAGGCGACGGCGCTGCGGGCTGATCTCGCGAAGCAGGCGGCCAGCGGGTCCAATGCCGGCGGGGCCACGAGCCTCGACGTCCTGAGCCCGGGCCTCACCAAGCTGCAC
>CAIYUN010000026.1 GCA_903929355.1 uncultured Opitutaceae bacterium
ACCACTTAAAGATTCAATGGGGGCTGCAATACCCGCACCCGCAGGGTGACATCCAAAGCTTCCCTCCTTCCGATGTATTTCTGCTCTGTGAACTCGGATTTTATCTCTGTGATCTCTGTGTCCAACTGCTGAATTTAGGTTGAAGGGGGAAGCCAGGAAGCCAGGAAAAAGAAACACCGAAAGTTTGGTCAGTTCCTGGCTTCCTGGTTTCCCCCTTCAAACTCTGCGTCCGCCGCTCTATCGTCTCTGTGCCATCCGCGGAATTCAGGCTCATTTGCCCAGCAGGCCTTTCAGCAGTGAGCCGGCGTTCTTCTTGACCTCGTTGGTGATCGCGTCGGTGGCCTTCTTTTCGGCGCTTTTGACGAGCGCCTTGTAAAAGGCGTTCGTGTCGGGCTTCTGCAAGGTGCCGCCGAGCTCGGGCAGGTCCAAGACGAGCGGCTGGTACCCCAGGTTGTCGGGCGTGGGCGCCAACAGCCCCACCGCCGACATGGCAGTGCCGAGCGAGTCCCGGGCCGCCACCGCCAGCTGCAAGGTGAGGGGCTGCGCGAGGATCGGCTGCCCGTCCACATGCCGCACCTGACCGTGGCCGGCCAGCCGCACCTGGGGGGAGATGAGATTGAAATCGTCCAGCACGATGTTTTGCTGCGCGTCGCGCGACACCGTCAGGTTGAGCTGGTCGTAGCGGATTTCACGGAGCAAACCGGCAATCTGCGTGATGGCGGTGGCGGCATTGGCGCCGGCCTTGTTGCCGGCGATGGCGCCAACCAGACCGCCGAGAAGGGAGGCGCCCGTACCCGCAGCCGACTGCACGAGGCCGGAATTGTCATCCGTCACCGCCAACAGCCGGCACACCCCCCCTTTGCTCGTAACCTCTACTTTACAGAGCAGCCCGTCGGCCAACCCGGCGGGCACGGTGGCCTGGCTGGAGAGCTGGGCGTGGAAATCGGCCCGCCCCTCGACGGTGCGCAGCAACGGCGCGGTGTCGAAGTTGGTGAGCTTCACGTCGGCTTTGAGCGCGTAGGCCGGTGCACCGCCGGCGGCATAGGTCAAGTTGGTGGTGACGGTAAAAGGAGCATCGGCCCCAAGGATCCCACTGCCGTTGAGGGAAACCGTGCCCGGGTCCGCCGTCACGGACCCTTGCAGCGAGGCCTGCCAGTCAGGGGAAAAAACCACCTGCTTGAACTCATATTTGACGTTGCCGGTGAAACCGGCCCACGGCGCCCCCGTCGGCACCGGAGCGGCGGCGGGAATTTTGACCGAGGGGAATGACGAGCCCACGGCGGCATGGGTCGGAGCGGCCTGGCCGCCACCGCCGGAGAAAAAGGGCAGCACATCAGCAAGATGCAACAGATCGCTTTTGAGTTTCAGATCGACCGCACGGACGCCGTTCCTGACGGGACCGATCGTGCCGCCCAAGGCCAAAGCCGAGATCCGTCCATCCTGGCTCACGGTGGCCGGGACGTTAAGGGAAACCCCGCCGTCAGCCGCGACGTCGACCCGGGCCTCAAGCGTCAGATCGGCCAGCTTGGTCTGGTCGGCCGCGGTCAGGTTTTTCAAGTCCAGTTTAAGATCGAGCCCGCTCTTGTCGCCCAGCACCGCAGTGTAGGCGATGGTCCCGGTCCCGTGGACGAACGAACCGAGCGCGCCTGCGGCCGGTTGACCGGCCAGCGACGGAAAATCGACCACCAGACTCCCGGTGGCCTTGATCGCCTCCCCCTGGCCGGCTGCCTGCCCAACTCGCGAAGAAAATGTGCACAACGTTGCGTCCTTGCTCCGTACCGTCCCCTCCGTCACCTCCAGCTGCCAGCCTTGCGGGGAGTAGTCGGCGGCGGGAGTGAGCGTCAGGGTGGAGTCTGCCAGCGACCACCCACCGGCCTGAGCCAGGGCCAAATGGTCAAGCACCAGCGGCTGGACCGACCGGACCGCAAAACCGGCGTTGCGCGCGCCCACCCGCAATACAGTGCTGAGGGTACCGCCGTTGATGACGAGGCCTGGAGGCAGGAACGACCGGGCCAGGGACAGTGGCACATCGGCCAGCGCCACCTGCAGCAAATCAACGGCGGGGTCGGCCACCTTCAGCTCCCGGGTGGCCGCGTTGAACTCGAAGCCCTGCAACGCCCTGACCTCCACCACGGGCTGCGCACCGCCCACACTGGCTTCCAAGGTGGTCACGCGGATCAAGTCGCCATGTTGCACCACGTTAAAATCCGCCGAAAACCCGGTCGGCAACCCTTTCATATCCTGGCCCAATCCCAGACGGGGGTCGGAAAGCAGATCGGTCTGACCCGTGAGCTTGCCGACGGTGGTGACCTCCCTGAAGTCACGGGAGACCGAGAAAGTGCCCTGCCCCGCAGCCTTGATCATGGGCAAAGCCCGGCCGAGCGCGAGGGGCGCGAGGTCGTGGTCGCTGGCATCGAGCATCCAGGTACCCGTCAGCGGCTCGCCGGCTGCAGCCGGCAGCGCGAAAACGAGGTGGACGAGATCCTTGCCGCCCGTCGCGAAGGCCAGGCGGTAATGCTCACCCAGCGCGTCGCGGGCGGCCTCCACATCGAGGTGCGCGGGGACGTTTTGGGCCAACTGCGGCCCCGCCCCCGTGGCGTCAGCGACAAAGGTCACCTTGGAAAATGAACGGGCAGAGTCCAGATGGGCGGAGAGCGTGCCCTGCACCGTCAATGAACTGATCAGGGCGGCGGCTCCGACCGATGTGAAGCCGGCGTTGACCACGAAGCTGGCGTCGCGCCCCGGGCCCAGATTACCGCCGGTGACCACGAGGTGCACATGGCCGTCGGGCCGGGTCACGTCGCCGGCCAATTCGACGGCATCGAGCGAAAGGTCGATCGGCAGCTGGAGCGCATGGAAGATGCCATCGAACGCGGCGGCCGGCGGCCGGACCACTCCGGCCGCGGCAGCAGCCACCACCACGGCCGGATTGGGCCCGGTCGCGCCCGACCCAACCGGGGCACCGGTGGACGCGCCGGCGGGTGTGAGGTCGAGGGACCAGTCCTTGGCGATGAGTTTGACGATCCGGATTTGGCCGCGGGCGGCGGCGATGACCGGCAGCTCGATGTCGGCCGAGGGCACCGCCAAAAGAAGCCCGGGCTGGGTGATCCGCAGGTTCTCCACGTGGACGGAGTTCAAGCCGATGGCAACCCGGCCAAGCTCGATCCTCACCCCGGGGAGCCCGGCGACCGCGCGGCGAACCGCCCAGGTCTGCACCGAGGGGGTGAAGGCCAGCCCGATGAGCACGGCCAGCAGCAGGACAAACCCACCGGCAAGGAGAAGCAGAAGGCGCAAAGGCTTTTTCATAAAGAGGACAGGCGTCCGTGGACAACGGTGGGACCCGGGCGTTCCACGCACAAGCCGGGAAAAGAAACGCGGGACCGCGCGTCAAGCGGGGGGGAGGGCACCCCGCCCGCATCAGGGCACGGCACTGGGTGCGGCGGCTGGTGTCGTCACGTTCTGGTGCGACAAGTCCCGCACCCCCGCCGCCGGCTTCGGCACCGGGATATGGGCCGCGCGGCGCAGCACCTCGCCCGGGGAGATGCCCCCGCGGCGGGCGATGAGGGCGAGACGGGCGGACTCCACTGGCGTGAGGGCCGTCCGGCGGGCGCAGCCGTCGCGGTCGGTCCAGCTCACCTGCTCCGTGCGTTGGCGCGAGGCTTTGACCAGGTCGCGAAGAAAGGACGGCTCGTCATCAGGTGTTTCCATGGGGGGCAGCAGGGCAGAGGCGGACGACTGGGTCAATGGCGCGGTGGTGATCAACGGGGCCGGGGTCATCCGCCTTCGCCAAGGCTACGGCGCGACCGGGCGACCCCGGCTCCCTCTTACCCGGTCGGCGCATAGGCGTCCGCCTCGCCGAGTGCGGTGCGCAGGGTGGCCAGCGCGACGTTGTAGTTATAGTCGGCCGACAGCTCGTTGTTGCGGGCCTGGGTGAGCGCGACGTCCGCCGTCAGCTGGTCGAGCTGCGTGGCAGTGCCGGCGGCGAAACGGGCCTGGGCCAGGCGCTGGGCCTCCTCGGCCTGCGCCACCACCTGCCTGGCCGCGTCCACCAGCTCGCCCGCCTGTTGCAGGGTGGAAAAGGCGGCGCGCACCTGCACCTCGATTGAGAGCGTCTGATCGAGCCGGGTGAGCCGCGCCTGCTCAAGCAAGGATTTGGCCTGGGTGATCCGCCCCTGGGTCGCCCTCCCGTCAAAGATCGCCCAGCTGCCCTGCAGTCCCACGGTCCACCCATCCATGGTCTGGTTCGGACGATCGACGACCAGGTTCTGCAGGTATTGATAGCTACCCACCAGCGCGACCGTGGGCCGGCCGCCCGCCTGGGCGATGGTGACGTTGGCCTGGTCGGCCTCCTCGGCCACGGTAAGACGCTGCAGCTCGGGCCGTTGCACCCGCGCCGCCTCGAGCGCCTGCGTCAGATCGTAGGTGACGGGCGTGACCTCGAGCGAGCCGGCAAACGTGGGGATCTTTTTGAGGTTTTCGGGCGTGGTGTTGCTATAACCCAACGCCTGGCGCAGCTGGTCGATGGCGAGCCGGAAGGCGTTGCGTGCGGTGATGAGCGGCGGCTGCGCGTTGGCCAGCTGCACCTTGGCGGTGAGCACCTCGAAATTGGAGACCGTGCCCGCCTGGAAGCGGTCGGTCACGTTCTGCAACTGCTCGGTCAGCAGGCGGAGATTCTCCTCCTGCACCCGGATCTGCTCGCGGGTGAACAGCACGTTGTAAAACTTGGTGCGGGTGTCGAGCAGGGCATTGTTGATCGAGGTGCGGAGGTCGAGCAACGCCGCGGCGCGGGCGAGCCGGGCGGCGTCAATCGCCGCCGGAATGCTGCCGCCGGAGTAGAGGGTCTGGCGGACATTCAGTGCGATGATCCAGTTGCCGTTGGCGGGCGGAACGCCGCCGGAGACGGAAGGTTCGTTGCGATTGTAGCCGCTGTTGAGGGTGGCATTCGGCAACGCCTGGGCCCGGATCTCCACAATCAGCCCCTCCTGCTGCCTGATCCGTTCGCGCGCCTCGAGGATGGAATAGTTGTGCTCCAGGGCGTATTTCACCGCGGTCGGCAGGTCGAGCACGTCGGGCACCGGCGGGGGCTCGACAGCGGCAGGGACGGCCGGCGCCCCTGCGGCCAGGGCGGAAGGGCGGAAGGACTGAAGGCAGAAGGCCACCAGGGCGAACCCGAGCGGACGGAAGACGGAACGAAGGGAGGTCATGAAGGATGGATGATGAATTATGAAACGGCGGAGGCGGCAGGCCTGAGGGCGGCGGCCGGGACGGGCGACCGGGAGCGGTCGCGGGCGATCAGGATGTAAAACGCGGGCACCACATAAAGCGTGAAAACCGTGCCCACCGCCATGCCGACGACCAGCACCCAGCCAATGCTGTTGCGCGCGGCCGCGCCGGGACCGGTGACAAAAATGAGCATGATGTGGCCGAACACCGTCGCGGCCGAGGTCATCAGCACCGGGCGCAGCCGGGTGGCGGCGGCCCGCCGGATGGCCTCGCGCTTGGCCACGCCCTCCTCCTGCAGCGTGTTGGCGAACGACACGATCAGGATGCCGTTCTTGGCCACCAGGCCAACCAGCGTGATGAGGCCGATCTGGGAGTAGATGTTGAGCGTGGTCTTCCAGAGAAAGATCGGGAGCATCGCCCCGACCAGCGCCAGCGGCACGGAACCGAGCAGGATGATGAACGGGTCGCGGAAGCTGTTGAACTGGGCAGCCAGCACCAGGAAAATCAGGATGAGCGCGAGCACGCCGGCTTTCCACAGGGCGTTGCCCTCGACCCGGAGCTGGCGCGACTGGCCGCCGTAATCAATCGAGTAGCCGGGCGGCAGGATCTCGGCCGCCTTGGCCTCGAGTTTCTTCAGGGCGACATCAATGCTCGGGCCGACCCCCGTGATCTTGACCGAGTTGAGCTGCTGGAAACGGTTGAGCGTGCGCGGCTGCACGGTGTCCTTGAGCGTGGCGATGGTGGAAAGCGGAATCAGCTTTCCGCCCGGACCGCTGACATGGTAGTCCAGCAGCTGGTCGGGATTGAGCCGGCGGCCGCGCTCCACCTGGGGGATGACCCGGTAGCTCTGGCCGTCGATGCTGAAGCGGTTGACGTAGCCGCCGCCGAGCATCGAGCCCAGGTCGCGCGAGATGTCGCTCAGGTTCAGGCCCATCGAGGCGACCTTGTCCTTGTCGATCTGGATCTCGGTCTGCGGGAGGTCAAACTTCAGGTCGCTGTCCGCGAAATAAAACACGGGCGCGGCGTTGGGGTCGTTGGCCCCGAGCGCGGGATCCTTGGAGGTGGTGTTGGCGAAAAGCACCAGTTGGTTGGCGTAGTCGAGCATCTCGCGGTGGTCCGCGGTGGACCGGAGGACAAACTCAATCGGGAACTGGCCGCCGGCGGGCAGCGGGTCGGGGGTGGTCACGATCACCTGCAGGCCGGGGATGTTGGCCGCCGGTCCCTGCAGGGCCTCCTGGATCTGCTCCGCGGTCCGCTGGCGTTCCGACCAGGGCTTGAGGATGATGCCCGAAAACCCGAAATTGGAACCGATGAGTTGGAACGAGTTCTCATACTCGGGAACGCTGGTGAACATGTTCTGCACCTGGGCGCCGAAAATGACATTCTGGTCGATGGTGGCGGTGGGTGACGGCTGCAGGATGCTGAACACCACCCCCTGGTCCTCCTTGGGGGCCAGCTCATGCTGGGCAAACATGAAGAACGGGACCAGCAGCAGCGCCAGCAGCAGCGCGGCCGTGATGGTGACGGGCACCCAGCCGAGGCTGGCCCCGATGAGGCGCTCGTAGCCGCCGCGCAGGCGGTCAAAGAGGTGGTTGATGCGCCCACTCAGCCCAGCCTCCTCCGCCGCGTGGTTTTTGAGCAGGTAGGCGCTCATCATGGGGGAGAGCGTCAGGGCGACCACCCCCGAGACCACGACCGCGCCCGCGAGGGTCATGGAAAACTCGCGGAACAGGGCGCCGGTCAGACCGCCTTGAAAGCCGATGGGGGCATAGACCGCCGCCAGCGTGATGGTCATCGCGATCACCGGACCGACCAGTTCGCGCGCGCCCGAGATGGCGGCCTCCACCGGGGTCAGACCGTCGCGGATGTGGCGCTCGATGTTTTCGACCACCACGATCGCGTCGTCCACCACGATGCCGACCGCGAGCACAATGGCGAGCAGCGTCAGCAGGTTGATGGTGAAGCCAAACACCAGCATGAGGAACAACGCGCCCACCAGCGACAGCGGCATCGCGACAATCGGGATCAACACCGAGCGCAGCGAACCCATGAAGAGGAAGATGACCAGCATGACGATCCCCAGGGTCTCGCAGAGCGTGCGCAGGATCTCCTTGAGCGCGTCGTCGATGTATTGGGTGGCGTCGTAGGCGACGGAGCCCTGCAGGCCCGCGGGCAGCGCCAGTTGGATGTCAGGGAGCGCCGCGCGCACCCGCTTGATCACCTCGACCGTGCTCTCGGTCGGCAGCACCCAGATGCCCATGAAGGTGGCCGTCTTCCCGCCGAAGCGGACCTCCTGGTCGTAGCTCTCCGCCCCCAGCTCCACGTCGGCCACGTCCTGCAGACGGATGATCGCGCCGTTGCGATCAGCCACCACCAGCTGCCTGAACTCCTCCACATTCTTGAGGTCCGTGTTCGCCACCAGGCTCACACTCATCATCGTGCCCTTGGTCGCGCCCACCGCCGCGAGGGCGTTGTTGGCCTGCAGGGCCGCGCGCACGGCGGCCGGCGTCAGCCCGCGCGCGGCCAGTTCGTCGGGCTTCAGCCACACCCGCATCGCAAACACCCGGCCGCCCAGGATGTCGGCCCGCTGCACACCCGGCACGGCGGACAGCCGCGGCTGGACCATGCGGCTGAGGTAGTCGGTGATCTGGTTCTGGTTCAGCTTGTCCGAGTAAAAGCTCAGATACATCGAGGCGAACTGGTTGTCGCTCGTCTGCACGCTGATGCTCGGGGCCTCGGCCTCGGGGGGCAGCTGGTTGCGCACCTGGTCGATCTTGGAGCTGATCTGCGCCAGCGCGGCGTTGGTGTCGTAGTTGAGCCGCAGGTAGACGTTGATCGTGCTCAGGCCCGCCCCGCTGGTGGACTCAATGTAGTCGATGCCGTCGGCACTGGCGATGCTGCGCTCGAGCTGGGTGGTGATGAAGCCGCGGACCGTGTCGGCGCTCGCCCCGTAATAGACGGTGGTGACGACCACCTCGGCGCTGTCGCTGCGGGGATACTGGCGGGTGTTGAGCTTGAAATAGGCGACGACCCCCACGATCAGGATCATGAGGCTGACGACCAGCGCGATGACCGGTTTCCGGATGAACAGGTCGGTGAAACTTTTGGTGAGCATGTCAGGAAATTGAGGGAGCGCGGGCGACCCCGCCCGCGGGCTTCAAACTCAGGTGTTGGCCGGCTTTGGCGTGGGATTGGCGGAGGGTTGGGCGTGGTTGTTGACCTCCACCGGCGCGCCGTTGCGCAGTTTGAACACGCCGGCGGTCACGATCAGCTCGCCCGGCTTGACCCCGTCGCTGATGGCGATCAGGTCGCCCCGGGTCGCCCCGAGCTGCACGAACTGCTGGCGGACGCCGAGGTATTCATGCTGGTCCGCCGGGTCCTTCATCTTTTCCACGATGAAGACGGAGTTGCCGTAGGAGGCGTAGGCGATGGCGGTGGCGGGCACCACGATGGCCGGTGCACTGGCCGGCAGCTCCAGCGCGACGCGGGCGAACATGCCGGCCCGGAGCAGCTCCTGCGGGTTGGCCAGGGTGGCCTGCGCGGAAATGTTGCGCGTGCTCGCATCCACCTCGGAGTTGATGGCCGTGATGGTGGCCGGGAAGACCCGGTCGGGATAGGCGTCCACGGAGAGGTCCACCTTCTGGCCCTGCGACAACGCGGCCAGCTGGTTCTGGGGCACGTAAAAGTTGACGTAAATCGGGTCCAGCTTCTGGAGCGGCAGCAGCGCGGCGCCCTGGGCGACAAACTGGCCGGGATTGATCAGGCGCAGCCCCACCCGCCCGTCAAACGGCGCGCGCACCGTCTTCTTGTCGATGAGGGCCTGGATTGCCGCGACATCGGCGACCGCCTGCTCGTGGGTCGCGTCGGCCGCGTCGTAGTCCGACTTGGCCACGGCGTTGCGGTCGGAGAGCTCCTTGGAGCGATCCAGGCTGATTTTGGCCAGCGCGGCACGCGACCGGGCGGCGGCGAGCTGGGCGACCTCGACGGTCTTGTCGAGCTCGACGAGAATATCGCCGGCCTTCACGGCGGAGCCGTTCTCGGCCGCGATTTTGACCACCGTGCCACTGGCATCGACGCTCAGCATGACACCCTCGACGGGGGCCAGGGTGCCGATGGCCCGGAGGGCCGGCCGCCACACCTCCGTCTTCGCCTCGACCGTGGTGACCGCCGTGGGCGGCGGCACATGGGAGACCGCGGAGAGGGCCTGGATCTGGGAGGCCTTGACGGCCACGAGGGCCGCCACCACGAGGGCAAACCCGATGAAAGCGATGAGGAATTTTTTAATCATGGACGGAGGAGGAGGAAAAGGAGGAGGGATGAATTATGAATGATGAGCCCGAGTCCCGGCGGGGCGTCTGGTGCGCACCTGGCCGTTGGCCTCGCTCGCCAAAACCGCCGGGTCGCTGGCGCACCGCAAGACTTTTGTGAGGAGTCGGACGAGGGTTTTACGCTCGTTCTCCGCGAGGGGCGCCATGAGCCGGGCAATATGCCGGAAATGGGAGGGGAGGACCTGTTTGAGCAGTTTCTCCCCCTGAAGGGTCAGGCCAACCGCCAGCATGCGCCGGTCGGCCGGATCGGGGGTGCGGGTCACGAGACCATCGCGCTCCAAGGTGTCGACCAGCCCGGTGATGGTGGCGCGGGTCACGCCGGTATGCTCGGCGAGCTGCGCCGGGCTGAGCGGGGCCACCGCGCCGTCGGCCTGCCGGCAACTGCCCCACAGGGCCATGAGCACGCCAAACCGCCCCTGGGTGAGATGGTGGGCCGCCAGGTTGGACTCCACCACCTGAAACACCTCGTCGCCGGTGCGGAGCAAGTGCAGAAACACCGCTGCGGCCGAAGGGTCGAGGTCGGGAAACTGCCGCGCGGCCTCGAGCAGGCACTCGTGGCGCGGAAGGGACTTGAGCATCAGCAGCGGCATGGCGGAAGCGTGGAGAGAAAAGCGATAAGGCGGCTGACAGTTAGGAGCCTAACTGAATACGCAAGCCCAAATCGCCAAGGATTGTGAAAAATGGGTGACGGCGTCGTGTTGTCTCCCTGCTTTCCCGCCCAATTCCTCCGATGCGTCCGATCTGTCGGATGGTCGCTTATTACCAGCAAACCAACCCGGCGGCCTTCCCTCCCCCCTCCCGCCTAGGGCGAGGTCACATGAAGTCGGAAGAAAACATTGGGGGTGGCGCCGAGATACAGCCCCTCCCAGGTCGCCATGCCGTTGATGGGGAAGGTGGAAGTCTGCTGTTGGGTGACGCCCGCGCTGGTCCAGTTCACCAGATCGGTGGACACCTCGACAATATAAGTCACATCCGTGATGTTGGTCGGCCGCTGATAGGTGAGTGCAAGCCCTCCGCCCGGTGCCGGTCCCACCGTCTGGTAGCCCGCCGGCAACGGTGAAAACGCCGGCACTCCGAGGGCATATTTGAGGAGATTGGGGGCGTTGTCGGGGCCGAGCACGACATCTAGGCCGCTGACCGTCGGGTCGGCCATTTGCGTAGTTGTGAAACTGGTGTTCTGCCAACTGGCGAGTGGCGATTGAACATTCAGCGAGAACGCCCGGGTCGCGGTCGGATTGATGCCATTGTTGATAGTGACAAGCACCGTGAAGGGCGAACCTGTGGTGCTGGTCGGCGTGCCATCGATATCGCCGGTTCTGGTGTTCAGGCCCGCCCATGACGGCAGCCCGACCGCTGAGTAGGTGGCGGACGGAGCCGCGTTGGTGATAATCAAAAAGTCGCTGAAACGGCCGACGACAAAGGTGGCCGAGTTCGAGCCGGTGAAGACCGGGGCGGCAGTGGTGAGGGTGAGCACGGCGGCGGCGCTGCTCACGCTGCCGGTTCCAGTCGAAACCACGACCGAGTAAGTGCCGGCCAGGCTGGTTTGCGCGTTGGAGTAGGTGAGAGTGGAGTTGGTGATCACCGGCGAACCGGGGTTGCTATTGTCACCTGGCAATTCCGCGCCGTTCAGAAACCACTGATAGGTGAGAAAACCCCCTGTGGCCGCCACCGAAAAGGTCGCCGTCTGTCCGGCAGGCCTGGCGACGCTCGCCGGTTGGGAAATAATGACCGGCGGGGTGTCATGCGAGCCGTCGCGCAAAGCCATGGAGTACCGGTAGCCGGCCGCGATCTGCGTCACATTATTCAAACCCACCGGCACGGTATTTACCTCGGGAACAAAGGATGCGCCCCATGACACCACAGTGCCATCCGCTTTGAGGGCCAACGTGTGGTCAACCGCGGCAATCGCTTTGACATTGGCCAGGCCGGCCGGGGGTGTGCTCTCCCCGGAAGTATTGAGACCCCAGGCCACGATGGTGCCATCCGCCTTCAAGGCCACCGAATAGTAGCCGCCGGACCAAATGGCCACAACGTTGTTCAAACCCGCGGGGACGATCGTCTCGCCGTATTGATTATTTCCCCAGGCCACGACCGTCCCGTCGGACTTGAGTGCAAGATAGCTGTGGTCCGCCGAAATGGCCACCACATTGGTCAGCCCGGCAGGCACCGGATAGGTGGAGTTTATTCCCACCACGGTTCCGTCCGCCTTGAGGGCGAGCCCGTCTTGGATGCCCGTTTCTATCGCCACAATGTTGCTCAATCCCGCCACCTTGCCGGAAAAATTGTTGCCCCACTGAACAACGGTGCCGTCCGCCAGCAAGGCCAGGCAGAGATTTTGGCCGGCGGAAACGGCCACGACGTTGTTGAGCCCGGCCGGAACAACCCCCTGCTGCAAACTATTACTAAAGGAGGTAAGTGGAGATTCAACCACCGTGCCGTCGGCTTTGAGGGCGAGAGAGTGATAAGTGCCGGCGGCCACCGCCACGACGTTGTTAATTCCAGGAGGCAGGGGAGTCACGGCCCCCCACGCGACGACCTGGGGGTGGGGCGTGGCCACCAACACAAATGAGGTGGGCAGCGCCACTCCTCCGTTGGGATCGGTCGCCACGAGGGTGTAGTGTCCGGCGTCCTTGTAATCGGCCGTAATGACGCTGTAGGTCGTGCTCGTTGCGCCGGCAATCGGAATCCCGTTCTTCATCCATTGATAGGTGAAATTTAGCGGTCGTGGGTTGACCCCCAAGCTGAACGACTGGCCGGGCGCCACCACCGTCCGCGCCACCGTCGGAGCCAGGATGGTCAGCGTGCCCGTGGCGGAGCCCTGGTAGTTTGCACTGTTGATCGTGGCCACCACCTCATATCCGCCGGGAGCGGAAGGCACCACGCTGCTGCCATTATAGGTGATGCTCACGCTCAGGTTGCCTGGACTGGTGGTGGCCGTGACTGCGGTCACCCCGCCATAGGCTTGGGCGAGGTTCCCCAGCGTCACGGTGGCCGCGAGCTTGGCCACGGTAAAGAATTGCGTCACGACCGCCGCCGGGGCGGTAAACGCGTCGCCCGGCTGAGCGGCTTGCACCACCACTGTTCCACCCCCGCTGAATGTGAGCACATTGCCGTTGAGGGTCGCAGGGCCGATCACGGTATAAATAACCGGGAGCCCAGAGGAGGCCGTTGCGTTCAAGGTGATCGGCCCCGCCCCATACGGCAGATCGGGCAACTGACCGAAGGAAATGGTCTGCGTGGCCTTGATGCTCATCGTCCCACTCGCCGAACCCAGGTAGGTGGGGTCAGTCACCGTGGCCACGACCGTATAGGTGCCCGGACTGGTGGGCGGACCGGCCACGCCATTGTAAGTGACACTCACCGGCAGGCCGCCAGGCGCCGTGGTGACCGTGACACTCCTGGGCTGGCCGTTGAAGATCTGGTTGAGATTGCCCAAGGTCACGGTCGCAGGGTCGGGCGTGGCCAGGATGACCAGTGTCCCATCCCCCGAACCCTGGTAGAAGGGGTCGGTCACCGTGGCCACGACCGGGTAGGTGCCGGGATTGATGGGCGTACTGGCCACGCCCGTGTAAGTGACATTCACCGACAGCCCGCCGGGCGTGGTGGTGACCGTCACACCCTTGGGCTGGCCGTCGAAGACCTGCCGTAAATTGCCCAAAGTCACCGTCGCCGGGAGGCCCGAGATGATCAGGTAATCGCTCGCCGAACCTTGGAAGTTGGGGTCGGTCACCGTGGCCACCACCTGGTAGCCGCCCTGAATCGTGGGCGGACCGGCGCTGCCAGCATAGGTGACCGCGACAGGCAGGCCGACGGGCGTGGTGGTGACCGTGACACCCTCGGGCTGGCCATCATAGACTTGGTTGAGATTGCCCAAAAACACCGTCGCCGGAGTGGGTGCGACCGTGAAGCTCCGCGTCACTCTGATCGCGGGCGTGTAGCTGCCACCGCCCGACTGGTCGGCCGCGACTGACACGACCCCCGGACCCGTGATCGTGAGCATGCTGCCGCTGACCGTGGCCGGCCCACTCACCACGCTGTAGGTGATGGGCAGGCCGGAGGAAGCGAAAGCGTTCAGGCTGATGGGCGGCACGCCGCAGGTCTGGTCGGCCAGCTGGGCAAACGTGATCGTCTGGTTCACCGGGATAATGGTGAGCGTGCCCGTGGCGGTGCCATAATACACCGGATCGTTGGTCGTCGCAACGACGGTGTAGGTGCCCACTTCCACCGGCGCGGCAGTGGCGTTCCCATTGTAGATCAGACTCACCGTCAGGCCAGGCGGAATGGTCGTCGCGGTGGCTCCTTTCGCTGTGCCGTCATAGACTTGGCTCAGATTGCCCAAGGTCACCGTCGCGCTCAAGCTCACCGCCAGCGTCAGGGTGGCGGAACCGGTGGCCGTGGCATTGCCCGCCGCGAGCGTGATGATTTGGCTGCCCGTGTTTGTCGGGGTACCGGAGATGACTCCGGTGCCGGCATCGACCACCAACCCGGCCGGCAGATTGCTGGCGCCAAAGTTCGTCGCGTTCGCCGCCGTGATGGCGTAGGCGAACGGTTGCCCGATGGCCGCGGTGGCCCGGAGCGGGCTCATGATCACCGGCGAAGGCGGTACGCCCTGGCGGATCGTGTTGTTGTCGGTGTCTCCCACATAGATAACGCCTGCGGCATCCACGCAAATTCCGCTGGGATTGCTGAAATTTGCGGCGAAGCCGGTGCCGTCGGCACTGCCCGAAGTGGTGGCGCTTCCGGCCAGCGTCGTGACAAGGCCGGCCGGGCTGATTCGGCGGATCGCATTGGTCTGCGCGTCCGCGACGTAAACGTTGCCTGCGGAGTCGGCCGCCAATCCCCGCGGATTGTCGAATCGGGCGGTGGGGCCGGGACCGTCGGCACTGCCCCCAACTGATCCGGCCAAAATGGAGATGACGCCGCCGGGGGATATTTTCCAAACCACATCGGTGAAATTGGTTGCCCCCCCATCAAGCGTACCCCACCCATCGTAATAGAGGTTGCCCGCTGAATCCAACACCATGCGGCTGGACCCATCGCCATTTTGAACGCCGAAACCGGTGTTCAGTCCGTTGGCAAACAAGGTTGTAACCACGCCATCAGGGGTGACTACGCGGATCGCTCCAAATTCGATCACGTAAATATTGCCAATGCCATCCACCGCCAAACCCGAGGGGTATCCAAAAGTAGCGGCGGTCGTATTCGGCGTATATGCGGGAGCGGTGCCAATGCCATCCCTCCGCCCCCCAAAACCAGCAATCCCTGCGAGCGTGGTCACCACCCCGGAAGGGGTGATTTTTCGGATGGTGCAGTTGCCGTGATCAGCCACGTAGAGATTACCTGCCCGATCAAAAGCGAGCCCTGCAGGTTGGAAAAAACGGGCGGCGGTGCCGATCCCATCGGAACTACCTTGAGCATGGGGAAGGCCGGCGAACAGCGAAACCTCGCCAGCAGGGGTGATCTTTCGAATGGTGTCGTTGTTCCAATCGGACACGTAGAGATTGCCGGTCGCATCCACGGCCATGTCCCGGGGCGAGTCGAACCTGGCCGCGCTTCCGGTGCCATCCACCCACCCCGGTGACCCCGCCGTCCCGGCGATCGTAGTGAAGGTATAAGCCGGATTGTAGACCGACTGCGCCAAAAGACTCCCTCCGCCGGCCAGGACGACCCACAGCCCAAGCAAGCGCAGCAGGTGCATACCTTTCATTGCTGAAATGGGGTTGGGCTCCCAGCGGGACGTCTTCGTCGAAGCAGGGGCAACATGTTAAATCATCCTGATGGTGAATTATTACAGGGTAAGAAAACGCTGGTTCAATTGACCCAAACAGGGCCAAGCAGGTCAAATCCTAAACACCGGGCGCGGCCACACGTAGCGCCAGCGGCTGCCCGACCCTCACCACCGTCGACTGCACCGGGGGCGTCGTGATTACCGGCGCAGCGGCGCGAGCAGGCACGCTGGCGACAGCCAGCGTGAACCAAGCGGCGAATAGAAGCTGAACGTCAGATTTCACCAGACGGAGATCAGACTTCGAAGGTGGACAGCAAGTTGGTTTCCTTCAGACTAAAATGGTTTCTAGCGGAATACCCAGGAGGTATGATCCTAAAAAGCGCAGAAGGGTTGCACAGAGAACACAGAGCCCAGCCATAGAGTTCACGGAGCAAACCACTTAAATAATCCAGAGTGACGGCAAGTATCGCACCCGGTGAGTGACATCAAAACTTTCTCACCTTCCGATGGATTTCTCTGTGACCTCAGATCTTCCCTCTGTGGCCTCTGTGACCAATTGCTGAAGCTAGGATGATAGCCGGGCTCTCCTCCCTCACCTAGATGCACCTTTTCCCCTTTTTGTGTCCTTTGTGCCTCTTCGTGGCCAATTCCGCCCGGATCCCGCGATCGTTGCTCATTCGTCACCTGATTGGCGTCCGTCCGTGACGTTCATCGGCGAAGCTGCATTGATGCAACCCAATGTCCTCTGTGTCGACGACGAACGTGACGTGACCGATCTGCTGCGCTTTCTCCTCACCCGCGCCGGCTGCGAGGTGCGGACCGCCGCCAGCGGCCACGCCGCACTGGCGGAGGTGAGCGCCCGCCGGCCCGACGTCATGGTGCTCGATCTCATGCTGCCGGATCTCGACGGCTTCAGTGTCTGCGAAATCCTGCGCCGCGAGACGGCCACTGCCGGCATCCCGATCCTGATGCTCACCGCCTGGGCCACCCCCGATGCCCGCGCCCATGGTCTCAAACTCGGCGCGTGGGATTATCTGACGAAGCCTTTCCGCCCCCACGAGTTGGTCGGCCGGGTGAGGGAGCTGCTCGGGCAAGAAGGGGTAGAAACTTGCGCCAAAGGCAAAAAACCTCAGCAGGTTGACACAGAGCAGCGGTGTTAACGGACAAGGACAAAGTTGGGGTCGGCAAGCAACCGATTGAGGACGTGGAGCATCTTGCGCATGACGGCAATGAGCGCGACCATCTTGGGTTTACCAGCGGCGACCAGGCGGGCATAAAAG
>CAIYUN010000027.1 GCA_903929355.1 uncultured Opitutaceae bacterium
ACCACTTAAATAATTCAGAGTGACGGCAAGCATCGCCCCCGGTGAGTGACATCAAAACTTTCCCACCTTAAGATGTATTTCTCTGTGACCTCAGGTCTTGCCTCTGTGGCCTCTGTGACCAACTGCTGAATCTAGGTTCAATCGAAGACGTTCCGATCGAGACTGCGGTATTGAATGGCCTCCAGTAGATGCCGACGTGAGCTGATGATCGAAATGCCCGTGGATGCCTAACGGAGTCAACTGGGACTCCATGAAGGCCGTTGATGCAAGGAGGGCAACCCAGTTCCGCCGGGTGACATGGGGCCTGCACCGCACCTGAGCCTGCCGCGATGCCTGCGCTACTGCTGCGCCACCAACGCCACGCGAAAACCCAAGATATTGCCGACAAACCCCGGATCATAATCCCGGTAAGCCGAGCGGCAATACGTCTCCCCATAATACCAACTGCCTCCGCGCAGGACGTGCTTCTGGCCCGTCGCCGGGCCGCCCCAATCCTCCACGCTGCCGCCGGGATACTTCCCATACCAGTCGAGGCACCACTGGTAGACGTTGCCGGTCATGTCGTAGAGACCCCAGTCGTTGGGCTGCTTGGTCGCCACGGGATGGGTCGTGCCGCCACTGTTTTTGTCATACCACGCCAGGTCCGCCGGCGGACCCGCGTAAGCCTCCGTGGTGCCCGCGCGGCAGGCATACTCCCATTGCGCCTCCGTGGGCAACGTGAACTTGTAACCCGCCGGCAGGCGGCCGGCGGCACGCTCCCGCTCGGTCAGCTTCTGGCAGAAAGCCACCGCCTGGTTCCAGGAGATCTGCTCCACGGGCGCATCCCTCCCCAGGCTTTTGAAATCGCTGGGGTTTTCTCCCATCACCGCCTCATACTGGCCCTGCGTCACGTCGGTGGCGCCGAGAAAAAACCCCCGGGTCAGCGTCACCTGCGTTTGGGGTCCCTCGTCCTCGCCTCGGTCGGCCTCGTCGGCGGTGCTGCCCATCAGGAAGCTGCCCGCCGGGATCGGGACGAGTCGGAGGCCGGGATCGGCGGCGAGGTGCGCGAGCAGCCCGGCCAGTTCGGACGGTACCGGCGCATCGGGCGCGGCGACCGCCGCGCCGGCGGGATCGGCGACCGTCACAGGTCCGGAAAGCTGGCATCCCGGCATGACCGCGACCACCAGGATTCCCATGAGCGCAACCCCGCCGCGCGGGAGCATTCGCAGGGAGGCGGGGCGGATGGCGGGAAGCATGGGGCGGGGCGGTCCGGAAAGTTCCAGGGTCGCAGGTCAAAAGTCAAAGGTCCCGCGACCCTTGGCCGCGCCCGCGTCCCGCCTCCCTGCCTGGCTTGAGGCGGAGTGGGTTGAGGTAACCCATTTTTGGCCCTACCCGGCCGGAGGACCGAGTGAATCCTTGCCATCCGCCGACAAAATCTCCGCAATCCTGCTTCCCCTCCCTCGACTCTTTCATCCGTGTTGGGTTACTCCACCCCGTCTCCGTTCCTGATTTCCTGATTTCCCCATTAATGCAGTTCTGCTCGACGCCTTTTTTCATCATTCATCCTTACCTTCCCGCCCTTTCCCCATGCTCACCTACATCTATGAAACCCTTCCTCGCCCCGGCAAAAAGGTGCGCCGGTTCGAGCTCCGCCAGTCCATCAAGGACGCCCCGCTGAAAAAGCATCCCGAGACCGGCGAAGCCATCCGTCGCTGCATTGCGGTCAACAAGGATCTCTTTGTCCGCGAGGCCACCGTCGAGCGCCCCGAGCCGCGGGCTCCGAAACCTTCCCGCCGCCAGCAACACCACGACCACGATCACCACGATCACGACCACCATCATTGATCCAAGTACCGACGGCCTCCTGGGCGCGAGGGTTGGGTTTGAACACGGAGGACACGGAAAGCACGGAGGTTTTTAACCACTAATTTTCACTGATAAACACTGATAGTCGGACTTGGTGAAGGTGGCTGTTCACTGCCCCGCTCAAACTGTGTTCTTTCGAGAATTCCGTGGTATAAGTTCTGGACCCCCTGCTTTCAGCCCGACCTCCGTGCGCTCTGCGACCTCCGTGTTAAGAATGCCATAATCCTTCACCCCCCAACCCCATGTTCATGAAATTCCCCTCCGCCCTTACCGCCACCATGCTCGGCCTGGCTGCGTTCATTCACCCGCTTTTCGGCGCCGACGCCACCCCGACCCTCCCGGTCGATCCCGCCGATCTGGTCGCGCATTACCGCGGCGGGCCGGCCACACCCGCCGACGTAGCGGAAATGGCCAAGCTGCCCAAGCTCCCTTTGCTGACCCCCGGCGCCCCGGACGGCGATTACACGGTGAAGCCGCCTTATGCGCCGGCTCCGGAACTGACGGTGCGACCGGGTGTGCCGAAGGGCAAGGTCGTGAAATTCACGCTCAACTCGGCCGAGAGCAAATTTTACCCCAACACGGGCCTGACGGGCTGGAAGCCCACACGCAGCGTGACCGTTTACATCCCCAGCCAGTATGTCCCGGGCACGCCGGCCCCGCTGCTGCTCACCCACGATGAGATGGGGTCCAAGGGCAACCAACTGGCCACGATCCTCGACAACATGATCGCCGACCACCGGCTGCCGGCGATGGTCGCCGTGATGGTCGCCCACGGCGGCGGCGACGCCCGCGGGAGTGAGCGCGGGGCCGAATACGACACCGTGTCCGGCAAGTATGCCGAGTTCATCGAGACGGAGGTGCTGCCGCGTGTGGCGAAGGACTACAACATCACCTTCACCAGGGATCCCGACGGCCGGGCCACGATGGGCGGCAGCTCGGGCGGCGCGGTCGCGTTCACCATCGCGTGGTTTCACCCGGAGCTTTACCGCCGCGTGCTGACCTACTCCGGGACCTACACGAACAACCAGACCCCCAAGGATCCCGCGCTGCCCAACGGCGCCTGGGAATACCACCAGCATCTCATCCCCCAGAGCGACGCGAAGCCCCTGCGCATCTGGATGGAGGCGGGCGCGAATGACAACGGCTCGACCAACACCGCCACCGACCTGCACAACTGGGTCATCGCCAACGAACGCATGGCGGTGGTCCTGAAGGCGAAGGGCTATCACTATCAGTTTGTCTATGCGCAGGCCGCGGGCCACGTGGACGGCAAGGTGGTCAACCAAACCCTGCCGCAGGCCCTGGAGTGGGTGTGGCAGGGCTACCCCCCGGCGAAGTGACCTTGCCGGAGATTGGAACGGCAGCCCTCCACCCTCACTTGCGGGAAGCCCGCGTGCGGGTCCGGCGGTTTGCGCTTGGCATGGCTGGATCCCTCTGAGGAGATCAGGGCCATGGACTACCGGACTCAGGCGGAATTCTTCATCCAGGGCATCACCAAGGGCTTCGTCGAAGCCACCGAGGTGATCGCGTGGGCTGACGAGGTGATCGTCGCGGCCACCAAGACCGAGGATTGGATGATCGACATCTCCATCTGCGGCCCCGACGACCGCATGGTCATCCTCAGCCATCTCAATACGATCAAAGGCGAGGTCGACGCAGCCAAACTCGCCGTCCTGCTCAAGGCCAGGGGCATCACCTGACCCTCGAGACGAGCAGAAGCTATCCTGGCGATCGCCCCTGCCTAGCCCGGACCGGGGTCAGCGACCCCGGCTGCAATTGATCCTGAAAACCGCAGTTGAAACCAACGTCTGTTGTGATTTGGACCTTGTGTTCGCTCCGGGGGTAGGGCGCGACCGCCTGGTCGCGCCGAAGGCTTGCTTGCCGCGCCAAAGCCATGCGACGGCGGGGCGAAGGCGGACGCTCCGGGTTGGAGCTGCGGCGACCTCGCCGCAGTTTACCTTGGCTATCATCTAAAACTTACGAGACGTTGGTATGAAACCACGGATTACACGACGGGCACGGATCATCACCCCGTGGTAAATCTCCGAGGTTTCACCCGATGGGTGACTGAACTTGGTTTGGAACATATTCCGTATCATTCTGTATCCGGGTAGATCTGTGGTGAAATCCGACGGCCGAATTTGGGCTGATTCCGGCCGATGCGCCCCTGCAGTCCCACGCCCCGCCTATTCGCTTGCGGCGGGGCTTGATTCGGGAATATTGGTCGGCCTCCAACTCTCCTCCCCTTGTCATGAAAAAGCCCCTTCTGCCGCTTCTCCTCGCCGCCCTGCTCGGCGCCACCGCCTTGGTTTTTGCCGCCGCCCCGGCTCCAGCCTCTCCGTCGTCCGCGCCCGCCGGCGCCAAGGGCGCTGTCGTCCCGTCGGCCAACGCCGGGGCGGACTTGGACAAGCAGGTCGAGGATCTGTTTTCCAAAATCAAGGTGAAGCTGGCCCAGGGCGCCCGCACCGAGACCGCGCTGGCGGACGAGATCAAGCAATTCGACGTCCTGCTCGCCGCGCACAAAACGGAGAAGACCGATGAGGTCGCCCAAATCCTCCTGCTCAAGGCCGGGCTTTATATCGAGGTTCTGTCCGATCCGGCAAAGGGCCTCGCCCTCCTCCAACAGTTGAAGCGTGACTTTCCCGGCACCCAAATCGCCGGGCAGGTGGACCATATGGTCGCGGAGATCACCCAGCAGCTGGAGGCCAACAAGGTTTCGGACGCACTCAAGCCCGGCCTCGCGCTGCCGGAGTTTGCGGCCAAGAATTTGAAGGACCTCAACGGCCAGCCGTTGTCGCTCGCCCGGTTCAAGGGCAGGGTGGTGCTGGTGGATTTCTGGGCCACCTGGTGCGGTCCCTGCATGGAGGAGATGCCCAACGTGATCGCCACCTACAAAAAATACCATGACCAGGGCTTTGAGATCGTGGGCGTGAGTCTCGACAAGGACAAGGACACGCTCACCACGCTCCTCAAGGACAAGGGCATGACCTGGCCGCAATACTTCGACGGCCTGTTCTGGGACAACAAGCTGGCCGTCCAATACGGGGTCCACGCGATTCCCGCCAACTATCTCCTCGACGGCACGGGCAAAATCCTTGGCAAGGAGCTGCGGGGGCCGGAACTGGACCAGGCCGTCGCCGCCGCGCTGAAGAAATAAGCGCGGCTCACGCCGGACTGAACCCTCATGGCCGGATCCCATCATCTGGGTGTCGCCAACCGGTCCTCCCCTCCCGCCTGGCTGGGTTGGGTCATTCTGGCCATGGTGGTTTATGGCGTCCTCACCGGCCCGGTGCGCCGGATGATCCAGGCGGAACATGAGCTCCATGCCGGGAAGCCGATGCCGGAGTTCGCCGCCAATGATTTGAAGGATCTCGACGGCCAGCCGTTGTCGCTGGCCCGCTTCAAGGGCAGGGTGGTGCTGGTGGATTTCTGGGCCACCTGGTGCGGTCCCTGCATGGGGGAGATGCCCAATGTGATCGCCACCTACAAGAAATACCACGGCCAGGGCTTTGAGATTCTCGGGGTGAGCCTTGATGTGGACAAAGCCCAACTGGCCTCCGTCCTCAAATCCCAAGGGATCACCTGGCCCCAGTTTTTTGACGGCCAGAATTGGAACAACCAACTGGCCCGGCAATACGGGATCAGTTTCATCCCCAACAACTACCTGTTGGACGCCAACGGCACGATCATCGGCGAGCAGCTCCGGGGCGATGCACTCGGCCAGGCCGTGGCGGCGGCGTTGAAGAAATGACCCCTCCTCCGTGGTCCATTATTTGCAATATGAGCAAGCTGCCTCACCGCCCCTCTTTTGGCCAAAGCACCGTATCTCGCGTGGTTTGGTCTATAGGTGGACTTTTGCTCTATGTGCTCAGCGTCGGGCCGGTGACTCGGCTGGCTGGGCCTGAGCCGAGCTCTCTCGGTCAGTTGGTCTATTTCCCATTGCTATGGCTTTCACTTCGTTCCGATTCCGTGCTCCATTTTTTCAAATGGTACTGTCATCTGTGGGGAGGAATATTTTAGCTGCCCTAGAATCGAGTGAGATTGCCCTATTCCAAGTGCTGTGATAGCGCCTGCTCAAGCCCGGTGTATTGGGTCAACACGCTCCACTAAGTGGCATCGGCTACGGGGTTCCGGTCAGCTTGGCCGGCAGTGCCGTGCCGGGTGGCAGAATACTGACGTTGGTGAAAGTGATTTTCCCTGGATTGGCCGTGAGCTCGGCGGGATTGGGTCCGGCGAACACACTGTCCCGCACCTTGAAGTTCTCGATGACGGCGGTGGCGCCGGCCTGG
The DNA here is from genome assembly GCA_903929355.1 of uncultured Opitutaceae bacterium. Lineage (GTDB taxonomy): Bacteria > Verrucomicrobiota > Verrucomicrobiia > Opitutales > Opitutaceae > CAIYUN01. The sequence goes on from CAIYUN010000027.1 coordinate 6,135, forward strand.
AGAATGAGCAGCTTCGGGATGTTCGCGCCCCGCACATTGGCGATGTCGATGTTGCGCAGGATGGGGATGTAGGCGCCGGTGGACGCGCTGTAGGTGTATTGGATCAGGATGCCGGCCGCGGAAGAGCCGGCGGCCACGCTGCCGACGTCCACTTTTCTCATGTAGGCGTTTTCAATGATCCCGCCGCGCATGGGGCTGTCCTTGAAACGGAAAAACGCATTGAGCCGCGGGCTGTCCATCCGGCAGTTTTCGACAAACACATTGCGGATGGCCGGCGTGCACTCGCTGCCCAGGGTGACACCGCCGTGGCCGTCCTTCATCACGCAGTTGCGCACGATGGTGAACTCGGACGGCCGGTTGACCCTGCGCCCGTCGTCGTCCTTGCCGCATTTGATCGCGATGCAGTCGTCGCCCGTGTCGAAGGTGCAGCCTTCGATCAGGACATAGCGGCTTGAGTCGGGGTCGCAGCCATCGTTGTTGGCGTCATGACTGGAGATGTTGAGCCCGCGGACGGTCACATTGGTGCAATAGACCGGGTTTATCTCCCACATGGGCGAGTTATGGATGGTGAGGCCCTCGATGAGGACGTTTTTGCAGTGAAAAGGGACGACGAAATTTGGGCGCAGCGAGCCGCCGGACGAGCGCAGCGCCGCGACCCAGTTGGCCTCGCCGCCACCATCGATGGTGCCCTTGCCGGTGAGGCCGATGTTTTCCTGCTCAAAGGCGTAGATGGGTGGCGCGTGGTTTTCCCGCTCCACCCCCTCGTAACGGATGGTGACCTTGGGCAGGTATTTTTCCAGGTTCGGGACAAACTGAAGCGTCGCCTGGTCGGAGAGATGCAGATCGACATTGCTCAACAGGCGGATGCCGCCGGTGCGCCACACGCCGTCGGGCACGACGACATGGCCGCCCCCGGCCGCGTGGCAGGCGGCGATGGCCTTGGCGATGGCTTCCGTGCAGTCGGCCGTCGCACCCGCAGTCGCCCCATAGTCGGTGATGGGAAAGTTTTTATCCGGAAAAACGGGGGCCTGGATGTGCATCAAAATCTGCGGCACCGCCTCCCAGCCCAGCTTGGCGACCTCCGCCGGGGAGAGGTCGGCCGCCGGCGCACCCGGCTCCGCCGCAGCACAAGCCAGTCGGGTGGTACCAAGTGCCAGGATCGAAAGCCACCGGAGCCGGGTTCTCATGTTGTGATATTGAGGTGGAGCGCGTTGACCCAACGCGCTGGTTTGGGCCTGGAATCAGCCGTTGGTCACGGAGACCACTGAGATTAAACCCGAGGTCACAGAGCAGAAATACATCAAACGGCGGGAAGGTTTGGGCGTCACCCACCAGCTGCGTTGGTTGCAGCCACCCGGGATCGTTTAGTGGTTTACTCGGTGAACGCTGTGTCTGTGCGCTGTGTTCTCGGTGTAACCCGTCGGCGTCTTTTGGTTTGAGCAAAATCCCGCCTTAGGGTGCCGGAGCGAGGGTCACCTTGACCGGTGCGCGCAGCCGTTTAGCCCACGACGCGATGTAATCGGTCCAATCGGCGCTGCCGGCAAACTGGCCGCTTTGGTCCCAGCCGGCCCCGACGTAGAAATGCAGCGTCTCGCCCGGCCTGACCTTGACGAGCATCAGCACATCGGGCCGCAGCGGGCTGGAGTTCGGCACGTTCTTCTGGGACCGGGCAAAGCCGGCGAACTTGGCGTCGGGTGCAAGCACGATTCCGGTGCCGAGCTGGCCGGCTTTGGGATAAACCTCCCAAAGGCTCTCCCAGCCCTCCTGGTCGCTGTGGCCGGGCGTGATCGCCGTCGTCTCGCCCCGATTGCTGTGTTCGGTGAGGCCGAGGCCGATCGTCAGCTCGGCGGCACCGCTGAAGGAAAAAGTGCTTTCGACCTGGTCGAGGTTGTGGCCGGCGTCCACGGTGTAGCGTTTCACCTCGGAAATCTTCGCGCCGTTGCCCGCGTCCCACGCCTCGTAGCCCAGTTCGAAGACCGCGCGGATGGGGCCGTTGGCCAGCACCCTGGCGGTGCGAAAATCACGGGAGACATGCAGCGCCGTGCCATCCCAGACCCCGGTGCCGCCGTCGCCGCGCGCCTGGCCGGTCTCATACATGTCGAGGCCTTCGCCGGTGTCGGTGTGCAGCGCGTTGTGGTCCTTGCCATACCAGCGGTCCACGACGAAGTAGGGGAAGCGTTTGCTCCACACATCAATCCCGCTGCCCCCGACCGGCATCTGGTCGGGACCGGCGCTCGGCAACTCGAGGGCCGCGCCATACGCGCGGTGCGCGACCCGGTCGTTTTCCCAGGCAAAATCATCCAGGCGGTCGGGTACGGGGCGGCAATAGACCTTGGAGGGATAGGGCGGCACCTGCGTCGCCACCGGCTCGATGGTGAAGGTGGCGGACTTTTCACCCGCGACAAAGTCATGCTGGAACACGAGGTCATTGTATTCGTAGTTGCGGCCGCCCTTGGTGTCGTAGTTGGTGACCTGGGCCGGGACGGCGTGACCGGCTGAATCGGTCACGAGCAGGTTGTCGAAACGCACCACGGGGATGTTGGCTCCCGCCTTGTTCCAATACTGGGCCGGGTCGGCGTGGGCGGGATCGAGCAGCCGTCGGATGTCGGCAAACGGCACCGTGATGGTCTCGGCGGGACGCGCGAGGCCGGAGTCGTTGGTGACGGTGACAACCGCCTTGTCGGCGGCGGCGAGCTGGCCGGCGAATCCAATCACGGCGGCGGCCAGCAGGAGAACGAGCGGGGTTTTCATGGGGGATGTTCGTGCCATGATGAGGAGGAACTTGGGCACAATACAGCGAAAAAGAGCGCGAGGGACGATGGGGGGCTCCGCTTAAAATATATTCACAGGGGAATTGACCGGGGGGCAGATTCCGTCATACTGCCACTGGTTATATTTTGGAACCGACGCCGCCAAATACCCTGCGAAAATATTTTGATGCCATCCGCCCACCACAACTCCCGGGGATTCACGCTGGTCGAGATCATGATCGTGGTCGTGATCATCGGCCTGCTGGCCTCAATGGCGTTGCCCGCCTTTCAAAAGGTCCGCGCGAGCTCGCAGGACCGGGCCGTCCTCAACAATCTGCGCCAGTTGGGGGCCGGGGCTGATCAATTCTTTTTGGAAAATGGCGTGAGTTCGGTGGCGTCAACCACCTTGATGGGCTCCAATTCGTCGCAATACGTGAAAATTTTTCCGACCGTCGCGCAGGAAAGCTACACGCCGGTGATCGTGTCCGGCACGGCCATCACGGCCACCGGTGTTTCCGGCGCCCGCACGGTGACCTTCGGGATGTGATCCGGTCGGGTGGATCCGGCCGTTGGTCACGGCACTCAGCGATACAACCCAGGCTCCTCCGGCTTCCCTGGGAGACATGCGGTTTTGAAGGAGGAAGCCATGAGGCCAGGAAAGGAGAAACACCGCATTCCTGATCGGTTCCTGGTTTCCTGGCTTCCCCCTTGATCCTCCGGGTCCGCTCTCTGTGCGCTCGGGGTCAACCTGCGGAGGTCTTTAGTGGTGACGCATTTTGCCGTCTTTGGGTAGGGACGCCACTCCGTGGCGTCCGCGGACGGCTCGGAGAGCCGTCCCTTGTTGCTACCATTGTGGTGGCATTTCAAAATGCGTCACCATCAGGTTTTACGTTGACCGGCTCCGGGCAGCGCCACCCCCAGCTTCTCCGCCCAGAGGATCAGCGTGGCGAGGATTCCTGGGTAAAGCTCCACCCCTTGCGCGAGCTGGACGGCGCGGCGGGCGAGCGCGGCTTCACCAGGCAGCCGCACCCGGTCAAAACCCGGTCGGGGCGGGGTGGCGCGGCAGGCCGCCGCCAGCCACGAGGTTTGCCGGATAAAATCCTCGCGACTCCCGAACAACGCCGGCTCCATCACCTGCACAAACACATTCGCCGACCAGCCCTCCGCCGGGTCGGCGCGGCCGTGGCCGGCCAGTCCGCCCGTCAGTGCCTCGACCAGCAGGCCCAGCGCGAAGCCTTTGTGTCCGTGGTCGACGCCACCCATCGGCAGCAGCGCGCCCGGTGGATCCGCCAGCACCTTGTCGGGATCGTCGGTCGGCTCGCCGGCTGCATCCACCGCCCAGCGGCCCGGCAGCCGGCGCCCTTCGGTCCGCCGCCGGCGGGTCAGGCCGTTGGTCGTGATCGACATTGAAACATCCAGGATGACCGGCGCGCCCGTGGTCGGCCACGCGGCGGCGATGGGATTGGGGGTGTAGAGCGCGCGGCGCCCGCCATGCGGTGCCACGCCTCCGGCCGCCGGGTCGGACGAGGAGAGCAGCACCATCAACCCCTGCTCCGCCACCTGCCGGAGGTAGGCGGCCAGACAGGCCACATGGTGGCTGCGGCGGATGACGACCGTGCCGGTGCCATGCACCCGGGCGCGGGCGCTCGCGAGCGCGATCGCCCGGGTGACCAGCCACGGCCCTGGCAGCCGGCGTCCGTCCCAGGTGACGACGGCGGGAAAATCCGCGAGCACCGCCGGTTCACCGGTCTTGGCCATCGCGCCCTTTTCCAATTCGCCGAGGTAGGATGCGAGCAGTTGCAGGCCGTGGGTGGTGTGCCCGAGCAGGTCGCCCTCGGTGAGAATTTCCGCGACGACCTGCGCCTTGTCCGCGTCCAGCCCCGTGCGGGTGAGGAGGTTGGTGGCAAAAGCGACAAGGTCGGCGGCGGAAGGGCGTGCGGTCATGGGGCAGGGGGTCGGGCCGGTCACCGATCCCCCTCACTTGGCCTTGGCCACCTCGACCGCATAGACCTGCTTTGCGCCTTCAAAATTTCCGGTGAAGACCACCCATTTGCCGTCGGGGGTGAACGTCACGTTGGGTTCCACGCCGCCGCGGCCCGTGACGTAATTGTGCATCGCCAGGTTGACCAGCTTCTCGCGCGTCATGGTCCCGTCGGCCTGCGGACGCAGGAGGTTGATCCACTGCCCGTCCTGGGCGAACGCCACCTGCGTCGGATCGCCGCCGTCGCTGGCGAAGAGTTTTCCGTCGCGCGAGATGTTGAAGTGCACGCCCCACCAGTCGCGCTCGAGGTGGTAGCGGGTCTCCTTGCCGGTGGTCACATTCACCCCGCCCAGCCAGAAATCCTTGCTGCGTGGGAGTTGCAGGTCGAACCACACGGTCGAGCCGTCATGGCTCCAGAACTCGTGGCCGGCGATCTCCATGTCCATCGTGCGGGCGTGCAGGAGGCGCTGGCCGGTGCCGTCCGTGCGGATGACCCAGACCCGGTCCACCTCGTGCCAGGTGCCCTCATGGCAGTAGAGCAGCAGGTTGGGGTCGGTGGGCGAGAACTGGAGGTGGTTGAGCCAGGCGTATTGGTAGCCGGTGGTCAGGGGCGCGCCGGTCTTCAGGTTGGTGAAGGTGAACGCCATCGAGGCCTGGTTTGGGATGCGGGCGGAGAGTCCGTCCTCCTTGGTCGCGGCGTATTCCTCGTCCGGGGTCAGCGGGATGCCCGCCTTGATCTTGTCGCCAAACATCCGTTCGCGCTGTGGCACCATCACGCGGGGCGCCGGCTGCTGGACCCTGCCCGTCGGGTCGGTGGCGTTGCCGGTCGTCACGCTGAAGGTTTCGTCGCAGTTGAGCTCGGTGCCGCGCACATTGGCGATCGGACGGACCGCGTGGGTGTCGAGATTGGCGGCAAAGAAGCCCGCCGCGGCGGCGGGCGTAACTGGCGCCGGGGTCGCGGCGGCGCCGGGCGCCGGCGGCGTTGCGGCATCGGACGCGCCTCCGCGCCGTCCCGCCCCGCCCCGGCGACCACCGGCGCCCCGGGTGAAGTAAACGTCGCGGGTTTGCCACGCCATCTCCGTGGCGGTCGCTCCAGGGACGACGAGGTCGAGCTTGGGCTCGCCCGTGCCCAGCGTGGTGAGATCAACCGCCATGATGCCGGCGGGCGCATTGAAGATCAGCTTGTCACCCTCGGGGGTGTAGCTGTTCTGGTGGAAATAGAGCGCATTGCTGCCGGCGGCGTCAGACAGCCGGATCACACGGTGGCCGGTGGCGGGATCCACCCACTCGCGCGGCAGGGTGGCGGGTGGGGGTGCCGACGGTGCGGGCGGATTGTCGGCGGCGAAGGCAGATGCGGCCACCATCAGGCAGACTGGGGATAGGGCGGATAATTTCATGGGATAAAAGGGGCGGTGGACGATTTGCAGTGCTCAACCCTCAAAGGCGGCAAAAACTAGGGATGGACCTGGGTTTTCAATTCCGGCGGCGACGGTTGATTGTCGTTTCGAGGGCGAAATCATAGGTTCGGACTTTCAAGTGATCTTTTGGATCCGTGTTCATCCGTGTTCATCCGTGGTTAAATCTTTCCGGCGCTGGTGCTCAATGCTCCACGATCCCTGCGATCGGATAATCCCATGTGTCCGTCCGGAAGGGGCCGGCCGGCAGGTCGGCGGCGTTGCGGAGGTTGCAGCCGAGGCCCTCGGGATAGTTGTCCCAGCCGTAGCGCACCGCCACCGGGGCGGCCACCGTGGGGCTGCTCACGACGACGTTGTCACCGTCGATTTTGGCCGTGGCCTCGACAAACTTCTGGTCGGCCCCGGCGATGAAAAATCCCTTCAGGTCCCCGCCCTGGGCGACGAGGCCGCCGCCCAGGTGCGTGAATGAGACCCGCGCCGCGCCGCCGTCGAATTTCGCCCCGGCGAAGACCGGGCCGGAGAACTCGACCTTTTTGCCATAGGTGTTGGCGAGTGCGATGAGGGTGAGCCGTTCGCCGACCGGCTCCTTGTTGTGCGGGTGCACATTTTTGGCCTCGCCGGTGTCGATCGTCACGGCCATGCCGGTGTGGGGCAGGGCGAGCACCGCCGCCTGCTCCTCGCGGATCCGCGGGTTGTTGCTGATGTTCTGCTGGCCCGGGAGCTGCACGAGATAAAAGGGGAAGTCCCCTTCGCCCCAGCGCGCGCGCCAGTCCGCGATGAGCTTCTTTTGCACCGCCCCGTACAGATTGAGGCCGGGGGTGCCCCAGCAGATCGACTCGCCCTGGTACCACAGCGCGCCGCGCATCGCATAGGGGATGAGGGGATTGATCATGGCATTGAATAGCACGGTGGCGGCATGCTGGTCGCGGCCGGGGTCGCCGGCCGCGCCCCGGCCGCCGGCGGCGCGGGGTTTGTTGATCGGCGTCGGCCGGAGGGGCGCGACGGCGGGACGGTCGGCCGGCGCGGCCCGAAAATATTTTTCGGTCTCATCGATCGAATCGAGCATGAACTTGAGGGCGGGGTCGCCTGCGAGCGCCTCGCGCGAGATCCACGCCTCGGCGCAGCTCGCGCCGGAGGCCGAGGTGATGATGCCCACCGGCACGTTGAGCTCCTTTTGCAGGTCGCGGGCGAAGAGGTAGCCCACCGCCGAGAATCCCCCCACTGTCGCGGGGCTGCACACCTGCCAGGTGCCCGGGACCGTGGTCTGCAGGTCGTAGCTCTTGGTGTCCTTGGCCGTGAACATGCGGATCTTGGGATAATTGGCGGCGGCGATCTCCGCCTCCTCGTTGAGCAGACCGTAGGGGGTTCCGCCCGGCGTGGATTTTGAGACGTAGAAGACCATGTTGGACTGGCCCGAGCCGAGCCACACCTCGCCCACCAGCACGTCGTCGAGCGCGAGCGGCGCGGCGGACTTTGAGCCGGTGATGGCGAACACGCGCCCCTCGGCCGAAGCGGTTAACGCGTCCAGATCCACGCGCCATTTGCCGTCGGCGGCGGCGGTGGCCGTCTTGGTCTGCCCGGCAAATTCCACCGTGACACTTTCGCCGGCGGCGGCCGTGCCCCAGACGGGCACTTTCATGTCGCGCTGGAGCACCATGTGGCTGGTGAACGGGCTGGCGAGCTTGACCTCGGCACGCAGTATGGCAGTCGTCGCGAGGAAACCGGTGAGCAGGAGTTTGAGCAGGGGTGTGTTCATGGGTAAAAATCGCATGGATACGGCATCGGGTCACAGAGACCACGGAGATAAACCGAGTTCACAGCGAAAAGCATCGGATGGACAGGAGATTTTGTTGTCGCGCCTCCCATGGAGGGTCAGGTCCGTAAGCCGAAGGTTTACGTGATTCACTCTCCGTGAACGCCTGGTTTGCCATCCGTGTTTATCCGAGTTCATCCGTGGTTAAAAACTGCCTGGGGATCCGGCGGATTAATCAGTGGGTCACTTCGCTTTGGCAATCTCGACCGCGTAGACTTGGGTCGCGCCCTCCATGTTGGAACGGAAGGTGATCCACTTGTCGTCTGGCGTGAAGGTGAGGTTGGGTTCCAGCGTGTAGTTCTGCTTGGAGAGGTCCACGAGCTTCTCCACGTCGAATTTGCCCACCTTCACCTCCTCCCCTCCCACCTTCATGGTCGTGATGGCTTCGGGCTTGGGCGTGAACAGGTACATCCATTGGCCGTTCTGCGGCGGGTCGAGGGGCCGGTTTTCGGGGAAGGGGCTGTGGTTGGCCACGCTGTTCGGTCCGCCGCCGTCGCCGGCGAATAGTTTGCCGCTCCAGGACACGTTGTAGTGCACCGACCACTGCGAGCGTTCCAGCGGGTAGCGGATGCGCTCCCCCGTGTAGGCATTCACCCCGGCGAGCCAGAACACCGCGGAGCGCGGCGTCTGGAGGTCATACCACACCATCTGGCCGTCGTGGCCGAAGAACTCATGGCCGGCGATTTCATACTGCATGGTGCGCGGGTGCATGAGCTTCGCGCCGGTGCCGTCGGTGTGGATGGTCCAGATGCGGTCCACCGTGTTCCAGTCGCCCTCATGGCAAAAGAGCACGAGGTTCGGGTCGGTCGGCGAGCACTGGTCGTGGTTCAAGTTGTCGGTGCTGGGAAAAAACGTCTTCACCGCGCCGGATTTGATGTCGACGGTGAAAAACTGTTGCATCTGGCCGGCGCCGCCGCCGCCCCGCCGTCCGCGGACCGGCCCGGCGCCGTCGGCGACGGCCGCTGCGGCGGAGGCGGGGGTGGCGATCGCGGGCGGTGCGTTGGCCGGCACCGGACACTTGCCGAAGATCAGGCTCTCGTCTGCGCTCACCCCGCCAAATTGCCCGGTGGATCCGAGCCTGGCAATCTGGCGCGTGGCCTTGGAGTCCACATCCGTGGCGTAGATGACGGTCTGCCCGCCCTCGTTGCGCTGGTAATAGACCGTACGGGTTTTGCGCCCGACCTCGATCGTCGCGCTGGTGCCCATGCTGTATTTGATCCCGGGCACGACGAGTTCGATTTCGCGGGTCTTGAGATTGACGGTGGAGAGACCGCCCGGGGTGGAGATGATCATCTTGTCGCCCTGCGGGGTGTAGGCGTTCTGGTGAAAATACAGGCTCGCGCTGCCGGGTTCCTTGGAGAGCCGCACGATGCGGTGTCCGGTGGCGGGATCGATCCACTCGGAGGGTGACGTGGCGGTTGCGGCGGGAGCGGTGGCGGCCGGCGCCGGCGGTGCAACGGGAGCGTCCGCGGCGCGGGCAAGCAGCACGCTGGTGACGAGGGCCGAGGCTAAGCACAGGGCTTTCACGGGTGGGGGGGAGGGGCAGGGGGTGCGAAAACGACGCCGGCATCCATGCCAACCTCGTCGGTTGCGTCAAGAACTTGATCCGCATGGTGGTGACGCATTTTGTCGTCTTTGGGTAGGGACGCCACTCCGTGGCGTCCGCGATGGCTCGGAGCGCCGCCCCTGCCGTTGAGGTGGCATTTCAAAATGCATCATCACCATCGGCACGGCCCCCTTCCACTGCCGCTTCAGGGCGATCCCTGTGCCGATGGCTCCTGCGGTGGTCGGTCCGTTCTCCAGCGGGCAAAGGCGTTGTTCAAGATGTCCTCCACCCGGCTGGCATAGGCTTCGTCGCTGGACTTCACCACGGTCACCAAATCGTAGTCCACTCCCTTGGCGCGCAGCGGTCGGGCGGGTGCCGGCAGGTGGGTTGATTCGCCTATTTGACCAAGATACACATACACATAGGCGTAGGGCTTTTGAGGATCAATGGGTGTGGGCGTGGGGGTTCCGGGACGCCATTCGGCATTGTCTTCCCGGTCAATCGCCCACCCGCGACCATCTGGGCCGCCTCCCTGGCCGCCGCTCACCCGGCCACGCGGATCGGCATCAACCTTGAGCATCGCCGTGAACAGCGCCTGTTCGACCGTCGGCTCGCCCCGGGTCCCATCCGGATGGGACCGGAGAAATGCCTGGGTGGCGGCGAGTTGCTTTTGAAATTCGGACTCCTCGACAAAATCCCAATTGCCGCTCGTGTCCATCACCGCCCGGCCGAGGAAAGGGAATTTGTTGTCGATCGCCGCCCAGTGGGAGGGATGGTCGTAATACAGGAGAACTCGTTGACCGTCGTCGAAGCGCAATCCATCGACATAGCGATAGCTCATCGCCTCGCTGGAAAGCGCATGATGTTTCGCCCAATTGAGCCACAAATCGCCCAGCTGTGCGTGGCTGGTGAATATGTTCAGATGCATGACCGCTTCGGCCGAAGTCCCGAGGCCTTGGGCCAGTGAATCGAGCGGATCGCTCCCTCCGCGGGGATACCAACCGTCATGTTTGCCCGCAAAGTCTTGGAAAAAAGAGAAAACAAAGCTGCGGCAGTTGAGGCATTGGGCATAGCTGTTGCTCATGAAACCAGGCCGCGAATCGGGATGCCGCCACATGAAGCCGCCATAGGTGAGCGTCGCGGCTGACAAGCCCGCCATGGCGAGGTTGGCCCGAACGAGCCGCGCCTGACCTGCGAACCATATTTTCATCACCACGAATGCGGCCAGGCAGGCGAATGGGGTGAGCAACGCGGTCGTCAGCACCACCCCCATGAGCCGGTCTTGGCGGAGAGACTGCTCCAGTTGGTCGTATCGCATCCGGTCGAAAAAATACCAAAACTCCAAACCGTTGTGGTAATAAGACCAGCGGATGAGCCACACCCCGACGGGCACCAAGGGCATCCAGACCCAAGTCAGCCCGACCGCCTTGGGCCACCACGGGTCATCTGATCCGTCTGCATCGGGTCGGTTCGGCACGGGCGGTTCTGACGGCGCGGTCATGGGCAACAGTTAGCATGCTACCCCTGCGCTGTTTGGCCATTGCATTCGCACGGTTCCCATCGGGCAAGTGCCTTCCGTAATCATTCTGAATCCGTGTTCATTCGTGTCCATCCGTGGTTAAAAAACTCCGTCCATTCCGTTCCTGATTCCCTGATTTCCAAATAAAATTCAAATCTGGTGCTTTCCAAATCTCCGTGTCCTCGGCTCGACTCTCTGTGCGCTCTGTGTCCCAATTCCGATTCCGTCCCGACCTGTCCTCCGAAGCCTCGGCGAAGGAGGATCCGTGGTTAAATACTCCGTCCATTCCGTTCCTGATTTCCTGATTTCCAAATAAAATTCCAATCTGGTGCTTTCTAAATTCCGTGTGGCCAATTTCTGGATCCGTATCCGTGTTCATCCGTGTCCATCCGTGGTTAAAAAACTCCGTCCCCTCCGTTCCTGATTTCCTGATTTCCAAATAAAATTCAAACTGGTGCTTTCCAAATTCTTTGAGGCCAATTTCTGGATCCGTATCCGTGTTTATCCGTGTTCATCCGTGTCCATCCGTGGTTAAAATACTCCGTCCCCTCCGTTCCTGATTTCCTGATTTCCAAATAAAATCCAATCTGGATCTTGCCGAATTCTAGATTGTTTCCCCTGGGGAAGAGCATCAAAAATAGATCCCGCCACCCAGCAACCGCTCCCCTTCATGCAGCGCCAGCACCTGGCCGCTGGCGAGCGCGCGTTGCGGCACTTGGAATCTCACGACCGCCGTCCCGTCGGCCTCGGGCACAAACTCCAGCGCCACGCGCGGGTCGCGGTAGCGCACCCGGCCCTCCATCACGCGCGGAGCGGTGACCGGCGGGCCGTTCCAATGCAGCGAGTGGACCCGCACCTCGGTCTGAAACAACCCGGGCGCGTCGGGCGCGTCGAAGGCGACCAGCAGCGCGCGGTCGGGGGCCCGCTTGCCGACCACCACATAGGCCTGGTGGTCGGTGTTGGAGGGGATGCCGATGCCCTTGCGCTGGCCAAGGGTGAAATAGTGCAGGCCCCGGTGTTCCCCGAGCCGCCGGCCGTCGCCTGCGTGCACGATGGGGCCCGGAGCGTCCGGCACGTATTGCCGGAGAAAATCGCGCATCTTCACCTCGCCGATGAAGCAGATGCCCTGGCTGTCCTTTTTGTCGGCGTTGGCCAGCCCGGCCGCGCGCGCCCGCTCCCGTACTTCCGGCTTGGTGAGGTCACCCAGCGGAAAGCGCGCGTCTGCGAGCTGATCCTGCGCCAGCAGCGCGAGAAAATATGACTGGTCCTTGTTTTTGTCGGCGCCCTCGAGCAAAGCGAATTGAGGCAGGGCGGGACCGCCAGGCCCGCCGCATGCATTTCCGTCATTCCGCACTCCGCACTCCGCACTCCGCATTTCTCCCTCCTTCCGTCTGGCATAATGCCCGGTCGCCACCGCCGCGAAGCCGTGGTCCTTGGCCCACGCCCGAAACACCCCGAACTTGATTTCGCGGTTGCAGCGCACATCCGGGTTGGGCGTGAGGCCGTGCGCATAACCATCGAGGAGGTGGGCCACGACCCGCTCACGGTAATCCTGCATCAGGTTGACCACGCGAAACTCGATCCCAAGCCGCTCGCACGCCGCCCGCGCGTCCGTGATGTCCTGCTCCCACGGGCAGTGGCCGACGACCTCATCCTCGTTGATCCAGTTCTTCATGTACGCGCCCACGAGCTCATGCCCCTGCTCCTTGAGCAGCAGGGCCGCGACGGAGCTGTCCACTCCTCCGGACATTGCGACCAGGATTTTTTCACGCACGGCCATCCTCGCAACGACGCCATCCGGCGTCCGTTTGTCAACCTCTCCTCCCCTCCACTCGTTCTCGTTCTCCCTCCCCTCAACCCCTCAACCCCTCAACCCCTCAACCCCTCAACCCCTCAACGCTTCAACGCTTCAACCCTTCAACCCTTCAACGCTTCAACCCCTCAACCCTTCAACCCTTCAACCCCTCAACCCCCCTCATTTCGCCGGCGCCTCCCCCGGCTTCTGCTCAAAATCAAATGCGCTCATCATGTCGCTGGCCTTGGCGTCGCGCTCGGTGAGCGGGGCCAGGCCGAAGCGCTTTTCGATGAACGCCAGGATGGATGTCGTGTCCATCGGGGTGTGATCCACCAAGCCCCGTCGCGCGTAGGGCGAGATGACCAGGGTCGGGACGCGCGCACCCGGTCCCCATCGGTCCACGACCGGCGGGGCCACGTGGTCCCAATAGCCGCCGTTGTCGTCATAGGTGATGAAAATGGCGCAGTCTGGCCAAGCCGCGCTGGCCTGGATTTGTGCGACGAGGTCCGCCGCGTGGGCTTCGCCGGTGTTGAGGTCGCTGTAGCCGGGGTGTTCGTCCTCGGGACCGAGCGGCTTGTAAAAGGAGACCGCCGGGAGCGTGCCCGCTTTCAACCCGGCGACGAAGTCCTTGGCGTCCTTGAGGTGCTCCTTGGCCCGGTCCGTGCCGGCGGCATACAGTTTGTAATAGGCGAAAGGCTGATGATTCGGCTGGAACAGTCGGGCCGGATGGCCCGCGACGGCATCATCCCAACCTGCGGCATACCACGCCCAGGTGAGGTTTTTTTCACTGAGCCGCTCCCCGATCGTGGGCAGGGTCAGGGCGGGCAGCAGATGCGCGTTGTCCAACCGGCTCGGATGAGGGCCCACCGAGCTGTAGGCGGTGCCGATCACGTAGCCGTCGGGGCTGACGACATTGTCCCGGAGCAATCCGGTTGTGGGGTCTGGCTTGGCGACGTAATCCGCCGGCGGATTGGGCCATTGGGGTGTCGCCGCGCTGATCAGCCAGATATGATTGAGAAAGGACGCGCCAAAGGCCGCGTGGAAGAAATTGTCCGCCAGGGTGAATTGCCGGGCATACTTGTAGAGGCCGAGCTTGGTCGTGTCGTAGTAGCCCATCGCGAGCCCGGCGGCGTCGCTCCACGCGGCAAATTTGTCCATCCTGCCGCCGTCAATCTGCAGTTGCTGCCGGTAAAAGGCGTGGATGATGTCGCTCGTTTTTTGGTCCGCCGGGACATATTTTTCGATTGGGAAGGGCGCGACGGGCAGGTCGGACGGGAAGCGGGGATCCGGCCGGCGGTTGCCGGTGTTGATGGGCTGGGGGAGGGTCGTATACGCCGTGCCGTCCTTGGCCACCTGGGGTGTGGCCGATTTGGCGGCGGCCAGACCGTTGGCCCCCGGAAACGTTCCGTAGAGATTGTCGAAAGTGTGGTTCTCCAGGTAAATCACAATAATATGATTGATCGGGACCGACGCCGGAGTCTGGGCTTGGGCTGCCATCGGCAGCCCACCCAGGGCGGCGATCAGGGACGCCCACAGAAAAAATGGCGCGTGGTTCATGGGGTGCACACGAATCATGGAAGTTTTAGGGAAGTTGCAACCGACAATGCTGGGCTGCGGCGTCCATGGCTCCACCGCTGGTTTTCTGGTGCGGGGCGGTGGACAGATCTGTCCACCGCCCCCAACCCCTCAACCCCTCAACCCTTCAACTTCCCCTTCCCCCCTTCCCCCTCCTCCCCCTTTCTGCTTGTGCGCGGACGGCCCGGCAGATGCTTTGTAATCCCCTCATGTCCACCCGGCCGAAAAAGATCACCCGCGCCTGGCTCGAATCCCCGGTCCGGGGCGTCATCGAGCTGGCCCGCGACTGGCGCGCGCGGCATCCCCCGCCGCTGGCGTTGGGCGGCGGGGCCCGGTTTGCCTCCCTGCGGCATGTGCCGGACTATGTGTTCGGCTGCGCGAGCGGCTTCTTCATCAACCGCAAGAGCGAGATCTATTTTTTTGTGCGAGTGGATCCCGCCACTGCCGCCACCCCGTCGGAAACGCTTTATCTGGCGGGCGACTTCAACGGGTGGGCTGACGCCATCGGTCGCGACGAGTGGGCGCTGCGCCCCGCCTCGCTTGATGGCGACCCGGTGCTGTTGTGGTCCGGCCATGCCGACCGTTTTCTCTCCCATCCGCCGGCGCGCTTCAAGTTCGTGTCGGCGGCCGGCGTCTGGCGGCCCGTGCCCTGGGATGCCCCCAACTTCGTGCGCGACGACAAGGGCAACGTGAACCTTGCCATCGGGCCGGAGCGCACCGGGCAGCACCTGTTTGAGTTCACCGTCGCGTCGCCCCTTGATCTGTCGACGGCCCTCACGGTGACCTGGACCGACGGCGATGACGGGCAGGAGGTCCCGCTCATGCCGGGCGCGTTTTTTCACCAGCTGGGCACCGATCTCCCGTTGGGCGCGCTCGTGCGCGGCGCGGAGACGGTCTTCCGGCTGTTCGCCCCGCGCGCCAGAAGCGTCGCCCTCTGCGTCTGCGACGATCTCGCCGCGCAGGACCGGCCGCACCGCTACGCGCTCGCGCGCCGCGCCGACGCCCACGGCGCGGCCGGCGTGTGGGAGCTCGTGCTCGCGCAAAACCTCCATGGCTGGTTTTACTGGTATCACGTGGACGGTCCCGCCGATGTCTTCGGGATGTTTCGGCCGGACCAGCGCGTGCTCGACCCCTGGGCGCTGGCGACGGTGGACCATGCCGGGCCCGGCGTGGTGCTGGACCGGGCGCGGATCGCCCCCGGCGACCGCAGCCTGAAGACGCCGGCCTGGCAGGATCTGGTCATCGCCGAGGTCCATGTGCGCGACCTCACCGCGCACGCCCCGGTCGCACTCACCGCGGTGGAGCGCCGGGGTTTCGCCGGGCTGCGCGCCTGGGTGGAAAGCCCCCAGTTTTATCTGCACCACCTGGGCGTGAACTGCGTTGAGCTGCAGCCCGTGCAGGAAATGGACAACCGCACCGCGGAGGAATACCACTGGGGCTACATGACGGCGAATTACTTTGCCCCGGCGAGCGCCTATTCAACCGATCCGACCCGCGCCACCGGGGTGGCGGAATTCCAAGCCCTCGTGGCCTCGCTCCACCGGCGCGGTCTGGCGGTGATCCTCGATGTGGTCTACAACCATGTCGGCGAGCCCGCGCACCTCATGCTGGTGGACAAGCTCTACTACTTTGAGCAGGACGCCGCCGGTAACCTGTCGAACTGGAGCGGCTGCGGGAACGACCTGCGCGCCGGCGCCGCCATGGCCCAACGGCTGATCATCGACAGTTGCACCCACCTCATCGAGACCTACGGCGTGGATGGTTTCCGCTTCGACCTCGCCGAGCTGATCGGGGCCGACGTGCTGCGCGAGGTGGAGACCGCCCTCAAGCAGGTGAAGCCCGATGTGATCCTCATCGCCGAGCCCTGGAGCTTCCGGGGCCATATCGCCGGCGCGCTGCGCGACACCGGCTGGGCCTCCTGGAACGACGGCTACCGCGACTTCATCCGTGAATACGTGCGTGGCGGCGGCACCCGGGAGGGCTTCGAGTATTACCTGAAGGGCTCGCCGTGGTATTACGCCAAATGGCCGGCCCAGACGGTCAACTACTCCGAGTCGCATGACGACCGTGCCTGGCTGGATGTGATCACCGAGAACCCCGGCAACAATGGTGACCGCCCCACGTGGAACGACCGCCGCCGCACGCACCTCATGGCGGCCGTCCTGTTCATGTCCGTCGGCATCCCGATGCTGGCCGCCGGCCAGGATTTCCTGCGCTCGAAGCAGGGCGTCAACAACACCTACCAGCGCGGCGACCTCAACGCGCTCGATTACCGCCGCCTCTGGCGTTACCCCGCGACCCACGCCTGGTTTGCCGGCTGGATTGCGTTCCGCCGCTCCGAACTAGGGCGGCTGGTGCGCCACTATGCCCGGGCCAGCGAGGGCTTTTTCCAGTTTTTCTGGGCCCCAGGGTCCAACGCGTCCGCCGTCCTCTACAATGCTGATCGGAGCCAGGGCCCGGCGCGGCTCCTCTTTGCGGTCAATCCCACGCTGGATGATGTCAGCGTTCCGCTCGGGGGCGCGCTCCCGGCGGCCCCATGGCGGCAACTGGCCGACCACGAGCATTTTTTCCCCGCCGGCGGGGACGACACCGGCCAGCCGGTCGAGCCCGACCTCTTCGTCCCCGCCCTCGGCTGCGGCCTCTGGCTCAGCGAGGGTTGATCCCGGAAATCGTGCTCGTTCCTTGTCGCGCCGTAGCTTCAGCCCAGGCGGATCTTTCTCCCCCAACCCGGCGAAAGATGAGTGGAAAGTGGCGCGCCCCCCGTGTCTAAACCCTCTGGCTGGTCTTTCACCCTGACCTCGGCCGGAGCAGAGTTGGACAACATCCGGGCGGTCGGCGCGATGGAAGCCCCAAGCTGGCTTACCGATTTTGAGGTCTGATTCTTCAATTTGCTACGGGATCATTTCCGATCCCGGCCGGAGCGGAAGCGCGAAATATCCGGGCGATTTTGAATCGTTCAAAGGGCACTTCGATTAGAAAATAGGAAACCGCAGCCGCCACTAGGATGGTCGGCAGGCATACCAGCAATGCCGCAAAACTCTGGTGTTCAGACAGCGTGGTCGGAAACCAATGACGCATGCCGAGGATTATCGGTTCGTGCCAGACGTAGATGCTGTAGGAGAACAAGCCCACCCGGCAACCCAGGGCGGTCGCATTCCGCAACCGGCGGCTTTCCCTGCCAGCCACCGTCATCGCCTCTGCGATAAAAATCAATGCACCGGTGATGGCGGCGGTGATGGTCGGCGCAAATCCGACCATCGCAAAAAAATCCGAGGGGCGGGGGTTGACCATGGCGGGGAGGGTGAATCTTACCATCAGGGAATATCCGGCGATGGTCACAATTACAAAGAGCAGAAACTTTGTTAGGCCTTGGGTTGAAATCCGACTGCGGAAACAGTCACAAACCGGATTGAGCAACAAGCCGAATGCAAACAGATCGAGATTGGACAAAACCGGGGTGTAAATCATCGAATTCCATGCTGGTGCCCCCAGCCAATTCAGCGCCCCCCGCCGCGCGATCAAACCAAGACAGGCGATGGCAGCAAGCAATAGCGTCACCATGATAGGCTTGCGTAATGGCGGGGCAAAAAGCAGGAAGACCAAGATCGGCACCATGAGGTAAAACTGCACCTCCGTGCTCACCGCCCAGAGCGCGCCAATCGGACAGATTGGGTCGCCATTGGAACCAAACGAAAGAATATCGGCCAGATTCCAAATCCGGTTGGGTTCAAAAAGCTCCCTCGTCTTGAATGCCGCCACGAGCAAAACGGCGGCAAAATACAGCGGAACAATGCGAAGTGCGCGGTTGCGATAAAACGCCGCAATCCGGGCGGAATCGAGGTGGTAACGGCCGGAATAAAACCCCTTGCCCATCAGATAGCCCGAGAGAGTGAAAAACATCCAAACTCCCACCCACGGGCAAGGGGCCAGAATGCGATAAAGGAGCCCCATGTCCGCTGAGAGCGTGCGGGGCGGAAAAACCACCAGCAGGATATGTCCGAACAAGACCAGCCCACAGGCCAGTGCGCGAACGAGCAGGAGATAGTCGATGGGCCCCTTTGCTGGGAGCGCAGTCGGGCAAGGAGACGCTGGCGAAGCCCGATACATTTTCACGATGATTACCACCATTAGACCGGCCAGCAAAAGCCGCCCCAGAATAAAATCAGACAAGGCCGTTTCCCGCGGTCCAATGATGTCAAGGTGGGGCGCGGTGATTTGCCCGTCAAAGCCACGGAGGCCAGCCAGGTCGGAACCGAGGTGCAGCCGGTTGGCGGTGAATTCCGGCCGCTGGAAGGGCCCGGTGTAGACGAGTTTGCCGTCGAGCGTGATTTTGACGATTGAGCCAAACTCACCGTTGAGCGCCAGATCGTGCCACTCGGCGGGCGCAAGGGGTCCGCCGAATGTCCCACCGGTGGGATCACCATGATCATTGGGCAAGGTGACCGAGAGCGACTGGCCGGAATACTTAAGCGTGAGCCCGGTGGCGGATGTGGCCGTCTGCAGGAGGACTCCGGGACGAGCAGAAGGTGGGACTTGAAAGCGGAGACCGAGGCGAAGCCCAAAGGTGGCGTCAGGCTGGGGTAGATCGTAATCGACCTGCGCTCCCTGGAGGTGCGGACTTCGTGCGTCAACTTGGGCGGGTACGTTTCGAAGGCTCCGCACGATTCGAGCCCTAAACAAGTTGAGGCCGGCGCCAAACAGCGCGAGTATCGCCACCACGATCCACCAGATGCGTCTTGAATAAGACCGGGTGGGAGTGGGAGCGATCAGGTTGCTTTTCATGCGCCAGTGCAAGTAGATGCAGAACGCTTTTACGCAGACAAGGCGCAAATGAATTGGGGAGGAAATGCGGATCAAGTCCGGTGGCAGTCCCGGCCACGCCGGCCGCCGCCGCCGCCCAGTCAGGCGCATTTTCCCACCCCGCTGGTCAAGCCGGGCGTTGCGCTCACACCCTCACCTGATGATGGCGCTGCACTTTGGCTTGTCTCCCCGCCGACTCCGAGGTCAGGCTGCGATCTTTCCGAATCTCCCGCCTCCTCCATCAACCTTTGCAACCCAAATCAGGCTCCTCCGGCCCCCGTTTTCATTTTCATGGCAGACCGAATCGGCAAGATCAACCGCTACAAGGATATCATTTTCTACCGCACCGTGGCGGGGATCAAGTCGGAGGCGCGGCAAAATTACCTCGGCTACCTGTGGTTCATGCTCGAGCCGCTGCTGAGCACGGCGGTGTTTTACTTTGCCCTCACCCAGGTCACCGGTCGGGGTGGCCCGGATTACGTCGCCTTCCTCCTGCTGGGCACCCTCTCCTGGCAATGGTTTGAGGGTTCCGTCACGGCGGCGGCCTCGTCGATCCGGGAGAAATACGCCACCCTCATCCAGTTTGACCTGCCCAAGTTCATTTTCCCCATGGTCACGGTGCTGGTGAACTCATGGAAGTTCTTCGTCACCTACGCGGTCCTGCTCGCCCTCATGCCGCTGCTTGGTCTCGCCCCCAACTGGCGCTACCTCGAGCTGGTGCCGGTCCTGCTCATCCAGCTGGGCTTCATCCTGGGGCTGGCCTTTCCCCTGGCGTTGTGGGTCACGCTTTCCAATGACCTCAAGGTCATCATGTCCTCCTCGTTCCGCCTGATGTTTTTTCTCTCCGGGATCATCTTCAATTCCGAAAAAGTGCCCGAGTCCCTGCGGACGGCGTTTTACGCGAATCCCATGGCCGTTTTGGTCGAAAGCTGCCGGGACATCGTCCTGCGGAACCAGACCCCCAATCTGCATCGGCTCGCCTACGCGGCCGGCGTCGCCTTGCTGCTGCTGGTGGTCGGCCTGCTGCAGCTCCGCCTCATGGACAAACGCCTCCTCAAAATGATTCATGTCTGACCCGGTCCCCCTCATTTCCCTGCACGATCTCGGCTTGTGCTACCATCCCCGCCGAACGCTGTTCTCCAAGATTGACAAGACCTTCTGGGCTCTGCGTGGCCTGAACCTGACCATCTACGAGGGCGAGAAACTCGGGATCATCGGCCGCAACGGCTGCGGCAAGAGCACGCTCATGCGCGTCCTGGCGGGCATCTACGCCCCGGACGAGGGTCGGATTGTTTTTCATCGGCCCGACTGCCATGTGGAGCTGCTTTCCATCGGGGTTGGTTTCGAGGGCAACCTGAGCGGGGCCGAAAACGCCGTCCTCAACGGCATGCTCATGGGCAAATCCCGCCGCCACATGCGCGCGCGCCTGGCCACGATCAAGGACTTTTCCGGGCTGGGTGACTTCTTCGACTGGCCGGTGTCCACTTATTCCTCCGGCATGATGACCCGGCTGGGTTTTTCCACCGCCATGGAGGTGGACCCGGATGTGCTGCTGATCGACGAGGTGCTGGGGGTCGGCGACGCCGAGTTTCTCGCCAAGTCCGAGGCCGCCGTCCAGGCCAAGTTTCAGTCCGATCGGACCGTGGTGCTGATTTCCCACGATCCGGGAATTATCACCGCGATCTGCAACCGCGCCGTCTGGCTCGACCGGGGCAAAATTCTCGCCACCGGCACCGCCCAGGAGGTCAGTGAATATTATCGCTCCAAGCAGAATCTTGGCGTTGCCTGACCTCCGGGTCCGGGGTGCGGTCCACTCCGCTTGATCCGCCCGGTCCTGCATCCTTTCCCATGGCGAAGCGCAAATCACTCGCGGCCGAAATCCACAACCAGGACGATGTCCTCCAGCCCGGGAGCGACGAGGGCCGGGCGCGGGAGATCCTGGGGGGCGAAGACCTGTCCCTGGAGGAAAAACTGCGCCAGCTGGGGGAAATCTGGGCCGCGGGGATTCCGGCGGCCGGCCCCGGGCCGGTGGTGGATCCTTTGGTTCGTCCGCTGCTCTCCGTTTGCATCCCGACCTATGAGCGGGCCGAATATCTTTTTGCCTTGCTGCTGACCCTGGCCGGGGAGTTTGCCCGCACCCCGGGGTTGGGCGCCCGGGTGGAGGTGGTGGTCGTGGACAATGCCTCCACCGATCTCACGGCCAGCGTCGTCGAACTCGCCCGGGGCTCCCTGCCGCAGCTGCACTATCACTGCCACGAGCTGAACATCGGCCCGGACCCGAATTTTTTCCGGGCCCTCGCGCTCGCGCGCGGCGAGTACCAATGGTTGCTCGGCGACGACGAGCTGGTTTTGCCCGGTGGCCTCGCCCGGATCGTGGCGGAACTGGACGCCCACGCCCCCGACCATCTCTACCTGAACTTCCAGATGGTCACGATCCGGCGCGAGCTCCTGAACGCCGACTATCTGCACGGCTTGAACCGTCAGCCGCATTCCCTGCTCGGCCTGTTGAAGAAAATCGGTTATGTTCGCGGCTTCGCGTTGATCTCCGCGCATGTTTTCCGCACCACCCCGTTTCGGGCCCATTGCGAACCTGACCTCGTCGAGGCCCTGTCCTTTTATCCGCTCCTGCCGGTCCTGCTGAAGGCCTTTGCGGCCACCGGCAACTGCCGCCAGCTCTTCGAGCCCAGCATCGCCCACCGGGTCAACAACCGGTTTCCCGACCCGCTCGCGGTGAATCACACCCGGGTGCTGGGTTTGGTGCGGGTGCTGAACCTGCTGATGACCAAATACGGGGTGCTGACCCCGGGTGATGTGCGGGAAATCTTTGAGTATGCTTCGGAGAACCACACCGGTTGGTACTTCGTCGACGAGCTGGCCCGGGGATGTGAACAGCTGTTGGCGGGCAAATACAACCTGCCGATTGAGGACTGTGACAGCATCCAGACGTTCTTCGGGCTGGTGGGCGGGCCATCGGCTGCGCGGCTGCTGCAGGACCTCGTCGCGATCCGCTTCAACCGCGACAAGCCGATCATGGCGCGCGCGGCCATCACCACCAAGTCCGCCCGTTTTTCCGCCCTGTTCCTCGTCGAGGGCGGCGCCGACCTGCGGGCTTTGCCGGCGCGGCTGCCACGGGATGAGCGGTTCCGTTTTTCGGTCGAGCTGATCTGTGTCATGGTCAACTGGCCGCTCAGCCGCGAGGTGGTCGAATGCTTTGACCAGGTGATCGCGATGCCGCAGCATCTGGTCGGAAGCAGGGTGGATCTGTTCAACCTGCTCGGGATTCAGGCCCGGGCGGAGGAGCTGTTGTTTTTGCCGGTGTGTGACGAGGCCTCGGGCCAGCGTGCGGTCACTCTGCTCCTGGAGACTTACGCGGCGGCGGGCACTCTGCAGCCGGGGGCGGGGAGCGGCCGTGCTGCCCCGCTGCCGGCCCGGCTGGACCTCGCCCTGGGCATGACCGGGCGGCCGTCGGCGGGCAGCCTCACGTGGCAGGCCATCGCCGGCGCCGTCCAGCGGGGCCGGCCTATTCCGGAGTTGCAGGGTCTGGGTATCAGCCGGCGGCTTTTTTTCCGGTTTCGCGGTTGTGATCTCGTGTTGTACAAGGACCGGCCTTCGCTTGGTCTGCTTGATCTTGCTTTCCGGGCCCGGCGGGAAGTGGCGTGGGAGATCACGGGCAATGCGGCCGACGCCCCCCCGCCTCCGGCCGGTTTGCTGGCGGCCGCAGCCGCCAGCTATATCTATTTTTTCCGCAGCCTTCGGACCTTGCCGATTTGGGAGTCGGAGCTGGTGCGCCCGGTTCGGTTGCGGCTGGGCCGGGTCCGCCGTCTCCGTCCCCGTTCCCGCCTTTCCTGGCTGGGAGCGAGAATCGGGTACCTTCTCGTTGAAACTTTCGGGTTCGCCGTGCCTTGGGGTCGTGAACTGCGCTCTGCCTGGCGCACGGTTAAAAAACGGTTCGTCAAGGGCCCCAAGCGGTGACTGGTCCTCGTTTGTCTTTCCACCCGACCCCGCCCGCCTCCCTTGAGTTCATCCTCCGACCAGCCTCTGTTGTTGTCCGTCTGCCTGCCCACCTACCGGCGGCCGGAATTGCTGGCCCTCGCGCTGGACTGCTGGATCCCGGAGCTGGCGGCGCACGCGGTGGCGGTCGAGCTGGTCGTGGGGGACAACGGCGCGTGCGAGCGCACCCGCGCGCTGGTCGAGGGGGCGGCGGCCCGCGCGCCCGTCCGTTACGTCCGGCATGAGGCTAACTTGATCTACAATGGCAATGTCCGCCGCCTGCTCGAGCGCCATGTCCGGGGCGAATACGTCTGGATCTGCGGGGACGACGATTTTGTTCACCCGGGCGCCCTCGCCACCATCCTGGCCATCCTGCGGACGGGTTCCGACCTGGACTACTTTTACCTCAATACGCGCTACCTGCCGTTCGGGGCCGGGGTGCCCGGGGATGCCCGGGAGGTGGAGTCATCGCCGCACGCCGTGCTGGCCAACCCTGACACCCGCTCGCGCCGCCTGGCGCGAACCGCTGAGATCGTGCCCCTGGATCCCGCCTGTTTTACCGGCGTCTATGCCTCGGTCTGGCGGCGGCGGGACGCGCTGGCGGCCTACACTCGCGACGCGCCGCTCGTCGCCTTCGAGACGCTGCGCGGCACGTTTCCCCACGCCTGCCATGTGGCGGAGAATTTTCTCGGTCAACCTTGTCATTATTTTGGCGCGCCGTTGATGACCGTGTCCCATCAGGTCAGTTGGCGCGACTATGGGCCGCTGTTTTCGCTGCACTGGCTGCCCCGCCTCTACGACCTGCTCGCCGCGCAGGGGGTGCCGTCCGCCGCCCTGGCCCCCCACCGCCGCGCCCAGTTGCGCGGGGCGTGGAAAAAGCTCGCCTATCTGCGGCGCAATCGGGACACCCCCATGGGCCGTCCCTTTTCCTTCCGCCAGTTCGTTGCCTCCAACTGGCGGTTTCCCGAATTCTGGCGGATCGGCGCCGACGCCATGCTTAAAAACCAATTCACGCGCCGGCTGGCCGGACGGCCATGAGCCCGTCGCTGCTGCTCGATCTCACCGGCACCGCGCACACGACCGCGCGCACCGGCATCCAGCGCGTGTGCCGGGCGCTTCCGGACGCGTTGCGGGCCGCGGGCGAGAATCCCCTGGCCGTCACCCACGATCCCTCCGCCGGGGGTTGGCGTCCGCTCGCCGGCTGGGAGCGGGCCAATCTGGCCGCCACGGCGCCTGCCCGCCGGCGCAAGGTCCGGTGGCCCTGGCCCGCGCGGGTGGCCGGTTGCGCCCGCCGCTGGTTCGGTGGCGGGATCGAACCTCTTCCGCGCGCCGCCGCCCTGCTTGTGCCGGAGATTTTTTTGCCGGTGACGGCCCGGGCTTATCCGGCGCTGTTCATGCGGATCAGCGGCCCGCGCGTGGCTTTGTTTCATGATGCGATTGCGCTCCGGCTCCCCGAGCTGACGCCGGTCGGGACGGTGGCCCGTTTCCCCGGCTATCTTCACGAGTTGTGCGAGTTTGATGGCGTTGCCGCCGTGTCGGAGGACTCGCGCCTTTCGCTCCTGGACTACTGGCGTTGGGCGGGGTTTGTCCGCTGTCCTCCCGTGGTGGCGATTCCGCTGGGGGTGGATCCTCCCCCGGCCGCGGCCGGGGAAGGGGCGGACCCTGCCCCGGCGCCTGGCCCGGTGGTGCTGAGCGTTGGCACTTTGGAGGGACGCAAAAATCATGGCGCGCTCCTCGATGCCTGCGAGGCGCTCTGGGCGCGGGGCCTTCGCTTTCAGCTCCGTCTGATCGGGCTGGCTCATCCGCAGACGGGTCGGACCGCGCTCGCCCGGGTGCGGCAGTTGCAGGCTGCCGGCCGACCGTTGCTTTACGACGGTCCCGTCGGTGAGGAAGCCTTGCTCGCCGCTTACCGCGAATGTGCGTTCACCGTTTACCCTTCGTTGCTGGAGGGTTTCGGTCTGCCGGTGCTGGAAAGTCTGTACCACGGCAAGCCCTGTGTTTGCTCCGCGCATGGCGCGCTTGGCGAGTCGGCCCGCGGCGGAGGCTGTCTCATGCTCGAATCCGTGGATGCCGCCAGCCTGGCGGCCGCCCTGGCGCGGCTGCTGACACAGTCCGCGGATTACGCCGCACTGGTCGCTGCGGCCCGGGCGCGGGTTTTAAAAACCTGGCCCGCTTACGCGGCCGAACTGCTGGGATGGATGCGCACCTTGTCCCCCGCTCCGGCCCGGTCCGGGCCGGTCTGAGGCTGATACCAGCCTCCCGTAGAATGGCATTAAACCGCTAATCTGCGCTAATCTTCGCTGATCTCATACGGAGGAATTAACGCAAAGCCGCTGAGACGCACAGGCCACAAACCCAATCTTCCCTCTGCGCCTTCGCGCCTTTCCGCCTTTGCGTTGATGGATTGCTTCTGACTGGTCGCCCGGATGGCGCTATCTTTTCAAACCAGCCCGGTGCATTGATGCTGTTGTCAGTCCATGTCTGTATCCGCGTGCATCGGCGTTATCCGCGGTGAAGTCCGACCGCTGAATTCAGGAAGATTCCGATCGGGTCCGGTGAATTTTTCGCCGACGCCGATCAGGCCGAGGCTGGATCGACTCCATTAGCGAAGATTAGTGGTTAAAAAACTCCGTGGTTTGCTCCGTGACCTCGGTGTCCGCCTTGGAGTTCTGGGTAAACCTTCTGCGGTTTTAACTTTAGCTGCCTTTTCGCCGACGCCGATTAGGCCGAGGCTGGATCGACTCCATTAGCGAAGATTAGTGGTTAAAAAACTCCGTGGTTTGCTCCGTGACCTCGGTGTCCGCCTTGGAGCTGCGGCAGCCTGCCCGCCGTAGCCTCGTGCGAAGGCTGGGACCTCGCCGCAGGTTCGATCGCCCCTCGCATCCGTCTGGAAGCTAAGGGCGTTTGGTCTCACACGCCTGCCTCGACGGAGGCGGCTCGGAGGCTGCGCCAGCGGTCGCGGACCCGCCGGTAAAGGTCGTCGGGGGCGAGGCCGTGCTCGGCCCGCAGGCCCGCGACGCTGGTGCCGTGCCCGATGAACTTGTCGGGCCAGCCGAGGCGTTCGACCGCCGCCGGGCAGTCCGCGTCCTGCAGCGCCTCCAGCACCGCGCTGCCGAACCCACCGGCCAGTACATGGTCCTCCAGGGTGACCAGCAGCGGCACGCAGGCCGCATGGCTGAGCAGGAGCGCGCGGTCGAGCGGCTTGGCGAAGCGGGCGTTCACCACTCCGACGGAAAGGTTTTCCTCGGCTTCGAGGCGGGCGGCGAGCCGGAGCGCGTCGGCCACCATGCTGCCCAGGGCCCAGAGCATCACATTCGAGCCTTGCCGCAGCACCTCGGCCTGCCCGATCGGCAGGGCCGCCGGGTGCTCCTTGATTTTCACCCCGGTCCCGGGGCCGCGCGGGTAGCGGATGAAGCCCGGTCCCGGCAGGCGCAGGCTGGTGTGCAGCATGTCCACGAGCTCATCCTCGTCCTTCGGCTGCATGATGACCGCGTTGGGCACGCAGCGGAGGTAGGCGAGGTCAAAGAGGCCGTGGTGGGTGGGGCCGTCGTTCGGCGAGAGGCCGGCCCGGTCGAGGCAGAAGGTCACCGGCAGGTTTTGGAGCGCGACGTCGTGGACGATCGGGTCAAAGGCGCGTTGGAGAAAGGTGGAGTAGATCGCCACGACTGGCCGGAGCCCCTTGGCCGCCATCCCGGCCGCAAAGATGGTCGCATGTTCCTCGGCGATGCCCACGTCGAAAAACTGCCGCGGACACGCCTGGGCGAGGTGGTTGAGCCCGGTCCCCGGCGGCATGCCCGCGGTGATGCCGACAATCGCGGGCTCCGCCCGGGCGAACCGGGCCAGCGCCTGGCCGAAAACCTCCTGGTAGGTGGGCGGCGTGCCGGGGGCGGTCTGCTTGCTCTCGCCGGTGACCGGATCGAACGCGCCCAGGCCGTGAAATTTCTCGGGGTGGGCGAGGGCGGCGTCGAATCCCCGGCCCTTTTTGGTGAGCACGTGCAGGAGCACGGGCACATCGCATTGCCGCGCGAACTCCAGGTTTTTGACCAGGGCGTCGAGATTGTGGCCGTCCACGGGTCCGAGGTAGCGCAGGCCGAATTTCTCAAAGAGGGAGGACTCGACGAAGAAGTCCTTGGTCTCCCGCTTCCACTTGTGGTAGACGCGGTTCATCCCGACGCCGACGGGAAAGCTTTTGAAAAACGCCTCCACGTCATGGTGCAATTTATTGTAGGTGGGGCTGGTGCTCAGGCGGTTCAGGTACACCGAGATGGCCCCGACATTCTTCGCGATGGACCACTCGTTGTCGTTCAGGATGACGATGAGTCGCTTGGTCGACGAGACCACGTTGTTCAACGCCTCCATCGTGATCCCGCAGGTGAACGCCGCGTCGCCACACACCGCGACCACATGTTCGTCCGTGCCGCGCAGGTCGCGCGCCACCGCCAGACCGAGCGCGGCCGAGAGCGCGGTGCCGGCGTGGCCCGCGCCGTAGGCGTCGTGCGGGCTCTCGTCCCGGGTCAGGAACCCGCTCGCGCCCCCGCTCTGGCGCAGTTGGCGGAAAAACTCGCCCCCACGGCCGGTGACGAGCTTGTGGACATAGCCCTGGTGGGCCACATCAAAGACGAACTGGTCCCCGGGGGTCGTGAACACCCGGTGCAGCGCGAGGGTCAGCTCCACCACGCCGAGATTGGGGCCGACATGCCCGCCATTGCGCGCCGTCACCGCGATGATCTCGTCGCGGAGCTCCTGTGCGAGTTGCGGCAGTTGCGCGGCGGACAACGCTTTGACGTCGGCGGGCGAGCCGATCGAGTCGAGCAGTCGCGCGTGTGGGACGGTGGGCATCAAGGAAAGGAGTGGAGCGAGGGCTGGCGGCTCAGGTGTCCCGACCGACGGCCAGGGGGGCGAAGCTGGCGGTGCCGTCCTTTTGCTGCTTGAGCTGCTCGATCTTCAATTCGGCCTCCTTGAGGCGGGCCTCGCAGATTTTCAACAGGGCGGAGCCCTCCTCAAACTTGGCCAGGAGCGTGGCGAGCGGCACGTCGCCCGATTCCATGGCCGCGACGACGGCCTCGAGTTTGGCGAGGGCGTCCTCGAACGAGGCCGGTTGTTTGGTTTTGGCTTCCACGGCGGCAAGGATGCGGGCTGCCGGCAGGTTTTCAACCAAACTTTCAAACCGGAGATTTCCTGCCCTCAGCCGATTGAGTCAGGGAAGGGTGCAGGCGCATCCGCCTGCACCCCTAACAACAGCAGGCCGGGATGCCTGCGCTACCTCCCCCAACCTGCTCACGACCACTTCAGGCTGGTGCGGGAGAGGGGGAGCTCGCGGACGCGGATGCCGGTGGCGGCAAAGATCGCGTTGCATACCGCCGGCGCGAGCGCGGAGAACGCCGGCTCGCCCAACCCGGTCGGACCGTTGTTCGTCTTGAGGAAGTGAACCTCGATCTTCGCCGGCGCGTCGGGCATCCGCAGCAGCTCGTATTCGTCGAAGTTGCTCTGGACAATGCGGCCTTTCTCGATGTTGAGCGCCGGAAACATCAGCGTGCTGAGCGCGTCCACCACCGAGCCTTCGACCTGGTTTTCCGCGCCGCTCAGGTTGACGATGACCGAGCCGACATCCACCGCCGAGACGACCCGGTCCACCTTGAGCTTGCCGGCCGGTGAGACGGTGACTTCGACCGCGTGGGCGACATAGCCCTGGTGGCTGAAGGAAAACGCGATGCCCTGGCCCCGGCCCTTCGGCAGTTTCGCGCCCCAGCCCAGCTTTTCGGCGGCGAGTTTGACCACCGGTATCACGCGGTCGCGGTAGGCCCCGGCGGGACCGGCGCCCAGGTGCTCCAGCTTGAACTCAAGCGGATCGCGGCCGGCGGCGTGCGCCAGCTCGTCGAGAAAACTCTGGCTGACCCACATGGCCGTGCAGTCGCCCGGCGCGCGCCAGGCGGTCGTGGGCACGTTGCTGGCCACCTGGGCCCCGCGGGTGGAGAAATTCTGCACGAAGCCGCCGGGGAACCCCCCGCCGCCCCGGGCCCCACCCCCGCGGGCTCCGCCGCCCCGGGCACCGCCCCGCGCGGGGGCCGCTCCGGCCGCCCCGGGCGCGGCCGCCTGGGCAAAGACCGCTCCGGCCCCGGGCGGCAGCAGCATCGCCCCGCCACCCCGTCCGCCGCGTCCCCCGCCGCCCCCGCCGCCGAAGGTGACCGCCAGATCGCGCCAGGCACTGATCTTGCCCGCCGCGTCCACCGCCCCGCGGAGAAAATTAAAGCCGGCCGGCCGGTAAAGGTCATGGCGCAGGTCGTCCTCGCGCGACCAGGTGAGCTTCACCGGCATTCCGGCCTTTTGCGAGATGGCCGCCGCTTCAGCGGCGTATTCGGTCTGGAGCCGCCGGCCGAAGCCGCCGCCGCTGCGCGTGACATGCACCTTGATCTGCGCGGCCGTCAGGCCGGTGGCCCCGGCCACGGAGTTCACCGCGGAGGGCGGGTTCTGCGTCGGCACCCAGATTTCGGCGCTGTCCGCCGTCACATGTGCGGTGCAGTTTTGCGGCTCGAGGTTGGCGTGCGAGATGTAGGGGAAGCTGTAGGTGGCCTCGATGACCTTGGCCGCCCCGACGAAGACATCGCCGTCGCCATCGGCGGCCTGGGCGCCCGCGGCCTGCGCCTGCCGGGTCATCTCGGTCCAGCTCTGGTTGGCGCCACCGCCCTCGTTCCAGGTCACCTTGAGCTGCTGGCGGGCGCTGAAGGCCGCCCATGTCGAGTTCGCCACGATGGCGACGCCGGAGGCGACACCCCGCACGCCAGTGAGGATGAACGCATCCTTCACGCCCGGCAGCTTTTTCACCTCGTCGAGATTGGCGCTGACCGCCGTGCCGCCAAAGACGGGGCACTTCTCCAGGATCGCATAGGCCATCCCGGGAACTTTCACATCAATGCCGAACAGCGGCTGGCCGGTCACGAGGGCGGGGTTGTCCACGCCGGAGACCCGCGTGCCGATGATCTTGAAATCCTTGGGGTCTTTCAGGGTCACGCCGGTGGGCGGGGGCAGGGTGGCGGCCTTGGCCACGAGCGAACCATAGGCCAGCTTTTTACCGCTCGCCACGTGCCGCACCTCACCGTGGGCGGTGGAGCACTCGGCGGCGGGCACACCCCAGGTTTGAGCGGCGGCCTCGACGAGCACGGCGCGCGCGCCGGCCCCGAGCTGGCGCATCTGGTTGAAGGATTGCGGCGTGGAGGTGCTCCCGCCCGCGGACTGCGGATTGGGGTTGCCGGAGGTTTGGTCGAGCACGGCCGACATGACCTTCACCGACGCCCAGTCCACATCGAGCTCCTCGGCCACCAGCATCGGGAGCGAGGTCTTGATCCCCTGGCCGATCTCAGGGCGCGTGGAAAAAATCGTCACGGTGCCGTCCGGGGCGATGCGGAGGTAATTATTCGGGACAAACTCGCCCGGACTGGCGGCACCGACCTCCTCGGCCAGCGCGGTGCCGGCCGACTTGAGGTAGAAACCGAGCATGAACCCGCCTCCCGCGAGGGCGGAGAGGCGGAGAAAGGAACGGCGGTCGAGGGCGCCCTCGGACGGGGGCAGGGTGGGAGCGATGGCGGAATTCATGGGGCGGTTCTCCTTAGGTGGCGCTCTGGCCGGCGGCCTGGTGGATGGCGGCGCGGATGCGGGTGTAGGTGGCGCAGCGGCAGAGGTTGCCGGCCATGGCGGTGTCAATGTCGGCATCGGTCGGGTGGGGATGCTTCGCCAGCAGCTCCGCCGCGTTCATGATCTGCCCCGCCTGGCAATAGCCGCACTGGGCGACATCGAGCTCGCACCATGCCCGTTGCAAGGGATGGGTGCCGTGTTCGGACAGACCCTCGATGGTGACGATTTTCTTGCCGGACATCTCGGCCGCGGTGAACTGGCACGAGCGGATGGCGACACCATCGGCGTGGACGGTGCAGGCGCCGCAGAAGCCGCCGCCACAGCCGTATTTGGCGCCGACGAGGTCGAGGTGATCGCGGAGGATCCACAGCATCGGGGTGTCGGGCGCCACGTCCACCGAGCGGCTCTTTCCGTTGACATTAAGGGTATAGTTCATGGGAGGGTAAAATCTGATGAAAGCGTGGCACCTCCGGCTCAGGGGTCAACCGGATTTCCTGTGCGTCCACCGGCGGACGCTGCTGATTCACCAGCAAGGAAGTTCGAGGCCACCACAAGTGTTTGGAGCTCGTCTATAATTCCATCAAACAAAAACCTGTAACCACTAATGCACAATAATCTGCACTAATCCTATCCTGAGAATCCGTGTTCATCCGTGGTTCCAACTTCGTTTTCTAGGATTAACCTAGATTCAGCAGTTGGTCACAGAGGCCACAGAGGCAAGACCTGAGGTCACAGAGAAATACATCGGAAGGTGAGGAAGTTTTGATGTCACTCACCGGGGGCGATGCTTGCCGTCACTCTGAATTATTTAAGTGGTTTGCTCCGTGAACTCTATGGCTGGGCTCTGTGTTCTCTGTGCAACCCTTATGCGCTTTTTAGGATTAAGTCAATTGCCGGTGCCGGCGAGGATGGACCTTGCGACGACCCACTGGACCACGGCCTCGTCGTCGTGGAGGTGACGCCAGACCAGGCTCAGGAATTCCGAGGGGAGGATGTCGTGCGCCTTGAAGAATTTGCGGTCGCCGCCACAGCAATACATCAGCGAGGCCGGCAATTCGCCGCGCAGCTTGGCCCGCGCCTTCGGGAGGAGGCGGGGGAGCCAGGTGATGCCGCGCACGTCGGCGTTTTTCGGCGGCAGCGCGGCCTCGTCGAGCACGGCGGACGACGCCTCGCTGTTTTGGACATTGAGAAAATAATCCCGGCGCACCAGCTCGATGCCGAGCGCCCGGTCGTAACCGGGTTCGCCGCCGCCGACGTGGTCCTCGGCGTAGTCGTAGAGGTGCTGCGGCGTGAGACCGTTGGCGGTCAGCCAGGCGGTGTCGGCGGGGTTGAAGAAGGTGCCGGCCCCGTGCGGTCCTTTGGCGTAGAGGTCGACCGCCTGATCGTAGAGCCGGTGAAAGTTTTGGGCAAAATCGTAGTGTTTCATGGGGCGGAAGCCTGTACGCAAACCGCGCGGAACGCAAAAATTATGCGCCGGGCCGGAGAATGCGCTGCTGATTCACGAAGGAATGAATTTCGAGACCTTTAACCACTTATGCACACTCATCTACACTGATCCGATCCTCAGAATCAGTGTTCATCAGTGAACATCAGTGGTTCAAATCTGACCGGTCGAAAAATCTTCAACCTGGTTTTTAAAGAATGGTTTTATCATACATCATCCTTGGTTTATGACATTGCATGAATCAGCGCTGGGAGAATGCGCTGCACCGTCCAGAACAGGGCGATGAGCGCGATCAGCGAGGAGGCCGGGATCACGATCCCGCGCCGGTACCAGGGCCGGTGACGAAACCAGCCGACCGCCAGAAAGGCCCCGGCAATCACCGCCAGCTGACCGCCTTCGACCCCCAGGTTGAAGCCGATCAGGCCCGTGAGGAAGTTCTGCCGGGCCAGGCCGACCGAGGCAAACGCGCTGGCAAAACCGAGCCCGTGCACCAGCCCAAAGCCAAACACCACCGCATACCGCCATGGCTTCAGCTCCGTGGTGAAGATGTTCTCCACCGCCACAAACACGATCGACGCGGCGATCAGCGGTTCCGTGATGGCGGCGGGCAACCGCACCACGCCATACATCGCCAGCCCGAGCGTGAGGGAGTGGGCGACGGTGAAGGCCGAAACCTGCCAGAGCAGCGGCCCGAACCGCGCGCTGAAGAGAAACAGCCCCAGCACAAACAGGATGTGGTCTGTGCCCTCCGGAATGATGTGATGGAAGCCCACCGTGATATATTTGGCGACCTCAGCCAGCCGGTCCCACCGGCCGGGAGCCTGGAGCGCGATGGACACCTTGCTGGAATAGTCGCCGGCGGCGACCGGTTCGTCGTGGCTGTTGCCGTCGGGCAGCTCCAGCACGTGCACGGTGTCTCCGAGCACGAAGGGGAGCCTGATCGCCAGGGTGTGCGCCCCGGCGGGCAGCGTGCCGGCGAAGGTGATCTCTCCGGGCATCAGGATGCGCGGCTGGAGGTTGCGGGCCAGCACGGCCTCCGCGTCGGCCAGGCCCGGCAGGTTCCAGGTGGTGAGGGTGGCATTCCCGGCGTCGGTGCGCACCACGACCTCGTGCCGGAAGTGGTCCCCGGCGTTGGCGAGCTGTTCCGCCAGGGCCGGCCGGGGACCGGCCAGCAACGCCTCCAAATCCTCGTTGCTGGATTGGAGCGAGGTCTGGCCGAGGGCGAAGGACAGGATGTCGATGTTGAGATTGGCCTCGAAATGCCCGTCGGCGCCGACCTTGACCTGGAGGGTCGTGAACTGGGCCGGATGCGCCGCCGCCAGCCCAGGCAGGAGGAGAGCGACCGCCCAGCCGCACCCCACCCGCCACCAGCCTAAACCTAAATGCGGCCAAAGGAAGTTAACCGCGTACCGAGCGAAGCGACAGTTTGACATGCACGCGAATGGATGAATGAAGCGGAAGCAGAAGGAGTTTAACCACTAATGCACACTAATCTGCACTAATCCGAGCCTCAGAATTAGTGTCCATTAGTGTCCATTAGTGGTTTCAATCCGGTGGTTGGTCTGAGGATTCCACCAGACTCCGCCCGGCGCCTCACGGCGTCGGCTTCGTCTTGGCAAAGAGTTGCTTCACGCCCGAGGCCGTGAGCGCGCCCCGCTGGATGGTGAACGCCTGCACCGCGCCTTGGAAGCGCTGCTGGTGGTTCCAGGGATCAGGCTGGCCAATGTTGACGGAGGCGTCCGGGTCATCGCTCAGGACGATGTCCTTGTTCCCAATGGGATCACCATCCTTGTAGAGACTCAGGGTCCGGCCATCGTAGGTGGCGGTGAGCATCTGCCAGCGGCCCACCTCCAACGGCGAATTCGTCGCAACATCGCGGTTGGCCGACCAGAAGCGGATGTCGTCGTTGAACACGGCGAAATAACGGCTGGTGCCCCCATCGGGGTTGTCCTTGTCCAGGCCAAAACCCGCAATCACCGTTTGACCTGTCGGGGCCCGGCTGGGGTTGACCAGCACATTCATGGTCCAGGCGTCGCTCTTTTGGAGCGGCAGGCCGGCGACGGGGGCCTTGACCGGCTGGGCCGGCAACCGGGCCGCCTTGAGGGTGTAAACGATGTTCTCGGCGTTGAAGGGGAGCTGGGTCGGTCCCATCGCGTTGCCAGAGGCGGTGGTGTCCTTGATTCCATGCACGCTCAACGCATAGACGGTCCCGGCGGGAATCGGTGCGGCAAACTCCACGGTGACATTGCGACCGTCGGGTGCCCGGGTGATTTTGCTGATCTCCAGCGCGGGTTGGACCCCATAATTTTTGGGATCAACCGCCGTCGCCGGATCAACCGGCTTGGAGAAGGTCAGTTCGATGGCATCCAGGCTCTGCTTCGCCAGCACGGTCAGGAGCTGGGCCGGGCTGTGGTCATGGATTTCCACGACCCCGCGGGCGATGGGCCCGATTTTGCCGGTGGCGTCAATTTGCGCGACGGCGAGTTTGACGGTGTCGGCGGCGAGGAAGGGCTGGTCGTACACCGCCGAGCTGGCGGTGGGGTCGCTGCCATCCAGCGTGTAGCGGAGATCGCCCGGCTGGTGGTAAAGCGGCGGGAGCAGCGTCACGGGGGTCACGGCATTGAAAGCCTGCCCCGCCTGAGGGATGAGCGGCGGACCTTCGGGCTGGTGATCGGCCAGCGTGTCATAGAGTGGTGCGGCGGGAGGAGTGGCCCCGGGTTCGTCGGCCACGCTGACCGCGAACACGCGGACCTTGGCATTGTCCGGCAGCGTCAGACTCGTCGTCCCGGCCGGCAGGTCGTAGGTGAGCTCGAAGAGGTAGGAAAAGTCGTAGTAGGCGTCCCCCTGCGGGGTGTTGTGGTGGGTGGTGAACCAGGCCACCGGGGCACGCTTGATGAAACCGGGAACGAGACCGGTCGGGGGCTGTTTTGATTCCAAGTCAATCTTGTGGGTCGGATTGTTCCACACCCGGTTGTCCCATTGGCCGATGAAGCCGGTCCAGTTGGGGACGTTGAAGGGAAGCGAAGCGGCGCCGATTTTGATCTGGCCGGTGGTGTCACCGTCGGCCGCGACCAGCAGGTGGACGCGGTTGAACTTTCCGGCCGGCAGGTCCAGGCTCTGGCCATGCGCGGTGACGGCGTTCTTTTCCCCGTCGGCGGTGGAGCCCAGTTTGAATTGCACCCCCTCGCGGACGACTTGCTTCGGGAACATCTCGGCCGGATACGCCCCGCCGTCGGCGGTCATGCTGCCATCGTTGCGCTTGGCGCGGCTGCTGATCACGTCCGTGTCATAGGCCAGGGCCACGGACTGGCTGGTCACGGGCATGGCGGTCTTGGGCGGCGGCGCCAGCTTGAGGGCAAAGGCCCGCAGGCCGAAAGCCTTCATGGTGAAAGCCAGCTCGCCGTTCTTGAGCGTGGCGTTACCGACCGGGCGTTCCTGGCCGTCCACTTCGCGGGCGGCCGCAATCGCCACCGGGAAGTGCAGCGCGAGGTTGTCGGCTGGCTTGCCCGTCAACTCCTGCAGACGGACGATGATTTCATCGCTGTCCTCCGCCTTTTTCACCGCCTCCACCTGCACCTGATCACTGTTGAGCGCCAGCAGCGAAAAGGTGCGTCCGGAACCGGGATGGGCCGCAGGGAGGAAGGCCCGCAGGGGCTGGTTGAGCCGTGCCGCCTGCCAGGCATCGCGGCCTTCGTTCCAATCGCCCTTGTGACCGGCAATGGCGTAGAGAATCTGCTGGCGGCCCTGATCCTGTGTGCCCTGGTCGGGATAACCCCCGCGCGTGCCGGGTGTGTACAACAGGGTGAGCCGCAGGGTGTGGTCGTCGGGCTTGTCCGACCCGTATTTGGAGTCGCTCATCACCTCCACCCCGTAGCCGCCGCCGGCGTCGGTGAGGTCCATCCATTGCTGGAGGGGCAGCTCAAACCGGGTGGGCTTGTCATTGTCGCGGATGGAAACGCCGACCTTGTCGGCAAACGCCGCGTTCGCGTTGGCGGCGGTGAAGTTGAAGTCCGCCTTCAGGCTGGCCCCCGCGGAACGCCAGGCAATGTTGTCGAGCATTTCCACGCGGTCGCTCCCGGCGGCCAGCCGGATTTGCTGGGTGAAGGTGCTGTCTTCCGTCGTGCGCGTGACTTCCAGGCTCACGCGGGCCGGGCCCGATTCCACGATCCGGATCTGCGCCGGACCGCCCACGTAGCCGCGCGCGGGTTTCTGCCGGTCCTCCCAATCCATGTTCCAGGCCGGCCATTGGGCGGGATTCTCGGAGTGGAATGAAAGCCGCGCCGGGGCGGCCAGCAGCTCGCGATTGAGCGACTTGTCGAAGATCGAGGCGGGGTCGCCATTGGCATCCAGGGTGATGCGGTAACGAGCGTTTTCGAGCGAGTTGGGAGTGACCGCGAGTTTGGACGCCGCTGCGGGTTTCGCCTCCGGGCGCACATCGTAGACGGCGTAGCCGACAGAGGGGACCTTGGCGATGAACAACACCCGCAGCGCCCCGACTTCGCGGCTGAGGATCTGGGTGGGCACCGGCTGGCCCTGCGGATCGTAGGCGGTCACGGCGCCCGGGAGGGCTCCGGCAAACGGGACCGTCGCCTCGACGGCATCCTCGCGCTCGATGGCGAGCGGGTTATAGACCGCCACGGCCACCCCTTGGGCCGTAGTATCGAGAGTGGACAACACCGCCGCCGAGGAGCGCTCCGCGACATCGGCAAATTGGTTGAGCGCCAGCACTTCGTCGTTCCAGGCGTATTCATAGGCCTTCGGCAGGCTGGTGCCGGGCATGATGTCATGCATCTGGGAGCCGAGCACGAGATCCCAGCCGGCATAGAGGGTGTTCTGCGGGTAGGGGGCGGTGCCGAGCCAGTGGGCGATGGTGGCCGCGCTTTCCGCCGCGTTGGCCAGTTGTTCATTCTGCCGGTTCCACCGTTTCATGTAAGCTTCGGAGCTGAGTGATCCTGCCGAATGGTTGACCAGCAGCAGGTCCCCTTGGTAGGAGGGCAGCTTGGCCGCCTGCTCCGGGCTGATGTCATTGTAGATCTGGTCGGAGCGGGCGGAGATGACCCGCACCGGACCGGCACCGGCCATGGCGCGCTCGATCCAAGCCACCGAGGCATCGGTGGGGGAGCCGCCGCGGTCTCCCGTGCCATAGTATTTGTAATCGGCAAACACCCCCGACTTGGCCCCGGTGTCGTCAATGCGCTTGAGCCACATTTGACTGTTGCTCAAGTCTTCCGTCACGTTTGAGCCGTAGCCCCCCGGATTCAGGGCGGCAATCACGGACGAACCGTCCGGGCCGACCCAGGTGCCGAGGTTGAAGGGAATGCCGATGGCGGAACCCCAGGTGAGTTTCTGGGTGGAGAACCCCTTGAGCCCCTCGTGGACGAAGATCGTCGGCAGCGAGGCGGGGAAACCAAAACAGTCCGGCAGCAGGTAATCGTCGGAGGTCACGCCGAACTCCCGCTGGAAATAATGGTTGCCGTAGAGCGTCTGGCGGATGAACGACTCCAGTGAGGGGATGTTGGCATCGTTCTCGTCCACGGAGGATCCGCCCGGATACCAGCGCCCGGCTTTCACATAGGCTCTGACTCGCTCAAATTCCGCCGGGTAGTATTCCTGCATGAACTCATAGCGCCGCGAACCGGTGAAGTTGAAGATGTAGTCGGGGTATTTTTCGAGGAGCGGAAAGTTCTGCTCCATGGTGTTGCGGATGAAGTCCTGGGTCGTGGTATGATAGGACCAGCGCCACTCGGTGTCCAGGTGGGCATAGCCGACGACATACAGGTTCTTGTCGTGCACGAGATCCAACGGTTTGGCGGGCGGGGTGGGCGGGGCGGCGGCCCCGAACAGCAGGGTGGTGATCCACGCCGTCAACCAGATATAGGGTAGGGGTTTCTTCATAGTGGGAGGAAGGTGTCGGATCAACCCCCAAGGCACAAGCGATCTTTCCGACCGGTAGTGGCTCAGTTTGGCTTTGCCGGGGTAGGTGGCGCGCTTGTCGCGCCACGTCGCGAGGCAAGCTCGCAACCTACAATATAGGCAAACAGAGCCATTGCTTTCCGACCGTGAAAGAACCGGATGCATCTTTTCGGGCATTTCCTGCCGGAAGGTGGTGGGTCAGTTTCATTTTGGCCTCTGCGGGTAGGGGCGCCTCTCCGAGGCGTCCGCGGAGGGCCCGGAGATCCATCCCCACCAAACTGATCCTCCCCCTGCGGGAGAAACCTCCGACACGGGCTCACTCGACGGGCTTGAAATCAATCAGGCGTTTCACGCGGTCCACCTTGAAGACCTCGACGTC
The DNA here is from genome assembly GCA_903929355.1 of uncultured Opitutaceae bacterium. Lineage (GTDB taxonomy): Bacteria > Verrucomicrobiota > Verrucomicrobiia > Opitutales > Opitutaceae > CAIYUN01. Next base: position 44,684 of record CAIYUN010000027.1, read on the forward strand.
GAGCCGGTCGCCGAGGGCGAAATGGCGCTTCGTTTTGCGGCCGATCAGGGTCCCGTGGCCTTGCTCGCTGAACAGGGTCGCCTCGCCCAGGGCCGAGCCGGGCACCAGGCCGAAGGCCATGGACTCGACCAGCTCGACGAAGAACCCGTGCGGGCGCACGTCCGTGATCACGGCGGCAAAACGGGTCCGGTGCGGCTTCTCCAACTCGCGCTCAAAGAACTCCAGCAGCTTGATTTTCTGCGACTCGCGCTCGGCGTCGGTGCTGTTGATCTCGGTGAGGCTCAGATGCTCGCCGAGCGAGCCGATGCGCGCGACATCATAGCCGGGCGTCCGCCCGGCCTCCTTGGACAGTTGGTGGTCGAGCACGCGGTGTACCACGAGGTCGGCGTAGCGGCGGATGGGCGAGGTGAAGTGGCTGTAGTCGCGTTTGTGCAGGCCGAAATGACCGTCGGGGGTGCCGCGGTAGCAGGCCTTTTTCAGGCTGCGCAGGAGCTGCGTGCGCAGGGTGTGGCCCTGCGGATGCGTCTTGAGGGTCGCGAGCAGCTTCACGATCGCCTCGCGGCGACCGAGGTCACCGGTCTGGAGGCCGAAGGTCGCGAGTGTTTGCCGCAGCTCACCGAGCTTCTCCGGGTCGGGCTCGTCGTGGACCCGGTAGAGCGAGGGCAGGCGCGAGGTGCGGGTCAGGCGGGCCACGGCTTCGTTCGCGCCCAGCATAAACTCTTCAATGAGTTGGTGGCTCTCGTCGTTCTCGATCTTTTCCAGGCGGTCGGCGTAGCCGGCGGCGTCCACAAAGATCTTGGTCTCCGGCATGTCGAGATCGAGACTGCCGTGCGCCATGCGGTCGCGGCGCAGCTTGCTGGCGATGGTCCACAGCTTCCGGACCCAGCCCTGCAAATCCACCAGCTCCAGGTCGGTCAGCGAGCTGAGCGCGCGGCCGGTCGAGCCGGTCTGGTGCTTGCCCGGCAGGGGCAGGGCGCGGATTTTGGCCAGGTCGCTCTCGAACAGCAGCGCGTAGGCCTGCTTGTACGTGAGCCGCTTGCGGCTGCGGATGATCGTGTTGGCGTACGCGGTGTGTTTGAGCCGGCCGGTGAGGTCGAAGGTGAGGAACACCGCCTTGGTCAGCCGGTCCTGAGCCTCAACCAGCGAGCAGAGGCCGTTGGAGAGCTTCTCCGGCAGCATGGGGACGACAGTCCCGACCAGATAGGTGGAGTTGCCGCGCCGCTGCGCCTCCCGGTCGAGCGCCGTGCCGGGCCGGACATAGGCGGACACGTCGGCGATGTGAACCCCCACGCGCACGTCGCCGCCCTCGAGCGTCTCCAGGGAGAGGGCGTCGTCGAAATCCTTGGCGTCATCGGGATCAATCGTGAACACCGGCAGCTCCCGGTAGTCCAGCCGGTCGGCGGCCTCGCGCGGCCGCACGTGGTCGGGCAGGGCCGCGGCCTCGCGCTCGACGTCGGCGGGGAAGCGCGGGTCCAGGCCGAACTTGCGATACACGCCCAGCAGCTCCGCGCGCGGCTCCCAACTGCGGCCCAGGCGCTCGGTCAGCTCGCCCTCGACCGGCTGGTTGCGCCGGGTCCATTCGCGCAGGAGGGCCACCACCTTGTCGCCTGCAATGGGCGGGGGCTTGATTCCGCCCGCGGCCGGGTCGCCGACGGCGATCTCGTGGGCAAAACGCGGATCATCGGCCACCACCCGCCAGCCATGGCGGTCATGGTGCAGCGTGCCCACGATCTCCGCCCGTCCTCGCTCGATCACGGCGACGACGCGGCCGGTTTGCTCGTGGCCGCGCTTGTCGCGGCGGCGGGTCAGGCCGGGGTTGACCCGGATTTGCACCCGGTCACCCGGCAGTGCGATATCGGTGTCCTCGGGCGGGATCTGGATCGCGTCGGCCCGGGGCTCGCCGACTGCGGTGTCGGCCACAACGAAGGCCCACCCACCGGCGCGAAACTGGATTTTCCCCGTCACCAGCCCGCGCTCGCTGTCTCCCCCGCTCCGTCCGCCGTCCGCCTGCTTCGTGCGGCCGGCTTGACGATGGCGCGGGGCCGTCGCCATTGCCGGTCTGGGGGCCGGACGCGAAGGTCGTGGGGAGGCCGCTGCTGTGCTTCCGCCGCCTATTGGCGGCAAGGCCCTGCGCACCTGAAAGATCGGCCGTCCGCCCCGGGCTGGGACGGGTTGAGCCACCCCCGGAAGCGCGATGCGATCGCCATGCACCAATGCCAGATCGCCGCTGGAAACAAGCAAACGCAACTCATGTGCGAATTGGGCGCGATCCTTCTTGTTGAGATTGAGCTCGCGCGCGAGAGTGGAGTCTTTGGCCGGCCGATATTCGGGCTGGCGCACGCGGGCGAGGATGCGTTCTCGAAATTTCATGAATTATTGGAAGAAAGGCGGTTGGGAGGCACAATGAGGCGCCTTTGCCATCGGGGCAAGCCTCCGCGCCGGCGGGGCCGCGTTTTTGCGGCTGGTAAAATGCAACCGGGGGGTTTCACTCCGGGCGATGAAAATCGTCCATGTGGCCAGCGAAATGTTTCCCTACATCAAAACGGGTGGGCTGGCAGATGCGGTGGGTTCCCTGGCCCTGACGCTGGCGGACCACGGACACGAAGTTGCGGTTTTCCTGCCCGGCCACCGGGCTGCGGTGGAGCACCCATTGGCGGCCGGGGCCGTCCACCGCCTGCATCTGCGGATCGAGATGGGCGACCTGTTCATGAGCGGGGACGTGCGGTCCTTTTCCCCGCGCCCCAACCTCACGGTCTTTTTCATCTGCCGGGAGGAGTTTTTCGACCGCCGCCGGCCCTATGGCACGCCCGACCGCGACTACGAGGACAACCACCATCGGTTCATCTTTTTCTGCAAAGGGGTGGTTGAGACGCTGCGGCTGCTGGAACTGGGCGCCGACATTGTCCACGCGCACGACTGGCAGTGCGCGCTGCTGCCACTCCTGCTGCGCCGGGCCGAGCAGCGGCATGGCGCCACCCTGGCGATGAAAACCGTGTTCACCGTCCACAACATCGCGTTTCAGGGCATCTTCCCGATGCGATCGTTCTACCGGACCAACCTGCCCGACGAGCTGATGGGCATCGATGGCCTGGAATTTTACGGCCAGATGAACATGATGAAAGGGGGGCTGCTCTTTGCCGACCGGGTGACGACCGTCAGCCCGCGCTATGCCCGCGAAATCCAGACCCCGGAGTTTGGCTGCGGGCTCGACGGGGTGGTGCTCACGCGGGCGGGCGACATCGTCGGCCTGCTCAATGGCATCGACTCCGCCGTTTGGAATCCGGCCCGCGATCCCCATCTGCCGGCGACCTACTCGGCCGGTGATCTCGCGGGCAAGGCCGTGTGCCGGGCGCAGTTGCTGCGCTCCCATGGGTTCGACCCGCAGTTCCGCGGGCCGGTGTTCGGAATGGTCTGCCGGCTCACCGAGCAAAAGGGGGTGGACTTGGTGCTGGCCAACGCGGACTTTTTTCAAACGGCCGACGTGCGCGTGATCCTGCTCGGCCAGGGTGACCACCAGATGGAGAACGGGGTGCACGACCTGGCCCAGACCGCGCCCGGCCGCGTGGCCGTCAGCACCCGCCAGGACGAGGCCATGTGCCACCTCATCGAGGCGGGCGCCGACTTTTTCCTGATGCCGTCGCGTTTTGAGCCCTGCGGCCTCAACCAGATGTATTCGCAGACCTATGGCACGGTGCCGCTGGTGAGCCGGGTCGGCGGCCTGACCGACACCGTGACCGACCTCGACGACGCCCCAGCTGAAGGCACCGGTCTGATGTTTCCCCCGACGGCCGGTGGCCTGCGCGACGGGCTGGAGCGGGCGCTGAGGTTGTATGCCGCCCCGACCCGGCTGGCGGCAGCCCAAACCCGGGGCATGCGACGCGATTTCAGCTGGGCCCAGGCAGCCCGCGCCTATGAACAGCTCTACGAGGAGGCGCTGTAGAATAAAGGGCTGAAGGGCTGAACCTAATTTCGGCAATTGTTCACAAGGCCACAGAGATAAAAGCCGAGTTCACCGAGCAGCATTGGACCGACGGCAGATTCTTAGTCACCCACCGGGTGGGATGGCCTTGCCTCGGGTTCGAATGCCCAAGTGGTTTGCTCCGTGACCTCAATGTCCGCTCTCTGTGCGCTTGTATGTTCAACCCGATGGTAAACACGGATGAGGGCAGAGCCAAAGGCGGCTTCCGAGACTGGGCCATCAGGCTCGTCGGAGGAAGCCGCCTTTGGCGGACTTGCACGTCAGGCTCGGAAGGGCTTGGCTGCAACGACCGGGACGCCGCCCCGACTGGCCGTCGGGGTGGCGCTGGGACCGGCAGGCCGATTTGTGCCCCGAGGCTTGAC
>CAIYUN010000028.1 GCA_903929355.1 uncultured Opitutaceae bacterium
GCTCGGCGTTCACGATCCGACGCCCGCGCGTGTCCTGTTTTCTCTCTCCGTCTAAAACTTCCGTTGTGATGGTTGCCATCCTCGCAGCTTACACCGCCGCCCCGCTGCCGAATAGTAGGTCGAGCGCCGGACGCTTACGAAAGGTCTCGTCCAGCGGCCCGTTGATTTCAGGAAAACTGCCGTCGGCGCTGATGCGGTCACAAAACACTCCATGCACCGCCTCGCAGCCTCGCCGCTCAGCCTCCTCCACCGCTTCCGGCAGCGTGGGGCCCCCGAAAGAGTGAAACTCATCCAAGTCGGCAATGGCATACCAACGATGGTCGGCGGCGAACTCCTCGCGAATCCGGTCTATGCCCAGGCTGTCAATGTCCGAGCAGTAATGGTCCGCATTGCTCGCAATCACGGAATTGCGGATGTTCAAGTCGGCGCAGACAGAATTGCGGATCTGAAGTTGGTAGTGGGTGGACCAGGCCTTGATTGCAGGATAGTGCGGATTGCTCTCCCCATTGAACAGGGCGCAGACAAACTGCGTCACCCCCAGCGAGGAATAATAGCGCAGAAAATAAGGAAGAAGTTCAATCCGGTCGTTAATGGGGACGATGAGCAGCATAGGACGGATTGGGTGGTGGACTCGGACGTGGGTTCCATCGCCCCAAGCCAGGCTGAGGCCGAAGGATTCAGGCGGATGATCTCTCTCCGGTGGCCGGGAGGCAGATAGCCGGCACCGCCATAGGCGTAATTATGGTGCGCGCCGTCTTGGCTACCGAGTAAATCACAGTCTGGTGCCACCAACTCCCGAAGTCGCTCGGGGAGCAGATACGTGTCCTCATCGCACTTGAACAGGTAGTCGAAATCATAGCGCTCCAAGGCGTGGGAAAAAAAAGCCTGCACCTTAGCAGGCAATGCAGCGTAACTGTCGTCAACGGTAGTATCTACTACATCAGCCTCGGACAATTGGGATCCGTTGCCCACGAAAAAGCGTGCCTGCATTCCGGCTGGGAGTCGGCAGAGCCATGTATCGCGCACTGCAGCGCGACGGATCGCGTGGATGTGGGATGAGCAAATCGCTATCAGGATATTTACTGTCATATGTATCGTAAGAAATCTATTGTTCAATATGCAATTCAATATATGAATACTCCATTAGTATGGACAAGAAAATTGCTATTGCGGAGCATACTAAACGAGCAACTAAAGTGCTAACTATTCAGCGGGCGATAAAACAAGAGCAAGTCGAAATCCAATAAAAAAATATAGATCATTTGGGTTAGCATCATGGCGGGAGGCTGAGCGACAATCCAAGGGCATGTAGACGTAGCTGCCCCCGCGGAAGATACGGGCAGATCCGGATGGCACTCCCATCGGGTCTATTACAGATCCTCCAGGATATTGACCGTACCAATCCAGGCACCAGTCCGCGATATTACCGTGCATATCAAACAAGCCCCATGGATTAGGCTGTTTTGTGCCTACCGGGTGACTAGTGCCACTGCTGGATTTAAAATCCCATGCCATCTGGTCAAAATCTCCTGCATATTCACCTGTTGTCCCCGCTCGACATGCGTACTCCCATTGTGCTTCTGTTGGCAGAGTGTATACATAATTCGATTTGATGCGACCAGAGGCTCTTTCACGGGTTGTTAATTTATGGCAAAACTCCACCGCGTCATTCCACGACACGTTTTCCACTGGTAATGTGGTACCCTTAAAACGACTGGGATTTCGATCCATTAAGGCCGAATACTGCCCTTGGGTAACATTTGTGCGACCAAGCCAAAATGGAAGCGTAAGCACTACTAATGTTGTTGGACGTTCATCTTCATACTGCCTTGAATATTCTTTCGTTTTTGGAAAACTGTCCGTAGGTGTCCCCATCCTGAATTCGCCTGGAGAAATCAAGACTAGATCGATGCCTAGATCGGGAATTGTTCTAGCAGTTGCAAGCTCATCAGCCGCATTAATTACCGATTTGCTTTGTCGAGTTGTATCAATGGCGCTATGGCACGCCAGTAAAAAAAGAGCGCTAAACCCAACTGGGACTCCTAGCCAGCGTCCTATCCATACATGGGTAGATGATCGCTGGGTTTTCAGATTTAATTTGTACATAAAGAGTTGACTGGCTTTTAGGAGAAAGGCGCGGGATTCGAATCAAATGACCAATATGGTGTAGTAAATTCATTGGTGCCCATCTCTACGTGAGTGGCCGCCGTAGTCCAATCGCCGATGGTTAAGGCTTGCTTTGCATCGATCCACGCACCGGACATGTCGGACGCTTCGAAAGCCCATGTGTCCTTAGACGCACCTGGGCCGCCATCGCCAGTATTACCTGAGCCCGTTCTCGTTGTGCCGGAGTTAACATTAGCAGACTTGTGTTCATCTGTTAGGGTTTCGCCTACTGAAACATTATTTGGAAAGACCCTCGCGGGTGTCAGTTGATCATATATGACTAGCGCCGCATAGCCCCAGAGATGGTGCATACTTGGATCGAAGCTTATCGTATTTCTTTGGACGTGATCTGGCCGAATTACCGTGATATATGCTTGCGCGATAGTAGTTCCTCCAACAACGAAAGTTAATTTAGCGTCGGCTACCCTTGTGCTTAATCCCGTAGGCTGAAGAGTCACTGTACCAGTTCCTTGACCGCTGACAATTTGAATAGGCCCAGAGCATGCCCATGTACCTTCTGCGCCAGATATGCCGACGATGTTGTATGATTGGTTATTTCCGCTGTCGCTGAATGTTTTTTTATACTGCACAATGTTTGGGAGACCGGTTATGTGTACGGAATAACCTGGATCAGCCGCCATGAGAGCGATAAGCTCGGCGTGCTGCGCGGGGGTGATCCAGCGGGAAGCTGTCGCTTTTGCAGGCGTCGGAGTTATGGCGGGTTTCGGAGAGGAGCGCTCGGCGGGCATGTGGGTGAAGGTATAGTGGGCGGTCGGTGCGGAGCGAAGTGTGTTTCAGCCATTAGCTGCGGTCAATGGGTAATTCGAGGAATTTTTAACTTTTGCGGCATCGGGTCAAGACCAGATCCAGCTTTGAGAGAACCCGCACAATTCTACGCTATCTGAATGTCCGGCTTGGCGCGCGTCAGGGTCGTGCGCGTAATCACACGACGCGCTCGTCCGGCCCGTAGCCCACAGTCGGCGGAAGCCGCTCCGCCACGTCATTCCTCCGCTCGGCGGTCTTGAGCACCATGAGGACGCGGAACGCGTATACCTTGAACGCGGATTGCGGTGCGCCGTCCCGTTCTGGTAGAGTCGGCCATCCGAAAGAGTGAAACTTATTTAGGTCGGCTATGGCATACCAACGATGGTCAGTGGTGAACTCCTCACGGAACCAGTTCAGGGCCGGCCCGTCAATGTCTGAACAGTAGTGGTCTGCGTTGCCCGCAATCACGAATTATGGTTGATCAGGTCGGGTGAGCTCAAAAACTTACTTTTTTGATCGCCGCAAAACTGTGCTCCTGGCGCAAGTGGCCGTATACGCGCATTGCCAGCGCCCCGCCGTCTTTGTGGCCGAGCCACCGGCTCACGGTCGGGATGTCCACGCCGGACTCGATGCAGGTTGTGGCGAAGAAGTGCCGGAAATCGTGGTGGGTGAACGCTGGGCACCCCAACCGCCGGCAAGCTGTCCCGAGGCATTTTTTGGCACTGTCGATCGGGCTGATGCGGTCGGTGGGCTTCGGCTGGCCAGCGTCGCGTAGGCGCTGCAAGACCCCGCGCAGGGCATCCGTCATGGGGATGGTGCGGTTCTCATGGTTCTTGGTGCCGCGCTCGCCCCCCGTCACCGTGACGGCACCCTTGACGAAGTCCACGTCGGCCCAGGTGAGCGTGACCGCCTCGTGAATTCGGCAACCGGAGTAAGCCAGCAACTCCACAAGATCGGCCCCCGGCGCGGCCTTGCGCTGGCTGTCCTCACGTCCATCTGAGGCCCGGATGGCGTCAACGATCTGGCGGAACTGCTCGCGGGTCGGCACCACCATGGCCGATTGCACCACCTTGCGCCGTTTGATCTTCTTCGCCGGATTGGACAGCATGAGGCCGTGTTCCACGGCGTAGTCGAAAACCGCGCGCATGGCGTTCAATTCATGCGCCATCGTCTGCGGGGCGATCTGGCTGGCCCGGCCCTTCACCCACCGCTCACAGTGCTGCGGTTGCACATTGCGGATCGACACCCCGGCGAAAAACGGGGCAAGGTTTTTGAGGCAGGTGTTGCGGCGGGTGATCGAGCTCGCCTTGAGCGTGTGCGAGGTGGCGTCCATCCACCGCTGGGCGATGTCGCCGAACGAAAGCCGGGCATCGTCGGAGATCGCCAGACTGCCGACCTGCTCGCGCAACTCGGCCAAGCGACGGTCGGCCAACTTGCGGTCCTTGGTCTTGAGCGAACGGCGAAATTGCTTGTCACCCCGCTTGAGCAGGGCGTAATACCCGCTCGTTTGTTCCAACCGATAAAGATTCTCCGCCACCCGATGAAACACCACCTTCCGAGCGTCAGCCGTCGTCTCTCTAGCCAGAGCGTTGGTTTGCATGCCCGGAAGCAAGCGGTGACAAAACAGGGTGACAAGACAAATTATTTCGAGACCAACAATAGTCGTAAGTCATTGTTGTAAATTAACTTCGCCAGAGTAGCTCAGTGGTAGAGCAGAGGACTCATAAGCCTTTGGTCGCCGGTTCAATCCCGGCCTCTGGCACCACTTTTAGGGGATTGTTGGGTGGCCCAAGAACCCCCACACTCCAGAGCCAGACGGAACGGGAAGCCGTTCCGCTACGACGGGAGGTGAGAGCCGCCTTGCAGGCTCAAAATTTCAAATGGGCGTTTTCGTGGCCGCATTTCGGGCACGGAGCGGTGGCCGGGCCGCGCCGGGCGGAGTAGAGGTGGCCACAGCGGATGCAGTGAAAGGTGGTCCGGCGGCACTCCGCGTCGAAACTCGCGTGGTCGCGCCGGTCGTACCACAGCCAGAGGCCGAGAAACAGCAGCCCGGTGATCGCACAGAAAAGGACCGCGCCGGTGGTGAGGTCGAGCATGGGGAGATTATGGGAACGCGGGCCGTCCTGGCCGCAAACCTATTTGGGTGGCGCGGGTCCGCCTTCGCCGAGCTATGGCGCGACAAGCCACCCGCGCTCCGGGACGAAAAGAAAAACCCGCCGAAGCCAGGCTTCGGCGGGTTGAAGTGAGAGAACGGAACGGCGCGCCCTACCTCAAGCCTTCTCAGGCGCGGCCGGAGCGGCCTCGGCGGCCACCGGGGTGTCGGCGGCCGACTTGACCGAGGCCTTGGCCTTGGCCGAACGGCGGCCCTTGGATTTTTTGTAGCCGGGGTCGTCAGCCTTCACGAACTCAATGAGTGCCATCTCAGCGGCGTCGCTGATGCGCTGGGGCCCCAGCTTGTAAATGCGGGTGTAGCCGCCGGCCCGCTGCCCGAACTCCTTGTATTTTTCGTTGAAGAGGAGGGTGACGGCGTCCTCGTCGCGCACATCGCGCAGGGCGAGGCGGCGCAGGTGGAGGGCATCCTTCTTCTCCGTCGACACCGAGGCCTTCTTGGCCTTGGTGATCACCTTCTCGATGAAGGGACGGAGCGCCCGCGCCTTGGTGAGCGTGGTCTGGATGCGGCCGTGGGTGATGAGCGAGGCGGCGAGGTTGGAAAGCATCGCGGCGCGGTGCTCGCGGGTCACACCGAGAGAGGAACGTTGGTCTTTGTGGCGCATGGAAAAATTGCGAACTGCGGATTGCGGATTGCGGATTGAGAGACACGGCCCACGGAGATCAACTCCGCATTCCGCATTCGCCACTCCGCATTAGATTAGGCTTCCTTCTTGGTGTCGAGGAGACGCTCGTCGAACTTCATGCCGAGCGACAGGCCCAGGGCCTCCAGCTTCTCCTTGATCTCGTTGAGGGATTTTTTGCCGAAGTTGCGGTACTTGAGCATCTCCTGCTCGGTCTTCATCGCCAACTCGCCGACCGTCGTGATGTTGGCGTTGTTCAGGCAGTTGGCGGCGCGGACCGAGAGCTCGATCTCGTTGACCGACATGTTGAGCAGCTTGCGGAGCTTGTTCTGCTCCTCGCTGACCTCATTCTGGCGGCTGTCGAACTCGAACTGCTCCTGGCTGGCGCGGTCAAACACGTCCAAGTGGTGCTTCACGATGGACGCGGCCTGCTTGAGGGCGTCGTCGGGCGTGATGCGGCCGTCGGTCCAGACCTCCAGGATCAGCTTGTCGTAATCGGTGATCTGGCCAACCCGGGTCGCCTCGACGGAGTATTTAACCAGGCGCACGGGCGAGAACAGCGAGTCGATCGGAATCACCCCGATCGCCTGCTCCTCCTTCTTGTTGTCCACGCCGGGATGGTAGCCGCGGCCGGTCTTGATCTCGATCTCGGCCTCGAACACCCGCTTGCTGCTGAGCGTGCAAATCACCTGGCCGGGGTTGACGATGGTGATGCCGGCGTCGGCCTGGATGTCGGCGGCGGTGACGGGGCCGGCCTTGCTGGCCTTGAGCAGGAGCGAAATCGTCTCGCGCTTCTGGGAGACGATGAGCACCTTCTTGAGATTGAGGACGATGTCGGTGACATCCTCCACCACGCCATCCACGGACTGGAACTCGTGGTTAACCCCGTCGATCTTGATGGAGGAGATGGCCGAGCCCTCGATGGAGCTCAGGAGGACGCGGCGGAGGGAGTTGCCAATGGTGTGGCCGTAGCCGGCCTCGAAGGGCTCGGCGATGAACTTGGCGTAGGTGGACGTGGAACCCTCCTCGACCTTGGTGAGCTTGGAGGGGAGTTCGAATTTTCCGAGGCGTTTGGGCATGGCGATGGTGGCGTTGGGCGTGACGGTTGAAAAAGGGTGGGAGAAGAAGCCGGGCGGCGCGTCCGCGCCCGCAGGGGACGGACGAGGCGGGCCCGGGCGGGACTCAGAAGCGGGAGTAGAACTCGACGATCAACTGCTCGTTGATCTCGGGCGCCATCTCGTCCCGGTTGGGGAGGCGGACCACGGTGGCCTTGAACACCTCCGGGTTGAGGACGAGCCAGCCGGGCACCGGGCGGGCGCGATTGTCGTCGAGATTGCGGGTGGCCAGCTGGCGGGCGGCGGGCGTGTTCTTGATCTCGATCTCGTCACCCGGCAGGAGGTTGTAGCTGGCAATGTCCACCTTGTGGCCGTTAACCCGCACATGGCCGTGGTTGACGAACTGGCGGGCGGCTGCGCGCGAGCGGGCGAAACCCAGCAGATAGACGACGCTGTCGAGGCGGGTCTCGAGCAGCTGAAGGAAGCGCTCGCCGGTGACGCCGCGCTCCTGCTTGGCGATGGCGAACACGCGGCGGAACTGGCGCTCCAGCAGGCCGTAGATGCAGCGGAGCTTCTGCTTCTCGTTGAGGCCGACGGCGTACTCGGAGAACTTGCGGCGCGACTTCGGGCCGTGCTGGCCCGGCGGAAAGTTGCGGCGCTCAAACGCCTTGCCGGAGCCAAGGATGAACTGGCCGAAGCGGCGGCTGATGCGGGTGGTGGGGCCGATGTAACGAGCCATGGTAAAAAAGGGGAATTAGAAGGGAAGGAAGATGGAAATCAAACGCGGCGGCGCTTGCGGGGGCGGCAGCCGTTGTGCGGGATCGGGGTCACGTCCACGATCGACGCGATCTCCAGACCGATGGCCTGGAGCGCACGGATGGCGGAGTCGCGGCCGAGGCCGGGGCCGGAGACGCGGATGACCACATCCTTCAGCCCGTGGGACATGGCGTTGCGGGCCGCGTCCTGCGCCACGACCTGCGCGGCGTAGGCGGTGGACTTGCGCGAGCCGCGGAAGTTGCACTTGCCGGCGCTCGACCAGGCGATGACCTGACCCTTCTGGTCCGTGATCGAGACGATCGTGTTGTTGAAAGAGGCGAGCACGTTGACAAAGCCGGAGGTGACATTCTTCGACCCCTTGGCCTTGCGCACCTTGATCGCACCCATCTCCTCCTTGAGGAGATCCTCGGCGGTGGGCTGCTTGGCGACGCCGCCGATCATCTCGACCGGCTTGGCGGGCACCTCAGGGGCCGGCGCACCAACCCCCTTGGGGCCCTTGGGCTTCTTTTCGCCGACGGCGGGAGCGCCGGCAGCGGCGGAGCCCTCCGGCGCGGGGCCGGGGGCGGCATCCTTTTTCGGGACGCGTTCAGGTTTGGGAGCGGACTTTTCTTCGGACATGATGGAAAGGGTAAAGGGTGATTACTCGGCGGCTTTGGTGACACCGACGGTGCGGCGCGGGCCTTTGCGGGTGCGGGCGTTGGTGCTGGTGCGCTGGCCGCGGACGGGCAGGCCCTTGCGGTGCCGGGTGCCCCGGTAGCAGTTGATCGCCTGCAGGCGCTTCAGGTTGCCGGCCAGCTCGCGGCGGAGGTCGCCCTCCACCACCCACTTGTGCTCGGTGATGACGTGAAGAATCTTGTTCAGCTGCTCCTCCGTCAGGTCCTGGGCGCGCATGTTGGCGTCGAGGCCGGCCTCGACCACGACCTGGTCCGCGCGTTGCGGGCCGATGCCGTAGATGTAACGGAGGGAGTACGCGACTTTCTTCTTCGCGGGAATTTCAACACCGAGGAGGCGAGGCATGATGGGTCAGGGATTAAAAGTTGGGAGGGAGGAGGGAGTGGAAAAGAGGTGAAAGGGAAAAGGGAGGGGGTTCAGACCGTGATCGGGGCGGAGACCGACCGCGGAACGGTGAGAATCTCGGGGCCGTGGTCGGTGGTAAGGACGGTATGCTCGAAGTGCGCCGAAGGTGAGCCGTCGACGGTCACATGGGTCCAACCGTCGGCGAGGGTCCGGGTCCGGTAGCCGCCGAGATTGACCATCGGCTCGATGGCGAGCGTCATGCCGGGCCGGATCTTCGCGCCGGTGTGGCGGGAGCCGAAGTTCGGGATCTCCGGCGGCTCGTGCATCGAGAGACCGACCCCGTGGCCGACCATCTCGCGCACCACGCTGAAACCGTGGCGCTCGACGAACTCCTGGATGGCCGCCGAGATGTCGCCGATGCGATGGCCGACCTGGGCCTGGCGGATGCCGAGATCCAAGGCCTCGCGGGTGACGCGGAGAAGATTTCCGACTGCGGGCGAAACCGCGCCGACCGCCACCGTGGTGGCGTTGTCGCCGATCCAGCCGTCGTGCTCAATCACGACATCCAAGGAAACGATGTCGCCATCGCGCAGCACCCGCCGGAAGGACGGGATGCCATGGACAACCTCCTCGTTGACCGAGATGCAGGTGTGGGCCGGGTAGCGACGGGGGCCGTGCTGGTAGCCGTAACAGGCGCTGCGGGCGCCGAGGGCCGCGATCAGATCGCGGCCCGCCTCTTCCAAGTCCTGCGTCGTGACGCCGGGGCGCACGAGGGGTTTGATCCCGTCGAGCACCGTGGCGGCGATGGCGCACGCCTCGCGCATTTTCGCGATGCCGGTCTTGTCTTTGATCGGGATCGCGCTCATGCGGCAAGTCCGCCCGTCTCCCGGAGGAGACCGAGCGTGTGGTAGTGTCCGACAACGGCGGCATCCGCGCCCGCACCGGCCAGAACGCCGTGAAGCGTCTCGTCGCGGGCGTCGAGCCATTCGTCGAAGACCAGGGCTTGGAGCAGCGTAGCCGGGAAGTCCGTGAGGACAAATCCCGCATCAGGTTTGCGCGCAAAGAACCACCGGCGCACCGTTGCGAGAGTGGCGGCGTCGCCCGCACCGGGGCGGGACGACCAGCGGCGCGAAATCTCCGGCCGCGGCAGGCGGGGGGGAGAGACGTGCTCAAGATTCAAAGAACGGGTCCAGTTCATCAAGGCTTCGGCGGTTGAGGACGGCGAACCAAGGACGAGGAACTTAACCTTGGCGGGGGCGCCAAAAGTGGGAAAAGGTAAAGAATAAGCAGACGGCACGGGTCATGTAAAGCCCTAAATCACTTGCTGCGGACCCACTGGATCAACGCGGCGCCCAGGCCGATCAGCAGGAGGATCACCACCGGATACACCAACTTCATCAGCGCCTCCGTGCTCAGCGCGTCCCCCGTCATGCCCTGGCGCATGTCGGAACGGGCGCGGACGCGCCCCTTCTTGAGGAAACCGTCGTAATGGCGCTGGAGGAGGAAGGTCTCGATCTGCCGCATGGTGTCGAGGATCACGCCCACCGTGATCAACATGCCGGTGCCGCCGAAGAAATAGGCGACCCGCGCCGGCACGTTCCACTCAAAGAGCAGCACGTCGGGCATGACCGCGATGACCGTGAGGAAAATCGCGCCCGCGAGCGTGAGGCGGGTCATCACGAAATCGAGGAACTGCGCGGTGGGCTCACCGGGGCGCACGCCGGGGATGTAACCGCCGTATTTCTTGAGGTCGTCGGCGATCTGGATCGGCTTAAACATGACCGACACCCAGAAATAGCTGAAAAAGAGGATGAGCAGGCCGTAGCTGAGGTAGTAAGTCCAGTGCCCGCGCACCAAGTTGTCCGCCAGGTCGCTCAGCCGCGGGAAATTCCAGGCCGCGCCGATCATGTGGAAAATCTGCTGCGGGAAGAGCAGGATCGCACTCGCAAAAATCACGGGCATGACGCCGGAATAATTGACCTTGAGGGGCAGAAACGAACTCTGGCCGCCCATCACCTTGTTGCCGACCACGCGCTTGGCGTATTGCACCGGGATTTTGCGCTGGCCCTGCACCACCATGATGATCCCCATGGTCACCCCCAAAAACAGCAGGATCATCAGCGCCGCCGCAGGCAGCCCGAGGTTCGCGCCGGTGCCGACCGGCTTGAAGAAAAGGTTCCAGGTGGCCTGCGCCGCGTAGGGGATGTCCGCCAGGATGCCGACCGTGATGAGGAGCGACACCCCGTTGCCGATGCCGCGCTGGGTGATCTGCTCGCCCAGCCACATGAGGAGCATCGTGCCGGCGGTGAGCAGGCACACCGAACTCAGAAGAAACCCCGTCCGTCCGACAATGACGAGGCTGGGGCCGTTGTAGCCCTGAAAGAGGCGTCCGGGATTCTCCAGCGCGAGAATCAGCAGGGTGCCCTGGATCAGACAGATCAGCACCGTGGCGTAACGGGTGTATTGGGTGAGCTTCTGCCGGCCGACGTCACCCTCCTGCTGCAGGCGGCTGAACGACGGCACCACCGCGGTCATCAGCTGGAAAATGATCGAGGCGCTGATGTAGGGCATGATCCCAAGCGCGCAAACCGCGCCCTTGATGAGCGCGCCGCCGGTGAACATGTTGTACAGCCCCATGATCGCACCGCCGGTCCCGCTGCCCTGCGACGTGAAAAACGCCTCCAGCGGATGCGGGTCAATGCCGGGCAGCGGAATATGCGCGCCCACGCGGGCGACGAACAGCAGCGCCAGCGTATAGATGATCCGCGAGCGCAGCTCGGGGATTTTCAGGGAGTTCGTGAAGGCGGAAAACATTTTTGAATGCGGAGTGCGGAGTGCGGATTTCGGAGTGCGGATTTCGGAGTGATGGTGGCGGTTTCCCGCCGCGCTTGGTTCATTCACATTCCGCATTCCGCAATCCGCAGTCCGCAATAACGTCAGCCGACGACGACCGAGCCACCGGCCGCCTCGATCTTGGTCCTGGCGGAAGCGGAGAACTTGGCGGCGGTGACCTTCAGCGCGCGGGTGAGCTCGCCGTCGCCGAGCACCTTGACCATCGTCTCACCCGATCGGATGAGACCGGCGGCGGCCAGCATGACCGCGTTGACCTCCGTGACCGCAGGGTCCAGACGGGCCAGATCGCCCAAGTTGACGATGGCGATCTCGGTGCGAAACTCGTAGTTGTTGAAGCCCCGGTGGGGCAGCTTGCGGTACAGGGGCATCTGGCCGCCCTCGAAACCGGGGCGGATGCTGCTGCCGGAACGGGCCGACTGGCCCTTGCCGCCCCGCGTGGAGGTCTTGCCGTGGCCGCCGCCCTCGCCGCAGCCGACGCGTTTGCGACGGTGGACGGCACCGGGGACGTTTTTGAGTTCGTGGAGTTTCATAATGGTTCCTATGGGCGCCCGCCACCGCCACCGGCGGCAACGGACTCGGAGGGTTGACGGTCAGAGAATTACTTGCGGAGCGCGGTGATGTCCGCCGCGAGCCGGAGCTGGAGCAGGGCCCCGACGGTCGCATGGACCACCGCGATGTGGTTGCTGGAGCCCATGGACTTGGTGAGGACGTTTTTCACGCCGGCGGCCTCGAGTACGGCCCGGACGGCGCCGCCCGCGATGAGGCCGGTGCCGGGGGAGGCGGGACGCAGGAGCACCTTGCCCCCGTCGTATTCGCCAAAGACATCGTGGGGGATGGAATCGCCCTTGAGCTTCACATGGATCATGCGCTTGTGGGCGTTGGCGGTGCCCTTCTTGATGGCATCGGGCACCTCGTTGGCCTTGCCGTAACCGACCCCGAGGTTGCCCTTCTGGTCGCCGACCACGACGAGCGCGGAGAAGCTGAAGCGCCGGCCGCCCTTGACGACCTTGGCGCAGCGATTGACGAAGACGACTTTCTCGACCATGACGGAGCCGTCGGGCCCGGTGACGGGCGCAGGCTTGTTGCGGTCGTCGCGGCGCGGGCCGCGGTTGCCGCCGGGGCCGTCGCGGCGCGGGCCGCGGTTGCCGCCGGCGCGGTCACCGGGGCGGTCGCCCGGGCGGGCGGGGGCCGGCGTCTCCACCGGCACGGCGGCTTTGGGGGACAAGTCGGGGGCGGACGGGATCGTCTCGGCGGGGACGGCGGCGGTGGATTCGGTGCTCATGCAGTGGTTAGAATTGGAGCCCACCCTCGCGGGCGGATTCGGCGAAGGTTTTGACTTTGCCGTGATACAGCGCGCCGGCGCGGTCGAACACGACGGAGGCCAGGCCGGCGGCCCGGGCCTTGGTGGCGAAAGCGACGCCCAAGGCCTTGGCCCCGGCGAGGTTGGCGGCGAGTTCCTGCTGGCGCAGCTCGGGATCGAGCGTGCCGAGGAAAACGAGGGTGGCCCCGGTGTCGTCGTTGATCGCCTGGGCGTAAATGTGACGGCTGGTGAAGGTCACGCAGAGGCGCGGCCGCACGGCCGTGCCCTTGACCTTTTTGCGGATACGCCAGCGGCGTTTCTGACGGAGCTGGGCTTTGCGGATGGTGTTCATGGGAGGAGTCCCGAAGTAAAAGAGGGTGAGGAGGAGGGCGGAAGAAGGCTCAGGCGACGGTCTTGCCTTCCTTGCGGCGGACACGCTCGGCGTGCTCACCGACGATGCGCACACCCTTGCCCTTGTACGGCTCGGGCGGATAGTAGGCGCGGATCTCGGCCGTGACCTGGCCGACGAGCTGCTTGTCGGCCCCGGCGATGGTGAGCCGGGTGCCCTCGACCACCGTGATGAGGATGCCCTCGGGGATGTCGAAGAGAATCGGGTGCGAGTAACCCAGCGAAAGGTCGAGCTGCTTGCCCTTGAGGATGGCCTTGAACCCGACGCCCTGGATCTCGAGCTCCTTGACGTAGCCGACGTCGACCCCCTTGACCATCCCGGCGATCACGGAACGCGCGGTGCCATACATCGCCTTGGCGAAACGGCTGGTGTCGGCCGTGGGGGCGACCGTGATCTTTTTGTCGGCCAGCGTGATGCTCACGACGGGCGCGAACGTCTTGCTGACCTTGCCCTTGGGTCCCTCGACCGACACGGTGTGGCCTGAAATGGTCACCTTCACCTTGTCGGGAATGGGAACGGGTTGTTTGCCGATGCGGCTCATGGTGCGGGGAGGGTTACCAAACGTTGCAGATCAGCTCGCCGCCGAGTTTCTGCCGGCGGCAGTCCTGGTCCTTGAGGAGACCATGCGAGGTGGAGAGAATGGCGATGCCCAGGCCGTTGAGGACCCGCGGAATCTCGGAGTAGCCGTAATAGAGGCGGCGGCCGGGGGTGGAGACGCGGTTGAGCGCGGTGAGCGCCGGCGTGCTGTCCACATACTTGAGCTGGACGACGAGGGTCTTGTGGCCCTGGGCATCGGTGCCGTCGGCATAGCCGACGATGTAGCCCTCCGCCTTGAGGATGGCGGCAAGGCTTTCCTTGAGCTTGGAGTGCGGCGAGGCGCAGTCGGCGCGGCCGGCCTTGGAGGCGTTGCGCAACCGGGTGAGGAAGTCGCTGACGGGATCGGTCATGGGATGTTTGGGTTGGAGGCGTGCAGGTCATATCCGACCCCCGCGCGCCAAAGTTGGTTTACCAGGAGGATTTGGTCACCCCGGGGATTTTCCCGGCGAGGGCCAGTTCGCGGAACGTGAGGCGCGAGACGCCGTATTTGCGCTTGAAGCCGCGGGGGCGGCCGCTCAGGGAGCAGCGGTTGCGGATCCGCGTCGGCGACGAGTTGCGCGGCAGCTGCTGGAGCTTTTTCTGCGCGGCGAAGAAGGCCTCGTCGGCGGTGGCGGGGTTCTTCAGGATGGCCTTGAGCTCGGCCCGCTTGGGCGCGAACTTGGCGGCGAGGCGCTGGCGCTTTTTGTTGCGCTGGATGGCGGAGGTCTTGGGCATGGGCGGCGGTTAAATCAGGCGGCGGCGGGCTTCGGCTGGGCAGGTTGCACCTCGACCCGACGGAACGGCATGCCGAGGAGCTTGAGGAACTCCCGGCCCTCCTCGTCGGTCGAAGCGGTGGTGACGATGGTGATGTCGAGCCCCATGGTCTTCTTCACGTTTTCCAGCACGATCTCGGGAAAGATGGCAAAGTCCTGGATGCCGAGGTTGTAATTGCCCTGGCCGTCCAGCTTGGGCGGGACCCCGCGAAAATCGCGGATCGAGGGCAGCGCGACCGCCAGGAGGCGGTAGAGGAAATCCCACATCGCGTCACCGCGGAGGGTGACGTGGCAGCCGGTGATCTGGTTCGGCTTGAGCTTGAAATTCGAGATGGCCTTGCGGGTGCGGGCAAACACGGGCTTCTGCCCCGCGATCAGCGCGAGGTCCCGGCCGGCGTCCGCAATCTGATTCTTGTCGGCCTCGGCGTCCAACCCGGTGTTGACGCTGATCTTGACCAGGCGCGGCACCTGGTGCTTGTTCTTGTAGCCGCGGGACTTCACGAGCGAGGGAATGACCTGCTCGTGGTAAAACTGTTTGAGAGTGGGATGGTAGCTCATGGGAGGTGCGGCCGGATTTCCGACCCGGCGGCGGGATGAGGTGGGAGGCTAGGTAAAAGGGAAAAGGTGGAGTAACGCAGGAGACGGCCGGGTTTGGCAAGCACGCAGTGGGTGCGGCTCAGGTGGCGGCCACCGGCGCGACCGGCCGGCGCTTGCCGGCGTCGTAGGTGGCCCGGGCCATGAGGTTGGAGAGGTGGACCGAGCCTTCGCTCTCGATGATGCCGCCCTTCTCCTCCTTTTGGGATTTCTTCACATGGCGTTTGATCAGGGCGACCCCCTCGACCCGGGCACGGCCCTTGGCCGCGAGCACCTCGATGACCTTGCCCGACTTGCCCTTGTGGGCGCCGGCGATGACGACGACCTGGTCGCCGCGTTTGACGTGGAATTTTTGCATGGTCAGAGAACCTCCGGGGCGAGCGAGATGATCTTCATGAAGTTGTTCGCGCGCAGCTCGCGGGCGACGGGCCCGCAGATGCGGGTCCCCTTCGGGTTGTTGGTCGCGTCGATGATGACGATGGCGTTGCTGTCAAAGCGCAGGTAGCTGCCGTCCGCGCGGCGGATCGGATGCC
>CAIYUN010000029.1 GCA_903929355.1 uncultured Opitutaceae bacterium
GCGAGACGGGGTGGAAAGCCGCTGGCGGGCGTCTGAGTAGTTGCGCGCCGCCCGCAGACTCATCTAGTCTCCAACAAACGTGACACCCGCCCGCGCCGCCAACACCCTCCCGCAGACCGAGACCACCACCGAGACCGCCCTGACCGGTCCGTGGCGGGTGGTCGTCCTCAACGACCCCGTGAACCTGATGTCCTACGTCGTGGCCGTGTTTCAACGCGTGCTCAGCTTCGACGAACCGACCGCGCGCAAGCACATGCTGGAAGTGCACGAACAAGGGCGCTCGGTGGTCTGGAGCGGCCTGCGCGAACGCGCCGAACACTACGCCTTCGTGTTGCAACAATGGCACCTCACCACCATTCTGGAGTCCGATGAAACGCATTGAGGTGAAACTGAGCCTGCCCGCCATCGCGCCGCTGCTCGACGTGATCAAGGCGATGGCCGACACGCTTGATTCCGCGCTGGCCGCGCCCCTGCGCCTGGAGGGGCTCGACGAGGAGTTTTTCGCGGCCTGGCAGGCGGAGCTGGTGGACGCGCAGAACACCGACGTGCGGGCGTTGCTCGCGATGTTTGACCGGGAGTTTTTCAGCACGGGCATTGTCGCCCTCGACGAGGCCAACGCCGAACCCGTGGTGCGAGCCTGCTCGGCCTTGCGGTTGCGGCTGCGGAGCCGCGCGCTGGCAGAGCTGCCCGACGAGGTGCTCGAAGGCGGCGCGGTCGAACTCGCGGAACTGGCGGAGCCCGTGCGCCGCGCGTTCATGGCCTACGTTTTCCTGGCGACCTTGCAGGATTTGATCCTCAGCCATCTCGATACGGCGATCAAAGGCGCGTGATGGAATCGCGGGGTGCGCCGGACAGTGGGCGAACCGGTGATTTCAAGCTAAAAACTTCGCGTCAATTTGGCTGTTGCCGTTGACCGCGGGCCGGACGCCCCTAGCTTCCGAGGCGAAGACACCCTGTGGTGTTCGTGAACTTTCAATAACTGCTCTTTGCCTTTGAGTCATTCCGGGAGCCGCAATCGGCGGTGGCTGCTAGGCCGTCCATCGGACAGCAAAAGCCGCCTGGTGGCGCCCACCTTAACCTAAAAAGGTCCTGAGCCTTTGGGTTTGCGGCACAGGCGGGGTGTCTTCGCTTCCCTCTTTCCGTAATTCGATCTCCTTCTCTTACTCTTTCACGAAATCTTTTGGCTTCGATTTTTGGACAAGCAGGAGAACGAGAACGATTTTCGGCCCATCCCCCTTCCCGCATGCCATCCTCCATTCCCTCCAGCGAGCTGACCTCCCTGCTCATCACCCACGTCTTCGGGGTGCTCGTGCTCCTCGGCACGGTGTTTTATGCCAGCGCGGGCGCACCGGAGTCGCGTAAAAAGGTCCTCATGTGGAGCGGCATCGCCAGCCTGCTCGTGCTGCTTACCGGCGGGCGGCTGTGGATGGTGCTCAAGCCCACATTCGTGCAACAGGGCTGGCTCGTCGTGAAGCTGGTGTGCTGGCTCGGCCTGTCGGCGTTTGGCGGTTTCGCCTACCGCTGGCGCGACCGGGCTTGCCTCTGGCTCTCCCTCTCGCTTGTTCTCGCCCTGGTCGCCCTCGTGATGGTTTTCGTGCGGCCGTTTTGAGCGGAGCCGGGCCGAAGTTGCGCAGGCTTCCAGCCTGCTTCCGAAGGTAGGGCGGGACCGCCGGGCCCGCCGCTCCGAGGGGGATTGATCGACGCAGCGCAGGTTTCCCGCCTGCCTCTTTTACAATGGCTGGCAGGGATACTAGCGCTACCATCCGCCCATCCTACTTTCCGCATTCCCTACGTCGCATTTCGCGTTCCGTAATCCGCAATCCGCAATTCCATGACCATCCTCGATTCCGAATTCACCGATGTGCCGACGCCGTCGGGGCCGATGCGCACCTCTGTTTTCCGGCCCGCCGCGCCGGGGCGGTATCCGGGGCTGCTGCTTTATTCGGAGATTTTTCAGGTCACCGGCCCCATCCGCCGCACCGCCGCCCTGCTGGCGGGGCATGGTTTTGTCGTCGCGGTGCCGGAGATTTACCACGAGTTCGAGCCGGCGGGCACGGTGCTGGCCTACGACACGGCGGGAGCGGAGCGGGGCAACGCGCTCAAGACGACGAAGGAGCTCGGTGGCTACGACAATGATGCGCGCGCCGCGCTCGAGTTTTTGCGCACGCATCCCCATTGCACCGGACGGCTGGGCGTGATCGGCATCTGCATCGGCGGGCACCTGGCCTTTCGCGCAGCCATGAACCCGGGCGTGGCCGCTGCGGTTTGCTTCTATGCGACCGACCTCCACAAACGTGGGCTCGGCCGGGGCATGAACGACAACTCGCTCGACCGGGTCGCGGAGATCAAGGGCGAGTTGCTGATGATCTGGGGCCGGCAGGATCCGCACGTCCCGGCGGAAGGCCGCGCCAGGGTTCACGCCGCGCTGGCCGCGGCCGGGACGCATTTCACCTGGCACGAGTTCAACGGGGCGCACGCGTTCCTGCGGGACGAGGGGGCGCGTTACGACCCCGAGCTCGCGTTGCTCTGCTACAACCTCGCCCTCGGCCTTTTCCGCCGCAAGCTCGGCGAGGGCGACCTGCGCGTGGCGGCAGTGCCAGCCGCGACGGAAACCAAGCACTGATCCTAAATTCAGCAGTTGGACACGGAGATCACAGAGAAAAAACCCGAGTTCACAGAGCAGAAACACATCAGAAGGAGAGAAGATTTGGGTGTCACCCGGCGGGTGCGGGTATTGCAGCCAGCATGGAATCTTTAAGTGGTTTGCTCTGTGAACTCTGCGTCTGCACTCTGTGTTCTCTGTGTAATCCTTCTGCGCATTTTAGGCTCAGGGGGCCAGCTTCGTTTCAACCGCCGTGCCGTTGTATTGGATGGTCGTAGTGTTTGTTGGGCTGAACGAGAAACCAACCGGGTGACCGGGGCTCACCAGGACGACATTGAAGCTGCGGCCGGACACCATCCCGGGGAAAGAGCCCATCCTTTGACCGATGGTCAGGGTGTGCGTGGCGTCGTTCCAGGTGAGGGGAATGCGGGCAAAAGAACCGTTCTCATATTTGTAGGAGAGGCCGTCGTCCTCATAGAGGGTGAATTTCCCGTCGGCCCCGGCATACACATAAAGGGTGAGGGGGTCGGCGGCCTTTTCGCCGATGTATTGGACGGACGGGCCGGTCGAAATGATGGAGCCGGCCCGGAGATAAACCGGCATCGAGTCGTAGGGGGCGGGGGCATCGAGGGTCGCGCCGCCCTGCACCTGCGCGCCGGTCCAGAAATCATACCAGGTCGTGTCGGCCGGCAGATAGACCGACCGGTTGCGGGCCTGGTAGGTGGTGACAGGTGCGACGAGAAACGCCGGGCCGAACATATATTCGTCGGTGAGCTCGCGGGCGGTGTGGTCGGCCGGGAAATCCATCACCAGGGGCCGCATGATGGTGCCGCCATCCTGCGTGACGCCGCCGGCCAGGGAGTAGATGTAGGGGAAGAGCGCGTAGCGCAGTTGGTCGAATTTCAACTCGGACTTGAAGATGGCACTGTTCTCGTCGCCCAGGTTGAACATCTCGCGCAACTGCTGCTGGCCGTGGACGCGGAGGACGGGGCAGAAAGTGCTGAACTGGAACCAGCGGTCGTTGAGCTCGAGAAAACTGGCCAGGTTCTCCGGGGTCGGGTTGTTCGCAAATTTGGTTTGCATGATGTAGCCGCCGGTGTCGGTCGTCCAATAAGGCATCCCTGCGATGGAGAACCCAAGCCCGGCGGGGATCTGCTTGCGCAGGGCCGTCCAGGTCGAGGTGACATCGCCCGACCAGGTGAGGGCGCCATAGCGCTGCTCGCCGGCGAAGCCGGAGCGGGTCAGGATAAACACACGCTGGTCCGGCGCAGCCGCACGCTGGCCCTCATAGACTCCCTTGGCGGTCATGAGCGCGTAGCCGTTCTGCATCCGCGAGCCCGAGCCCATGCCGTTCGGAGTGGTGTGGGCGGCGTAGTTCTCCTGGCTGGGGGGAGAGACGATCTCCGGCTCGGTCGCATCCATCCACCAGGCGTCAATCCCTTTGCTGAAGAGGGCGGTGTTGATCTGGTCCCAGAACATCTTGCGCGCGCCGGCCTGGAAGGGGTCGAAGTAGGTGTAGCGCTTGTTGTCGCGGAGCAGGCCCTCCTTCAAGGTGGATTGGAAGAGGTAGCCGGCCTGGTTCAGGGCGTTGAAGTTGGCGGTGCCTTCGTAGAATTTGCCCCAGACGGAGATCATGATGTGGGCATGCGCGTCGTGGACCGTCTTGATCATGTCCACCGGGTTGATCGGCGAGGTCGTGCCGTCGGTATTGTGCACGACCGAGTAATCCACGCTGAACTGGTGCGAGCCCCAGTCGTTTTGGTCCGGACGGACGTTCCAATACTGCCAGTCCTGCACGATGTTGTCCAAGGGGATCTGCTTGGCGCGAAAAGTCTTCAGCACATCGAGCAACTGCCCGGCGCTGGTGTAGTGGTCGCGCGACTGCCAGAGACCGAAGGCCCATTGGGGCAGCATTGTGGCCGCGCCGGTGAGCGTGCGGAAACCCGCGATGACCGTGTCGAGGGCCGGCCCCTGCACAAAATCATAGTCAATCCCGTCGCCCACGTTGGACCAGAGGGCGGTGGTGTTGGCCTCGGCGGCCGGGCGCGGGGTCTTCCAGAGCAGGCGCAGGACGTTGGACCGCTCGCCGTCCGTCTCGATTTTCAGCGCGTATTTTTTGCCGGCCTCGAGCGAGACCTTGATCTGGTCGTATTCGGGCAGCCAGTCCTGGCGCCAGTGGTCCATGATGGGCTGGCCGTCGAGCCAGACCTTGATGCCGCCGTTGGAATAGGCGCGGAACTGGTATTCGCCGGTGACAGGGGCGACGATCGAGCCCTCCGTGCGCGAGGCGGGGTGGAGGCCGTAGACGCTCATGCTGCCGCCGCCGCCCTTGCTGCTAAACCCGATGGTCGGGGAGGTGACGGGGCTCTGCCATTCGCCGGTCGCGGTCAGGTTGCCGGTGGTGACGCCACCGGGCTGGCCCGCGGTGTCAAGCAGTGCGGTGGCGGGGATCTCCTCAAACGGACGGAGGTCGCCAAAGCGGGTGTAGGACGGGTTGTCCCACAGGATGCCGTAGCCACGGCTGGAGACGAGGAACGGCACGGTCACGTTGGTGTTGCGCTGCCAGAGCTCTAGGTCGTAGCCCTTCACATCAACGGTGCCGAGCTGCTGCTGGCCGAGACCGTAGAGGGACTCGTCGTCATGGCCGAGCCATTGCTGGCGGACGTGGAAGGTTTTTTCACCCAGCACGTCGGCGGCCTCGATCGTGCGGCCGGCGCTTTTTTCCGCGAGGATGACTTGGCCCGTCGAGTCGAGAAAGGTGATGGCGCCGGTGGCATTATCCACGCGGGCTTGGAGGGAGGCGGTGGAGAGAACAATGGTGCCGTTGATTGTGGCCACCTTCCAAGTCGGCGGACTGCCGGCCGGGAGGACGGCAATGCTCGGATGGTCGAAGAAGGCCCGATCCTGGGCGAAGGCGACGTGGACGATGTTGGCTGAACGAGGCTCAAGCTTCAGGAAACCGCCGTTGACCGGCAGCACGATGCCATCGGGCCGCAAATCGAACTTGGGGGCGGTTTGCGCCAGGGCGGAATAGCCGCAGATCAGAGCGGCCGGTACAAGGACAAGGCGGAGGTATTTCATGGGGTAGGGGGGAAGGCCGATGATGCGGCGGCACGCCGGAATTGTCCAGCCCGGCAGGAGGAGAGGTACGATTGCTTAATGGTTATTGGCTAACGCTTATTGGATCAATTCGGAGGGCACCGGGGAGGCATCAATTCCGGCGCAATCCGCCCACGCACAAGCCTCTGGCCATATCCCAATGAGCAATAAGCAATAACCTATAAGCAATAACTCACGGCTGATACGTCAGCGGGATGCTGGCCGTCATCTTGAAGAGCGTGAGCAGCGCGGCCATGGTGCCGCCGCCGAGGATCAGGCCGATGAAGAACAGAATCGTGCAAAACACCTTGTCCCAACGCAGGTGCATGAAAAAGAAAATGACGAACAGGAACTTCACGGCCGAGAGGGTCACGAGGACGGTGACGACCACCCAGGGCGCAAAGGGCAGGAAGACCATGAGAATTTCCACCCCGGTGATGACCGCGAGGGTCATCGCAATCTGCACATAGGTGTGAAACCGGCTCGGGTGGGCGTGGGCCTCGGCGGGCGCGGGCGAATGGGAGTCGGCGGTGGCGGCGGCGGACATGGGGAAAGTGCGGATTGCGGAAGGCGAATTACGGAAGGTCGAACGCGGAGGGCGGAGGTCGGAGGAGAACGAGGGTGGAACTTAGACGTACTCCAGGAGATAGACGGCGGTGAAGATCACGATCCAGACGATATCGACGAAGTGCCAGTAGAGGCCCATGGACTCGACGTCGATGGCGTTGGTCTCGCCAAAGTCCACCGGGCCGTGGGGGCGGGCGAAACGCGTCAGGGCCACGATGCCCCCGATCCCAGCGACCAGGGCGAGCCAGTGGACGCCGGCAAACGTCCCGGCGTAAAAGTTGTGCTCCTCCAGGTTGGCGACCATGTGATAGACGAGGCTCATCACAGCCACGATCGAGACCGCGAAGACCAGCAGGTGGGCCACGCCGGTGGCGACCCAGCCATAGCCGGTGGGTTTGGCCGGCTTGAAGGACCGGATATACATCAGCACCAGCCAGAGCACGCCGATGGCGACGTGCGTGCCGTGCGTGCCGGTGAGGGTGAAAAACGTCGAGCCGAAGATCGAGTTCGTGATCGTCATGTGCTTCTCGAACACGAAGTGGTTGAACTCATACACCTGGCACCAGAGGAAGGTGAGGCCGAAGAAAATCGTGACGAGCAGCGAGGAGCGCATGGCCCGGACGTTGCCACGCTGGATGGCGCTCACGGCCAGCGCCATCATGAGCGACGACATGAGCAGGATGAACGTTGAGAACGACGTCAGCTCGATGTTGAAGACGGACACGGCGCTGGGGGTGTCGGGCGGCGGGTGCTGCCGGTAGACGAGGTGGGTCGAGATCAGCGTGCCGAAGAACATGCAGTCCGACGCCAGAAACGCCCACAGCAGGAGTTTCTTGTTGGGGATACCCGTCGAGCTCGACGGGTCGTGGTGGTGGTCAATGGTGCCGGTGGCGGCGTGGTCGCTCATGTCGGAAAGTCTGGAAGGGGGGGGGGGGAGGGGCCGGATAGGACGACGGCATCAATGCGAGCCGTGGTCCTCGGTGGCGTTGCCGTCCTTGTCGAGGTGGATGTGGTAGCCGCCGGGACCCTCGAGGGCCCACAAATAGGAGCCGAACATCACCAGCGCGAGGCCGACCAGGGCGACCGGCAGGTGATAGGTGGCGAACCCGAGGCCACCGAGGAGCATGCCCAGGGCGGCGATGAACGGGAACCAAGACTGGTCGGGCATGTGGATGCCGCCATGGGAGGATTCGGCCTTGATGGTGGCGGCCACGTCCCGGGCGGTCTCCTCGCGGTGAGTTTTCTCATACCACCAGGCGTCGCGGTCGTGGACGACCGGAATGGCGGCGAAGTTGTGCTCGGGCGGCGGCGAAGGGATGCTCCATTCGAGCGTGCGGCCGTCCCACGGGTCGTTGCCGGCCTTCTCGCCGTTGAAATAACTCCAGACGATGTTGGCGAAATAAACCAGGATGCCGAGGCCGAGCAAGTAGGCGCCCAGCGTGCAGAGGAGGTTGAGATCGTTCCAGCCCATGTTGGAATCGTAGGTCCAGGTGCGGCGCGGCATGCCGTTGAGGCCGAGGAAGTGCATCGGGAAGAACGTCACATTGAAGCCGATGAAAATGAGCCAGAAGGAGAGCTTGCCGATTTTGTCATTGATCATGCGGCCAAAGAACTTGGGAAACCAAAAGGTGATGGCCGCCAGCAGCCCGAAAGTCGCGCCGCCGATCAGCACATAGTGGAAGTGGGCGATGACGAAGTAGCTGTCATGCTGCTCCGCGTCGGCTGGCGCCGCGGCGTGCATGATGCCGGAGAAGCCGCCGATCATGAACATCCAGATGAACCCAAGGGCGAACAGCATGGGGGTGCGCATCACCAGCCGGCCGCCCCAGAGCGTGCCGATCCAGTTGAAAATCTTCACCCCGGTCGGCACCGCAATGGCCATGGTGGCGAGTGAGAACGCGGCCGTGGCGACCGCGCCCAGTCCGGTCGTGAACATATGGTGGCTCCAGACGCCGAACCCGATGAACCCGATGGTCACCCCCGAGAACACCACCACCGGGTAGCCAAAGAGCGGTTTGCGCGAGAAAGTGGGCAGGATTTCCGACACATAGCCCATGGGGGGCAGGATGAGAATATAGACCTCGGGATGGCCGAAGACCCAGAACAAGTGCTGCCAGAGGATCGGCTGCCCGCCGCCGGACACCTCGAAGAAATGGGTGCCAAAATGCCGGTCAAAGATCACCTCGACCAGCGCGATGGCGATGGCCGGCATGGCTAGGACCAGCAGGAAACTGGTGACGAGCGACATCCAGGTAAAAACCGGCAGCCGCATCATTGTGAGGCCGGGGGCCCGCAGGTTGATGATCGTGACAATGAAGTTGAGCGACGCCACGATGGACGACACGCCGAGCACCTGGAGGCCGAGCGTCCACAGGTCGGTGGAGATGCCGGGGGTGAAAATCTTGGAGGTGAGGGGCGAGTAGCCGAACCAGCCGATGTCGGGCTCGTGGATGTTGAACAACAGGCCGTGGCCCGTACGGGCGGCGATGGCGTCAATCGCCCCCGTCACCCAGCCGATGTTGAGGATGATCGCGCCCGCCACAAACACCCACAGGCTGAACGCGTTTAGGCGGGGGAAGGCCACATCCCTAGCGCCGATCTGCAGCGGGATCAACAGGTTGAAGAACGCGGCGTTCAGCGGCATGACGGCGAGAAAGATCATCGTCGTGCCATGCATCGTGAAGAGCTGGTCGTAAAACTCCGGGGTGATGAAATGGTTGTTCGGGACGATCAACTGGGTGCGGATGCCCAGCGCCTCGAGGCCGCCGATGAGGAAAAAGCAGATGGCGAAAGCGGCGTAGAGGATGCCGATCTTCTTGTGGTCCACCGTGGTGAGCCAGCCGACCAGCCCGGTCTTGGTGGTCGGGCGCGGAAACAGCAGGCCGGGCTTCGCCGCGGCGGGCACCTCGTGCGTGAGGAGGGCGGGTTTAACCAGTGCTTCGGCCATGGGCGTGGATTTTGGAAATCAGGTTACGGGACAGAGGGATCATTTCAAGCTTTGCAGATACGCGACCAGGGCGGTGACGTTGGCGTCCGAGAGGGAAATCTTCCGGTCGGCGCCGGGGTTGGTCGGGTCGATGTAGCCGCCGTTGAACATTTTGTCGCCGGGCTTCCAATGCTGGGGGTCGGTGATCCAGTCGCGCATCCGCTGGGAGGAGTTTTCCAGCACGCCGGCGGCAATGGTCGAGCGCGAGCCGACATGGGTCAACTCGGGCCCCGTGACCCCCACGCCTTCCTGGCCGCGGATCGTGTGGCAGCCGATGCAGGTCTTCTCCTTGAACAGGCGGCGGCCCTCGGCGATCAGCGCGGGTGTCTCCTGCGCGGCGACCGGCGCCTGCCGGGCCTGCCAGGCGGCAAACGGGTCGTGGTTGAAGATGTCGGAACCGGACAAGGCCTCGCCGGACGGGCGGCCGGTGAGATCGAGCATCGCCAGCTCAATCTTGCTGTTGGGCAGGGGATTGGCGGGGGCGTCGGCCATGGCGGCGACGGTGCGGGCCGGCAGCTTCTGGTTCACCAGCCAGGCGGCGAAGTCCGTCGCGCTGAGCGCGATGACGCGGAAACGCATGAGCGAGTGGTCCTCGCCGCAATACTGCGCGCACTGCCCGTAAAAATAGCCCGGCTCGTCCGCCTGCAGCCACATGCGGTTGGCGCGGTTTGGCATCATGTCCACCTTGCCCGCCAGCTTGGGCACCCAGAACGAATGAATGACATCCACGGTGCGGAGGTTGATGTGCACAGGCCGGCCCGCCGGAATGACAAGCTCGTTGGCGGTGGAGAGGGGGGCGTCCTCCAGTTTGTGCGAGACCGGGTTCAGCGTCTTGGCGGTCTCTCCCGGGTAATCGAACTTGAACCACCACTGGTAGCCGGTGGCGGTGATCTCGTAGGCCTCGCCCTTGCGTTCGGCCGGCACATCGTCGGTGAACCAGATGGCCTTCAAGGTCGGCACCGCAATGATGACCAGGCAGAGGATGGAGGCGATGGTGATGCCGAGCTCCACCATGGGGTTGCCATGGGACTGCGGCGGCGGGGCGGCGCGTTCATCGGCCTCGGTTTTGGCGCGGAATTTCCACGTGGCGTAGGCCAGCAGCCCGCCGACCACGATGAAGAGGACGAGTGTCACCCAGAACGTGACCATGAACAGGTTCAGCTGGGATTGGGCGACCGGACCCTTGACGTCAAAGGTGGACTGGGGGCCGTCAAGCTGCCACAGACCGAGGGTGGGCAGGGCCAGCGCGGCGACCGCCAGCGCGCGCCAGGCGCGGGACGGAAAGGAGCGGAAGAGGGCGGTGAAACGCATGATAGGGCCGGTGAGATGGGCGACGCCCGCGGCAAGCGGGCGCAACCGCAAGGGAGACTTCCCAAGCCCCCGGCCATTTCAAGCACGAACTGGGCCGCGGGCGGCTATTAAATCCGCGCGCCCGACCCATAAGCACACATGCAGTTTTTCCCGCCGGAGTTGCCCAGGTGCCGGGTACCCCCCTAGCATGCCCCCCATGCGCCTTCCGCCCGCCTTTTTCTGCCTCGCCATCGCCCTTGGGCTGGCCGCCTGCGCCCCCAAGGAGGCCGCCCCGACTGCCGCGGGGGCGGCACCGGCCGCGCCTGGCCGGCGGGTGATAGAGATCATGACCGGCGACAACATGAAATACAGCGTCCCGGAGATCGATGCCGCCCCCGGCGAGGAGCTGAAGGTGGTCATGAGCAGCAACAGCAGCCAGCCCCGCGAGGTGATGGCGCACAATTTTGTGCTCTTGGACAAGGACGCCGACCTCGTGGACTTCATCCAAGCCGCCTCCACGGCCAAGGCCGACGGTTATCTGCCGACCGAGCTCATGGGCGAGGTGATCGCGCACACCAAGCTCCTCGGGGGCGGCCAGAGCGACGAGGTGGTATTCAAGGCCCCGGCGGCTCCGGGTGAATACCCCTATTTCTGCACGTTTCCCGGCCATTATCTCACCGGGATGCACGGGACGCTCGTGGTGAAGGCGGCGGCGGGGGCCACCCCAGGGGCCGCCGTGCCGGCGGCCCATTGAGGGGGGGCGGATTTCTTATTGGTTATTGGTGATCGCTTATTTGGTTATTTTCGGAGATAGAAAGGCATTATGCATGTCGGTCATGGGCACGGCCTGCCCGCAGGTGTTTTCCGACCATGGCCCAATCAGCGATAGCCATTAGCCAATGCGCAATTCTCCCGTCCCACCCCCCGATGGCGTCCAAGAAAACCACCTCGCTTGACCGCATGCTGGGCCGGCTCGACACGCTCGACCCGGTCAATCTCACCAACTTGGTGCAGCGCCTCGCGCGGGAACGCGGTCTGTTCGAGGAAATCTTCCACACCTTGCAGGAGGGCATCCTGGTCATCACCGCCGACGGCGAGATCGATTTCGCCAACTCCGCCGCCCAGCGCCTGCTCGACCCGGGCGGCGGCGAGCTCACCGGCCAGACCCTCTGGCGCCTGGTTCCGGGCCTGCGCCCGTCGCTGGGGGCCGCGCTCGATGACGCGGCGGCCGCCCCGGACGCC
Source organism: uncultured Opitutaceae bacterium (assembly GCA_903929355.1). Classification (GTDB taxonomy): domain Bacteria; phylum Verrucomicrobiota; class Verrucomicrobiia; order Opitutales; family Opitutaceae; genus CAIYUN01. The sequence goes on from CAIYUN010000029.1 coordinate 11,787, forward strand.
GCCCCCGCGACGTTCATGGCGCGGGAGTTCGAGCTGACCTATCCCGACCCGCGCGCGGTGCGGCTCTACATGGTGCCGTTTCACGGTGAGGGCGGCCGGGCCGCGCGCCGCTTTGCCGTCATCCTCTCCGATGTGACGCGCGAGCGGCAGACCACCGCGCGTCGCATCGAGGACGAGCGCGCCGCCTCCATCCGCCTGCTGGCCGCCGGGGTGGCGCACGAGCTCGGCAACCCGCTCAACTCGCTCACGATCCACCTCCAGCTGATCGGCCGGAAGCTGAGGAAGCTCAAGGTCGCCAAAGACCAGGACACCGCCGCGCTGGCGGAGTCCATCCTCGTCTGCGAGGAGGAGGTCGCGCGGCTCGACGGCATCATCGCGAACTTCCTCGAGGCCCTGCGACCCCGCCCGCCCGACCTGGCCGAGACGAATCTCGCCGAGGTCCTGGCCGAGGTGCTCAAGTTCCAGCGGCGGGAGTTTGCCGACCGGGGCGTGGTGGTCGAGGCCGAGACCCCGGCCGAGCTCCCGCCCGTCATGGCCGACCGCAACCAGCTCAAACAGGTGTTTTTCAACCTGACCAAGAACGCCCTGGAGGCCATGCCGCCCGGCGGTCGGCTCAAAATCCGCTCGCAGGCGGACGACGACCACGTGTATCTCCTGTTTGGTGACAACGGGGCGGGCATCAAACCGGCGGACCTCGCGCGGCTGTTCGAGCCCTACCACACCACGAAACCCGGCGGGCACGGCCTCGGGCTGATGATCGTCCAGCGCATCATGCGCGACCACGGCGGCCATGCCGGCATTGAGAGCAAGGAGGGGGTGGGAACCGTGGTCACACTGCAGTTCCCCCGCAAGGACCGGCGGGTGCGGATGCTGGAATCCGGGTGAGTTTCCGGTTTGGTCCGAGGTCGAGCGCCGCGCCCCCGCCGCGCTCCGAACTCGGCGGGGTGTCGCGTTCCACCCGTGGATCAGAACGGCAAACACGGACCCACGCTGGCGGGTGCCGCGCAGTTTTTGGACAGGATGGGTCGAAACCAGGGTGCGTTCACCCAAACGGAGAAAAATGCGTGACATCCGCCGGGTTGGACGCCCGAATTCCCCCACCCGCCCCCCTATGCTGCCCCTCCCTCTGTTGGTGACATTGCTTGCGCAAGTTCCCGCCCCGCCATCGGCGGCGGCACCCGCCCCGGTGGTCGCGGCTTCGGCCACGCCGGAGGCCGGCCCGGCCTTGCCGCCCAATGTGGTGTCCGTGTCCGACCACGGCTGGATCCCGCTCTTTAACGGCAAAAACCTCGACGGCTGGTACCCCTTCCGGGCGCGCGATGGCAAAAACAACGACGTGGAGCATGTCTTCAAGTTCGAGCAGGGCGTCATCCATGTCCTCGATGTGCCCGACATCACCGTGGCCCAGCCCAACGGCTATCTGGCGACCAACGAGGAGTTCCGCAATTACCGCATCCGCCTCGAATACCAGTGGGGCGTGAAGAAATTTGCCGTGCCGCGCCACCCGCTCGGCCTGCCGCGCGACGGGGGCCTGCTCTACCATATGACCGGCCCCGACCAAGTCTGGCCGCTGTGCGTGGAATTTCAAATCGACGAACACACCACCGGGGATGTTTTTCTCCTCCCGAACAATCCGCCCAATCCTTCCGCCGATTCCACGGTGGCGGCCGATGCCAACGGCAATCCGGTCCAGTCCGGACGCGGGGTCTATACTTTTCAGGAGGGGGGCGTGCCGGTCACCGACCGCGGGCAGCGCCTCATCCGCAGCCAGCAGTTCGACACCATGGCGGGCTGGAACACGGTGGAAGGATTCATCTCGGAAAACAGCGGGGTGCATGTGACCAACGGCCACGTCAACAACTGGGTGCGCAATCTCCAAAAACCCAACAACGGCGGCCCGATGGTGCAGGGGAAGATCCTGCTGCAGGAGGAGAACAACGAATTGTTTTACCGCAAGGTGGAGCTCAAGCCGCTCTTCGCCGACCGCTATGGCGGGCCGGCCTACCAGGTGCTCGTCTTCTGGGATCCCAAAACGGCCGTTGCTCCGTCCGGCGCGGAGGTGGCGGCGGTGCAGGAACTCGGCCGGGAATCCAACTTCACCGTTGCGGCCACCAGCCGCCCGGACGATTTCACGGACCAAGTGCTTGGAAAATACCAGGTGGTTGTTTTTCTGAATACGAATGGCGCAGCCCTGAACGCTACCCAGCGCCAGGCGTTCGAGCGCTTTGTGCATGCCGGCGGCGGATTTGTCGGCGTGAATGCCGATCCGGATCCCGCCTCCGGCTGGGACTGGTTTGCCCGGCTCTTCGGCACCACCAGGGTCGGCCGGTTACCGCAGATTGCCAGCACCGGCAGGCTCAATTTGGACGATCCCAACCATGCGGCGACCAACTCCCTGCCCCTCGACTGGTCGGTCGCCGAACGGTGGCCGGTGTTCAGTCCCCCCTTGGGCGCCTCCGTGCATCTCGTCGCGACCTTGCAGCAGTCCCCGGCCGATATCCTTGGTGCTGGCGGCCCCGTTCCCTTGGTCTGGTGTCGCGATGACGAAGGCGGCCGGACTTTTTTCACCGAGCTGGGCTCGACCAAGGAGGACTATGCCAACCCGCTTTTCCTGATCCACCTCCTGGGGGGCATCGCCTATGCCGCGGGGGCCGATGGCACCGCCCCGGCCGGAGCGACGATCCTGTTCGACGGCCAGGACTCCTCCCACTGGCTCGGCCGGGACGGCCAGGCCTGCCCGTGGACGGTCCGCGACGGCGGGCTCGCGCCGCCCCCGGCCGCCCCCGCCCCGGCGGGTGACATCCGTTCCCGCGAGGTCTTCGCCGATTTCCAGGCGCACCTTGAGTTCAAGGTCCCCGGCACGAAACTGACGGGCGCACCGGATGGCCCCGGCCGCAACGGGGTGTATTTGCAAGGACGATACGAGATCCCCGTGCGCAACAGCTACGACCAGCCGGCCGGAGGCCTGGACGGGACCGGCGCGATCTTCGGGGTCCGGGCGGCGGCGGTGAACGCCAGCTTCCCCGCCGAGGTCTGGCAGAGTTGCGACCTCACCTTTCATGCCGCGCGCTGGCAGGGGGGTAAAAAAATCACCCCGGCCCGCGTGACCCTCTATCTCAACGGCGTGCTCGTCCAAAACGACACGGCGATCCCCGGGGCCACCGCGGGCAGCCCCCTGCCGGAGGGTCCCGAATCCGGTCCCCTCGTCCTGCAGGACCGCCGCAACGCCGTGCAATACCGCTCCGTCTGGGTCCAGCCGCTCCCCGCCACGAAATAGTTTTCGGGCGCCACCCGCCTCAGGGTTTTTTCGGCGGGTCCGGCACGCCGAAGTCGAGGTCGTTCTGCGTGCCGATGGCGCGGATGATGACGTTGTCCTTCAGGTACACCTGCGGATCGCTGCGAGGCCCGGCCACCTCGAAGCCGATGCCAAAATACTCGCCCTCCGCATAGACCTTCTCGTCCTTCAGTCCGTAGCGCGCAGAGCCGAGGTTGAGGTTGAGCAGGCCCGAGGCCGCAAAGGTCAGTTTCTCCACGCCGACGGCGCTGTCGTTCAGGTAAAACCGGCCGGCCGAAAGCTCGTGGACCAACGGCTTCACCTGCATCGACTGTTTCGTGCGCAAGGCCAGCAGTTGGAGAATGATCGGTGGCTGGGTGATGGTGGTGTCGCGCAGCGTGAACCGGCCGTCGAACAGTTTGGCCGGTTCGGCCGACCGCAGGTCGCCGGCGACCTCCAGCTTTCCGCCGGCCAGGATGACCGGGATCTTCTCCACCTGCGCGGCCAGGTTGGCCAGGTTGCCGGGGGGAAGCGCCAGCCCGCGCAATGGCGCGGTGAGCGCGCGCAGCCACGCCGGCACATCCCCAATGCTGAGCGCGACCGTCTGGTGGTCGCCGGCGGGGGTGAGGGTGAACGACAGGTTGTTCGCCCCGCCCTCGCGGCCGGTGAGCGAGACGGAGACCGGCCGGCCGTCACGGAGCTCGGCGCCCAGGGCCAGGTCGTGCGCCGCCAGGCCGTCACCGAGGGTGATCTCGGTGAGTTTCACGGCCGCGGTCAGGGAAACCGGGGCGGCGGCCGGCAACGACCCTGAAGCCGCCGTGGATGGAACTGGAGTGGCGGCGACCTCGCCGCCGGGTTTGGAGGTGCGCGGCGAGGTCGCCACGCCTCCAGTTGGAGAAAGCAGGTCAGGCAGAAAGGGCGCGGCCAGCGCGAGCAGGCCGGGCACGTCCAACTGGTCGCCGGTCACGCTGATCTCATAGCGGCCGGATCCGGGGTTGCCGGCCTCGGCCCGCAACGCCGTGCGGCCGTATTTGAACTCGGTGAGGCTGATGCGCCCGAATCGCGCCCCGGCCTGGTCCATCGTGGCGTTGCCCGCGATCGCGAGCGGTGCGCCGAGCACGTTGTCCGATTGGGCGGAGAAGGCCATCTGCGGTTGGGCTTGGCGGAGCCACCCGGTGAACCGGGCCTCCATCGCCACCGGCGCGAGGGGCGGCAGCGCCGCCCCGCCGGCCAGGAGCAGCCGGGCCCCCGGCGCGTTGAACAAAAGCTTGGCGGTGATCTGGTCATTGGCGACCGAGGCACCCGCCTGCAGGGTCAGGCTCGCCGGACCGCTGAGCACGCCCGGCACCGCGAGTTGGAGGTCCTTCCAGTCAATCCGGGCGGAATAGGTTCCCGTCACCGCGGTCGCCTCGAGGGTCAGGTCGCCCTGACCGAGCTCCCGGCCGGGCTGCGTGAATGGCACCACCAACCCGGCCAGCCGCGCGGAAAATTCGGCGCGCAGCGTGCCCGGGTTGAAGGGAAACGCCAGCGGGGCGGTGGCGTGCAGATGTCCGCTGGCATGGCCGGCGAGCCTGGTCAGATCCACCGCGCCTCCCGACGGCGGCGAAACCTTGAGCGCGGAGAGCCAGGCCGGCACTTGGTCGAGCGCGGTCGTGTAGTCGGTGGTGATCTCGGCCTGCGGTTCGGGTTGGTCGAGCGCGGTGAGGCTCACCGTGGCCGACGGGGCGGTGAGGCCGGGTGCCGCCAGCCCCGTGGCCGTCACCGTCGCGTGGGGCCAGGCCACATTGAGCGTCAGCTCCTGCAGGCTCACGGGTCCGGGTGCCTGCGGCGGGGTGGCGCGGAGATGGGCGAGGGTCAGGCCGCCCGTCAGCTCCGTCGGGCGCGTGGCGGCGGGTTTCGCGGGGTCGAAGGGCGTGGCGAAGGTGAACGCGGCGCGTGTCAGCTCGCCGTCATTCAGCATCGGCGCAAGCTGGGCGCGGACGGCGGGCAGCAGATCCGCCGGCCACCACGAGAGCACGCGGGCGGTGGTGAGGTGTTCCAGCGTCACGGTGCCGGTCGCATGCGAGGGGGTGCCGGCGGCACCGACGGTAAGTTTCAACTGGCTGGTTCCGATGCGGACGCCGTCCAGGTCGAGCGCGAGCGTGTCGACCGTGAGGTTCTGCATCGCACCATCGGCGGTCGCGTCGAGGCTGAGCGCGGTGACCGGGACCTCGGTGGCGAAATATTTGTTGGCGTGAACGACCCCCGGGCCGCCCTCAAGGTGGGCCGCGATGGCCGAGAGTTGGCCCGCAGTGGTGGCGGTCACGCGGGCGTGCAGTTGCACCGGCACATCCCACGCGGCCAGGGGCGGGTCCCCTGGAATTTTCAGGTGGAAGCGGGAGGGGTTCATGCGGGCGAGGTCGAGCGTGGCGGTGAGGTTGGGTCCGGCCAGCGCGACGTCCACGCCGAGGGCCAGCGGCTGGTCCTGCAGTTGCGCGCGCACCTGCCCTTGGAAGGTCGCGGCCTCCGGCGGGACGCCGGGTGCGGCCCGGACGGTGAAGGCGCCGGTCAGTTGGTCGAGCCGCAGCTCGGCCGGCGCGAGACCGAACCGGTCGAGCGGCGCGAGCGTCCCTTGGGGCAGCTGGTCGGCGAAAAACCCGCCGGGCACGTTTTCCACGGTGAGCCTGCCCGTGACTTGCACCGGGCCGGACCGCGCGGGCGGGAGTTTGGCGGTGAGCTCGCTCAGGGAAATTTTCGGGCCCGCAAGATCAAGCGCCAGGGTTCCGATTTGGACGGTGCGGCCGGCGTCGGGGGTGGCCGCCGCCAGGGTGAACGCCCGCACGGGCACTTCGTGGGCGAGCGGGCCGAACGCATGCACGATGCCCGGCGCGGTGGCGGCGACATCGAGTTTGGCGGTCCGCCATCCGCCCTGGGGGGTTGCCGTGACCTCGGCGATGACCTGCAGGGGCACGTCCAGCGCCGCCGCCTCCGGCCAGGGCTTCAGCACCGCCAGCCCGGCCAGAGCGGAGAGCCGGACCTCGGGCAGTTCCAGGCGGGCCGTGACCAATTGGTCCGGCGCGGCCAGCCCGGCGCTGAAGCGAAGTGGCAGCCTTTGCGGGCCCAGGACGAGGTTCAGCTGGCCGGAGAGATGAAAAGATTGCACGCTGGCGCCGACCAGCGAGGCATCGGTGAGCCCGGCGTCGAGGTCGGCGTCGAGACTGGCCAGCCCGAGTTCCTGCAACGCCGCGGCCGGGAAGGGGAGCGACTGGGCGAGGCCGGCCGGGAGCCACGCCACGAGGTCGCCACCGGCGGGACCGGTGAAGGCGAGATGGGTGCGCAGCGCGGGGGTTGCCCCGGTGGTGAGGGTCGTGTGGGTGGCGGCGAGATGCACGCTGTCGACCGCGAGGTCGAGCGTGTCAAAGGTGATGTTCTGGGCGTTGTCCGTCGCCCGGCCGGCGGCTTCGAAATGGTGCAGGATGACCACCCCGCCGGGTTTGACCGCGGGCAGGTTGAGCTCGCCGTTGTCGGCGAGCAGATGGAAGTTCAGCAAGGGCAGCGCGACGTGCTCGAGGTCAACGGTGCCGTCCACGTCGAAACCCAGGCCGCGCAGCTTCGCGGGCGGCAGGGCGGAGGCGTCGACGGGCAGCGGCGGCAGGTCCTCGGTGCTGAAAGAGGGGACATGGGCGGAAAACTGGAGCGTGCGGGCGGCGAGGCTGCCCGACACCTGGGCCTCGAGCCTGACCGGTTTGGCGCCGGGCTTGAGACCCGCGAGCCCGAGGGCGAGGTCGAGCCGGAGGTTGTCGCCCTCGCGAACCAAGGTGGACGTGATGGGCTGAAAGCCCCAGGTCACCGTGCCCTTGGGGGCGTGAATCTCGACGGTGAAGCCGTTCACGACGAGCGCGAACGGCACCCCGGGTCCGGGCAGCAAAGACTGGAGCGCCGCGAGGCCGGCCGGGGAGGGGGCGGTCGGGGCCGGCACCGGGGTGGCGGCGGCGGCCCCGGGGGTTTGGTGCGGCCAGCCCGGGCCGTTGAAGTCGAGGGCGAGGCGCGGCTGCTCCACCTCGACCCGCGAGGGCAGCCAATGGTGGGCGAAGAGCGCGGCCTTGTTGAAGACCAGCCGGATGGACGCGGCGTGGACGAGCGGCCCGCCGCCGGCGGTGCGGGCGGCCGGGGTGGCGAGGCTCACTTCAAGTTCAGGCGAGCCGAAGTGCCAGCGGAAGGTCGCGGCCCCCACCTCGGCCTGGAGCGCACTGGGCGCGGCGCGGCGGGCGGCCCAGTTGACCGCCCAACCGAGTGGCACGGGCAGGAAGAGGAGCCAACCGAGCAGCAGCGCGGCCAGCGCCAGCGCGGCCAGCGCGAAGCGCAGGAGCCAGCGGCGGAGGCGGCGCGGCGGTTCTGCCATGACGGGAGAAAATCAGGCGTGCCGCCGTCGGGAAACAAAAAAGGCGGCCCCGTTTTGCGGGGCCGCCGGGGGCAAGGATGGCGCGGTTCAGAATTTCCAGGCGGAGGACAGGCCCAGCGACCAGTCGGTGTATTGGGGACCGGTGTCGTAGTTTGCCCCCACGGTGACGTTCAACTTCTGGGTGAGGTGGTACGAAAAGGAGGTGCCGAAGGTGGTGTAATTTTTGATGGCGGCGGCCTTCAGGAAATTGGTCTCGATGATAAAACCGTCCATGATGAGCCGCGAGGTCAGCGGGGTCACGGCGCGCACGCCGTTCTTCACGATCTCCTGGTCGACCTGGGGGTCGAACTTGTAGCTCGAGTATTTCACCGCAATGCTCTTGTCGTAGCTGATCTGGCTCACGAGGCCGAGGATGAGCTTGGAATTCACGCGGTAGTCGAACGTGTTGGTGAGCCCGGGCGACCAGATGACGCCGCCTCCGGCGAGATCCTCCGAGCCGCGGGCGGAGATGCCGACAAAGGGGGTGAGGCGCCAGTTCAGCGGGTTGTCGTGGTCCATGATCTGGATCCGCACCGGCACGGCCAGGTTGAAGCCGATGCCGTAGATCTTGGCGCCTTCCACATCCAGGTAGTTGATCGGAATGCTGGCGGCCAGCGAAACCCGGTCGGTGAGACGGTAACCGAAGGGGATCGACATGTCGCTGTTGTTGCCCTTGATGCCGCCGGCCTTGAACTGGCCGCTGTCCAGGCCGATTCCGAGGCCGGTGAAGCGCGAGGTGGAGCCGCCCGTATTCGAGGCGGTCGAGACCCCCTCAAACGGCAGCTCACCCGTGGGGGTGAAGCCCTGGCTGTAAAAGGTGCTGCTGGCCATGGCCGCGGTGGAGGAGTTGGGGTTGCCGTCGGTCACGGCGACGGCGGACTGCTTCGCGATCGCGGCCAGAAAATTCCCGACCACGCTTGATCCGTTCTGCAGGAAAAAATTCTTGATCTGCGTCTCGACATCGGAACGGGTCGGGCCGTTGAACGACTGGCTGAAGCCCGTGATCGGAATCTGCAGGTTCACCGAGGTCCCCGCGCTGTTGGAATTGGCCTGCACCGCGTTGGGGACGCCGAGAAAGGTGACCTTGGCGTTGAAATTGGTGCTCGCGAAGTTGACGAAGGGGCCGTTGGCATTCAGCACATCGCTGAGCAGGGACGGGAAGCTGCTGTAGCCCTGCGTCACGGTGGGCACCGTGGTCGACGTGACCGTGACATCAAAGGGCGAGGCGGCCCGGACCGGTGAGAACAGGGCCAGCGCGGCGCTGGCGCAAACGGTGAGAAGGATTTTTTTCATGGTGGTTGAGGCGGGATTCGGAAACTTCGGCGGAGAGTGGCAATTTTTCGCGCGATGCCCAGAAAAAATATTTGCGCCAATCGCTTGCAATCGGCTGGCTTTGCTTATCGTCGTGTAACCATCTTTCTCCCTCACTTTTCCGCAAGTCGTGCCCGACCCAATTCTCCTCGTGCCCTGGCAAAATACTTTTTCACGCACTCTGGCCATACTGGTGCTGGCGGGCACGGCCCTGCCCGGGGCGTGGGGTGACGCCAGTCCCGGATTCAAGGAATGCCAGCCGGGCCCGTGGGGCCGGATTGAGTATCAGACCATGTATCTCTCGGCCCCCGACGCGATCCTCGAGGAGTTTCCCATGCCCAATCCGGAGCCGCGCTGGTGTTTCGCCGACTGCTCGCCGGAGGCCGTGCGCGCGACGTTGACTGGGGCCGGGCTGGATCCCGTCGTGCGCGACCAGCTCTTCGCCGACCCGCGCGCCAAGCGCGACGAGGAGGGCGTCTTCACCGTGTTCCCCACGGTGGCCGAGGTGGATGCGCTCAAGCCCGCAGTGCGCACGGCCATCTACCACGAGCTCGCGAAATACCCACAGAACCCCTATCATTACGAGCCGATCGTCGTGCCCGACGGCGACGTGGACGCCTGGTTGCACGGCACCGGCCTGACCGACAGCGTCGTCAGCCTCATCCGCTCGGCCACCTACCGCGACGGCGACGCCCTGCTCTTCAGCGATTTCCGGTCGCTCATCAGCCACGCCGCCAACGACAACGAGGCCCGCCGCTGGATCAAGGCCCTGACCCGCACCCGTACCGTCGTCGCCTACCTGCGGGTGGACGAGACCGACGACCTGCCGGCGCTCCGCCGGTATTGGAGTGCCAACTACCACCGCAAGGACTCGCTGCCGATGCTCAACGCCGCGGCCGATCTGGCCGGGGGCGGCCGGCTCGACCTCGACCACCTGCTGCCGCCGCTGCCGCGCCGGTTGCTCGACTCGTACACCACGCCCGAGCTCGAGCGCAACGGCCAGACCCCCAACTGTCACTGGACCTCGCTCAATTTCTTCAACTACACCGAAAAAAATGTGTTTCTCGACCTCCGGTTCGCGGCCAGCAAGGTGCTCGCGGATTACGACAAGGTGACCGGGCCGGCCTCCTTCGGCGACGTGCTTTTTTTTCTGGATGAGAAGGGGGACGCCTTTCACTCCTGCGTCTTCCTCGCCGACGATCTCGTCTTCACCAAGAACGGCGGCAATACGGTCATGCCCTGGATCATCAGCAGCCTGGCCGATGTGAAGCAGCTCTACCTGCACAACAAGCCTGGTGCCACCGTCGCGGGCTACCGCCGCCGCTGGCCCGAGGAGGACAACTGAGCCTAACGCGTCCGGGCCGGTCGCAAAAAACGGCGCCATCCCGCGAGGGATGGCGCCGTGGTCAAACGGGTCGGCGGATGCGTCCGGCTTACTTGGTCGGGACGCTCTGACAGGTCTTCACGATGCGGCCGGCGACCAGATACGGGTCGGCGGCGGAGTTCGGCCGGCGATCCTCGAGATAGCCCCGGTAGCCGTTGGCGATGAAGTTGACCGGCATGCGGATCGAGGCGCCGCGGTCGGACAGGCCGTACGAGAACTTGTCGATGGACTGGGTCTCGTGCAGGCCGGTGAGGCGCAGATGGTTCTCCGGTCCGTAGACGGCGATGTGCTCGTCGATGTTCTTTTTGAAGGCGGCCATGAGTTTCTCGAAGTATTCCTTGCCGCCCTTGTCGCGCAGGAACTTGGTGGAGAAGTTGGAGTGCATGCCGGAGCCGTTCCAATCGAGCGGCTGGTCAAACGGCGCGAGGATGGGCTTGCAGCGCCACTCGATGTCGATGCCGTAGCTTTCGCACAGGCGGGCGAGGATGTAGCGGGCGACCCACATCTGGTCGGCGGCGTTCTTCGAGCCCTTGCCGAAGATCTGGAACTCCCACTGGCCCTTGGCGACCTCGGCATTGATGCCCTCGAGGTTGATGCCGGCGTCGAGACAGATGTCGATGTGCTTCTCGACGATCTCCCGCGCAACACAGCCGACGTTTTTGTAGCCCACGCCGGTGTAGTAGGGGCCCTGCGGGCCGGGATAGCCGCCCTTGGGGAAGCCGAGCGGCGAGCCGTCCTTGAAGAAGAAATACTCCTGCTCGAAGCCGAACCAGGTGTCCGGATCATCGGGGATGCTGGCGCGTGAGTTGGAGGGATGCGGCGTCTTGTCGTCCGGCATGTAGACCTCGCACATCACCAGCACGCCGTTCTTCCGGGTGCTGTCGGGATAGACCGCGACCGGGTGCAGCTTGCAGTCGGAGGTTTTGCCTTCGGCCTGCTGCGTCGAGCTGCCGTCGAAGCCCCAGATGGGTAGGTCGGCGAGCTTGGGGAAGCTGGAGAATTCCTTGATCTGCGTTTTGCTGCGGAGGCTCGCGAGCGGCTTGTAGCCGTCGAGCCAGATGTATTCCAGTTTGTATTTGGCCATGGTAGCTTGGGTTTTGTGTCAGGTTGTGAGGTGTGGAAAAGCGCCTGTCGGCCCGGGCCGACGCTGAGGCGGTGGAATGGCGAAAAAAGCACTTCCTGTGCCAGTGGCAAAGGGAATCTTTTTGGACGGGTTCCCAGGGGGGAGCGCGCTGCCGTACCCGCCGAAGCCTTGCGCGAAGGCCGGGACCCAACGCGCTGAACCGGTTGGGTCAACCGGTTCCACCTGCTGACAACACGACGGGGGCGTCGCGTCCCCAGTTTCCGGAGTCCGGCGGTCTGGAAGATGGAGCCGCGACGCCCCCGTCGCGGTCTGCCCGACAGGCCTTGCCATCGACCCCGGAGTCGCGGACTCTGCGGTCTTTCCCATGCACGAAATGAAGGACACCGTCCGCGCGCTGGTGCGAATCGGCTATGACGGTCGGGTGCACAAGACTTTTCGCGGCCACCTCGCCCGGGAGCGGTTTGAGAACGAGGTGCGCATGCTCCGCCATCTGGAGGACCGCGGCTGCAATTTTGTGCCCCGGCTCCTGGAGGTTCATCCTGCCGAGCTGAAGATCATCACCACCAACTGCGGCTCCCTGGTGGAGCATCTCGGCGCGGAGCACATGCGGGAGCTGTTTGCCGAGCTGGCACAGTTTGGGGTCCGCCATGACGACCCGTTCATGCGCAATGTCACCTACCGCCAGTCCGACGGCCGCTTCTGCATCATCGACTTCGAACTGGCCACGCTGCTCGAACCCGCTCCGCCACCCGGCCCGCCCGCGCCCGGCGGTTCGCCGGGAAAGTCCACCCCCGCCCCGCCCCATGCCCGCCCGCCCCGCCCCGCCCATTGATCCCGCCGCCGCCCCGCCGCCGCGCCTGCGGTGGTCCGCCCTGACCCACCGCGGCCACGTGCGGCCGGAAAACGAGGACGCATTTCTCGGGCTCGCCTTCAACGGCCACGAGGTCCTTCACCTCGGGAAGACCGGCGAGTCGGACTTCGCGGCGCACGATTTTGTGTTTGCCGTGAGCGATGGGATGGGCGGCGCCAACGCCGGGGCGTTTGCCAGCCGCATCACCGTGGACCGGGTTACCCGGCTGCTGCCCCGGGCCTTCCGGCTCAAGGCCGCCGGTTTCACGGGCGGCTCCGCCGACCTGCTGGGCGAGCTGGTGGACTCGATTCACCGCGACCTCCTCCAACTGGGCTATGCGTACGAGGAATGTGCCGGCATGGGGGCCACGCTCAGCCTCGCCTGGTTCACGCCCGGGCGGATGTTTTTCGCCCACGTTGGTGACAGCCGCATCTACCAGTTTCCGCGGGCGGGCGGGCTGGTGCAGTTGACGCACGACCACGGCCATGTGGGCTGGTTGCGTCGCCAGGGCCGGATCAACGAGCGCGAGGCCCGGTCGCATCCCATGCGCCACGCCCTCCACCAGGCGCTCGGGGGCGGACAGCAACAGCTGGAGCCGCAAATCAGCGCGGTGGCGCACGAGCCCGGCGATGGATTTTTGATCTGCTCCGACGGGTTGATTGACGGCCTGTGGGACCGCCAGATTGAGGAGCTCATCCGCGAGCCCGACGAAATCGGCGCCCGCCTGCCCCCCGCCCAACGGCTGGTGGAGGCCGCGTTGAACAATTCCGGCCGGGACAACATCACCGCCCTGATGGTCGAGCTGCCGGCCGCCGGCGGGCCCCCGCCGCATCGGTAGCCAGCCCGGTTCCCGACGCCCCGTCGGTCCGTGGCGGCCCCTCACAGGAGGGGCGACAGCGGCCGGAGCGCGGCTTCGGCGAATTTCTGCCGGAAGGGCCGTCGCGCAAAGACCGCCGGATCAATTTCCTGGCAGAGGCCAAAATCGTGCTCCAGAATGCACGCGAGCTCGGCATTGGCCGTCCGGCAGTGGAAAAGAAGATTGAGTTCGAAGTTCAATCGCAGCGACCGGTAGTCGAGATTGGCCGAACCGACCATGACCCACTGGTCGTCGGCCAGCGCGATTTTCGCATGGTGGACGCCGACCGAGTATTCGAAGAGGCGCACGCCGGAGTCGAGCAACTGGCCATAGTACGAGCGGCCCACGGTCACCAGCCAGCGGCGATCGTTTTTCTCGGAGATCAGCAGCCGCACATCCACCCCCCGGCTGGCGGCCAGTTCCAGCGCGGTGAGCACCGTGTCATCGGGCACGAAGTAGCCGGTGGCGATCCAGGCCCGGTGGCTCGCCTCGTTCAGGAGGCTCACGATGGACTTGCTGACCGGCTCATTCCGGCGGTCCGGCCCCCCCAGCACAATATGGGCGGGCTGCCGGGGTGGCCCGGGATGGGGCGGGAAAAAGCGGGGATGGGAGATTTTTTCGCCGGTGGCAAAGAACCAGTCGTCGGCAAAAACCTCCTGCAGTTCGCAGGCCACGGAGCCGGTGGCCTCCACCTGCACATCGCGCCAGGGGCCGGGCACGGCCTCAAGGTTCTCGTGTTCGCGCCCGATGTTCATGCCCCCCACAAAGGCGATGGCCCCGTCAATGATCTGGAGCTTGCGGTGGTTGCGCAGATTCATGAAAAAGCGCAGCCGTTTTGGATCCAGACTTTGGAACCAGGAGAACTGTCCGCCCGCCGCCGTGAATTCTGCCAGGCGGGCCCCCGGCAGGTGGTACGAACCCACGCCATCGAGCAACAAGCGCACGATGACACCGCGCCGCGCGGCTTCGGTCAAAAGCTGGAGGAACCGCGCCCCCGTCGGGTCGTCCTGCCAGATATAAAACTCGAGGTGGACATGGTGGACCGCCTCCCTGATCCGTGTCTCCAGCGCCGGATAAAAGCTCTCCGCGTTGCACAACAGGCGGATGTTCGAGGTGGAGCTGAGGGGCAGCTGGTTGATCCGGGACAGCAATTGCAGGAACTGGCGGTCGCGGAGCGGCAACTTCTCCAAGAGCAAGGCGGTGGCGTCATCCGTCGTGCTGGCGGGAACCGGCTGGCGCGAGGCCCGGGCGGAAAAAAGCGACCGCCGCTTGAGCCGCCGCCGCTTGAGCCGGTCGGTGCCGATGGCGAAAAAAGCGACCGCGCCCAGCAGCGGGATGAAGAGGATGGCCCACAGCCAAGCCAGCGTGGCGGCAGGGCGCTTTTTGAGCAGCAGCAACGGAGGGATGAATCCCCACGTCGCAAAATAGCACAGAAACAGCCACGTTTTCACCGCCGGTGATTGCTGACAGAATCAAGCGTGGACGCAAGGCCGACCCGTCCAAGGCGGGAGGCCGCGAGACCGAATCGGGCTGGGCCGACGGTCAGTTTTTCGCGCGCCAGCCACCGAACAACCAGACGATCAGGCAGATTATCAAAATCAGGCCAAGGCCGCCGCCGCCATAGGCGGGGCCACCGAAGTAAAAGCCGCCGCCGCCGAACAGGAAGAGCAGGATGAGGATGAGGAGGATTGGGTTCATGGCGACAAGGTAGCCGATCGCCCATGCCGCCACTATGGGGCCTTTCCCGACCATGGGACAGATGGCGCTCGGGTGCGACCGCCCTGTCGCGCCACTCCCGGCTGGAGCTGCGGCGACCTCGCTGCAGTCGGGGACCGCCGGCCGCGCCGTCCGGGCCCGGCCAGCAACCGAGAAGCGTCCAAAAACCCCACACCCCGGGAGCGCCCCCTTTCCCGGCTTGCCAGCCCCGCTTTTTTCTGGCGGATGGTCCAAGTGAAATGCCCCCCGATTCCCCTTCGGTTTCTCCTGAGTTTGGCCGTTCTGACCTTGGTCCGTTTCACCGCCGCGGCGGCCGGCCCGTCCCACGCTCCCGCGCCCCCACCGGCTTCGGCTGCGCTGGGCGCCAGCAACCTCCTGGATGCCGCCATGTTTGACGCCAAGGTCCGGCCGCTGCTCGTCAAATACTGCTACGACTGCCACAGCGGCGAGGTCGGCAAGGGCGACGTGAAGTTTGATGCCTTCAAGACGGCCGCCGATGTGCTCGCCGGCCGCAAGACGTGGGAGACCGTGCTGCACCATGTCTACACCCGCGAGATGCCGCCGGCCGACGCCGACCTCTTTCCGTCAACGGCGGAGCGCGAACTCATCGTCACCTGGATTGAGAAAAACCTGCTCCACTTCGACGCCGCCCGGCCCGATCCCGGCCACGTGACCTTCCGCCGGCTCAACCGCTCGGAATACAACAACACCGTCCGCGACTTGGTGGGCGTGGACTTTCAGCCGGCCGAGGATTTCCCCGCCGACAACTCCGGCTTCGGCTTCGACAACATCGGCGACGTGCTCTCGCTCTCCCCCCTGCTGATGGAGAAGTATCTCACGGCGGCGGACCGCATCTTCGACCAGGCCATCGCGACGGAGACCATCCCGAGCACCAAGCGGCGTTACCCCGCCAATATGCTGGAGTTCGGCTTCAACGCCGACGGCGACAGCGGCGACGGATGGATGCCGCTCGGCGCGCTGGAGGAGGATGGGCTTTCGATCCGCGTGCCGGTCAGCGGCGGCGACTACATGGTGCGGGTGCAGGCCTATGTGAAGGGCGGCGGCCCGCTCAAGCTGACCTGCATGATCGACGACGCGATCACCACCGTCTGGGCCGTGACGGCCACGACGAAGGACCAGCCTGGGGTCTATGAGGCCCGCGTGGGCGTGCCGTCGGGCAAACACAAATTCTTTGTCGTCAACCACCGCCTCCGTGGCGGGGCCAACGAGCTCCTGATGAAGAACGGCCGCATCGGGCTGGAACAGCGGGGCAACATCATGGTCAAGTGGCTGGAGATCGAGGGCCCCCTGCCGACCGCAACCTGGCGTTTTCCGGCCCCACAGCTCGAGACGACCGGACCGGGGACGGCCGACCCGGCCGGGGCGCGGATTCTGGGCGGCAACGGCGAGGTCGCGGTCAAGTTCACCGCGCCCCACGAGGGCGACTACCTCCTTCGGGCGACCGCCTATGCCCGCCAGGCCGGCGACGCGCCGGCCAAGATGGAGTTCCGCGCGGGCGGCCACGCCTTGCACGCCTTTGACGTGCTGGCGCCCGCCACCTTGGTGGCGATCGAGGGGCAGCGGGTGTTCTCCCCCGTGCTGCTGAACGCGCAGCCGCAGGTCTATGAGACCAAGGTCCATCTGCCCGCGGGCGAGCAGCGCTTGTCGGCGGCGTTCATCAACGCGTTCGCGGACCCGTCGGCCAAGAACCCCAACCTGCGGGTGCGTGAGCTCACGATCCAAAACCTGGAGATTGCCAGCCTGACCGAGCCGCAGGTGCTGCCGGCCAAACCCGCGCCCATCCAGCACCTGTTCGCGTCGGCCGACGCCGCGCTGGCCGGCCAACCCGCCGTCACCCCGGTCGACCGCGCCCGCGTGATCGTGGCGGATTTCACCCGCCGGGCCTGGCGCCGGCCGGTGCAGCCGGCGGAGCTCGACCAGTTGTCGGCGCTGTTTGCCCTCGGGCAGCGGGATGGGCTCTCTTTTGACCAAAGCCTGAAGCTCCCGCTCGAGGCCGCGCTCGTTTCGCCGTATTTCCTTTTCCACGGCGAGGTCACCCCCGCGGTGGCGGACGTGCCGGCGAAGGACGGCGCGGTGTCCCTCAGCGAATTCGCGCTGGCGGCGCGGCTCTCGTATTTTCTCTGGAGCTCGATGCCGGACGACGAGCTGCTCGACCTCGCCGCGCGCGGACAGCTGCGCGCCAACCTCGGCGCGCAGGTGTCCCGGCTGCTCGCCTCGCCCAAGTCCCAGACCTTTGTGGAGAATTTCGCCGGCCAGTGGCTCGAGCTGCGCAACCTCAAGTTCATCGCGCCCGACCACGAGCTGTATCCTGACTTTGACGAGAACCTCCGCCGCGCGATGGAGCAGGAGACCGACCTGTTCTTCGGCTCGATCATGCGCGAGGACCGCAGCGTGTTGGATTTCCTCAACGCCGACTACACCTTCGTGAACGGTCGCCTGGCGAAGCATTACGGCATTGCGGGCGTGACCGGGGAGGATTTCCAGCGGGTGTCGCTCAAGGACACCCCGCGACGCGGCGTGCTCACGCAGGCCAGCGTCCTCGCCATCACCTCCAATCCCACCCGCACCTCGCCGGTCAAGCGCGGCAAATGGGTGTTGGAAAACCTCCTGGGCGACCCGCCGCCGCCGCCGCCGCCCAATGTCCCCGAGCTCAAGAACGACGGCCAGCCCACGGCCGCCACCTTGCGCGCCCAGATGGAGCAGCACCGCGCCGATCCGGTCTGCGCCTCCTGCCATGCGCGCATGGACCCGCTGGGTTTCGGCTTGGAAAACTTTGACGGCATCGGCGCCTTCCGCGCCAAGGAGGGCGATTTTGCCGTGGACTCATCGGGCAAGCTCGCCACTGGGGAGAGCTTTCACGGGGCCGTTGATCTCACCGGCATCCTCGCCGGGGCGAAGCGCGACGCCTTCATCCGCACGCTGACCGAAAAGATGCTCACCTACGCCCTCGGACGCGGCGTCGAGTATTACGACCGCCCGGCGGTCGAAAAGATCACCGCCAGCCTGTCGGCCCACGAGCTCAAGTTCTCGGCGCTCATCCTGGGCATCGTGCAAAGCCAGCCGTTCCAGATGCAGCGCGCGGCGGAGACCAAGGTCGCCGCCGAACCATAAACGTTTCACGAATGATATATAAACTAATGATCATGAGATATAAATCACTTTTGAAAACCCGGATTAAAACTTTTCGAACGCTCGGATTCAACCACTAATGGCCACTGATGAACACTAATTATGAGGATCGGATTAGTGTAAATTAGTGTTCATTAGTGGTTAAAATTCCGCCCTCTGCGTCTTCGCGCCTTTGCGTTAAATTCCCCTCTTACCGACAACCGGCTTGCCAAGTCTACCCTCCCGCGCCTACCCTCGCCGCGCTTTCATCTTCCGCACCCGCCCGCCTGTTTCGTCTCCCTCATCCTATGAGCAAACCCTGGCTTCTTCCCCGTCGGACATTTCTGCGCGGACTCGGCACGATGATGGCCCTGCCGGTCCTTGAGGCCATGATTCCCGGCGCGCGGGCGCGCGCGGCGACCGCCGCCGCCGGCACCACCACGGCCGCCGGTTTCCCCAAGCGCATGGCGTGGGTCTACGTGCCCAACGGCAAGAACATGAAGACCTGGGGGCCGACCGGCACCGGGGCCGACTACAAACTTTCGCCCACCCTCGAGCCGCTCGCCGCCTACAAGCAGGATTTCTCCGTGCTCACCGGGCTCACGCACAAGAACGCGTTCGGCATGGGCGACGGCGGCGGCGACCACGCCCGCGCCTGCGCCACCTACCTCACCGGCAGGCACCCGAAGAAATCCGCTTCCGACATCCATGCCGGCATTTCCGTGGACCAGGTCGCCGCCAACGCGGTGGGCGGCCAGACCCGGCTGCCCTCGCTGGAGCTGAGCTGCGACCGCGGCCAGGAGGCCGGCTCCTGCGACAGTGGTTACAGTTGCGCCTACCAGTTCAACATCTCCTGGCGATCCGAGACCCAGCCGATGAATCCCGAGATCGAGCCCAAGACGGCCTTTGAACGGCTGTTTGGCGTGAACGCGACGCCGGAGGAGAAGGTGGCCCAGGCCCGGCGCGACCATTACAACACCAGCATCCTCGACACCGTGCAGGACCAGGCGAAGCGCCTGCAGGGCAGCCTCGGCACGGTCGACCGCGGCAAGCTCGACGAGTATTTCACGTCGATCCGCGACCTTGAGCGCCGCATCCAGCAGAACGGTCTCCAGCCCGCCGTGGTTCCCGCCGGTGCCACGCCGGACTTCAACGCGGAATACTCCTTTCAAAACCACCTGCGCCTGATGTTTGACGTGATGACCCTCGCGTTCCAGACCGACACCACGCGCATCGCGACCTTCCTTGTCTCGCACGACGGCGGCAACCGGCCCTATCCCTTCATCAACGTCGCCCAAGGGCACCACCACATCTCGCATCACCGCAACAATGCGGACAGCCTCGCGCGGCTCGCCCTCATCGACAAGTTCCACGTCACGCAGTTTGGCTATTTCCTGGAAAAGCTGAAGGCGGTGAGGGAAGGCGACGGCACACTGCTGGACAACAGCATGATTGTGTATGGCGCGGGCATCAGCGACGGCAACGAGCACTCGCACGACAACCTGCCGACGATCCTCGCCGGGCGCGGCGGTGGCACCCTCACCCCGGGCCGGCACCTGGAATACAAGGAAACACCGATGACCAACCTTTACCTCTCCATGCTGCACCGCCAGGGCGTGAAGGCGACAAGCTTCGGCGACAGTACCGGCGTGCTGACAAACATCGCCTGAGCAGGCTGCCGGCTTGGGCATGACCGAAGGAAATATAAAACATTAAAACCTGACCCCGTCGGACTATCATGTCCCCGGACAATCTGTCACCTAGGTCCCCGGATCATACCATCTGGCATACTGCGTCCCCACCGGCTGCGCGGGCCCGGCTTGATCTCACATCGGGCCGCGCCGTGGTCACGCCGCCGTGGGGCACCGCCAAAGTGACCCACGAGGACTTGCGCGCCGCCCTCTACGACTGAGGGCACGCGGCGGCGGTCTCGTTGCAGGTGATGACCTCCGCGGCGGACGTTTCCTCGGCCGCGCAGACGACATTGCCCCGCCCCGCGCACGGGTTTTGCTTTCTTACCCGGCGAATCCCTGTCATGCGTGGTTCATCCATTTCCCATGAGCACCTCCCGTCCGCCCGTCCTCCTCGTCATCCGCGATGGCTGGGGCCAGAATCCCCATCCCGAGCAGGACGCCGCCAACGCCGTCCACCTCGCGCGCAAGCCGTGCGACGACATGCTGCACGCCCGCTACCCGCGCACCCTCGTCGCCGCCAGCGGCCTCGATGTCGGCCTGCCCGATGGCGTGATGGGCAACAGCGAGGTCGGCCATGAGAACATCGGCGCCGGTCGCATCGTGGACCAGGAACTCGTGCGCCTGAACAAGCTCTTTTCGGAAAAGCGGCTCGCCACCAACCCGGTCTGGCGTGCAGCCGTCGCGCGGGTGAAGGCCCGCCCCGGCGCCAAGCTTCACCTCATGGGCATCGTGAGCGACGCCGGCGTGCACGGCATGCTGGAGCACCTCTACGGCATCTTGCGGCAGGCCAAGGAGGACGGCCTCACCGCCGGGCAGGTCTTCATCCACGCGTTCACCGACGGCCGCGACACGCCGCCCTCCAGCGGGGTGCGCTATGTGGGCGAGGTGGACGCGCAGTGCGAAAAGATCGGCGTGGGCCAGATCGCCACCGTCTGCGGGCGCTTTTGGGCGATGGACCGCGACAACCGCTGGGACCGTGTGCAGAAGGCCTATGACCTCCTGACGGGTCGCGCCGCTGTCGCCACCGCGACCAGCGCCGAGGCCGCGGTCAAAAACTACTATGCGCACCCGCTCACCGCGACCCAGAACGGCGACGAGTTCGTCGCGCCGACCGCAGTGGTCGGGCCCGATGGCCAACCGCTCGCGGTCATCGGCGACGGCGACGCGGTGCTGTTTTACAACTACCGGGGCGACCGCCCGCGCGAGATCACCAAGGCCTTTGTGCTCGACGATTTCCCGGGCTTTGACCGTGGCCGGAAGCTCGACCTCTATTACGCGACCATGACGGAATATGAGGCGGGCCTGCCCGTGAACGTCATCTCGCCGAAGCCGGAGAAACTCAAAAACATCCTCGGTGAGGTCGTGGCGGCGGCGGGTATCGGGCAGTTCCGCTGCGCGGAGACGGAGAAAAACCCACACGTCACTTTTTTCTTCAACAACTACCGCGCCACCCCCTTTCCCGGCGAGGAACGCGCCTGCCCGGCCAGCCCCAAGGTGGCCACCTACGACCTGCAGCCCGAGATGGCCGCCGCCGAGGTGACCGCGCTGGCCAAGGCCGCGATCCTCTCCGGCCAATACGGTTTCATTGTCGTGAACTTCGCCAACCCGGACATGGTGGGCCACACCGGCTCGCTGCCGGCTGCGATCAAGGCCGTGGAGACGACCGACACCGGGGTGGGAGAGTTGCTGACCGCGCTGGACAGGGTCGGCGGCCGGGCTGTGATCCTCGCCGACCACGGCAATTGCGAACAGATGTGGGACTATGAGAACAACTCGCCCCACACCTCGCACACGCTGAACCTGGTTGAGGTCTTTGTGGTCGGCGACGGTTACATCGCGGGTCAGACCCGGATGCGCACCGGCGGCCGCCTCGCCGACATCGCCCCGACCGTGCTCGCGCTCATGGGCCTGCCCAAGCCGGCGGAAATGACCGGGACCAGCCTCCTGGCCTGAAGAAGGCGCGATGCGCGTCCTGGTCCTCACCTCCAGCACGGGCGGCGGGCACAACACCCGGGCGCGCGCCTTTGCGGCCTGGGCGAAACGCGAGCCGGACCTCGGCCTCGAGGTCGTCATCCATCAGGCACTGGAGCAGACGCACGGCCTCTATCGTTTTGGCGTCGGGCTCTACAACTGGATCCAGCGCACCGCCCCGCGGCTGCACCACCTGTATTTCAATTTTCTCGAGGTCGCCGGCGCGTGCAAGTCGCCGGCGATGATGCTCGGCGTCGAACGTTTCCGCGCCGTCCTCCGTGAGGTCCGGCCCGGCGCGGTGCTGAGTGTCCACGGCTCGCTCAACCACGGTTTTTTTGCGGTGGCGCGCGAGACCTTGCGCGACCCGAAGCCCCGTTGCGTGACCTATTGCGGCGAGCTGTTCGGCGGTTACGGTTTCAGCCGGCATTGGGTCAACCCGCAGGCCGACCTGTTTCTTGGCGCGGTGCCGGAGACCGTGGCCGCCGCCCGCCGGTGGCGGATGCCGGAGGAGCGCGCGCGCGCGGCGGGGTTTTTGCTCGATCCGGCGTTTTACGCGCCGCGGATGGACGAGGCCGCGCGCCGACGCTGCCTGCGGGAGCGTTACGAGCTCGATCCCGACCGCTGCACGCTCCTGCTCACGACCGGGGCGGTCGGGGCCAACAACCATGTGGCCCTGCTCAACGTCCTGCTGGCCTCGCCCCACCGGCCGCAGGTCATCGTCCTGTGCCGGCCGCAGTCTGTCTGGCAGGAGGTCGCGAGCTGGGCGACCGTCCACCCGGAGCTGCCGGTGCGGCCCCTTGAATACACCGACCGGATGGCCGAGCTGCTCCAATGCGTCTCGGCCGTCGTGGCGCGGCCGGGCACGGGCACGACCAGTGAGGCGCTGCTCAGCGGCTGCCCGATCCTATTCAACGGGTTGGGCGGGGTCATGCCGCAGGAGGGCATCACGCTGAAGTTTGCCGCAGCGCATGGGTTTGGGGGTGTTTTGCGGCGCGCGGCCGACCTGCCGGCACGGTTGGAGCCGTGGCTGCGCGAGCCCCACCGGTTGGTCGAGGAGCGGGGGCGGATGGCCCGGGCGTGCCCTGCAGGCACCCCTCGCGGCGTGCTTGAACTGGTTTCGGCCCGTCCCATGCTGTAACCGCGTCCGATGAAAAAACCGATCCTTCCCACCGTCTATCTCCGCTTGCTGGCGGGCGCGGTGCTGCCGGCGTTTCGCGAGGCCTTCGCGCTGCGCCGGGCGTCCGTCAAGCGGCCCCGCCCGGGCCTGTTCCGCATGCTGATGCCGCGGGCGCCGGACCTGAAGTGCGACACCACGGCGCGGGCGCACGTCGGGCTCGGGTTTGGCACGGCCCTGCGGGGCGCGGTCATCCTGGCCGCGCATGATCCCGTCGGTCACGCGGTCGGCGCCCATCCGCCCGACGGGTTGGCGCGCTTCCAGATACCCGAGGTTGGCTTCGACGGCTGGCTGCGGTTTGCGGGGGGATCCCTGGAGGGCGGCCATGGCGAACCGCCCGCGCCGGCGGATGTGACCGTGTGCTTTCCCCATTTCCGCACGGCGCTGTTGGCGTTGCGCGACGAGCTCGATACGATGGCCGCCATCGGCACCGGCGAGATGCTCGTCACCGGGAGTCTCCCTCTGGCCGAGCGACTTAATGTTGTGTTGGAGCGGATGTCCGACTACTTTCCGCCCAAAAAATGAGCGCCACCTCCAACCCGCCCGGCCTCCCGGCCCGGGCGGGGTCCGACTTCAGCCCCGTTATTCCGCCCCCAGCGGCCAACGGCATCTCGGGTCACCATGGCTATGCGGAGTCGCGCCGGCTGTTTGCGCGGGCCAGCCGGGTCACGCCGGGGGGCATCTACGGCCACACCAGCCCCGCGCTCACGGTGCCCGGCGATTTTCCCTATTATGCCGCCCGGGCCGAGGGGGGGCGGTATTGGGATGTCGATGGCAACGAGTACATTGACTACATGTGTTCCTACGGTCCGGTGGTGCTCGGGCACCACCATCCCGAGGTGGAGGCGGCGGTGGACCGGCAGCGGCGCGACGGCGACTGCTTCAACCACCCGACGGAGGCGATGGTGGAGCTCGCGGAGCGGCTGGTGGACCTGGTGGATTTTGGCGACTGGGCGGTGTTTGGTAAAAACGGCTCCGACATGACCACCTGGGCGATCCGGGTGGCGCGGGAGTTCACCGGGCGCAAGATCATCCTCCGGGTCCGCCACAGCTACAACGGTTCGCATGCCTGGTGCTCGCCCGGCCATGGCGGGCTCGTGGCGGAGGACCGGGTGCATGTGCAGGCCTTTGATTGGAACAACCTCGACAATTTCCGTGATCTCGTGCGCCGACACCGGGGGAAGGTGGCGGCGCTGATCGCCTCGCCGTTCCATCACCCGTCGTTTGGCGACTCGGTGATGCCGGCGCCCGGCTTCTGGGCGGGGGTGCAGGAGACGTGCCGCCAGGAGGGGATCGTGCTCATCCTGGATGATGTGCGCGCGGGCTTCCGGCTGCACCTGGGCGGATCGCACCGGGTGTTTGGGTTCGAGCCGGACCTGATCTGCTTCTCCAAGGCGCTGGGCAACGGTCACGCGATCGCGGCGACGGTCGGTCGCGCGGAACTGAAGGTCGCGGCCTCGCGGGTGTTTCTCACGGGCAGCTTCTGGTTCAACGCGGTGGCGATGCGCGCGGCGCTCGCCACGCTCGCGGTGCTGGAGCGCGACGACGGCATCGGCCGGATGCGGCGGACCGGTGAGCAGCTCATGGCCGGACTGCAGGAGCGGGCGCTGCGGCACGGGCTCAGGGTGATCGCCTCCGGCCCCCCGGCGGTGCCCTTCCTGCGCTTTGCGGATGAGACCGACTGGCGGCGGCAGCAGTTGTTCTGCGCGGAGATCGCGCGCCGGGGGGTGTTTTTCCATCCGCACCACAACTGGTTTGTCTGCGCCGCCCACACGGAGGCGGATGTCGCGGAGACGCTGGCCGCCGCCGACGCGGCGTTCGCGGTGGTCAGCGACGCGACGGCCTGACCGGGGTGCAGGGCGAACCTGCCTGGGATAATTGGAATTACGCCCAGGCGTAGTTGAAGCTGATGCTGATGCGCTCGCCGGCGGCCTGATTGGCGGCGACCTCGTGGCGCAGCCAGCTCTCAAAGAGGATCACATTGCCGGCCACGGCGGGGTAGGTCACATGGGTGCGCTGGGCGGGGCGCGCCGTGGCGAGTTTCGGCGGCGCGGCCATGAACTTGCTCAGGCGCGGGTCCTCAAATTTCAGGCCGGGGCAGCCGGCCGGGGTGCGCACATAATAGGTCCCGCTGATGAAGGAGAGCGGGTGCAGGTGCAGGGAGTGGGTGGCCGTGGGGGGCATGATGTTCACCCAGCAGTCGGTCATCCGCACGGTCCGGCCGCGGAGGTCCAGATCCAGGGCGCGGGCGAAGGTGCGGACATGGCGCGTGAGCTTCTGCTCCAAGCCGGCGAACGTGCTGGAGAACTTGTGCAGCTCGTTGAGCGAGGCGTAGCTGGTATAGCCGCCGGGGTAGTTCTTCGCGGACCATCGCCGGCCGGCGGCGTCAAAGTCGCGCAACTGTGCGCACTCGGTGGCGAGCTCGTCGTTGAAGCGGGTGAGGCCGCTCGCTTGCAGCGGCTGGCAGTGGATGAGGGTGGGAAACCAGGCGCGGACAGGCATGGGGCCGACGATGGGCTGGCAGCCGCCCCGGCTCAACCGTGTTTTACGGCGATGAGGCTGGCGGAGGCTCATTCACGAAGAATAAAACCTTGAGGTTGCGAGGGCAGGGCATTCACCAATGACCTCGCAGAACAAATGCCTGTACTAACTTATTAACAATAATATACACTAATCCGATCCTCCGAATCAGTGCTCAGCAATGCCCATGGTGGTTAATCTCCGACGGCTCGAAAAGTTTTATCCCTACGCCCCATCCGGTTTGCGCCTTTGGTCTGCCACGCCGAAGCCTGGTCTTCGGGCGGCCAATTCCTCCGTACGCCTCCCCTCAAAATTACCCGTATTAGTCGCGGCACTTACCGCGTTTCGGCCCGCTCCCGGCCTTGTTCCGTTGGCACGGTTGGTGCAGCTTCGGGGGTCTCGCTTCCCGATGAAAATCGCCGGTGTTCCTTTTTCGTTCCGTCCGCGGCTGATCGATGCCCTCCGGGGTTATACCCGGGCGCGGTTGGTGGCTGATGTCCGGGCCGGGCTCACTGTCGGGGTCGTGGCGCTGCCGTTGGCCATCGGACTCGGCATCGCCTCGGGGGTTTCGCCGGGGGCCGGGCTGTACACGGCGATCATCGGGGGCTTCATTGTCTCAGCCCTCGGCGGATCGCGGGTGCAGATTGGCGGACCGGCCGGCGCCTTCGTCGGTTTGGTGTACGCGGTCATCACCCAGTATGGCCTGCCCAATCTGCTGATCTGCACGGCCATGGCGGGCGTGTTCCTCTTCGCCCTGGGCGCGGCGCGGCTGGGCACCCTCGTAAAGTTCATCCCTCATCCGGTCACCACCGGCTTCACCTGCGGGATCGGGGTGACCATCATGCTGACCCAGGTAAAAGATTTCCTCGGTCTCCGGCTGGCCGCGGTGCCGGCCGAGTTTTTCGCCAAGATCGACGCCCTCGCCCATGCGCTGCCGACCCTGCGGTGGCTGACCGTGGGCGTCGGACTGGCGACGGTCGTGGCCATCGCGGTGTGGCCGAAGCGCTGGGCGCGGTACCTGCCCGGCTACAATGTCGCGGTCGTGGCGGTGTCCTTGGTCGTCTATCTGTTCAGATTGCCGGTCGACACCATCGCGAGCCGGTTTCCCACGGGGGCGTTTCCCGACGGCCTGCCCAAGTTCCAGGTCCCCGCGTTTGACTGGGTGCAGTTGCCCGAGCTCATGGGGCCGGCGCTGGCGATCACCGTGCTCGGGGCCATCGCCGCGCTGCTCTCGGCCGTGGTGGCCGACGGCATGATCGACGACCGGCACGACTCCAACCAGGAATTGATGGCGCAGGGGATCGCGAATTTCGTGGCCCCGTTTTTTGGCGGCATTCCGGTAACCGGCGTGATCACCCGCACGGTGACCAACATCCGCAACGGCGCGGGTTCGCCCATCGCCGGCATGGTGCACGCGCTCACCCTGCTGTTGATTGTGCTGTTGGCCGCCCCGCTGGCCAAGTTCATCCCGCTCGCCGTGCTCGGCGGGGTGCTCATCGTGGTGGCCTGCAAGATGGTGGAGTGGGACGAGTTTGTGCTGATCGGCCGGCAACCATGGGGTGACGCGGCCGTGTTTCTGGTGACTTTCGCCCTCACCACCTGCTTTGACCTGACGGTGGCGGTGAAATACGGCCTCATCCTGGCCGCAGCGCTCTTCATCAAGCGCGTGGCCGACACCACGCAGGTGGCCGCGCACGATGAGGCGGCGCTGGCGGGGCAGGGCCACGAACGGGTGGGGGTGGTGCCGCCGGGGGTGATTGTGTACCGCGTGTTCGGCGCGCTCCTGTTTGGGGCGGCGGACAAGCTGGACACCGTGATCCGGCGGGCCGGTGGCGACACCCGCGTGATCATCCTGCACCTGGCGGCGGTGACGGCAATGGATTCGACCGCCCTCCATTCGCTGGACCTGCTGCACGAAAAACTCCGCCGCCATGGCCGGCACCTGATCCTGAGCGGGCCGCACACCCAGCCCTATTTCGCCATGGACAAGGCCGGGTTTCTCGACGCCGTGGGGGCCGACAACATAGTCGCCGACCTGCCGACGGCGATCACCCGGGCGCAGGTGCTGCTGGGTCGGATGGAATAATTTTACACCAACGTCCCTTAAGATAAACACCATGAGGGGATGTCTGAAGGCAGGGCGCGCCGTCGGAGCGCGTCGGCCGATTTTTCACCCTAAAACTATAAAACCACGGACCGGTGGCGTTACACTAACGCAAAAGAGCGCGAAGGTGGAGGAGGGGGGCAGGGCTTCGCGCTCTTGGCGATCTTCTGTAAGAACCTCTGGTTGGAACATTCAGGCCCCGGGTGTGCCCAAGATGAGGGACCGCGTCAGGGGGCGGGGGCGGCCGTCTTGGCCGCCGGTTTCCTTTTGGCGGCGGCTTTCGGTGCGGGGGTGCCGCCAAGCCAGCCTTCCTTGCGGTAATCTTCCGACGAGACGTATTCGCCGATCATCTGGTCGTTCTCGTAGACTCTCACCCAGATGCCCTCGAACTTGGTGTTCACGTAGGTGCCGCTGTTGAGGACGGTCCAATATCCTTCCCGAAGTTGTTGCGTGGTGATGGCGACCGTCGAGGTGTGGAAGCTGACCGCCTTCCTGGGGTCGAGGGTGTCGAGCGGCTCGGTGCCGGTTTGATGGGTCAGCGGCTGCGTCGCCAGGTCGTCGCCCATCTTTTTTGTGCGGCGGTAGTAGAGCACATAGTCGGCGCGCAGATTTCGGCCGGTCAGCAGTGTGGTGTTGGTGAGATTAACGTTGAAACCCCAGTCATCCACAAAGGTGGTCATAGTTGCGGTTTCGGTCCGTTTGGTCGTGAATTTGGAGCGGCTGGCGTCGATCGTAACTATGATGGGTTTGGCCGCCTGGGCCTTGTCGGCAAAGGCGAGATCGTCGGCGGAGAGGGACGTGCGCAGGAGGTGGGCGACGGTGCCATCAGACCGACGCACGATGACCTCCTGCCCGTTGGCCTCGACAAACGTGCCGGTGAGCGTCCGGCCGAATTGGTCGGTCCAGGTGCGCATCTCCTCCTCCGCCGTCAACGCGACGACCGCCAACATCCACAGCAGCAGGAGCAAGGGGCGCTTCATGACGGAAGGAGGCTTGCCAAAAGGGCGGATGGCTGCAATCTTTGTTTTTGCTTGCGGCGCAAGCCAAAGCAACGCCCGCACTTGCACTAAAGGTGCGACAGAGAGGGAGCCGAAAAAGCAGCATGCCCGCGCAACGGGAGTCACCGCAGCGCGGCGGTGAGGCGGGCGAGGGCGGTCTCGACATTTTCCCGCGAATTGAACGCGCTGATCCGCACATGGCCTTCACCACATTTGCCGAAGCCGGCCCCGGGGGTGCAGACGACCTGCGCGCGCTCCAGCAACAGGTCGAAAAACCCCCAGGAGTCGCGGCCCACGTTGATCCAGATGTAGGGCGCGTTGTCGCCGCCGACGCACTTGAAACCGAGCTTGGTGACCGCGGTCCTGATCAGCGCGGCGTTGCCCAGATAAAAATCGGTCATCGCCCGCACCTGCCGCTGGCCTTCGTCGGTGAAGACGGCTGCGGCGGCCTTTTGGATGGGATACGCGACCCCGTTGAACTTCGTGGTGTGGCGCCGGTTCCACAGCGCGTGAATCGGGTGTGCCTGGCCGGCCGCGTCATAGCCCATCAGCGATTTCGGCACGACGGTGTAGGCGCAACGGGTCCCGGTGAAGCCCGCGGTCTTGGAGAAGCTGCGGAACTCGATCGCGACCTCGCGCGCCCCCGGGATCTCATAGATGCTGTGGGGGATGGCCGGGTCGCGGATGTAGGCCTCATACGCGCTGTCGAACAGGATGACGGCGCGGTTGGCCTTCGCGTAGGCGACCCACGCCGTGAGCTGTTCGCGGGTGGCCACCGCCCCGGTCGGGTTGTTGGGGAAGCAGAGATAGATGAGATCCGCGGGGACCGACGGCACGGCGGGTACATAACCGTTGGCGGGCGTGCTCTCGAGGTAGGTGACGCCGGAGTAGCGGCCGTCCACGTTCGGACCCGTGCGTCCCGCCATGACATTGGTGTCGATGTAGACCGGATACACGGGGTCGGGGATGGCGAGGCGCAGGCCCTCGGTGGCGAAGATTTCCTGGATGTTGCCGCAGTCGCACTTGGCGCCGTCGGAAACGAAGATCTCGTCGGCCTCGACCGGGCAGCCCCGCGCCGCGTAGTCGTGCTGCTGGATGGCCTCGCGCAGGAACGCATACCCCTGCTCGGGGCCGTAGCCCTTGAAGGTGGCCCGCGCCGCCATCTCGTCGGTGGCGGCATGCAGCGCGGCCACGCACACGGGCGGCAGCGGCTCCGTCACGTCGCCGATGCCGAGGCGGATGACCGGCTTCGACGGGTTCGCGGCGACATAGGCGCCCACGCGCTTGGCGATGTCGGAGAAGAGGTAGCTGGCCTTGAGCTTCAGGTAGTTTTCGTTGATGCGGATCATGGGAGGGTGAAAGGGTTGGGCGAAAAACTTGAACAAACCCCGGCGGATGGCTTTGTTCAAGCTTGGCGTTTCACCCCGGCCGGTGGTTCATTCCCCGCCACCCCGCCCCTTTGTCCCCCCATCCACCATGCAAACCATCACCTCGGTCACGGAAATGCAGACCCGCGCGGAAAATTTGCGCGGGGAGGGTCGGCGCGTCGCGCTCGTGCCGACCATGGGCGCGCTCCACGACGGGCACCTCAGCCTCATCCGGCTGGCGGCCGAGCGCGGGGACACGGTGGTGGTCTCGATCTTTGTCAATCCCGCCCAGTTTGGTCCCAACGAGGACTTCGCCCACTACCCGCGCGAGCTCGACGCGGACCTGAAGAAATGTGAGGCGGCCGGCGTCAGCGTGGTGTTTGCCCCGTCGTCCGAGGAGATGTACCCGAAGGGCTACTCGACCTACCTCGCCGAGGAGGCCGTCGCCCGGCCGCTGGAGGGCGTGTCGCGCCCCGCGCATTTCCGCGGCGTCATCACGGTGGTCGCCAAGTTGTTCAACATCATCCGCCCGGCGGTCGCGGTGTTCGGCCAGAAGGACGCGCAGCAGGTCGCCGTCATCAAGAAAATGGCGCGCGACCTGCACCTCCCGGTGGAGATTGTGACCGCCCCGACGCTGCGTGACGCGGACGGCCTTGCGCTGAGCTCGCGCAACCGGCACCTGACGCCGGCCCAGCGGCAGGACGCGCTTTCGCTCAGCCAGGCCCTGCGGCGCGCGCAGGCCATGGTCGCCCAGGGGGAGCACCGCACCGACCGCCTCGTCGCCGAGGCGACCCACATCCTCAGCCAGCACCGCCGCGTGCGCGTGATCTACGCCGCCCTCGTGGACCGGGAGACCATGGAGGCCGTGCGCGAGGTCCGAGCCGGCCGGACCCTCCTGGTCCTCGCCGCCTGGGTCGACGAGGTGCGCCTGATCGACAACGAGATCCTGTGACCAAGACCTTCGACGTCCTCGTCATCGGGAGCGGGATCGCCGGCCTGAGTTTTGCGCTCGATGTCGCGAAGCGGGGCCACTCGGTGGCGATTCTCACCAAGAAAACCAAGGCCGACTCCAGCACCAACTGGGCGCAGGGCGGCCTGGCCGCGGTCACGGCGCAGACCGACGATTTCAAGGCCCATGTGCGCGACACGCTCGCCGCCGGCGCGGGGCTGTGCGATCCGCGCGTGGTCCGCGCCATTGTCGGCGCCGGCCCGGAGTGCGTCCGCGAGCTGGCCGATTGGGGGGTGCGGTTTTCGCGCGACGCCACCGGCGGCTACGATCTGGGCCGCGAGGGCGGCCATGGCAAACGGCGCATCCTCCACGTCAAGGACATGACCGGCCGGGCCATTGAGGTGGCGCTGCTCAAGGCCCTCGCGCGGGAGCCCCGGATCGCGGTGTTCGAGCATTGCTTCGCCATTGACGTGATCCGGCGACGCCGGCGGCACGGGGGCGCGGGCGACCGCGTGCTCGGCGCCTATGCGCTCGATGTCCGCGACGGACGGGTGCACACGTTTTGCGCCCCAGTCGTCATGCTCGCCACGGGCGGCGCGGGCCAGGTGTATCTCTACACCACCAATCCCGACATCGCCACCGGCGACGGCATCGCGATGGCGTGGCGCGCGGGCGTCGAGGTGCGGAACATGGAGTTCATTCAGTTTCACCCGACCGCCTTGTACTCCGCGACCGGACGGCGCTTTCTCATCAGCGAGGCGGTGCGCGGCGAGGGGGCCGTGCTGCGCAACGCGGCCGGGGAGGCCTTCATGCGCGCGTATCACCCCATGGGCGACCTTGCGCCGCGGGACATCGTGGCCCGCGCCATTGACACCGAGATGAAAAAGTCCGGCGCGCCCCATGTGTGGCTCGACATCACCCACCGCAGCGAGGCCTTCCTGCGCACCCGCTTCCCGCAGATCTTCAAGACCTGCCGCCAACTCGGCCTCAACCTCGCCCGCGACCTGGTCCCGGTGGTGCCCGCCGCGCACTATGTCTGCGGCGGCGTCGCCACCACCATCGCCGCCGAGACCTCGCTCCCGGGGCTTTATGCCTGCGGCGAAGTCGCCTGCACCGGGCTCCATGGCGCGAACCGGCTGGCGAGCAATTCCCTGCTGGAGGCGGTGGTCATGGCCCGCCGTGGGGCGGATTCCGTGGACCGCTATCTCCGCGCCGAACGCGGCCGACCCGCCCCCGCGATCCCCGACTGGGTGGACCTCGGCGGCGGCGATGGCGACGAGCGGGTGGTCATTTCGCACAACTGGGACGAGCTGCGCCGCACCATGTGGGACTACGTCGGCATCATGCGCACAACCAAACGCCTCGAGCGGGCGCGCACCCGCATCTCCAACCTCGCACGTGAAATCCACGACTATTACTGGAATTTCTCCGTGGATCCCCGCCTGCTTGAGCTCCGCAACATGATCCAAGTGGCCGAACTGATCGTGGCGTGCGCCCTGCAACGCCAGGAAAGCCGCGGCCTGCACGCCATCGCGGACTATCCGCAGCCGTTGCGGAAAGCCCGGGATTCCCGTCTGAGTCAGACCTGATTGGCTCCGCTGTGAATAACCTGTCAGGAAGGTGTCGGACGTCCGGGGCCGGGCGCCGGGCGACCCGGATATCATCTTTACAAGTAATTGAATTAAAGTGGCTAGCAAATTAAGTCGGGTAAATTGTATTGGGTGGGATGTGACAATGACGTTACCTCATGACTGTGAACAGTTCCGCCGAACCGGGGCAAAAGGACACAACCGACACATTGTCCGGGAAATGGCTCGAGCCTTGCTATAGGGGAAGGCCCGTTGCCGACACCCAACACCATCCCGCCCATTCTCGACAGCCGCAAGCTGCTCACTTTTGTGACGCTGGCGCGGCTGGAGAGCTTTACGCGCACGGCCGGGGAGATGGCGATCACCCAGTCAGCGGTCAGCCATGCGATCAAGGCACTCGAGCGGGAGGTCGGCTGCCGTCTGTTTGACCGGCGGGGCCGCCGGGCGGCGCTGACGCCAGCGGGTGAGCAGTTGCTGGCCCATGCACACCGGATTCTGACGGAGATGCAGTCGGCCTACGCCAGCTTGGAAGCCTTGGTGAAGTAACGGAAGGATCCGCTCTGACTTGGAGTTGCGGCGACCACGCCGCAGTTTCCCCTCTGGTTCCCGGTAGATGCGCTGTGAACTCGGCTCTTAACTCGGTGGTCTCCGTGACCAACTCCGGAAACCAAACTCACCGAGCCTGCCCATTGACCCCGCCCTCCGGGTTCAGTCGGTCGACCTTGACCGGCAACGGTGAATTGGTGTTTCCAGTGGAAACGCGGCGGGTGGCGCGCCAGCCCTCCCGGTGTTTGCGAATCCAGTCCAACAACGCCCGTTCAAAGCCGATATCCTGCCCCAGACGCTCGGACTCCAGCCATTTGTGCCTCAAGATCTCCTCCCGCTCGGCCAGAAATTCCTGGTAAAGGCTCGACTGCTTCATGAAGTCGGGCGAAACGGCCGGGTTTTGCTCCGGGGAGGGTTTGGACGACATGAGGGCCACGGTGATTTCTGGTTGCTGGCGTTAAACGGTACAGGCCGGCCACGATTCGACGCCCAAACGGAAGGCTTTGGTTGCGACCGTTTGGCCAACGAGCCCAAATTTCAGGTTACAAACGGGTTGCTCGGAGTCCTCGCAGGCGCGCAGGAGGGCGAAAACCGTTTCGTGAGTGAGCACCATGGTTGAGGGTCGGGATAACATAGAGATTTGCGGCGCCATGTCAATGCCTGTCATGCGGTGATTTCATCGACCGGCGGCGGGCACCGGTTTGGGGGTGACCCGGGCCAGCAACGTCTCGCCGATGGCGCGGAAAACCCGGGCGGCCTCGCCGTCGGGCGAGCTGACCACGACCGGCTCGCCGGCGTCGCCCCCGGCGCGGATCTCCGGGAGGAGGGGCACCTGACCGAGCAGGATCGTGCCGAGCGAGTCGGCGGTCTTCTGGCCGCCGCCTTCGCCAAACAGGGTGTGCCGGTTCCCTGCCGGATCGAGAAAGTAGCTCATGTTTTCGGCGACCCCGAGGAGGGGCACATTGACCTTTTGGAACATGAGGCCCCCTTTGCGGGCGATGTTGGTCGCGGCCAGCTGGGGGGTGGTCACCAAGACCGCGCCGTCGAGAGGGAGGGTCTGCACCAGCGAGAGTTGCGCGTCGCCGGTGCCCGGCGGCAGGTCAACCAAAAGCAGGTCGAGCTCGCCCCACCGCACGTTTTGGACGAACTGCTGGATGGTCTTCATGATCATCGGGCCGCGCCAGACGACCGGGGTGTTGTCGTCCACGAGGAAGCCCATGCTCATCACCTTCACCCCGTGCTTTTCGAGCGGAATGAGGATGTTGCCCTCCGCGACCTCGGGCCGCCCGCCGCCCAGGCCGATCATCAAGGGGACGCTGGGCCCGTAGATGTCGCAGTCCATCAGTCCGATCCGGCCGGGCCGGCCTTTGGCCGTGAGATGCTGGGCGAGCGCGCAGGCGAGGTTCACGGCGAAGGTGCTCTTGCCGACGCCTCCCTTGCCCGAGGCGATGGCGACGGCCAGTGCGATGGTCTTGGGCGTGCCCGCCGTGCCGGCGAGATTGCCGCCCGCCGCCGGGGCCGCCCGCGCCGGCGCCACGGCGATCTCGATCACCGTGTCGTTCACCCCGGGCAGGGCGCGCAGGCATTGGTCCACCTCGCGCTTGAGCTGGGCGGGAACCTTGGGATCCGAGGTGGTAAGCGCGAGGCTGACCCGGGCCGTGCCGTCGGCAAACGCCGCCGCGCGCACCAGGCCGAAGGACACGATGTCACGGCTGAAGCCGGGATACTTCACCTGCTTGAGGGCGGCATGGATCGCTTCGGTGGTCACGGCGTGGGAAAAGTGGGCACGGGAGGTTTTGACATTGAGATTCCGAGCCCTGCTGTAAATAAGAATGCCCATGCGACTCCCTTTTTTCTCCCGGATGGCGGCGATGCTGGGTGGCCTGTTGGTCCTGCCGGTTCGGTTGGGGCCGGAAAGCATCTGGACCGCGCTGGCGGTGCTGGCAATACCCCTTGCGGCGGCCGCGCAGCCGTTCAATGCCGGTGAAGTCCAAGTTACGTCCACCGCCCCGCCGATCACGGTGAGTGTTACAGGCAGCACGGCGGATTTGAACAATCTCGCCAATCTCGCTTTTGCGGCGCACGGCCGCTACCAGCGGGTCGCGGGCGGCGCGAAGTTCGACCTGCGCTTCACCGCGGTCGCGCCCAACCAGGTACGGGTGGAGGTGACGGGCGGAGGCGCCCCGCTGCTCAGCCAGGTGGCCACGGGCACAAGCGACCACAACGCCCTCCTTCGTGCCGCCGACCTCGCGGTGAAGGCGACGAGCAGCCTGAATGGGTTTTTCGCGTCCCAGGTGGCGTTTGTCAGCGACCGCACGGGCCGGGAGGACATTTACACCACCGACCTCTTTTTCACCGAGGTCCGGCAGGTCACTTTCAGCGGAGCCTCGGTGCTCCGGCCCCGCTGGTCCCCCGACGGCCGGAAACTCATCTTCACGAGCTATGCCAAGGGCTTCCCCGACATCTATCTCCTCGACTTGCCCTCCGCGCACACCAGCACCTTGGTGAGCCTGAAAGGGAGCAATCTGAGCGCCCGGTTCAGCCCCGACGGGCGTGAGGTCGTGATGGTTCTCACCGGCGAGGGTCCCTCGGAGATTTACACCAGCGACGCGCTGGGTCGCGGCATCACGCGGCGCACGCGCTCCGACACCGTGAAATCATCCCCGGCGTGGTCGCCCGACGGCTCCCGGATCATCTTTGCCGGCGACCCGGGCCCGCAGCTCCAGGTCATGCCGGCGGCGGGTGGCCCACCACAACGCCTGGCCACCGGCGGCCTCAGCACCTATTGCGCCGAGCCGGACTGGAGCCGCGGCGACCCCGACAAGATCACGTTCACCGTGCGGGTCGGCAAGGCCTATCAGGTCGCCATGTGTTCGCTGTCGGGCAAGGTGCCGGCCAAGATCGTCTCGAAGAACGTGCCCGCCGCCGACGCCCTTGAGCCGGCCTGGCTGGCGGACGGACGCCACCTCATCTGCACCGCGCGCATGGCCAACGTCCGCGTGCTCTACCTGGTGGACACTGAGACGGGCAAGGCCACGCGCCTCAGCCCTGCCAGCCTCCGGGAATGCGCGCAGGCCAGCGTCTGGGGGCCGTGAGGAGGACGAGGTTCGACGCTTTTGCCGTCGGCAGGTTTGGGGCCGGGCTGGCAGCCAGGAAAACCGGAGCGGATGAATCTGGAACTCAGGAAATCAGGAATTGGTTTCGTCGGCCTGAACCTGAGTCCCTGATTTCCAGATTAAAACCATCGGGCGAGTTCGCCACATCGCTCACGCGATCGCGGCGAGGTAGTTTTTCTCGGCGGCATCCCAGTCCACCACATTCCAGAAGGCGGCGATGTAGTCGGGGCGGCGGTTCTGGTAGTTCAGGTAGTAGGCGTGCTCCCAGACATCGAGGCCGATGACCGGCTGGCCCCCGATCCCTGCGACGGCCTTGCCCATCAGCGGGCTGTCCTGGTTGGCGGTCGAGCCGACGGCGAGCTTCTTGTCCGCGCCGACCACGAGCCAGGCCCAGCCGGAGCCGAAGCGCGTCGCGCCGGCCTTGGCAAAGTCTTCCTTGAACTTGGCGATGCCGCCGAGCTGGGCCTCAATCGCGGCGGCGAGGGCACCCTTGGGCGCGCCACCCTTGCCGGGGCCGAGGATGGTCCAGAAAAACGAGTGGTTGCTGTGGCCGCCGGCGTTATTGCGGACTCCGGCGCGGATGGCCTCGGGCACCTGGGAAAGATCGGCGATCAGCGTGTTCACGCCGAGCTCCAGGAGGGCGGGCGTGTCCTTGAGCAGGTTGTTGGCGTTGGTGATGTAGGCCTGATGGTGCTTGCCGTGGTGGATTTCCATCGTGCGCGCGTCGATGTGCGGCTCGAGGGCGTTGGCGGCGTAGGGCAGGGCGGGAAGGGTGTAGGCCATGGGAAGCGTGGGATTGAGGTTGGAGGAAAACGGAGCGGAGAGCATGTCGCAGATGCGCCCCGCCGTCAACTGCGGGCTGCTGTTACCGTGGATTTGAATCGGCGAAAGGGGTCAATTCAGAAGCCATGCAGCCAAGATCCGGGAGGAGATTTCGTGTTCCAATTTTCGGTTTCATGGCTTCTGCATCCCTTCCTCATTCACCTTCGCGGCGCTTCGCGCGGAAGAACCCCTGCAACAGCTCGCGGCATTCGGACTCCAGCACGCCGCCGGCGGTCAGCTCGACATGGTGGTTCACGCGCGGGAGGTCGTTGAGGTTGGTCGCGCCGCCGAGGCAGCCCATCTTGGGGTCGGGCACGGCGTAGCAGACGCGTTTCACACGCGCCATGAGCATCGCCCCCGAACACATCGGGCACGGTTCCTTGGTCACATAGACGGTTGCGCCCGTGAGCCGCCAGTCGCCGAGCCGGCCGGCGGCCTGGGTGAGGGCGAGCATCTCGGCGTGGGCGGTGGGGTCGCGCGCGCTTTCGACGGTGTTGTGCGCCGCGCCGATGATCTCGCCGGCCAGCTCGATGACCGCACCGATGGGGGCCTCGTCCGCGCGCCAGGCGTCAACGGCCTGATTGTAGGCCAGACTCATGTAAAACGCGTCGTCGCGCACGAGCTGCGATGGGAAGCGTTTTTCAAACGGGCAGGGTGGGGAAGTGGGTGGGGGCATGAGGGCCGGGGGGGGGGATGCATCTCAAGACCGGACCGGGGTCGGCGACCCCGGCGACAACACGGCAGCCAAGAAACTGCGAATGCACCCCTGATAAGGAAAGCCTTGACATGCCAGCGGAACCGCATTCTTACAAGCGGCTTTCACCCGCCTCCCACGCATGACCCACCCCCGCCATCCCGGCCTCACCCCCGCCTGACCATGTCCGACGGCAAAATGATCGAGGTCGAGGGCAAGATTGTCGCCGTGCTTCCGGGCACGATGTTCAAGGTGCAGCTCAACAACGTGACCAAGCACGTGGTGCTGGCACACATTTCCGGCAAACTGCGGAAGAATTTCATCAAGATCGCCGCAGGCGACGGGGTGAAAATGGAGATGAGCCCGTACGACCTCGACAAGGCGCGTATCACCTACCGGATGAAGGACAACGCGCCGCCGCCGCCCGGCGCGCCGCGCCGCCGGCGGTATTGAGCAGTTTGGGCGCAGCAAGACTGCGCCCTTTCATTCTCTTTCCTTTTTCTCTTTCTCTTTCGCGCCGGAGCCTGGGCGGAGGCGGATTTTTCGTCAGGCGACTGAGCAGGCGCATTTTGGTGGGGGCGCCTCTCGAGGCGTTCGCGGACGGCTCGGAGAGCCATCGCTACCGAACAGTCCTAGTACCTGATTGCGCCAGGCTTCGATCTCGCCCTTGCTTGGCCCGTGCCCGCGCCCGACCGCAAATTTCCTGAGACCAACGCCGCTCCGTTGCCGCCGGCCTTGGACGATGCGATCACGGACTTCGGCAATTCCCTCAGCCTCGAGCGCGGCCGCTCGCCCCGCACCCTGGAGGCCTATGAGAACGACCTGCGACAGTGTGCCCGTTTCCTCGCCGCGCGTGGCGTCCGCCGCTGGGCGGCCGTGAAGCCTGCGCAGGCGGCGGCGTGGCTGCGCTCGCTCGACGACCGCCACCTCGCCGCGTCGAGCGCGGCGCGCAAGCTGTCGGCGCTGCGGATGTTTTCTCGCCACCTCGTCCAGGCACGGGAGCGCGCGGACGATTTCACCACGCTGCTCACCGGGCCCAAGCTCCGCCGCCCGCTGCCCGCGACGCTCACCCCGGCCGAGGTCGGGCGCATCCTGGCCGCGCCCGCGGGCGGCGACGCCCACGCGTTGCGGGACCGCGCTATCCTGGAGTTGTTTTACTCGAGCGGATTGCGGGTGTCGGAGCTGGCGGGGCTGATGCTCCAGCAAGTGGACCTGGAAAACGGCTTCGTGCGGGTCTTTGGGAAGGGAGCCAAGGAGCGCGTCGTCCCGCTGGGGGGCAAGGCCCGCGACGCGCTGGCGGTGTGGCTCACGTCGGGCCGGCCGCAGTTGGTGCGGACGAAGAAGACCGGCAGCCAGTTTTTCCTCAGCCGGCGTGGCACGGCGCTCTCGCGGCAGATGTTGTGGGTGCTGGTGAGGAAGTTCGCACAACGGGCGGGCATCACCCGGACCGTGAAGCCGCACCTGTTGCGCCACTCGTTTGCCACGCACCTGCTCGGCGGCGGGGCGGACCTGCGGGCGATCCAGGAGATGCTGGGCCACGCCAACATCTCGACCACGCAGATCTACACGGCGGTCGAGGGCACGCGCCTGGTGGAGCACCACGCGAAATTTCACCCGCGGAACCAATCGTAGGGGCGGCGCTCGTCGGCGGAAAATCCTCGATCCCGGAACACCTTGTGGCTAGGTTTTATCCGTCGATCCCGCCCATGACCGCCCATCCCGATGTCACGCCGGCGGATGCTGCCGGAACGGCCCCAGGGCCCGGTCGGTGGCTGGGCGGGCTGTTGCTGTACGGGCGGGGCTGGAGCCGTGCGGCGGTCGGCGCGTTTTTCTTCGTGTTTGCCGCGGTTTTGACGGCGGCACTGTGGTCCACCCTATGCGCAACCCGGTTGTTGTAAATTCCCGTCTGGTTTTGGAAGAATTCGCAGACGTTTAAGAATGCAGGGGGTGCCGACGTGTGGAAAGCAGGGGGAGGGCCGTTGTGACCTGCCCCCGGAAAACTGGACACAGGGAGGTTGAGGGTTGGGCGGGAACGGTCCACAACCTGAAAGGACCGAACCGTGAAAAAGAACCGAATCAGTCAGGAGCAAAAGATCTATGCCTTGAAGCAGGTGGATGCCTGCAGCAAAGTCGTCGAGGTTTGTCGACAACTTGGCGTGAGCGTGGCCACCTTTTATGTCTGGAAGCGAACCATGGGCAGCATGGGGATCAGCGAGCTCAATGAGCTGCGCGTGCTGCGCGACGAGAACCTGCGGCTGAAGCGGCTGGTGGCCGATCTGACATTGGACAAGCACATCCTGCAGGAGGTGCTGTCAAAAAAAGGCTGAGGCCTGCGCGACTACGGGAACTCGTTCCGGTGCTGCGGGAGCATTACGGGGTGAGTGTCGTGCATGCCTGCGAGCTGATCATGCTGGCCCGCTCAAGTTATTATCATCGGGGCCGACCGCGCGATTACACCGCCTTACGGCAAAGGCTGCGAGAGCTGGCTGGCTTGCGGGTCCGCTATGGCTATCGGCGGCTGGGGGTGTTGCTGCGCCGGGAAGGCTGGCCGGTGAATCACAAGGTGATCTACAAGCTCTATCGGCTGGAAAACCTCGGGGTGCGCCGCCGGACCCGGAAAAAACGCGCCGCCCAAGCGCGGGTGCTGCCAGCGGCAGCCCGGCGAGCCAACGAACGCTGGTCGATGGACTTTGTGACCGACCGGTTGGAAACGGGTCAGCCGTTCCGGATCCTGACGCTCGTCGACCAATACACCCGGGAGTGTCCGTTATTGGAGCCGGGCATCGCCCTGACGGGCAAAAAAGTGGCGGCTTGCCTTGACCAAGTGGCCGCGACCCGGCCACTGCCCCAATCCATCACCGTAGACAATGGATCGGAGTTTGCCGGCCGAGCCTTGGACACCTGGGCCTATCAGCGCGGCGTCAAACTCGACTTCATTCGGCCAGGCAAGCCCGTGGAAAACGGGTTCATCGAGAGTTTCAACGGGAAGCTGCGCGATGAGTGCCTCAACTCCGAGGTCTTCTTCAGTGTGGAGGACGCGCGGGAAAAGCTTGAACACTGGAGGGCCGACTATAACCATCTTCGCCCGCACAGCTCGCTGGCAAATCGGCCTCCGGCCGAGTTTGCCAGCGAGCTGTGCGCTCTTCCCAACCCGGATCGTTAACGCCCAATCCCGGCTTCGCCGCTTTCCAATCGTTGGGGGCAGGTCAACCATAACTAAAAACTACGCCCAAACTGTCCAACGTTTGGGGTCCACCTCAAATCTACATGAAACAATTCCCCGATTCCCTCCGCGCCGCGACGCCCGTCGACGGCCACGCCCTCGCCCGCCAAATGGCCGAGTTCGCGCTCGCCGAGCGCAGCACCTCGCAACGTGACATGGCCGC
>CAIYUN010000030.1 GCA_903929355.1 uncultured Opitutaceae bacterium
CGGCGGCTGCCGAGATGGTCGATGGCGTCCACGACCCCGTCGCCCTTCCGGAGGCGGACGAGATACTTGGTGGCCTGGACAATGTCCTCGCTGGTGAGAATGCGGTTCTCGAGCTCGGTCTTGAGGCCGAGCTTCTGGTTGACCTTGTAGCGGCCGACGCGGCCGAGGTCGTAGCGCTTCGGGTCGAAGAAGAGGCGCTTGAGCAGCGCCTTGGCGTTGGCGGTGGTGGGCGGCTCGCCGGGGCGGAGGCGCTTGTAAATCTCCTTGAGCGCCTCCTCCTCGTTGCGGGTCGGATCCTTCTTGAGTGCGCGGATGATCGCACCCTCGTCGGCGGAGGTGTCGATGACGCGGATGGTGGTGATTTCGTGCTTCTCGAAAGTGCGGACGATTTGCTTGGTGAGGGGCTCGAAGGCGCGGGCGAGGACGACGCCCTTCTGGGCATCGATGGCGTCCTCGACGAGGACGAGGGTGGAGACATTCTCCAGGTCCAAAGCCTTGGTGACCTTGAGGGTCTTGATCTCGTAGAACAGGTTGAGCAGGTCGAGGTCGTTGCTATAGCCGATGGCGCGGAGCAGGGTCGTGATCAGGAACTTGCGGCGGCGGCGGCGGCGGTCGAGATAGACGTAGAGGAGATCGTTGTTGTCGAACTGGACTTCCATCCAGGTGCCGCGGTCGGGAATGATGCGGAAGTAATGGAGCGGTTTGCCGTTTGCGTGCGGGGTGACCTCGAAGGCGATGCCAGGCGAACGGTGAAGCTGGGAGACGACGACGCGCTCGGCGCCGTTGATGATGAAGGAGCCGCGCTCGGTCACCATGGGGATTTCGCCCATGTAGATGTCCTCGTCCTTGTTGAGCTCGCCCTCGCGGAGGCGGAGCTTCACATAGAGGGGGACGGAATAGGTGATGCCCTCGCGGATGCACTCAAGCTCGGTGTTCTTGGAGTCGCCGATGTTGTAGGAGACATACTCGAGCATGAGACGCTCATCGTAGGACTTGATCGGGAACACCTCGCGGAAAACGGCCTCGAGGCCCTGCGGCTTGCGCTGCTTGTCGGGCACGCCCTTCTGCAGGAACTCCAGATAGGAGGTGATCTGGAGCTCGATGAGGTTCGGCGGCGGAATGACTTCGCGAAGCTTACCGAAGTTGACGCGGGCGGTGTGGGTGCGATCGGCCATGGGAGTTCCCGGTGGGAGTTAGGAGGACGGAACAGAGACAAAGCCACGCGCGGCCGAGGCCGCGCGGGGCAAAAACAGACAGATAACGGAGGCCGGGCCGCGCAGAAACGCGGCCGGCCCCGGACAGGACGGCAAAGATGCGGAAGGGGTCGCCCGGGCGCGGGTCACTTGAGTTCGACCTTGGCGCCGGCGGCCTCGAGCTTCTTCTTGATCTCCTCGGCCTCGGCCTTGGGGGCGTTCTCCTTGACGTTTTTAGGCGCGCCCTCGACGAGGTCCTTGGCCTCCTTGAGGCCGAGACCCGTGATGGCACGGACCTCCTTGATGACGCCGATCTTGTTCGCGCCGGCCTCCTTGAGGATGACGGTGAACTCGGTCTGCGCCTCGGCGGCGGGGGCGGCGGCACCCGCGCCAGCCGCGGGGGCGGCGGCGACGGCAGCGGCGGCGGACACGCCCCATTTGCCCTCGAGCGTTTTAACCAGCTCGGCGAGCTGGAGAACAGTCTTGCTGTTCAGCCATTCAATACCCTGATCATCGGTGATGTTGCTCATGTTGATTTCTCCTTGGGCCGACTAGCGGTTTCGGAAAGTGAAACGCGTTTAAGAGACGTGTCCCCTAGCGGGCCCGGTGGATGGTTGCTTCCCCGGCTGAAGCCGGAGAAAATTGGTGGGTGAATCCGGCTCAGGCGGCGGGAGCCGCAGAAGCCTCGGGCGAGTCCTTCTTGACCTTGGCGTCGAGGAGGCGGACGAACGCGGCGGCGTTGCTGGTGAGCAGGCTGAGGAACTGCGAACGCAGGACATCGAACGGCGGCAGGTCGGCGATCTTGGCGAGCTCCGCCGCGGTGAACAACTGGCGGTCAAGGACCCCGATCTTCACCTCGAGCTTCTGCTTGTCGGCGAAATACTTTTTCAGCACTTTGGCGACACCGGCCGGGTTCTTGCCTCCCACGATGACTGCGGTGGGACCGACCAGGGCGCCCTCGAAACCGGGCAGGCCGAGGGCCTTGGCGGCAACGCGGAGCGAGCTGTTCTTGACGACGTGGAACTCGGCCTTCTCGGCGGCCAGCTTCGCGCGCAGGTCGGCGACATCGGCGACGGTGACCTTGGCGAAGTTGGCGAGAATGACGTAATCACTCTTTTTGAGGTGCGACTCGACCTCGGAAATCAGGTATTTTTT
The DNA here is from genome assembly GCA_903929355.1 of uncultured Opitutaceae bacterium. GTDB lineage: Bacteria > Verrucomicrobiota > Verrucomicrobiia > Opitutales > Opitutaceae > CAIYUN01. Next base: position 2,349 of record CAIYUN010000030.1, read on the forward strand.
TTCAACGCGCATGGGATGGGTCTCCGGTTAGAATTTGGCGAACTCCGTCCCGGCGAGATGCACGGCGGGGCTCATGCTGGAGCAGAGAGTGACGGTTTTGATGTAATTGCCCTTGAAAGAGGCGGGCTTGGCCTTGCCGACGGCCTCGAGGACGACGGTGGCGTTTTCCAGGATCTGCGCGGGGGTGAAGGAACGCTTGCCGATGCCGACCCCGATGTTGGCGGTCTTGTCCATCTTGAACTCCACGCGGCCGGCCTTGACGGCCTTGATCCCGGCGGCGATGTCGTCGGTGACGGTGCCCGACTTGGGGTTGGGCATGAGGCCCTTGGGGCCGAGGACGCGGGCGAGCGTGCGGACGGTCTTCATGGCCTCGTTGGTGGCGATGGCGACGTCAAAATCGAGCCAGCCCTCGGTGATCTTGAGCATGAGATCCTGCAAGCCGGCATGGTCGGCACCGGCGGCGAGCGCCTTGGCGGGGTCGTCGGTGAAGACGAGGACGCGGATCTTCTTGCCGGAGCCGTTGGGCAGCGGGGTGGTGCCGCGCACCATCTGGTCACCCTGAGCGGGGTCGACCCCCAGGCGGAAGGCGAGCTCGACGGTCTCGTCGAACTTGGCCTTGGGAAACTTGCTGAGAATTTCGACCGCTTCCTTGAGCGGGTATTCCTTGGCCAGGTCGGCCGAGGCGAGGGCGTTGCGGTAGCGTTTGCTGTGTTTTTCCATGTGAGACTCCTTGCGGTGCAAGCGTCCAGGTGAGGACTCCCGCGGTGAGCGTGGTGGTGGTGGCGAAAAAGGGGGCTTAACCGACGACTTCGATGCCCATGTTGCGGGCGGTGCCGGCGATGATCTTGATGCCGGCGGCCTCGTCCTTGGCGTTCATGTCGGCCTTCTTGAGCTGGTAGATTTCGGCGAGCTGCTTCTTGGTGACCTTGCCGACCTTGTCCTGGTTGGGCTTGGCGGAGCCGGCGGCGATGTTGGCGGCCTTTTTGAGGAGGACGCTCGCGGGCGGAGACTTGAGGATGAAGGTGAAACTCTTGTCGGAGAAGACGGTGATGACGACCGGCAGGATCATCCCGTTCTGGTCCTTGGTGCGGGCGTTGAAATCCTTGCAGAACGCCATGATATTGACGCCCTGCGCGCCGAGCGCGGGACCGACCGGGGGCGCGGGATTGGCCGCGCCGGCGGGCAACTGGAGTCGGATGTAACCTTGGATTTTCTTGGCCATAGAGAGGGGGGGGAGGGCGGGTTATTCAGTCGCCCGCTGGACCTGCCAGTATTCGAGCTCGACCGGGGTGAAACGGCCGAAAATGGAGACGGAAACCTTGAGTTTGCCGCGGGAGGGGTCGATTTCGTCGATGCGACCGGCAAGATTGGCGAAGGCGCCGTCGGTGATCTTGACGTTTTCGCCGACCTCGAAGGCGACCTTGGGCACCTCTTTGCCGGCCCCGGCCTCGAGGCGGGTGCGGATGTCGTCAATCTCAGTCTGGCGGAGCGGGGAGGGATTGTCTCCGCCGACGAAGCCGATGACGCCGGTGGTTTCCTTGACGAAATACCACGGGCGGTTGATCAGCTTGCGCTCCTCGTCAAAGAGGAGCATCTGGATGAAAACGTAACCAGGATAAAGCTTGCGGACCTTGGTGCTCTTCTTGCCGCCCTTGATCTCGGAGACGACCTCGGTAGGGAGGAGAATCTCAAAGATATGGTCATCAAGCTCCTCGGCCTTCTTGAACTTCTCAATGTAAGTCTTCACCTTACCCTCCTGCCCGGAAAGGGTGTGGAGGGCGAACCATTGGGCGCCAGGAGGAGCGGAGACGGGGGCGGAGACGGACATGGGACGGGGCGGTTCAGCTCACAAAGGACGTGAACAAGTTGACGACCTGATAGAGGGCGAAGTCACTGATGCTGGTGAACAAGCCGAGCAGGAGGGCGGCCACGACCACGACCACGGTCGAGTCGCGCAATTCCGCCCGGGTGGGCCAGGAGGCCTTCTTGAGTTCGTCCAAGATCTCGCGGGAGAAGACGCGGAGGCGGCGGAAAGGATTGTTCATGGGTGAAGCCTGGCAGGCGCGGAGGGAATCGAACCCCCAACCAACGGTTTTGGAGACCGCTACTCTACCAATTGAGCTACGCGCCTGTGAGACGAGTGGGTTGAGGGGATTTGACGACGCAGCCGAGGCCCCGGGAGGGACCTCGGCGACAATAGTTTTGATGTATCAGTAGGAGAGTAACTTACGAGATAATCTCCACGATGCGACCGGCGCCGATAGTGCGACCACCCTCGCGGATGGCGAATCGCTGAGCCTTCTCCATCGCGATGTTGGACTGAAGCTCGATCTCCACCGTGGTGTTGTCACCCGGCATGATCATTTCGACACCCGTGGGCAGGTTGACCACGCCGGTCACGTCCGTCGTGCGGAAGTAGAACTGGGGGCGGTAGCCGTTGAAGAACGGCGTGTGGCGGCCGCCCTCGTCCTTGGTGAGGACGTAGATCTCGGCCTTGGCCTTCTTGTGCGGGTTGACGGACTTCGGGGCGGCGATGACCTGGCCACGCTCAATGCCCTCTTTCTCAATGCCGCGCAGAAGGATGCCGACGTTGTCGCCCGCCTGGCCCTGGTCGAGGAGCTTGCGGAACATCTCGATGCCGGTGACTACGGTGGTGGTGGTATCCTTGAGGCCGACAATCTCGACGTTTTCGTTGATCTTGACGATTCCACGCTCGATTCGACCCGTGGCGACGGTGCCGCGGCCGGTGATAGAGAACACGTCCTCGACGGACATGAGGAAAGGCTTGTCGATCTCGCGGACGGGCTCGGGGATCTCGCTGTCGATGGCCTGCATCAGCTTGGTGATGGCCTCAATGCCCTCGGGCTTGCCCTCGAGCGCGGCGGTGGCTGAGCCGCGGACGATCACGGCGCTCTTGCCATCGAACTTGTACTTGGTGAGGAGATCGCGGATTTCCTCCTCGACTAGCTCCAGAAGTTCCGCATCATCAATGAGATCAACCTTGTTTAGGAAAACCACCAGCTTGGGCACGCCGACCTGATAGGCGAGCAGGATATGCTCGCGCGTCTGGGGCATCGGGCCGTCAGCGGCGGAGACGACCAAGATGGCCCCATCCATCTGGGCGGCACCGGTGATCATGTTCTTGACAAAGTCGGCGTGGCCGGGGCAGTCAACGTGCGCATAGTGGCGCTTGTCGGACTCATACTCGACGTGGGCCACCGAGATGGTGACGATCTTTGAGGCGTCGCGCACCGTGCCGCCCTTGGCGATGTCCGCGTAGCTTTTGATCTCGGCGAGACCCTTGCCCGCCTGAACCGCAAGGATGGCGGTGGTCAGGGTGGTCTTGCCGTGGTCAACGTGGCCGATGGTTCCGACGTTAACATGCGGTTTCTTGCGTTCGAATGTGGCTTTGGCCATGTGAGTAGGGGACGGGTTGGGAGGTTGGAGGTGAAAAGTGGAGGCGGAGAGCGAGAGAGAAGTTGGATTGACCTGGAGCCCAGAACCGGATTCGAACCGGCGACCTCGTCCTTACCAAGGACGTGCTCTGCCAACTGAGCTATCTGGGCAGACCTAGGCAGGCTCAAAAAACAGGGAAAAGAGGGAAGACCGTGAACCCATGGTTTTGGCCCGTCAACCTAAAATTTGAATATTTCGCAAAAACTCTTTCGCGGGGGGGTATTGAACCCCGGTCAGGCCGGGCGGCGGCGGGGCTATTTTTTGGCGGCATGGAGATGGCGATGAACGAAAGTGAAATAGGCTGCGCCCAGCACGGCCAGCGCGCCGAACACCCAGAACATGACCGACTGCAGCTCGCCGCGCATGAGACCCTCGTCCTCGCCCGCCTTGACCCCCACCCAGGCGAGCACCGTACACCACAGGGCAGAGCCGAGCAGCGTGTAGAGCGAAAACTTCCACGGGTTCATGCGCACGATCCCGGCGGGGATACCGATGAGGTGCCGCACCACGGGCAGCAGGCGCGAGGCAAAGATACCAAACCCGCCATAGTGGGCCGACCAACGCTCGGCCAGCTCCACCTTGGCCGGGGGGACGAAGACCAGTTTGCCGAAGCGCAGCACGAGCGGCCGGCCGGCCCAGCGGGACACGCCGTACATCGCCATGGCGCCCAGCCAGGAGCCGAGCGCGCCGGCGAGGATCACGCCCGCCACGCTCAGCTTCCCCTGCGTGTAGGCCACATGGGCGGCGAAAGGGATGACCAGCTCGCTGGGCAGGGGCACGAACGTGCTCTCGACAAACATGAGCAGAGCGATCAGCGGATACCCGCCGGTCTCCAGCGCATGACGGTACCAAGTGACGAGGTTTTCGATCTGAGCGTGCATCGCGTGGGCGGGCGGATCGCGCGGCTGGCTTCCGCGCATGCTGAAGCCAGAGCCGGCAGGGTGCGCGCGGGCAGGTGCCAGCGCGACCGGGTCAAACGTCGGGCTTGGTTTTGCGCAGGCCGAGGACGCGGTCGCCCTCTTTCCACTGGGTGCGCTTCTTGAGAATGGCGACGCGTTCGAACCGCTTGAGGACATTGCGCTTCACGACAATGCCGGAGGCGCCTTGGAGACTTTTGTGCTGGGACATGGCTGGTAAAAAGAGGTGGCGGGTGACTAAAAGGGCGTGGTTGTAGAGATCGCGACCGCCCAGGACAAGTATTTTTCTCCAACATGTTCGGCGCGGACCACCACCCACTCCGGCGTCGCGTAGGGATGGGTGGAGTGCAGCCAGGCCTCCAGGGCCGTCTGCTGGCCCGGCAAAAACTTGAACATCAGCCGGAATTCAGTCGTGCGCTCCTCGGCACCCTGCCAGCGGTAATGCGAGGTGACGGGTCCGGTGGTCTGCACGCAAACCGCCAGACTGCGCGCGACGGCATCGGCGGCAAGCCGGTCGGCGTCAACCAGGGTGGCGACGGTGGTCCACGCGATGAGCATGGGTGAACAAAAACACGCCGGGGTTGGCGCCGCAAGCACCCAGCCAACGCGCGCTCGACCGGCCCCAACCGTGAAAACACCGGTCTGCTGGAGCCGAGTCGGCCAAGCTTGGTGAATCGACCGCCGATTTACGCCAGCGCTTTGTCGGCGAGGCGGAAGCCGGCGGCGAGGCAGGCCGACACCGAGTTGCCCTCGCGGACGTGGCCACCGAGGAAGAGGCGCGGATGGGCCAGTTCGCACTGCTGGATGGCGTCAAGGAAGCGCTCGTAGCCGACGTTGAACTGGGGCAGCGAGGCGGACCAGACATGGTGGCGGGCGAACACGGGCATCCCGGTCACACCGAGCAGCTCGGTGAGGTCGCGGCGCACATGGGTCAGCAGCCGGTCGGGCGGAAGTTTGGTGAGCTCGGGCCGCAGCGCGCCGCCGACCATGACGGTGAGTGCCACATGGTCCACCGGGGCGCGGCGGGTGAACAGCGTGGAGGAAAAAATTGCGCCAAGGATGCTGCGCTTCTCCACTGCCGGGACGAGCATCCCGAAGCCGTCGAGCGGATGCGCAACCTGGTGGCGCGGATAGCCGAGGAAAATGGAGGTCACCGGCGCGTGTTCCACGGCGCCAAGCGCGGCGAGCGGCGTCCGGCCGCCGATGGACAGGCCGGCCAGCGCGACTGCGGGCAGGGCGAGGAGCACGGTCTCAAACTCCTCGGTGCGGGAGATGCCGTCGCGGCTCCAGGTGATCCGCCAGGGCCGGCCGGGCTGGAGCTGCTCGACCTTGGCGCCAAACTCGACGGCGCCGGCGGGCAGCGGATCGGCGAGCGCGCGCGGCAGCGAGACCAGGCCGTTGTTGAACGAGATGGACGGGGTGGGAAAGGGCCGACCGTGCGCGCGGGCGTCGTCGGCCTCCGCTTGGAAACCGCGCAGGAGGGAGCCGTACTTCTGCTCCAGGGCCCAGAGCATGGGGAAGGCGAGGCGGGCCGAGAGCTTCTCGGCGTCGCCGGCAAAGACGCCGGAGACAAACGGGTTCAACAGATAGTCCACGACCTCGCTGCCAAAATGGTCGCGGATGAGGCCGGCCAGCGGCAGGTCCGTCTCGCGGGGTTTCGGACGGCGGAGGTTTTCGGCGGCGAGCTTGGCCTTGGTGACGAACGAGAACAGCTTGGAGCCGAGCACCTCCTTGGGCGACATGGGCGCGGCGATGAGCTGGCCGTTGCGCACCAAATAACGGTGCCGGGCGTCGGGGCGAGGGAGGCACTTGTTGCTGTCGAGGCGCAGCTCGACGAGGAGCTTGGTGATCTCGGGCGAGTCCTCGCGCATCGAATTGGGGCCCGCCTCGACCAGCCATTCGCCGGAGCGTTCGCTGCGGATCACCCCGCCGAGGCGGTCGGAGAGCTCGAAAAGGCGCACTTGGCGCTGCTGCTGGTGCAGGCGGTAGGCGGCGGCGCAGCCGGTAATGCCTCCGCCAATGATGGCAATGGGTGGTTGCTGGGGATTGCTCACGTCAAAAACCCCCGAGATAGCAGGGGCCACCAGCGTTGCTGCAACTCTTTTTCAGATTATTTTTTTTCAGGCCGCCGGCGTCAGGAACGCTCAGTGCCAACCGGTGACGGTCTCCACCAACGCTTCGACACACTCGAGTCGGGCCTGCGGCGTGATGCCGTGTCCGAGATTGAAGACATGACCGCCCGCGCCCCGCAGAGACTCGAGCAGGCGCGCGGCCTCGCGCCGCACGATGGCGGGTGTGGTGAGCAGCAGCATGGGGTCGAGGTTGCCCTGTACGGCGACGTTGGCGGGGAGCGAGCGGCGGACGGCGGCGAGGTCGCAGGTCCAGTCCACGCTGAGCACGCGTACGCCACAGAACGCCTGGTCGGCGAGGTGCGGGGCGGCACCCTTGGCAAAGAGAATGACGGGAAAGCCGGCGGGCAGCGCGGCGATGATCTGCCTGATCCAACGGAGCGAAGCGGCCTCGTAATCCGGCCCGGCGATGACGCCGCCCCAGGAGTCAAAAATCTGGATCGCGTCGGCCCCGGCCGCGATCTGCATCTGAAAATAGACGATGAGGGCGGCGGTGAGCTTTTCGAGCAGGGCGTCGAAAGTGGCGCGGTCGGTGTAAAACAGGCTCTTGACGCGGGCAAAATCCTCCGAGCCCCCACCCTCCACCATGTAGGCGGCGAGGGTCCAGGGCGAGCCGCCAAAGCCGAGCAGGGCCTTCGAGCCGGCAAGAGCCTGTTTGATCTGGCCGAGCGCCTCGGCGACGTAGCGGAGTTTGTCCGGGACGGCGGCGGCGGGGGCGAGCGCGTCAATCTGGGCGCGCGACTCGAGGCGGAACTCCATGGCGATGCCGCCCTCCTCCTTGAAGCGGTAGCCCTGGCCGAGGGCCTCAGGGATGACGAGGATGTCGGAAAACAGGATGGCGGCGTCAATCCCTGGGAACCGGCGCAGGGGCTGAAGGGTGACCTCGGTCGCAAGCGCGGGGGTGCGGACCATTTCGAGGAACGAATGCTTTTCCTTGAGCGCGCGATATTCGGGCAGGTAACGGCCCGCCTGGCGCATGATCCAGAGCGGCGGGCGGTCGAGCGGCGTACAGGCGCAGGCGGCGAGAAAACGTTCGCGGGAGGTCATGATGAAGGAGCAAGGAGCGGGGAGTGAGTAGCGGGCATGTCAGGCCAGCCAGTCGCGGGGTTGGAGGAAGACCTCGTGCAATCGGGCCTCGGGCGAGCCCGGTTCGGGGACAAAGCCGTAATCCCACCGGACGAGGGGCGGGAGCGACATGAGGATTGATTCCGCGCGACCGCCGCTTTGCAGGCCGAAAAGCGTGCCGCGGTCATAGACCAGGTTGAACTCGGCATAGCGCCCGCGGCGGTAGAGCTGGAACCGGCGTTCACGCTCGCCATAGGGCAGCGATTTCCGACGGGCGACGATGGGCTGGTAGGCGGGCACGTAGGCGTCGCCCACGGCGCGCATGAGCGCGAAGGATTGGTCGAAGCCCAGTTCGTGGAAGTCGTCGAAGAACAGGCCGCCGATGCCGCGCGGCTCCTGGCGATGCTTCAGGACGAAATACTCATCGCACCACTTTTTGAACCGCGGATACAGGGCCGCGCCGAATGGCGCGACGGCATCGCGCGCGGTGCGGTGCCAGTGGACGGCGTCCTCCTCGAAGCCGTAATAGGGGGTAAGGTCGAAGCCGCCGCCGAACCACCAGACGGGATTTTGGATTTTGGAATCGGGATTTTGGATTTCTGCACCGGCGGCGGAGGCGGCGTGGAAGAAGCGGACGTTGGCGTGGCTCGTGGGCACATGGGGGTTGCGCGGGTGAATGACGAGCGAAACCCCAAGGGCCTCCCACGGGCGGCCGGCGAGGTCCGGGCGGTGGGCGGTGGCGGACGGAGGGAGGGCGGTGCCGCGCACATGGGAAAAGGCGACGCCGGCTTTTTCAAACACGGCCCCCTCGGCCAGGACGCGGGTGCGACCGCCACCGCCCAGCCCGGGGGCGGCGGCGGGGCGAGTCCATTCGTCGGTGATGAATTTCGCGCCCCCTTCTTCGGCCTCAAGGGCCGCGCAGATGGAGTCCTGCAACCCAAGCAGGTAGGTCCGGACGGCGTGGAGATTGGGAGGGGCGGACATGGGGAGGCGTGCGAACATTGAGAAAGAGTAAGAGAAGAGAAAGAGAAAGATTTGGCGTGAGGGGGGCTTGACGGGTTTGCTAGGGTGTCCCGTTACCGATGTCTTCCGTCTGTCTCCTGGCCAGTCTTCCCGCGCCGCTCACCGGCGCCACGCTGCTCACCACCATCCTGGTCTTTGGCTTCGGCGCGGCGTTCCGCCATGCGGCGATCCCGTCGCATTGGCTGCCGTTCGTGCTGGTGGGCCGGACCCGCCGCTGGAGCCGGGCGCGGACCCTGGGGGTGGTGCTGCTGGCGGGATCGGGCCATGTGCTCACCAACTCGCTGCTGGGGCTGGCCATCGCCTGGTTTGGGTTCAACTACGAGACGACCGGGGATGTCTTCCTCTGGGTGGTGGGCGGGCTGCTCATCTGCATCGGGCTGTATTTCTGCTGGCGGCAATGGCGGCATGGCAGCCTTTGCGACCATGAACACGTGCACGCCGGGGAAAGCGCGGTCGGCGGCGACGGGCATTGCCACGATCCCTCTCCCTCCCATTCTCATTGGAACGAAAAGCTGCAGGACAAAGCGCTGGCTTCCGCCGACAAAGGCGACTGGCCGGCGATTGGCGGGCTCTTTCTGATGCTCACGCTCTCCCCGTGCGAGGCGTTTCTCCCCCTGTATTTGGTGGCCGTGCCCTTTGGGTGGCACGGTTTCTTCCTGTTTTGTGGGGTGCTGGCGGTGGCGACGATTGGCGCGATGGTGTTGTTCACCTGGCTGACCCTGCATGGATTCAACCGCTTCAAATGGACCAACATCGAGCGCTACGAGGCGGGCGTCCTGGGGGGGCTTTATATCGGCCTGGGGATTTTGGTGGTGGTCTTGGAGAAGCTGGGGTGGGCGTGAAGCGGTAACCTCATCGGATCAAACGCAAAGACGCCAAGGGGCAAAGGCGCGGGGAATGCTCGGTGGCCCCGCCGTTGGGAGCGCAAGCAGCCCGACCGCAATTCAGCCGAAGGCTGACTGCGCAGAAGCCTGCTGCAGAATCCATTCATTCAGCCGTGGCACCCCGTCCATCAAAGGCAACCAGCGTCGTGCTGAACCGCCGCTTGACGCGGGCGTGGTGGTGCATCACCTTCGTTTTCTGCCAATGACACAAATTTCGTGAGGCAGCATTGCCGTGCCCCCCTCCCCATCGCATTTTTGAACCGTCCCGTCGGATCGGTGGACAGAAGTTCGGCCCGCGTTCGCGATTTGGCCCGCCTCCATAATCATGAAATCTTCATTTGTAGCTGCTCTGGCATTACTTCTAACGGCAACTGGTCCAACTGCTTTCGCTTTGCTGGCGGTAACAACGCCTGAAAACCGCGTCGATACCGCGTCGCTCATCGCCGTCGGTCATTTCGTGAAGGGCGGGCAATCTATTTTGTTCGAGGTAGATTACGTGCTTAAAGGCAATATCTCCAAACTTAGCCTAGGGGTGACGTCGCCTTACGCTCAAAACGTATTTGATCTTACCAAATTTGTTTCAGACGGTCGCAGTGGATATGATATTTTGCATTTTGAACAGAAATTTCTGTTCGTTGGAAAGTATGATGCTAAAGTCAATGCGGCTGTTTTTTCTTATGCGCAGTTTGGAATTTGGCCATTCTATTCGGGTCCACAAGTTGAAGGGAAAAAATTGGATATGGATGGCACCGTTGAATGGGTTAAGAACAGATTAGCAAAGACAGGCGCGCTTCAAAGCCTCCCTCTCCCAACTGACGGCTCCCCCGAGCTGCCTGCGAAAGTGCCACCGCCCAAGGTCACGCCCCTCCCCATTCCACTTGGCGCAATCCCATTGACTAGCCCGGTCGCTTCGTCGTCCAACCTCAAGTGGCTCGCCGTTGGCATCATCATTGCCACCGCGCTGGGGATTGCCTTCCGTTTCCGTCACCGCAGTGATCGGTGACAGGGGGAGAAATTGAAGTCGATCCACGGGGTCACTTCGCCTGCTCTGGCGGCAGCTCGTGGAGCTTCAAGTCGGGATTCTTCTCCACAAAATAGCGCATGGTCCAGTCGTTCGGAAAGAGCACCACGGGTTGGTCGAACTTGTCGGTGCCGAAGCTCACATTGGTGGCGACGACGAGGGCGCCGGGAGTTTTCAACGCGGGGTGGGGCTCGACCCAGCGCAGGAGGGTCCACGGGGTGGGCGTGAGGCGCGACTCGGCGGAGTATTCGCTCTGGAGGCGCCATTGCACGACCTCGAACTGCAACGGGCCAACGGCGGCGAGGAGCGTGGCGCCGGGCGGGGCGTTCCGGGCGTTGAAGGATTGGACGACGCCCTCCTGCAGGAGTTGCTCCAGTCCGGCGCGGTATTTTTTGGCGTCACCGGTGTTGGGGTTCGAGATGTAAGTGAAGACCTCGGAGGGGAAACGCGGGATCTCATCATAGGTGATGCCGCGGTCGGTGGTCAGGGTGTCGCCGATGCCGAACTCGCTGTGGCCGACGAGGCCGATGACATCCCCCGGCCAGGCGACATCCACGGTCTCGCGCTCGCGGCCGAAGAGCTTGTGCGAGGAGGAAAGGCGCACCTGTTTGCCCGTGCGCTGGTGGGTGACCACCATGTCGCGCTCGAACTTGCCCGAGCACACGCGGAGAAACGCGATGCGGTCGCGGTGCTTGGCGTCCATGTTGGCCTGGATTTTGAAGATGAAGCCGGAGAATTTCGGGGAGTCGACAGGGACGGTCCAATTTTGGATTTTGGAATCCGGATTTTGGATTGGGCCGGAATCCCCAGGAGCGGCGGCGATCGCGCCGCCGGAGGCGGGGTGATTTTCGTCAATGCGGAGTACGGAGGGTGGAGTGCGGAGAGAAACCGAGCGCCGCGGCTGCGGCGGCACACTGTCCTTGAGAAAGCCGTCGAGCAGCAATTGGATGCCGAAGTTGTTCACCGCGCTGCCGAAATAGACGGGCGTCTGCCGGCCGCCCTGCACGGCGGCAAGGTCGAAGGGGTGGCCGGCCCCGTCGAGCATGGCCAGCTGCTCCGCGACCTCGGCGAAGGTGATGTCGTCCAGTTTTTCCCTCACGACAGGGTCGTCGAGCGAGGCGACGCTGACGGGGGCCTGAAACTTGCCGCCGGGCACGCGTTCGAACAGGTGCACCTGGCGGGTGCGACGGTCGAACACCCCCTTGAACGACGGGCCGTTGCCAAGCGGCCAGATGACCGGCGAGGACTGGAGCCCCAACACCTCCTCGAGCTCGTCCAGGAGCGCGATCGGGTTGCGCGTGGGCCGGTCGCACTTGTTCATGAACGTGAAGATCGGCACGCCCCGGCGGCGACAAACCTCGAAGAGCTTGCGGGTCTGCGTCTCGACGCCCTTGGCGGCGTCGATGACCATGAGCGCGGCGTCCACGGCGGTGAGCACGCGGTAGGTGTCCTCGGAGAAGTCCTTGTGGCCGGGGGTGTCGAGCAGGTTGACCGCGCAGCCGGCGTAGTCGAACTGGAGGACGGTGGAGCTGATCGAGATGCCGCGCTGTTTTTCCAACTCCATCCAGTCGGACGTGGTGGCGCGCTGGTTCTTGCGGTCCTTGACGGCGCCGGCGAGGTGGATGGCGTTGCCGTAGAGGAGGAACTTCTCCGTGAGCGTGGTTTTGCCCGCATCGGGATGCGAGATGATCGCAAAGGTGCGACGGCGGGCGATTTCTTGGGCGGGCGACATGGCGGAGGGGCAAGCGTCAACGCCCGGCGTCCAACGCTCAATCTCCAACTTTCATCATGGCAACCACGGAAAGGTGACACCGAGCGCACAGAGGGCAGACAGAGAGGTCACGGAGCAAAGCACTTAAGCAGTCGGACCATGGAATCTGCCGACAAATCCTGAGGTTGAGAAACCAGATTTTCCGACCGCACGACGCCTTCCGCTGTGACCTCGGATCGCAACTCTGTGATCTCTGTGACCAACTTCCAGATTTGGTTCCTTCGGCCGATTTCAACTTTGCGCTTCTAACGCCGGGACGCTCGGTGATGATGGCCGCCATGTCGTCCCCGGCCACCGTCCTGAAACTCAAGCCCAACGCCAAGGCGCGCGTGCTCGCCGGGCACCCGTGGGTGTTTGCCAACGAGGTGGAGGCGCTGCTGCCGGCCGCGCACGACGGCGAGGTGGTCGAGTGCCGCGACCGCCTGGGGCGGACCCTGGGCAGCGGGATCTACAACTCGAAATCGCAGATTGTCTGGCGGCGGTTCAGCCGCGAGCGGGTGGCGCTGGACGAGGCGTGGTTGCGCGGGGCGCTGGGGCGCGCGCTGGCCCGTAGGGGCGCAGTCTTGCTGCACCCTGATCGGGAGGGTGGGGCGCAGGGAGGCGCAGCAAGCCTGCGTCCCTGCAATACGTTTCGGAGACTGGTCTGGTCGGAATCGGACGATCTGCCTGGGCTGGTGGTGGACCAGTTTGGCGACGCGCTGGTGGTGCAGGTGCAGACGCTGGCGATGGACCGGCGCACTCCGCAGATCCTCGACCTGCTGGCGGAGTTGCTGGCACCGGCGGAGATCATTGTGCGCAATGACGGGAACCTCCGCCGCCTGGAAGGGCTACCGCTGGAGGTGCACACCCGTTCCGGACGACCGTGGGAGCCGCGCTGGGTGAAAATCGACGGCTTCGACTACTGGCTCGACCTGCTGCACGGGCAGAAGACGGGGTTTTACCTCGACCAACGGGAGCAGCATGCGGCCGTGGCGAAGTATTGCGCCGGTAAGCGGGTGCTGGACGCGTTTTGCAACCAGGGGCCGTTTGCCCTGCACGCGGCGCGGGCCGGCGCGAGCGAGGTGCTCGGTCTCGACAGCGCGGAGGACGCCATCGCGGCCGCCCGGCGCAATGCCGAGCGGAACGGCGTGCGGGCGGCCTTCGAGGTGGCCAACGTGTTTGACCGCTTCAACGACAAGGCGAGCGCGGGCGACGCCCTGTGGGATGTAATCGTGCTCGATCCGCCGCCCTTTGCGAAATCGAAGAGCGCGCTCGCGGGTGCCTTCCGCGGCTACAAGGAGATCAACCTGCGCGCGCTCCAGCGGCTGGCGCCCGGCGGGGTGCTGGCCACCTACTCCTGCTCGCATCACATGGGTGACGCCGAGCTGCGCAGCGTGCTGGCCGAGGCGGCGGCCGATGCGAAGCGCCGGGTGCAGGTGCTCGAGTTCTGCCACCAGCCGGCCGACCACCCGGTGCTGATCACGATGCCCGAAAGCGAATACCTGCGCGGCTATATCCTCCGCGCGGAGTGAAGCCTGTCCCGGTGTGCTGGGCTTTGCCGGGGAGCGCGGGGGCCCGTCCGTATCGGTAAGGACGGGCGTTCCCGGCGATGATGGCTCAAGCCCGGCTGACGTCTGAAGTCTGACTTCTGACCTCTGTACCGCTCAGACCGGCGCAGCCGCCCGCTTGGCGGCGACATGCTGCGCGTGAATCTGGGCGGCGCGATCCTTCTCCTTGATGGCGACGGCGGCCTTGCCGGTGCGGTGGCGAAGGTAATAGAGGCGGGCCCGCATGTTCTCGGACTCGCGCTCGACCTCGACCTGCTCGATGTTGGGCGAGTTGACCGGGAAAACGCGCTCGACGCCCTCGCCGTAGCTGATGCGGCGGACGGTGAAAGTTTCGTGGATCCCGTGGCCCTTGCGGGCAATCACGATGCCGGCAAAAATCTGCACGCGCTCCTTGTCGCCTTCGCGCACCTTGGTGTGGACGCGCACACCATCGCCGACTTTGAACGGCGTGGTGTCTTTCTTCACTTGGGCGGCGGAGATTGCTTGGATGATCGGGTTCATGGCTTTTTATGTGAGTAAATCGGGGCGGACGGAGCGGGTTTTTTCCTCCTGCCGCGCGCGCCGCCACTTTTCTATCTCGGTGTGATGGCCGGAAAGGAGGACTTCCGGCACGGGCACACCGCGAAACTCGGCGGGACGCGTGTAATGAGGAAAGTCGAGCAGCTTGCCGGTGAAACTTTCGTGCGTCAATGACTTTTCCTCGCCCAGCACGCCGGGGATGAAACGGGCCAGCGCGTCGACCACCACGGCGGCGGCGAGGGTGCCGTTGGTCAGCACATAATCCCCGATCGAAATTTCCTGGTCAATCAGCTGGTCGCGGATGCGCTGGTCAATGCCCTCGTAATGGCCGCTCAGCAGGATAAGGTGGCGCTCCAGGGCCAGTTCCCGGGCCTTGGGCTCGGAGAACGGCGTGCCATCGGGGGTTAGGTAGATCCGGCGGCAGCCGGGGGTCTGGAGTTGCTCGATGGCGGCGAAGACCGGCCCGGGCTTGAGGACCATGCCTGCGCCGCCGCCAAAAGGGCGGTCGTCGGCCGTGCGGTGCCGGTCGGTGGCCCATTGGCGCAAGTCATGCACCTTCACGGTGAGAAGACCGCGCTCAATACCTTTGCCTAGAATACTTTCGGCGAGAAATCCGTCGAGCATCCGTGGGAACAGCGTGAGGATGTCAATGTGCGGCGGCATGGGAGATTTTTACACAAGGTCGCGAAGGCCGCGAAGAACAAAAAAGCCCCGGAACGGTTTCCGAGGCTTGAGCCTGAACGCCGCTTTTGCGGGCTTTGCGTCCTGAGTTTGAGGAATCAGGCGCTGACCGGGGCCGGTGCGGCCACGGGAGCGGCGGCGGCAGTGGCGGCGGCGGCGCGGCGGAAACGCTTGATCATCGAATGGAGCGTGTCGGAAGGCTGCGCGCCCTTGCTCAGCCAGTAGTCGATGCGGTCGAGCTTGAGGTTGACCTGCCGGGCCTTGGTGCGGGGGTCATAGGTGCCGAGCACTTCGACGGGGTCGCCATCGCGGCGCGAACGGGTCTCGGCCACGACGACGCGGTAGTGCGGCTGGTGCGTGGTGCCGATGCGGGTGAGACGGATTTTAAGGGACATGGCGAAGGTGCTGCAGGGCGGTTCTGGTTGGGAAAAGTCGGCCATAACACCGATCCGGCTCCAACCTGTCAAGCCCCTACTGGCAGCTTAAAAAAAGGGCCGCGACCGCAGTTTGTGGCGGTTTTTCAAAAGGAGCGCACGGGCGGAGCCGGACCGGCGGTCCGGCTCCGCCCGGTTTCTCACATTTTCCCGCCGTAGATGGCGCTGGCGCCGAGCTCCTCCTCGATGCGGAGGAGCTGGTTGTATTTGGCCACCCGGTCGGTGCGGCAGAGCGAGCCGGTCTTGATCTGGCCGGCGTTGGTCGCAACGGCGATGTCGGCGATGGTCACATCCTCGGTTTCACCGGAGCGGTGGCTGATGACCGCCGTGTAGCCGGCCTCCTTGGCCATCTCGACGGCGTCGAGGGTCTCGGTGAGCGAGCCGATCTGGTTTACCTTCACCAGGATCGAATTGGCGGTGCCGGTCTCAATGCCGCGGCGGAGGAACTCGGTGTTGGTCACAAATAGATCGTCTCCAACGAGTTGAACCTTTTCTCCGAGCGCCACGGTGAGCTTCTTCCAGGTCTCCCAGTCGCCCTCGGAACAGCCGTCCTCGATGGAAATGATCGGATATTTGGCGACGAGTTTCTTGTAGAACTCGACCATGTCGTCGCCCGAGAGCACCTGGCCGGTGGATTTCTTGAAGACGTAGCTCTTCTTTTCCTTCACATAAAACTCGGAGGCGGCGACGTCGAGGGCGAGGTTGATGTCCTTGCCGAGCTTGTAGCCGGCGCTTTTGACCGCAAGGGCGATGGTGTCGAGTGCGGCCTCGGCGGAGGCGAGCTTGGGGGCGAAGCCACCTTCGTCTCCGACCGCCGTGGCAAGGCCCTTTTCCTTGAGGACCTTCTTGAGGGCGTGGAACACCTCGCAGCCCATACGGAGGGCGTCGGAAAACGACCTGGCCCCGGTGGGCATGATCATGAACTCCTGGAAATCAATCGGAGCGTCGGAATGAGCGCCACCGTTCATGATGTTCATCATCGGCACGGGGAGAACCTTGGCGTTCGGCCCGCCGAGGTACCGGTAGAGAGGCTGGCCGAGCGCGGCGGAGGCGGCTTTGGCCGTGGCGAGGGAGACGCCGAGGATGGCGTTGGCGCCGAGCTTCGACTTGGTTTTGGTGCCGTCGAGCTTGAGCATCGCGCGGTCCACGCCGATCTGGTCGAGCGCATCGAAACCGAGGAGGGCGGGCCCGATCTTGGCCTTCACGTTGGCGACCGCCTTCTGGGTGCCCTTGCCGCCGTAGCGTTTCGGGTCGCCGTCGCGGAGCTCAATGGCCTCATGCTCGCCGGTGCTCGCACCCGAGGGCACGGCGGCGCGGCCGAGGTGGCCGGAGGCGAGGCGGACGTCAACCTCGACGGTGGGATTGCCGCGGGAGTCAATGATCTCGCGGGCGGTGATGGCGGGGATGGTGGTGTGGCTCATGCGGGAAATAGGTTGGGTGGCGGACGCGCTGAAGCAGGGAGTGAACCAAACCGGCCGCGCGAGGGAAGAAGAATTGTGCGGGCGGGCGAAATGAGCCGAAATCAAGGCGACCAAAATGGGTCGGCTCAGCCCGTGGGGGGGCGGGTGGGTCGAATCGCCGGTCCTCCCGTGAATCAGAACGGTGGCTTGGACAGCCCCATCCGGATGAGCGCCTTCTGGAGGACGCCGGGCGTGGCCGGCCGCATTTGCGGAGGAATCTGATCCAGATGGCCGGCGTGGCCGGCCGCTGTGAGCGGGGTCACCCCGGTGTAATTGCGCACCATCAGCATTTCCGGGGTGAGCAGGCTGGCCGGGATTTGATTGAGGTGACCCTCGGCGGCCGCGGCATGGAGCGGGGTGTCGCCGTCGTCGTTGCGGGTGGTCAGCAGGTCGGCGGTGAGTTGTTCGCGCGGGATCTTGTCGAGATGGCCGGTCTCGGCCGCGGCATGAATGGGGGTGAAGCCGCTCTTGCTGCGCAGGATGAGATACTCGCGCGTGAGGAGCGCGGGCGGGATCTGCCCCAGGTGGCCGGAGATCGCGGCGGCATGGAGGACGGTGTCGCCGGCGTTGGTCCTGGCGAGGAGCGCATCGGCGGTGAGCAGGGGGGCCGGCAGCTGCCCCAGATGGCCGTTCAGCGCGGCGATGTGGAAGACAGTCTCGCCGCTCAGGTTGGCGAGCGCCAGCAGCCGGGGGGAGAGCAGGTCGGGCGGAAGTTGGTCGAGCACGCCATTCTCCGCGGCCTCATGGAGGAGATTGTTGCCCAGGTCGGTCCGCGTGAGCGCGAGCTCCTCGGTCAGCAGGCCGGCGGGAAGCTGGCCGAGGCAACCACGGGCGGCGGCCTGGTGCAGCACGGTGTAGCCGGAATGGCTGCGGGCGAGCAGGTGGGGGCGCGTGAGGACAGCCGGAGGCACCTGGTCGAGGTGACCGCTGTCGGCCGCATGGTGCAGCGGGGTGTAGCCGGCGTCGTTTTTCACCAACAGGAACTCGGGCGAGACCGCAGAGGGCGGCAGCTCCTTGAGCCGCCCGGCGCGGGCGGCCAGGTGGACCAGTGTGTTGCCGGCGGGGTTGCGGGCCAGGAGCTGGTCCACGGACAAGGCCAGCAACGTGTCGCGCGACAGGGTGTCGCGTCGGAAAGCCTCGTGGAGCGCGGCGGTGTCCATGCGTGACGGAGTCAATCGGCGCAAAGCCCCGGGGGCAAAGGAAAAATCTTGGGCAGTCGACCGGGAGGCGAGGTTTACGGTTTTTTTACAGCGCAATTTCGTTTGACAGGACCCCCGTGGTCCGGTCTTTTCTCTCTTTTCCTATGAAAGTTGTATCCTCCATCAAGTCCGCCAAGAAGCGCCATCCGGCCTGCCAGGTCGTGCGCCGCAAGGGCAAAATCTATGTGATCAACAAGGTCGAGCCGCGCTACAAGGCCCGCCAAGGTTGAACCGCATCCCCCACCCCCTTACCCACCGTGAAACCCGAAGGCCATCCCACGCTCAACCCCGTTTGCTTCCTCGATGTCTCGACCGGCAAGCGTTTTCTCACCCGTTCGACGATGAAGTCCGCCCGCAAGGAGACCATTGACGGCGTTGAATACAATGTCGTCCTGCGCGACGTGACCATGGACTCCCATCCCGCCTACACCGGCGAGAAGCGCTTGGTCGACACCGCCGGCCGCGTGGAAAAGTTCACCTCCAAGTTCAAGCGCTCCACCGCCAAAGCGGCCAAGTGAGCAGGGTGTCGGCAGCCATTTTCAGCCCCCCGGCTTCGCCGGGGGGCTTTTTTGTGCCCGATCTAACCCCGGCCCGGCAACCCGTCCGACCCGGTTGTTTCGGTTTCCAGTGCTAGCTGACCAGCAACGAACTGCGTTACGGACTCCCAAGGGTTCTGAATTCAAATTGACGGGATTCCAAGCCCGATTATCTTGGAAGCGTGAAGACGACCATTGATATTCCTGAGGAAACCCTGCGGGAGGCCATCGGCCACACCGGCGCCAAAACCAAACGCGAGGCGGTCGTCACCGCCATGGATGAGTTCAACCGCCGCCGCCGGCTGGAGGAAATCGCCGAGCGCCTGCACGGTTCCTGCCCCGGTTTCATGGCGCAGGCCGACCTTCGACGGATGCGCCAGGACCACGCTTGGGAGGCGGAACGATGACTTTGGTGGACACGTCCAGTTGGATTGAGTTTTTGCGCGGGGGGGAGAGCGCACCGGGCCAACGGGTCAAGGCGCTCCTGTCACATGGCGAGGCGGCCTGGTGCGACATGACCTTGGTTGAGCTCTGGAACGGGGCGCGGGGCCACGCTGAAAGGAAGGTGCTCGGGGAACTGGAGGAAGAAATACAGCTTTTTCCCATCAATGACCAGGTCTGGGCCGGTGCGAGAAGGCTGGCCGGGCGCTGTCGGGAGAAGGGCGTAACCGCCACCTCCCCGGATATCGTGATTGTCGCCTGTGCCGCCCACCATGAGATTCCGTTGGAACACTGTGACCGGCATTTTGACCAAATCCTGCCCCATGCGGGCAAGGCCTGAGCGCCCTGACGCGGCGGTGAATTCGGCCCTGCTGGATCACCGGACCTGATTTATTTTCGTGTCTTCCGTGCGTTCCATCAGCAAGTGTCACTTCTTCCATTATGCGCATCCGTGCTTTCCAAGGTCTGGTCCCTGTGCCCGCGCTCGCGCCCGAAGTGGCGTGCGTGCCCTACGACGTCGTCGATGTCGCCGAATCGGCCGCGCTCGTCGTCGGCAAGCCGCGCAGTCTCTTGCATGTCGACCGCGCCGAGATCGACC
>CAIYUN010000031.1 GCA_903929355.1 uncultured Opitutaceae bacterium
CGGAAAGCGCGTTGGGGTCAACGCGCTCCACCTTGATTCCGGACGGCGCGACCAGCGGGCGCGCCGGTTTTTCGGACACGGAAAGCGCGTTGGGGTCAACGCGCTCCACCTTGATTCCGGACGGCGCGACCAGCGGGCGCGCCCTACCCTCGGGGCGCAGCAAGACTGCGCCCCTACCTCCAAGCCTTTGTGAGTGTTTGTTTTCATTTTAAATTCCTCAGCCGCCGCTGCACTCGACGCCCGCCCGGCGCAGCGCGTCGGCGAGGTTTTTGAGGACGTGGTGCAGTTTGTAGCCGACATGGCCCACGCTCAGGCCCGTCTGCTCGCTGATCTCCTTGTATTTCAAATTGCCCGCATACTTCAGCCGGATGAGGTCCCGGTCCTCCGGCGGCAGCTCGGCGATGAGCAGCCGCACCATCCCCGCCGCCTCCATCCGCGCGAGCGCCTCCGGGGGCAGTTGCTCCTCGGCCACCCCCACCGCGGCGGCGTCCAGCGGAGCCTCGTGCCGGTGGTCGCGGAGGTGGTTGAGCGCGAGGTTGCGCACGCAATGGTAGAGCCATGCGCGGGGGTTCAGGACCTCGTCGCCCAGTTGGTGCAGTCGCAGAAACGACTCCTGGACCAGCTCCTCCGCCACCTCGCGCCGCCCGGTCAGCCCGAGGGAGAACCGCAGCAGGCCGCTCTCCTCCGCCGCAAACAATTCGGCGAAGGAGGGCGTGGCGGGCTTCATGGGCAGGGCAACGGGGGTAACGGCAGGCAAAGCCTCAGCAGCCTGCGACGGAAAGCGCGGGGATGCAAGGGTGGCCATGGGTGTTCGGGGGAAACGCAGTCATTGCGGCTCGCAGAGTAAGACACGCCAGTTGGCGCTTTCTTAGCGATTATCTGAAAAAAGATTGCCGGAGGCTGGTCAGGGGTGGCGCGCCGCAGCAATCGGTCGGATCCGGCGGATCAGACCGATCCGACAGATGTGGCCGAATAGGCGCGCCGCCACCACCCACCTACGGCTTCTCGACCGCCTTGGGCGCGCGGGGAAGGTTTTTCAGGGCCGTGAGCAACGCCGCCGGCAACGGCCGGTCAGAAATCGGCGGCAGATCCTTGCCCTTGACCCCGAAAACCGGCTTGCCGTAGGCCGCCTCCAGCTTGGCGAAGACCGCGTCGAGCTTGGCGGGTGCCCCCTCGGCCAGGAAATACGCGTCGTGCAGCTCGCCCCACTGGCCGTCGCCACCCGCCCGGGTGAGACACTTCATCGTGTCCACCCTGGGGCCGAGCCAGAGCCGATAGAGCGCGAGCTTGGCCTCGTCTTTGGTGGTGCCCAGGTAGTTCTCCAGAAACGAGGCCACCGTGCCGCCGATGGTCCCGACGCCCGGTTTGTCTCCGTTGGGGCAGTTGATGGTGGCGCTGTGCCGCCATTTCCCGGCCGCCCGGTCAAAGATATAATAACGCGCGTCGGTGGTGCCCGGTTTGTCCCCGGGTTGTTTCTGCACGAAAAACTGAAACATCTCGCCCGGCTGCCAGGGCCACAGCATGTGGGTGTGCCCGCCCTCGCCCTCGCCGCCGAACCGGTTAAAGAGCGTCTGCGGGTCGGCCTCGGTCACCAGCGGGTGGAGCTCCGGAGAGGTGTCCCAGATGGAAAAAATGGTGCGGCGCTCGGTCGGGCTGTTGTCCTGGATGCCGCAATAGCCCCCCGCCGGCTCTCCCGGATGCCAGTTGGCCCCGCAATAGTAGATGGACGGGTGGGTGGCCAGAACCGTGATCTCGCCGTAGAGGCAGAGTCCGTGAGTCTCGCCGCCCAGATTCCACCAGAGATGCTGCGCCTGGGCCCGGGCAAACGGGGCGAGGCCCAGCACGAGGGCGGCGAGCACACTGAAGGAGCGGGGTTTCATGGGGGGCGGGGGCGGGGGGGCCCTCACCCTGCCCGGTCAGGCGCGGCCTGTCGAGCGTAGGTGCGGCGGATCGGTCGGATCGGACTGATCAGTCGGATCCGACTGATCGCTCCACGCCGGCAGGCAGGGATGCCTGCGCTACTTGGCCAGAGGCGCAATCCACCCATGGGCGCGCATCCACTCGGCGCAGCGCAGGGGCCAGTCGGCCGTCTGGCCGAAACTGGGGCTCAGGCCCGACCCGTGGGTGCCTTTCTCATAGAGATGCATCTCCGCAGGCACCCCGGCGTGCAGCAACGCTTCGTAAAACATTACGGTGTTTTCCACCGGCACGGTCGTGTCCTGCATCGTGTGGACCAGAAAGGCGGGCGGCGTGGCCTTGGTCACCTGTTTTTCCAGCGAGTAGCGCTCGACCAGGTCGGGCGCGGGGGTGCGGCCGAGGAGGGCCGTGCGGGAGCCGGAGTGGGCAAACGGCGGCTCCATCGTGATCACGGGAAAGGTGAGGATCATGAAATCCGGCCGGCCACTGACCGCGTCGAGCGCCGCGCCGGTTTTGCCCTCGGGGGCGTCGAAGAGGGTGCCGGCGCTGGCGACCACATGCGAGCCGGCGGAGTTGCCAATCGCGCCGATGCGGTCGGGGTTGAGGCCGAAGTCCTTGGCCTGCGACCGCAGCAGCCGCACCGCGCGGAGCATGTCCTGCAGCGGCGCGGGAGGGCCGTAGTCCTGGTTGCGATAGATGAGCGTGAAGACCGCCACGCCGTCGTCGAGCAGCCACTGCACGAAACCGGTGCCGCCGGTGTTGACATGCACATAGCCGCCACCGGGCGCAAAGATGACCGCGGTGCCGTTGGCCGTGCCGGCCTTGGGTGCGTGATACAACATCACCGGGTGATGCGTGTGGGTGTAGGTCGAGCCCGCCACGGTCTCGTTGGAGGTGTCGGCCTTGATCCCGGGCACGCCCTCGGGCCAGAGGGGAATCTCCGCAGGCACGCCGGCGGCACGCAACCAGGCCGGCGCCAGGCCAGCGAGGAGAAGCAAGGGGAGGAAAAAACGGGGGAGGATTTTCATGGGGTGAGCGGAAGGTTCAAAGGAGGAAGGGTTGAGAGGTTGAAGGGTTGGGGCCACCGGAGGACCGGAGAATCGAATCCTGATCCCTAGTATCGCGCCTAGATTGGCAGAACGATCGAAGCACGCTACCCGACCCTCCCCCACACTGTCGAGCGCGCACCCTCGCTCCTGATCGGTCGGATCTGGTTGGATCGGTTGAATCCGAGCAATCGCGGCGATCCAGCCCGGCCGGCTTCGCTAGAATTTTGTGCCTTGCGTCAGGGCAATTTTCTTCCAATTTCAGGGTGTCCTCCCGCGCCAATCCCGTCCCCGCGTACCCATGAACCAAGCCAGGTCGATGCCCCGCCGCACCTTTCTCCGTGGTCTCGGCACCATGGTGGCCCTACCCGTCCTCGACTCGTTGCTGCCGGCCCGCGCGCTGGCCGCCGCCACCGCGACGACGGTTTCCCCCCGGCGAGTCGCGTGGATTTACATCCCCAACGGCGCCAACATGGCCGACTGGACCCCCGTGGGCACCGGCCGCGGTTTCGAGCTGCCGCGCATCCTGGAGCCGCTCAAGGACAACCGCGCCGATTTCACCGTGTTAAGCGGCCTGGCCAACCACCAGGGTGACGCACTGGGCGACGGCGGGGGCGGCCATGCCCGCGCCTCGGCCAGCTATCTCTCCGGCGTCCACCCGCGCAAGACCGCCGGCGCCGACATCAAGGCCGGTGTGACGGTGGACCAGATCGCCGCCAGCCATGTCGGCGGCGCGACGCGCCTGCCGTCGCTCGAACTCACCTGTGACAACGGCCAGCGCGCCGGCTCCTGCGACTCCGGCTACAGCTGCGCCTACCAGTTCAACATGTCCTGGCGCACCGAAACCCAGCCGGTGCCCGCCGAGGTGGATCCCCGCGCGGCGTTTGAACGGCTGTTCGGCGGCGGCGACCCGGCCGAGACCCTCGCGGCCTCCACCCGCCGCGCCCTCTACCGCCGCAGCGTGCTCGACTATGTGCTCGACGACACCCGGGGCCTCGGCGACCGCCTGGATGCCGCCGACCGCCACAAGCTCGACGAATACCTCACCTCCGTCCGCGAGATCGAACAGCGCATTGAGCGCGCGGGCCAGTTCGCCCCGCCCCGGGCCCCCGCCGGGGTCAGCCCGCCCGGCATGTTTGAAAACTACACCGAGCAGGTGCGCCTGATGTATGACATCCTGGCGCTCGCCTTCCAGACCGACTCGACGCGCATCGCCACTTTCTGCGTCGCCCACGACGGCAGCAACCGCCCGTATCCCTTCATCGGCATCCCGGAGGGGCACCACGACCTGTCCCACCACCGCAACGACGAGGCGAAGAAGGCCAAGCTCGCCCAGATCAACCGCTGGCACGTCGAGCAGTTTGCCTATTTCATCAACCGGCTCAAGGGGCTGAAGGAGGGTGACGGCACCGTGCTCGACCACAGTCTGGTGTCCCTGGGCAGCGGCCTCAGCGACGGCAACTCCCACTCGCCGGAGAACCTCCCCCTGCTCCTGGCGGGCGGCGGCGGGGGCGCAGTCCAGCCCGGCGCGCATGTGCGGGTGGAGAACAAGACCCCGATGACCAACCTCTACCGCTCGATGCTTGGCACCTTGGGCGTGCCCACGGAAAAGATCGGCGACAGCACCGGCCGGCTGGATGCCGTCTTCGCTGCGGCCGGGTGAGCGCCGCAGCCGGCCCGCGGGGACGGATTTCCCCGTGAAGGCTGCTCCGACCGAACCGGCCGGCGCGACTGCGGCCCGTGGCCACGACCCCCTTTTACCCTTCCCCCCCCCATGAAACTGTCCCTCCTGCTCTGCACCCTGCTCCCCCTCGCCGTCGCCGCCCGGGCGGCCGACACCCCGGCCGCGTTTCCGCCGCCGCGCTTCGTGCCGATGATTCCGGTCAACATCTTCAAGGGTGGCCCGCCCATCCCGGCCACGCCCGCGGTCGAGTCCCCCCACCCCGCCGCCGTCGCGCTCTGGCCGAATGGTGCGCCCGGCTCCGAGGCGCGCAAGGACGAGCCTGAACAGATCAGCTGGCGGCAGGAGGCTGACCTCGTGTTTCCGATCATCTTCAACATTCACAACCCTTCGATCACCCCCTACCTGCCGCGGAAGGAAAAGGCAACCGGCGCGGCGGTGATCATCGCCCCCGGCGGCGGCAACATGCAGGACACCATCGACCGCGAGGGCTATGACCTCGGTCGGTGGCTGGCGGACCGCGGGGTCGCCGCCTTTGTCTTGAAATACCGCCTCTCCCGCGATGCGGCCAACCTCGCCACCGGCGCGCCCCAGCCCTACACCGACCGGGACGCCGCCGCCGATGGTGCGCGCGCCGTCCGCCTCGTCCGGGCACGCGCCACCGAGTGGGGCATCAACCCCGCGCGCATCGGGATCATGGGCTTTTCGGCCGGCGGCGCGGTGGTGCTCAGCACCGCCACGAAGTTCGATGCGGGCCGGCCCGACGCCGCCGATCCGGTCGAGCGCGTGAGCTCGCGGCCGGATTTCTTCTGCCCGATCTACACGGGCGGATTCACCCGGGTCGAAGCCGAAATCAGCAAGGCCAACACGCCCCCCGCGTTTCTCCTCTGCGCGGTGGACGACAGCATGCCGGAGCAGATGGCGAATTTCCTGGTGACGCTGCACAAGGCCGGGGTCAGCGCGGAGCTGCACATCTTCAACAGCGGCGGCCACGGCTTCGGGGTGCGCACGGACCGCACGATGTCGGTCGGTGGCTGGCCGAATTTGTTCATGGCCTGGCTGGGCGACCGGGGCTTCCTGAAAACGGAGTAAACCAGCCTTGAAGCCCGCCTCGTTCCTCCTCCGCCACCGGGGCGCGGCCCTCGTGCTCGCTGCGGGCTTCCTGGCGGCCCTGGCCGATCCGGCGGCCCGGGCCGGCTCACCGCCCGTCCGCCTGAATGCGACCCCCGCCACCGCCCCCCTGCCGGTGGACACGGCGTTTCAAAAAAACGTCCTCCCGCTCCTCCAGAATTATTGCTACGACTGCCATGCCGGCAGTGAACACAAGGGCGATGTGGCGCTCGACTCGTACCTGAACGCCGCTGCCGCGGTGAAGGACCGCAAGACTTGGGAACTGGTGCTCCACAACGTCCGCGCGCAGGTCATGCCGCCCGGCGAGCAGGCCGCGCAGCCCACCGCGGCCGAGCGGGAGACCATCGCCGCGTGGATCGAGCGGGCGCTCTACAACTTTGATCCCGCCCATCCCGACCCGGGCCGCGTCACTCTCCGCCGCCTCAACCGTGCCGAATACAACGCGACCGTCCGCGACCTCGTCGGCGTGGACTTCGCGCCCGCGGCCGACTTCCCGCCCGATGACTCCGGCTACGGCTTCGACAACATCGGCGACGTGCTCTCGCTCCCGCCCTCGCTGCTGGAGAAATACCTGGCCGCAGCCGACAAGATCCTCGACCAGGCCATCGCGACGGAGCCCACGCCGAGCCGCACCCAGCGCATCCCCGCCAACGTCGCCCAGGTCGGGTTCAATGCCAAGGGCGACCGGGGCGACGGCTGGATCCAGCTCGTCAGCCTCGAGGAGGACGACGTCGCGGTGGAAGTGCCCGTGCCGGTGGCGGGCGACTACCTTTTCCGCATTCAGGCCTTCGCCCAGCCGACCGGCGGCGAAGTGGCCGGCCAGGGCAGCAGCGTGGTGGTCGAAGCCAAGAACCCGCCGCCCACCAAGATCACCTTGCTGCTCAACGACACCGTCATCCGCGACTTCGACCTGACGACCGATGAACAGCACCCCGGCATCTACGAGGCGCGCATTGGCGTGCCCGCGGGGCGGCAGCGTTTCCGGGCCGCCGTGATGCGCGTCCGCGGCGGCGACTACGACCTCACCATGCTCAACGGCCGGCTGGGGAAACAGCAGCCCGGCATCGGACTCGTGAAATGGCTTGAAGTCGAGGGCCCGCTTCCCGCCGCCACCCAACGGTGGCGCGCCGCCGACCTCGCCGCGACGGGCGACGGCCGCAACACGGCGGCCGGCGAGCGCGTCCTCGGGCATAACGGCGGCGTCAGCACCACGATCACCGCGACCCGGGAGGGGTCCTACCTGCTCCGGGCGCAGGCCTACGCCTCGCAGGCCGGCGCCGAGCCGGCGCGCCTGGAGTTCCGCCTCGACGGCCATCCCCTCCAGACCTTCGCGGTGCGGGCGCCCGGCACCATGCAGCCTCTCGCCGGCCAGCGCGTGTTCTCCCTGGCCCTACTCGTACCCATCCCGCAAGTCTATGAGGAGCGGATCACGCTGCCGCCGGGCCGGCACACCTTCACGGCGGCGTTCACCAACGACTTTGCCGACCCCGCCAACCAGAACGCCAATCTCCGCGTGCGCAGCGTCACCGTGCAGAACCTCGAGGTCTCCCGCCTCGACGAGCCGGTGCCGCTTCCCCCGCTGCCCACGCCGCTGCAGGACCTGTGGGCCCGGCATCAGGTAAACCTCACGGCCGGGGACGCCCCGGCCGCCGCGGCGCCGACCGCCGTCACGGCTCGCGCCGTGCTCGCCGACTTCGCCCGCCGCGCCTGGCGCGGCCCGGTGGCGCCGGCCGAGCTCGACCGCCTGATGAGGCTCTATGACCTCGCGCGCACGCAGGGCGACAGCTTCGCGGGCGGGGTGAAGCTCGCGATGAAGGCCGTGCTGGTCTCGCCCCATTTTCTCTTCCTCGGCGCGCCGCGCCCGGCGGCCGGCGGCGCGCCGGCCTCCCGGCCCGCCGCCGGGGCCGCGCCGACGGACTTCCCCGTCCCGGTCCCCCTCGACGACCACACGCTCGCCGCCCGGCTGTCGTACTTCCTCTGGAGCTCGACCCCCGACGACGAGCTGCTCGACCTCGCCGACCACGGCAGGTTGCACGCCAATCTCACCGCCCAGGTCCGGCGGATGCTGGCCTCGCCGAAGGCGCGCGCCCTGGTGGACAACTTTGCCGGCCAGTGGCTGCAGTTCCGCAGTCTGCAGAATTTCCAGCCCGACAAGACCCTGTTCCCCGGCTTCGACCCCCCGCTGCGCGAAGCGATGCAACACGAGACCGAGCGGTTCTTCGAGCAGGTCATGCGCGACGACCGCAGCGTCTTTGATTTCCTCACCGGCGACTACACGTTTGTGAATGGACGGCTGGCGAAATTTTACGGCCTGCCCGGGGTTGTGGGCGAGGAGTTCCAGCGGGTCTCGCTGGCCGGCACGCCGCGCCGCGGCGTGCTCACGCAGGGCAGCGTGCTCACCCTGACCTCGAACCCGACGCGGACCTCGCCGGTCAAGCGCGGTAAATGGGTGCTGGAAAACCTCCTCGGCACGCCGCCGCCGCCCCCGCCGCCCAACGTCCCCGCGCTCGACGACGAGCACCGCCAGCTCACCGGGACCCTGCGCCAGCAGATGGAGCAGCACCGCGCCAACCCCGTCTGCGCCGCCTGCCACGCGCGCATGGACCCCATCGGCTTCGGCCTGGAAAATTTTGACGCCACCGGGGCATGGCGCGACCAGGACGCGGGCACGCCCATTGACGCCTCCGGCCGGCTCGTGACCGGCGACAAGTTTGCCGGGGCGGCCGGTCTCGCGACCCTGCTGGCGACGAGTCGCCGCGCCGACTTCCTCCACTGCCTCGCCGACAAGATGCTCACCTATGCGCTCGGCCGCGGCACCGAATATTACGACCGCCCCGCGCTGGACCAGATCGTGCAGGACATGGACCGAAACGGGGACAAGTTTTCGAGCCTCATCCTGGCGGTCGCGCAAAGCCTCCCTTTCCAGATGCGCCGCGGCGACACCCCGGAGGGCGCCGTCGCCGGCAACTGAGCCGAAGAGGACCAGCCGCTCCAGGCTGGAACTGCGACGGCCCCGCCGCATGTGATGCCCAAACCCTCCACCCCCTGAGCGCCGACATGTGAACTCTGGCATCTGACCTCTGCCTTATATCCCCCCCGCCTTGACCACCTGCCACTCGGCGAACAAACTACAACCGTGCCCACGCCCACCCCCCGCGTCTCTCCCTGCTTCCCACCGTCGCTCCGCTTCGCCGCCTTTGCGTTCGCGGCCGTATCCTCTTTCGGTGCGACCACCCCCACCGTACCGCCTCCGCTCCCGGCCTTTCCTACGGCGGAGGGATTTGGGGCATTGGCGACCGGCGGGCGCGGCGGAGAGGTTTACCATGTCACCAACCTCGGCGACGCCGGCCCGGGCTCGTTCCGCGACGCCGTCGCCAAGGGTCATCGCACCGTCGTGTTCGACGTCGGCGGTTATGTGGACCTGAAATCCGCCGTCAGCGTGACGAGCGACCTGACCATCGCGGGCCAGACGGCCCCCGGCGAGGGCATCGCGCTCCGCAACTACGAGGTCTCCTTTTCCGGCTCGCACAACCTTATCGTGCGCTATGTGCGCTTCCGCCACGGGGTGACGCCAAAGCAGGAAAAAAAATACGCGGTGGGCGCCGGCAGCGCCGAGAATCTGATCCTCGACCACTGCTCGATCGAGTGGGCCAGCTGGGACGGGGTCGGGATGAGTGCCTCGAAAAACATCACGATGCAGTGGTGCCTGATCGGCGAAAACATCGACCTCCAGCGGTTCGGCTGCCTGTGCGAGAGCGATCAGGTGACCTTTGCCCACAACCTCTGGATCGACAACCAGAGCCGCAACCCGAAGGCCAAGGGGATCATCCAATACGTCAACAATGTCGTGTACAACTGGGGTGTCACGGGCCTGGTCGGCGGCCACTCGGCGGCGGAGCACAGCCTCGACGTGCTCAACAATTATTTCATCCAGGGGCCGGACTCCAGCGCCCATTTCGCGGGCGAGTTCACCGCCACGGACCATGTGTTCCAGTCCGGCAACCTCGTCGCCCTCGGCAAGGGCGGGACGCTCAACGGCCGGCCCGTGCTGGATGGCGATTTTGGCGGCGGCAAGGACGCGCCCACCTTCGTCGCGCAAGTCTTCAACCACCCCACCGTGCCGGTGCGGATGGACAGCGCCGCCGCCGCCTGCGACCAGGTGCTCGCCGGCGCGGGCGTCTCGCTGCATCGCGACCGGATCGACCTGCAACTGATCGCGCAGGTGAAATCCTACGGCAAGACCGGCAAGATCATCCACGACCCGTCCGAGGTCGGCGGCTTCGGCGAAATCCTCGGCGGCACGCCGCCGCCCGGCGCCACCGGCGATGGCATCGCCGACGCGTGGAAAATCGCGCACGGCCTCGACCTGAAGGACCCGGCCGTGGCCCGGGGCGACTACAACCACGACGGCTATTCCAACCTGGAAAAATACGTGAACGAACTGGCCGGGGACTTCCGACCAAAGGCGGGAGGGCTGAAAGACTGAAGGGCTGAAACGGAAGAGGTGGACTCGACCGCGGATCGCAGGGACGAACGGACTTTCCCGCGGATCATGCTGATGAACGCGGATGAAGCGAAAGCGTATCCGGTTTTGTTCGGATACACCTCAAAATTCCTCTGTATCCGATTGGATCCGTGTGAACCGTGGTCAAAAACCATGCCCCTCCGTTCCTGCTTACCTGATTTCCAAATTACGTGTATTGCCGGATCAAACCAGAGGTTTTACCGAAGGCCGCAAAATCGCGGTGCAACGTCCCGATCCATCGCACCCGGCTTTGCGCTCTTGGCGATCCTGGTGCAAAACCCTTCCGGCTGGCAGGCAGCAGTGCAAGGCCTCTGCATTTCTCAAAACCCTGCGGTGACCGGCAGATTGAGGGTCTGCCCAAGGGCAAAGTTGCCCTTGAGGCGGAGATCGCGGGAGGAACTTCCCACGATGACCTGGTAGTCACCGGCCTCGGCGACCCAGCCCTTTTTCTCCGGGTCGTAAAACGCGAAGGCGCGCGCGCCGAGAGGAATCGACACGGTCTGGGTCTCGCCCGGATGGAGGGAGATTTTCTGGAAGCCTTTCAGCTCCTTGTCAGGACGGGGAAGCGAAGGGCTCGCTTGGTGCAGGTAGAGCTGGGCAACCTCGGCACCGTCGCGTGAGCCGGAATTGGTCACATCGAACTGGGCCGTGGCGGCGGCGCCGTTCGCGCCGCCGGGGACCACGCGCAGGTTGGAATAATTGAAGGTCGTGTAAGACAAACCGTGGCCGAAGGGGAATAACGGCTCGATGCTCTTGGTGTCGAACCAGCGGTAGCCGACGAGCAGGCCCTCCTTGTAGGTTTCGATGCCGCCCTGGCCGGGATAAGCCTCCGGGCCGCCGGCGACCGCCGGGGTGTCGGCGAGCAGCTTGGGAAAGGTGCAGGGGAGCTTGCCGGAGGGATTCACCGCGCCAAAGAGGGTGCGGGCGATGGCGTTGCCGGCCTCGGAGCCGCCATACCAGGAGAGGAGCACCGCAGGGGTCTTCTCCAGCCAGGAACCCATCTCCACCGGCGAGCCGGCCACGAGCACCACAATGGTGCGGGGATTGGCGGCGACGACGCGCGCGATCAGGTCGTCCTGGCCGTAGGGCAGCTTCAGGTCGCGGCGGTCGCTGCCCTCGGTGTCGAACTGCTTGTTCAGGCCGACAAAGACAATCGCGACATCGGCGGCCTTGGCGGCGGCCGCAGCGGCGTCAAGGAGGGGCGTGCTGGCCGCGCCTGCGGCCGCAGCCGCCACCGTGATGGGGGCGGTGTTGCCGTCCGCCACCGTGGGCGGGGTCACCGTGCCGGCCGCAGGCGCCGGGACCGGGGCGGCCGGGGCGGCGGCGGCACCGCCGCGGCGACCCCCGCGGCCACCGCCGCGACCACCGGACGTGTAGCCCTGCGTGAAAGTGATGTTCACCTTGTCCCCGAGATAGGCCTTCAGGCCATCGAGCGGGGAGGTCTCGTGGAAAGCCTTGATGCCGGAGCTCTGGCCGCCGGAGGCCTGGAGGTGGGTCGCGTTGTCACCGATGACGGCGATGGACTTGATGGCCGAGGCATCGAGCGGGAGCGCGTTGCCCGTGTTCTTGAGCAGCACCATGGACTCCTCGGCGGCCTGCAGATCGACGTTTTGGTGCGTGGGCGTGTTGATCGAGCCGGCGGGACGCAGCTCTGGGTTGAGCAGATTGATGGCCAGGAGCACGCGGAGATTGCGACGCACCTTGTCGTCGAGCAAGGCCACGGGATAGGTGCCGTCCTGGATTCCGGCGCGAAAGGGCGCGGCGAGGTGGTAGGTGGCGTCGTAATCGAAGGGCTGGCCGTTGCCGACCTTGGTGCCCATCTCGAGATCGAGGCCGCCGAGGGCGCTGCCCTTGGTGGTGTGCGAGGCGCCCCAGTCGGTCATCACCGCGCCCGTGAAACCCCAGTCTCCCTTGAGCACCTGGTTCATGAGGTAGTCGTTCTCCGCGCAGTAGGTGCCGCGAAACTTATTATACGCGGCCATCAACGTGAGCACATGGCCGTCCTTGACGGTGGCCTCGAAGGCGGGGAGGTAGATTTCGCGGAGGGTGCGCTCGTCCATGAGGACATTGATGCTGCCCCGCTGGGTCTCCTGATTGTTGGCGGCGTAGTGCTTAACGCAGGACGCGACGCCGGCCGACTGCTCGCCCTGGATGAAACCGACCGCGATGCGGCCAGACAGCCATGGGTCCTCGCCGTAGTACTCAAAGGAGCGGCCGTTGAGGGGGGTGCGCTCGATGTTGACCGCCGGTCCGAGCATCATGTCCTTGCCGCGAGCGCGAGCCTCCTGGCCAATGGCCTCACCGACCGCATGGGCCACCGCAGGGTTCCAGGTGGCGGCCACCGCAATGCCGCAGGGAAACGCGGTCGAGGCGTCGGTCAGGTCGGTGGCGCGGAGGGCGTCGGCGAAGCTGTTGCGGTTGATCTCGCTGCGGACACCGTGCGGGCCGTCGGAAGTCCAGTGCTCCGGGATGCCGAAGCGCGGGATGCCGGCGATGCTGAAGGTGGACTGGCCGTGGATGAGCGAGATTTTCTCCTCGAGGGTAAGCTGCTTGAGCAGGTCCTCGACGCGGGCCTCAAGCGGCTGCGACGGGTCCTTGTAGAGGGTGGAGGTCGGCGGGGGGGGGGTTGTGGCCGGGGCGGCGTCGGCCGCCTGTGCGCGCAGCCCGGGCAGGGCGGCGAAGAGGGACAGCGCGGCGAAGGACGCGGCGGCCAGCCTGGCGGGGAGACGGAAGGAGGAGTTTTTCATGGAAGAAAATGGGGCGAACCAGCGCGGATCACTTGGGCAAAATGCTCGTCTGGGCCAAGGAGTAGGCGCCATGGAGACGCAGGTCTCGGGATGAAGCGCCGACGACGATCTGGAAGCTCCCCGCCTCGGCCACCCAGCCCGACTTGGCGGGATCATAGTAGGCAAACGAAGTTGGGTTGAGCGGGACGGTGAGGGTCTGGCGTTCGCCGGGTTTGAGATCAACCTTGGCAAAACCCTTCAGCTCCTTTTCAGGGCGTTCGAGCGCCGGGTGGTCCTGGTGCACATAGACCTGCGCGACCTCGCCGCCCTCGCGCCCGCCCGTGTTGGTCACGTCGAACTGCACAATGACCGCGCCATCAGCCCCACCGGACACGAGACGAAGATTGGAATATTCAAACTTGGTATACGACAGGCCGAAACCAAAGGGGAACAGCGGCTCGATCTTCTTCGTGTCATACCAACGGTAGCCGACGAGCAGCTTCTCTGAATAAGTTTCGATGCTCACGGGAATCAGCGGATTGCCGCCGCGACCGCCGCCGCGTTGACCGGGCGCGCCCGGGGCCGCCGCAGGACGCGCGGGATTGGGCAGTCCCGGATAGGCCTCGGGGCCACCAGCTGCGGCCGGAGTGTCGGCCAACAGCTTGGGAAAGGTGCAGGGGAGTTTGCCCGACGGGTTCACGTCGCCGAAGAGGACCGAGGCGATGGCGTGGCCCCCCTCCATGCCCGGATACCAGCCGTAGACCAGCGTGCTGGCCTGTTCGATCCAGGGCATCTCGACTGCGCCGCCGCCAAGGAGGACAACGACGGTCTTGGGATTGGCGGCGAGAACCTGGGCCAGCAGGGCGTCCTGACCGAAGGGCAGCTTCATGTCCGGTCGGTCCACGCCCTCGGCGTCGAAACGGTCATGCACGAGACCGCCGACATAGATGACGAGGTCGGCGGACTTGGCGGCGGCGACGGCATCGGCGGCCAGGGTGGCGACGTCAGCGCCGGCGGCGGGCGGTTGCGCCCCGCCGCGGCGACCGCCACCGGCGGGAGCGGCGTAGCCGCGGGCGTAATTCACCGTGACGGCGGAGCCGACGCGTTCCTTGATGCCGACCAACGGGGTGATCTCAAAGGGAGTCTTGACCGTGGCAGAACCGCCCCCGAGGGCGAATTTCACCGAAGCGTTGTCGCCGATGACCGCGATGGTCTTGTACTTGGCGGCGTCGAGCGGCAGGAGGCCGGCGCTGTTCTTCAGGAGGACGATGGCCTCCTCCTCGATGTGGCGCGCGATGGCCTGATGCTCCGGCGTGCTGAGCGGATGGGCCTCGGTGGGCGGAACGACCGGCGGACGGGACGAGGTTTTGTCCAGCAGGCCGAGCTTGGTCATGACGTAAAGGATGCGGCTCACCTTGTCGTCGAGGGTGGCCATCGGATAGGTGCCGTCCTTGAGCCCGGTGAGATAGGCGGTGGCCAGATAGTTCTGCGCGCCATCCGGACCGCGGCCCTGCATCTCGATGTCCATACCATTGAAGACGGCTTCCTTCGTGTCGTGCACACCGCCCCAGTCGGAGACGACCAGGCCTTTGAAGCCCCAGTCGCCTTTGAGCACCTGGTTTAGGAGGTAGTCATTCTCACAGGCGTGCACCCCATTGAGCAAATTGTAGGAGCCCATCACAGAAAGAACGCCGCCCTCCTGCACGGCGGCCTTGAAGGCGGGAAAATAGATCTCGCGCAAGGTGCGTTCGTCCACCCGGGCGTCCACCGTGTTGCGCTGGGTCTCCTGGTTGTTGGCCGCGAAATGCTTGGCGGTGCCCGTGATGCCCTCGGCGGCCTGGCCCTTGATGTAACCGACCGCCATGCGCGAGGTGAGCCAGGGATCTTCGCCCAGATACTCGAAATTGCGCCCGTTCAGCGGCGTGCGCTGGATGTTGAGGCTCGGCCCGAGCATGATGGGCTTGCCACGCCGGAAGGCCTCCGCCCCGATGACCGAGCCGTATTGGAAGGCCAGCGCGGGATTCCACGTCGCCGCGAGACCGAGATTGTTCGGCAGGGCGGTGGCGGCGTCGTCCGTGGCACCGGGCATGGATTGAAGGAAACCCGAGCGCACGGCGATTGGACCGTCATCCATCCACAGGGCCGGCAGGCCCAGACGCGGAATGCCGCCGGAGGTCCAGTTGTCCTTTCCGTGGACCATGGAAATCTTCTCCTCCAGCGTGAGCTGCTTGAGGACGTCGGCGACCCGGGCCTCGACCGGCTGGTGCGGGTCTTGATAGAGGGTGGAGGTCGGTGGGGCTGCCACGTCGGGGGCGGCGGCTTGCGCGCGCAACGACGAAGGCACAACCAAAAGGGCCACGGAGGCCAAGGCGACGGCCAGCACTTTAGTCGCGGTCAGGGGTGAGGAGGTATTCATGGGGTGATGATTGCAATGAGTAGAGCGGGGAAGGAGGCGGGTTTCAAGACTGGTTATCAGGAAGGTAGGGGCGGCTCTCCGAGCCGTCCGCGGACGCCACGGAGTGGCGTCCCTACCCCAATGACGGTCCGGGGCCAAGGCACGCGACGGGGGCGTCGCGTACCCATGTGGGCCACCTACTTCGGTGCGGGGGTGGAGAAGTGGTAGTCACCTGCCGGCAGGGTGAGCGTCACGCGGCCGTCGGCTGACCTGAGGTCGGTGGCCCCCGCCAGCTCGGAGAGCGGCCGCCCCCCCTCGGTCACACCGTCGGCGGTGCCGACTGGCAGCACGACTTGCGCAGTGGTGTTGGCTGGAATCGTCACATCCAGTGCGAAGCGGCCGGCCGCAAGGCGCCAATCGGACGCGGCCGTACCGTAGGGCGTGTCGAGCGTCGCCTTGGCGTGGGTCAGGCCACCACCGGGCAAGGGCGCGATCACGAAGTGCTTCCAGCCGGGTGCCGCCGCGTCGGGCTTGAGGCCCGCGATGGTGTCGTAGAACCACCCGATGACCGAACCGTAGGCATAGTGGTTGAACGAGTTCATCCCCGTGGAATTGAAGCCATGCTCCGGCGTCCAACTGTCCCAGCGCTCCCAGATGGTGGTCGCACCGTTCTTCACGCTCACCAGCCAGCCGGGAAAATCCTCCTGCAGGAGCACTTGATAGGCGAGATCGGCGTGGCCGTTCTCGGTCAGCACCGAGTTGATGAGCGGGGTGCCGAGAAAGCCGGTCGCGAGGTGGTTGTTTTTCTCGGCAAACTTGCGCACGAGGTTCGCGACCGCCGCAGCGTGCAGGTGGTCCGGCACGAGATCGAAGCCCAGCGCCAGCAGGTAGGCGGTCTGCTCGTCGCTGGTGATCCGGCCGTCGGCGGTGAGAAACTCGTGTTGGAAGGCCTCGCGGACATGCGCGAACAGCAGGCGGTCGCGTTCCGCCTCCGGGCGGCCGAGCACAGCGGCCATGCGGCCGGCCAGGTCGGTGACATGTGCGTAATACGCGGTGGCGATGAGCACATAGGGCGTGGGCGCGTCCGGCGCGTTGAAGCCGGGGGCCAGCCAGTCGCCGTAGCTTTTCTTGCTGCGGCGGATGCCGGCGGGGTAATCCCGCGTCTGGGCCTCGACCCAGCGCTGCACCGTGTCGAAGTTTTCCTCCAGCACCCGACGGTCGCCCGTGTGCAGCCAGGTGACATAGGGCACGATCACGCCGGCGTCCCCCCACCCCGCGCTCCCGCGGCCCAATCCGATGGTGGGCGCGACATCACCGTAGCCGCTGGCGCCGCCCGGGTCGTCGCGGAAGCCGTCGCGCAGCGCGAACAGCCACTGGCGGTAAAACCCACCGGTCGCATAATTGTAGGAGGCCGTGTTGGAAAACACCTGCGCATCGCCCGTCCAGCCCAGACGCTCGTCGCGTTGCGGACAGTCCGTCGGCGCCTCGAGGAAATTGCCCTTCTCGCCCCACAGGGTGTTCGAATAAAGCTGGTTCAACAGCGGGTTCGAGCAGTCGAAAAAGCCGATACGCGGCATGTCGGAGTGCACCACGACCCCGGTGATGGCGTCGGCGGCGGGCGCGTCCACCCCGCTCAGCTCAACATAGCGGAAGCCGAAATAGGTGAACTCCGGCTCCCAGGTCTCGACGCCGGTGCCGGCCGCCCGGTAAATCGCCGAGGCGTGTGCGCCCCGGAGGTTGGCGGTGTAGATCTGACCGTCCGGCTGGAGCATCTCGCCAAAGCGCAGCCGCACCTCCCGGCCCGCCGGCGCGGTCAGCTTGAGGCGCGCCCAGCCGACAATGTTCTGCCCCAAGTCATAGAGAAACACGCCCGGCTTCACCTCCCGGCGCGACACGGGCTTAAGCTCCTCCGTTCGGCGCGCCGGGGGCGAAATCCGCGCCGTGAGCTGAACCGCGGTGGGGATGCGCTCCACCTGCGCCGGATGCCAGTCCAGCGCCGGGCCGGCCATCTGGGCGGCGCTCCATCGTGGGTCGGCGCGGCGAGCGTCGTAGGTCTCCCCAAAATAAATCCCCTGCGCGGTCACCGGACCGTCCGTCCAGCGCGTGTCCGGGCCGGTCTTGACCACGGTCACCCTGCCCGCGGCGTCCGTCAGCTCCAGCCACGCCGACACCAGCGGCTGCGGGCCGGCCTGAGCGCCGGTCATCAGCGTGCCGCTGTACCAGCCATCGCCGAGGACGAGCCCGAGCGCGTTGGCCCCGGCCCGCACCTGTGCGGTCACATCGTAGGTGACGTAAAACACCCGCTTCTGGTAATCGGGCCAGCCGGGAAGAAAGAGATCCGCCGTGACCTTGCGGCCATTGAGCCACGGCTCGACCAGCCCAAACGCCGACAGGTAGAGCCGGGCCTTGACCGGCGTGGTCGCGGCCGTGAACTCCTGGCGGAAGTACCGCGCGCCCGGCGTGGCGGCCCGGGCCACCTTCACCCCGTCGCCCACCCAGGCAGCAGGCCACGCGCCGCCCAGCAAGCCGGTTTCAAATGTCGCCGGCTTGCTCCAGCCGCTGTCGCGCCCGCGCTCATCCCACACCCGCACCTGCCAGGTGTACCGGGTTCCGGGCTGCGCCACCCACTGCGGCACCGTCACCCATTGGGACTGGTCGGAGTTGGTGCGCGGCGTTTCGATCGCACCACCCGACGGCCGGCCATCGGCCCGGAGCGGGGTCACGCGCAATTGATAGGCCGTCTGCCGCGCACCCCGCACCGGGTCCACGAGCCACCAGGAAAAGCGCGGGCTCGCCGTGTCCACCAAGGCCGGATCGGCGCTTCCTTCGCAGGTGAGATGGGATACGGTCGGCCCGGTCTCCGCCGCCGAGGCCATTGACCTTATCGCGAGGCCCGCGAACAGAAGAAACATCTGGGTGCGCATGGAGTTATAGGGTTGAAACTGCGGAACGGGCCAATGCTGCCGGTTTTCCGCCCCCGCGCAAGAAGCGGATGCCCCGTTTCAATCCGCGCCCTACCAGCTGCTGTTCTCGCGCCTGAACGAGCGCGAAGCGGCGGCTTGGGATCAGCAAATCGAAGGCGACGCGCAAAGCGGCCGGCTCGACGCCCTCGATGCGCGCCTGACGGAACGAGAGGGAGGTCAGTCCAAGGTGCCGCTCGATGAAATCCTCGACGACCCAAATTTTCTTGAGCGCCTGGCCGGCCTGACGAACCCAACGTCAGACTTTCAACCCGGGTGCCGTTGGAAATTTGTGCCCCCCTCATTGCTTCCCCGCTGCCGCCAGGCGCGCGAGCGCGGCATGGGCGAAGAGATACTCGTTGTAATCCCGCTGGTTGGTGGCCACGGATTTTTGAAAAGCCTCGCGCGCGCCGGCCTGGTCGCCTTTGAGCAGGCGCATCTGGCCGGCAAAATACCAGGCCTCGCAGCGCTGGCCGGACACCGGCTCCTCGCCGCTCTTTTCCGCGGCGGCGAACAGGGCCGCCTCATCCCGCTGGCCGGCCAGAAACTGGCCGATGGTTTTCGCCCAGCCTTCTTTCCACCCACCCACGGTTTGGGCAAAATCGGCGGGCGCGGCTCCCTGTTTGAGCTGCAGCAGCTGGCGATAGAGGCGGTAATAAGTCGCGTCGGCCGGATTTAAGGCGATGGCTTGGTCATAATCCGCCAGCGCGCCCGCGGGGTCGCCCAAGAATTCCCTGACCATGGCGCGGGAGCTGTGGCTGCTCGCATCTTTTGGGGCGAGTTCGAGGGCTTGGTTGTAGTCCGCTAACGCGCCGGCGTAGTCGCCGGTCTGCTTCTTGACCGAACCGCGACCGGAGTAGGCTTCGACGTTTTTGGGATCGAGCTCCAAGGCGTGGGTGTAGTCCGCCAGCGCGCCGGCGTTATCGCCAGTCTGAAACTTGACAGAACCGCGACGGGCGTAGGCGTCCGCGTATCTGGGGTCGAGCTCCAGGGCACGGTTGTAGTCCGCCAGCGCGCCGGCGTAGTCGCCGGTCTGCGCCTTGACAGAACCGCGACCGAAGTAGGTGCCGTAGTTTTTGGGGTTGAGCTCCAGGGCGTGGGTGTAGTCCGCCAGCGCGCCGGCGAAATCAGTCATGTCCATTTTCACCATCGCGCGCATCCCCCAGGCCTTCACGTTGAGCGGGTCTAGCCCAATCGCTTGGGTGAAATCGGCGATGGCGCCGGCACCGTCGCCGGTCCGCGCCTTGACCTCACCGCGACCAGTGTAGGCGTTGGCGTTTTTGGGGTCGAGCTCCAGGACGCGGGTGTAGTCCGCCAGCGCGCCGGCGTGGTCGCCGGTCTGCGCTTTGACCGCACCGCGATTGGCGTAGGCCTCGGCGTTTTTGGTGCCGAGCTCCACGGCCTGATTGAGATCCGCTAGCGCGCCAGCGTAGTCACCAGTCCGCGCCTTGATCGCACCACGATAGGCGTAGGCGTCGGCGTTTTTGGGGTCGAACTCCAGGACGCGGGTGAAGTCCGCCAGGGCGCCAGCGTAATCAGCCTGCTGCATCTTCGCCGCAGCGCGCAAGAACCAGGCATCCACGGCGAGCGGGTCCATTTGGAGGGCCCGGGTGCAGTCCGCGATGGCGCCGGCGACATCCCCCGTGCCCAATTTCTCTTTGACGGCGTTCAGCATGATGGCCGTGCGGCTCAACCCGGTCTGCCGGACGACCGTCCAGTCCTGGTTTTGGGCCGCAGGGGGCGGGCTGGCGGTTCCGGCCGCCCCGCTGCCCGAGGGAGGGAGGGGACGCAGGTAGGCGACGCCATGTTTGCCGTCCACCACCAGATCCATCCGCGCCAGCGCGGCGAGCCCGAGCACCCCGTCGAAATGACCCTGCGTATCCTCGTCATTGCCAAAGTTTCGCAACGGCACGTTCGTGAGCGTGAGCGCGCCCAGGGACAAATTGTCCGCCAGTGTCTCCTCCGCCTTCCATTCGCCAGCCACCCCATGGATGGTCACCTTGGTGGGCAAAGACGCGAGGGGATGGGCCGCGCGCCACTCTTTCCACCGGTCCATCGGCAAGGCCACGCCTTGAGAATCGCCCGTGTCCACCAGGAAGGTGCGGGTGGTGCCATCGGGAGAGGGTATTTCCAAAGTCAGGACGTCGTGGTGGTTGGCGCTGATCTTGACCTTCAACCAGCCGCTCGTGTCCGGCACCGGCGCGTCGTCCCCGGTGACGAGGGCGACGGTGCGGGGCGCGCCCATGAAAAGCAGCAGGTTGTCCTTCACCGCCGGCCAACCGACCATCAGGCCGGAGTTGTAGCCTGGCAGATTGAACGTGGCAACTTGCGCGGTGACGCTGGCCGCACCCACGGTCAGTTCGGCCGGGGCGGTCAGGACGATCTCGGGCGCGTTGGCGACCGGGTTGGGCGTCGGCGTGACCCGCAGCCCGAGGCGCCGCACCTCCTGGGTGGTGAGCAAGACGGCCAGGGAGCTCCCGGTGTCGAGGATCGCCCGCACCGGCTGCCCGTTGATGCTGGCCGAGGGAAAGACCATGCGGGGTTCGGAGACGGAGGCTGCCTGCCGGATGGCATCGGCCAGACTGGGGTCGAGTTTCAAGGCCTGGTTGAAATCGGCGGTGGCACCATCGAGGTCTCCTTTGTCATGCTTGACCCGACCGCGAGCGGCGTAGGCGGCGGCATCTTTGGGATCGAGTTCGATGGCACGGTTGAAGTCGGCGATGGCTCCATCGAGGTCCCCTTTGTTCCTCTTGACCTCCGCGCGGCCGGCATAGGCGTGGGCGGATTTCGGGTCGAGCTCGATGATCCGGCTGAAGTCCGCCAAGGCCCCGTCGAGATCGCCTTTGTCCTTCTGGGCATTGCCCCGGTTGCCGAGGGCGCGAACAAAATTGGGATCGAGTTTCAAGGCCTGGTTGAAATCGGCGATGGCCCCATCGAGGTCCCCCTTGTCGCTCTTGGTCAGGCCCTGCTCCACGAGATCGTTGGGGGTGGCCTGCGCGTGCAGACGGGCCAGGCCACCCCCACCGAGGAGCAGAGCGGCGAGGAATGCGAGGTGAAGGATCGTTTTTATGGGGGCGGGCACGACGGGGGGGCTGTTACCGGTATCGGGCTGCAAAACGCTTAAAAGCCATTGGCGCGCTGTCAAACTCCTCCCCAGCCCCGGCAGGATCAGCCCGCCTCCGCTGCGGGGGGCACCCGGCGCCACAGGCGCAATCAACGCGATCCAGCCGAGACTGGCCGCCGCCCGCAGCGTGCTGCTCTCGATTACCCGGCTTCAATCGGACTGCACTGCTTGTGCCGCCATCTTGTCGCGCTGGAGCAAAGCAAAGGCGGAAGATCACTTCGTGAGTGCCGGTGCAAGGGCGAGACGGAAGACCGAAGGGTGCTTGATGATTTCAAACTGTCCCACCACCGGCTATGGCGCAATCCGGACGTCCACGGCCGCGCCGGTGTAGGTCACCGTCTCGTCGGGTGTGAGGGTGGGCGAATAGGCGACCGCCTTGTTCTTGGACACCACCACCACTTGGAAGGTCCGCCGGGCGAGCATGCCGGTGAACGAACCGGTGCGTGCCCCGATGGTCAGTGTGCGGGTCGCATCGTTCCAGCGGATCGGGATGCGGGCGAACTGGCCTTTCTCGTAGCCGTTGCTCAGCCCGTCGTCCTCGTAGAGGGAATACGTTCCGTCGGCGCCCGCATAGACTTGGAGCGTGACCGGGTCGGCGGGTGTTTCGCCGGTATATTGGATGGCCGGGCCGAAGGGGATGATCGCGCCGGCCCGGATGTGCAGCGGCATCGCGTCGAAGGGGGCCGGGGCGTCGAGCGTCTGCCCGCCCGCCAACGCCGTCCCGCTCCAGAAGTCATACCAGCCACCCGGCGTGGCCGGCAGATAGACGGAGCGCGAGCGCGCCAGGTAGGTGGTGACCGGGCTGACGAGGAACGCCGGACCGAACATGAACTGGTCGGTGAGGTCGCGCGCCTTGGCATCGGTGCGGAAATCCATCACCAGCGGGCGCATGATCGTGCCGCCGTCCTGCGTCACCGCGCCCGCCATCGAGTAGATGTAGGGCTGCAGCGCATACCGCAGCCGGTCAAACTTGAGTTCCGCCTGGTAGGCCGGGTTGGTCTCGCCGCCCATCGCCCACATCTCACGGGCGCGCAGTTCGCCATGCGCCCGGAGGAAGGGGGTGAAGGCGCTGAACTCAAACCAGCGCGCATTGAGCTCATACCACTCCGCGAGGTTGGCGGGCGTGATGTTCTGGGCCGAAAACCGAGTCTCCATGGTGTAACCCCCAGTGTCCATCGTCCAGTAGGGGTTGCCCGAGATGCTGAAGCCCAGCCCGGCCGTGATCTGCTTGGCAAAGGTCATCCAGGTCGAAGTGATGTCGCCCGACCAAGTGACGGCCGAGTAGCGTTGCTGCCCGGCGAACCCCGAGCGGGTCAGGATGAAAACGCGCTGGTCCGGTGCGGTCGCGCGCTGGCCCTCGTAGATGCCCCGGCTGTTTTCCAACGCGTAGCCGTTGAGCACCCGCGAGGGGCTGCCGAGCGCGGTCGAGCCGATGAAGTGCTTGGTCGTCGCCAGGGTGGGAGGAGACGGCTGCACCACGTCGGGCTCGCTCGCGTCCATCCACCATGCGTCCACGCCTTTTTGGAACAGCCCGGCGTTGATCTGTTTCCAGAACAGATCACGCGCCCCGGCGTTGAACGCATCGTAGAAGGTGTAGTTGAAACCCCGGGCCACCCAGTCCTTGATGTTCTCCTTGAGGGTGGGTTCGTAGAGGTAGCCGGCCGCCTGCATGGCCTTGAAGTTCTCGTTGCCGACATAGTCGCCGGAGTAGAACTTGCCCCAGACGGAGATCATGAGGTTCGCGTGCTGGTCATGGATCGCCTTGATCCAGCCGACGGGATCGGGAAAACGGGCCGGGTCGAACTGGTGCGAGCCCCAGGCGTTCTGGGGCCAATACTGCCAGTCCTGCACGATATTGTCGAAGGGGATGCTGCGGGAGCGGTAGCCGTTCACCACATCGAGACTCTGCTGCGCGCGCTCATAGCGCTGATAGGACTGCCACAGGCCGAACGCCCAGCGCGGCAGCATGGTGGCCGCGCCGGTCAGGTGCCGGTAGCCCGCCACCACCTGGTCGAGCTCCGGGCCGTAGACAAAATAGTAGTCCACGCCGTCGCCGACCTCCGACCACAGGGAAATGTCACCAGCTGAGTCGGCGGGCGCAGGGGTCTTCCAGCGCAGCTGCATCGTGCTCACCTGGTCGCCGCCCGACTCCACCCTGATGGCGTAGTGGTTGCCGGCTGAGAGGTGAACTTTGACCTGGTCATACTCCGTCAGCCAGCCTTGGCGCCAGCGGTTGAAAACCAGTTTGCCGTCGAGCCACATTTTGAGGCCGCCATTGGAGTAGGTCTGGAACTGGTAATCGCCGGTCGTGGGCGCGACCACCTCGCCGACCCAGCGCGTGGTGCCCGCGCCGCCGCGCCCACCCCCGCCACCTCGCGGAGGCGCCCCACGGGTGAGATCTGCAGTCACCCGCGCACCTTGCAGCACGTCGGGCGCGTTCGCCGTGAAGGTGCCGGTGGTCAGCCCGCCGGCCTGGCGGGAGGCATCCAACAGATTGGCGGCCGGGATCGCCTCAAACGGGCGCAGGTCGCCGAAGCGGCTGTAGCCGGGATTGTCCCACAGGATGCCGAAGCCACGGCTGGAGACCAGAAACGGAACGACAACCACGCTGTTGCGCTGCCAAAGATCGAGATCGCAACCCTTGATATCCATGATCCCAAGCTGCTGCTGACCCAGGCCGTGCAACGACTCTTCGGGTGCGCCGGCCCAATGCTGCGCAGCGTGGAAGGTTTGTTCGCCGTCGACGTTGGCGGGATCAAGGGAGCGACCGCCGGCTTTTTCGGCGAGCACCACCTGGCCGGTGGCGTCCAGAAATGTCACTGCGCCCGTGACCAGGTCGACGCGGGCCTTGCAGCGGACCGTGGAGAGGGTGGCCGTCCCGCCGCCGGTGGTGAGATCCCAATCGGGCACCGGAGCCGACCGAGGCACAACGATCAAACTCGGCCGGAAGGCGGCAAACGCATGATCCTTGGCGTAGGCCACGCGAATGGTGTTGTCCGCACAGGCGGTCAGACGAAGGAAGCCGTCGCCAACGGGCAGGATGATCCCATCGGCTAGTCTTTCGACGGCCGGCGGCGGCGGCGAAACCGCAGCCAGACCGGATGGGGCGAATGGCAGGGAAAAACCAAAGGCGAGCCCGAGGGCCAGTGTGCGGGTAAACATGGGGGGGAGGGGTTGAAATCCGACACCTTGATTTCAAACCGCCCGCCCGCCAACGCAAGGGAATCCTGCGCAGAGGAGGGGACGCCGGAACCGTGCGCCTGATGCGCCCCAGGTTTGGCGGTGGCCGATGACGGGAGATCACGTTGAGCCTCCAACGTCCAAGGGACGAAGTGGTGCGCCTGCCTGGTCGCGTCCGACCTTCGATCCGGGTTCAGGCGGCCACGGCGGGGTGGCCGGGGGCTTCGGGTTTCGCCCCCGGCGGTTGGGCGGGGAGACGGATGATAATGGTCGTGCCGCGGCCGGGCTCGGATTCCACGTCCACTTCGCCGCCCAGCCGGCCGACGTTGGTCTTGACCACGTCCATCCCGTAGCCGCGGCCGGAAATGTCGGTGATCTCGGTCGCCGTCGAGAAGCCGGGGGCAAAGATCAGGCGACGGATCTCGGCAGGGGTCATCGCCGCCGCCTCCGCCGGGC
Source organism: uncultured Opitutaceae bacterium (assembly GCA_903929355.1). GTDB lineage: Bacteria > Verrucomicrobiota > Verrucomicrobiia > Opitutales > Opitutaceae > CAIYUN01. The sequence goes on from CAIYUN010000031.1 coordinate 25,142, forward strand.
TGATCAAGCCTTTTTCCACCGCCTTGCCGGCGATGCGGCCAAGGTCCATCCCGCGGCCATCGTCCCGGATTTCGATCCGGACAAACCCGGCGTCCAGCGACGCCCGAAGTTGAATCGTCCCGCCCGCCAGCTTGCCTTGCTTTTGGCGCTCGGCGGGGGACTCAAGGCCGTGGTCGGCGCTGTTGCGGATCAGGTGGGCGAGCGGGTCGGCCAGGCCCTCGATGAGCGGGCGGGTGACCTCGATCTCGTCGCCGACGGTCTCAAGCCGGATCTCCTTGCCCAGCTTTTGGCCGAGCTCATACACCACCCGGGGATAGCGGCCAAAGAGCGTGCCGACCGGCTGGCAGCGCACATGGGCCACCGTGGTCTGCAGTCCGGTGGTGATGGCGTCGAGCTGACCGATGGCCGCGCCGAGCGCCGCGTCGGCCGTGGTGCCGTCGGTGAGCCGGACCAGCTCGTCGCGCCCCCGGGCCAGATCGCCGACGAGGGAGGACAGCGTCTCGATGAGGCTGACGGGCACCCGGACCATCTCCTCCGGTTTGAACCGCGTGTCAGGCGCGCTCACCTGCTCGAGGACCGGCTGCTTGTGCTCCAGGGTGGGCTGGCAGACGAGCCAGTCCTCCAGAAACGCCGTCTCGACCGGCGTCAGCTGTCCGGCGGGGATGCCGAAGGTGCCGACCACGAGGTCGGACTCCATCGCCGTGGCAAAGAGGATCGAGCAGACGAGGTCGGCCGGCGCGGTGTCGTCGAGCCCCCCGACCGACCCGAGGTCGAGGGCGGTGTCGATCAGCGTGCCGAGCTCGGCGGCCTCGCGGAGGTAGTGCAAGGGGGTCTGGCCGGCGGCCTCGATGTCGGCCTGGAGGTGGAGCTGGACAATGTAGAGGTGATGCCCCTGCCCGAGCGCGTTCCGGATGAGTTCGGCATCCAGCTTAAAGGCGTTGAGGTTGGCGGGAACATCCGGTGCCGGCCGCGCGACGGTGACCGCCGGCTCATGGCGCAGGAGCCCCTGGAGGACGGCGCGCTCGGCCCCCGACGAAACGGTCTCCGACTGGCCGGGGTCGGCAACCATGAGCCGCAATTTGTCCGTCGCAGCGAGGAGGTCGTGCACGAGCGCGGGGCTGGACTCCATCTTGCCGTCGCGCAGCAGGGCGAGCACACTTTCCATCACATGGGCGAGCCCGATGACGGCGGTGAGCCCGAAGAAACCCGCAGTGCCCTTGACGCTGTGCACCGCCCGGAAGAGGCGGTGGAGGCGGGCGGGGTCGGGCCCGCCGGTCCGCAGATCGATGAGATCGGCCTCGAGGCTGGCGAGATGGTCGCCGGCCTCGACGACGAAGCGCCCAAGCATCTCGCTGTGGTCCATGCTCAGGTCGCGGCGAGGACCGGCGTGGGTGCCGGGGTGAGGCCAAACCGCTCGGCCAGTTTCAGCGCGGTAAAGAGACGCTGGATGTCGGGCACCGGGTTTTCCACGCGGAAGGTGACCTGGCGGCGTTCGCATTCGCGAAAGAGGGCGACCAGCAGGTTCAGCCCCTGGGAGTCGATGAGGTTGCTCAGGCCGAGGTCGGCGATCACCCCACCGGCCATGGGATAGGCCCCGAGATGCCCGAGCAGGGCGACCCGGAGCTCGGCGACGTTGGTGGACAGGATGTCGCCCGGGAAAACCAGGCGGAGGGCGTTGTTGTGGAACTGGGTTTGCATGGCGGGGGGCGGTGGTTAGGCGGCGGCGAGATCAAATTCCATCGTGAGCTCGGCGCCGTTGCGGGCCTCGCGGGTGGAGGTGGTGAGGAAATGAATCATCTCCAGACCGAGGGAGACGTGGCCGGTGTCGGCGAACAGGTCGGGCAGCCCGGCCGGGGCGCTCAGCACCTGCGACCGCCCCGGACCGGGATCGGAGACGGTGATCTCGAGCCGGCGCTGGCGCGGGCGAAGGACCGCGGTCAGATGGGCGACCGCGTCCCGCAGACCGGCGCAGCCGTGTTTGAGGGCGTTGATCAGGGCCTCGCGGACACAGAGGAGAACGGAGGTCAGGCAACTGGAGGGAAGGTCGGGGATGGCGTGCAGCAGGTTGCGCTGGAAACGTTCCTGCACGGCATCAATCCCGGGACCGGAGTCGCCCGGCAGGGCCTCGTGGTAGAGCGGCAACGCGTCGTCGGGCTGCTCCCCGTCCGGTGGGAACCACCGGAACCGGGCCACGAGCACGTCGTCGGCGAAATTGCTGGTGCGGCGGAAGGCGGGCAGGTCGGCCGGAAGGGTGAGGAGCAGCCGCGCGGCCACCGCATGGGGCGTGAGACCCAGCCGCTTGGCCTGGTCGAGGAGGCCGTCGCTCCACAGGCAGCACGAACCGGTGTCGCCGAGCGGGACGGTGGCCACCCCCGGGTTGAGCGTCTCGAACCAGCCGAGCGGGCTGCTCTGGCCGGCCCAGGCCTCCGGGTTCCGGCCGGGCACATGGCAGTGGAGGGCCGGGCAGCCGCAGTTGAGGATGCGCAGTTCGCGGGCCACGAGATCCAGATGGACGAAAATCGCGCTCAAGGAGGAGGAAACCTCGCCGGCCCCGTTGCCGGACCATTCGACGAGTAGAAAGCGGTTGCACGCCTCGGCGATCTGCAACGGCGCGATCCCGACCGTTTGCATGCCCTTGACCATGCCCTGGAAGTAGGCGGCGATGAACCCCTCCAGCAGACCGTGGCCGGAGACATCGCCCAGCACGAGTTGAACGGAACCCGGGGCCGGGTGGAAAACGCTGACAAAGTCACCCCCGGCCTCGTGGATCGGGCAAATGCGGGTGGTGAGCTCGCAGGCGAGCTGACCGGGCAGAGAGGACCGGTCCGGCAGGTTCGGGGCGAGACGCTCCTGGATGGAGCAGACATCGGCCAGGCGGCGCTCGGCGGAGTGGAGGGAGCGCTGCCGGCGGGTCAGGCCCACCGCCCGCTCCACGGCACCGAGCACGACCTTGGCGTTGCACGGTTTTTCCAAAAAGTCGCAAACCCCGCCCTTGAGCGAGGCTGAGAGGGTGGTCCGCTCCGAGTCACTGGTGTTGATGATGGTGGCAAGCGTCGAATCGAGCAGCCGAATCTGCTCCAGCAATTCCAAGCCGTTCAGGACCGGCATCAGGTAATCGGTCAGCACGGCATCGAATTCCGGGGCTCCCGCCGAGCGCAGCCGGTCAAGCGCCTGGGCACCATCGGTCGCGGTTTCGATCGCGAAGCCCCCCCGCCCGACAATGGTGCGAAGGAGCATCAGCGTGGTCGGATCATCGTCCACGAGCAGAACGCGGCCGGGAGAAGAGGAAGGTGGCATAAGGTGTTTTGGCCCGGGTCTGTTTATCGGCTTCCCCCGGAAAAATCTTAACGCAAAGACGCAAAGACGCGGAGCAAGGAGAAAGCGATGGGGGAGGGTTGGATTTTGGATTGCGGATTGCGGATTGCGGATTGCGGAAGAATTTACCGCGTACCGAGCGAAGCGACCGCCTGTCATGAACGCCAAGGGACTCGGATCTGGCTTCTGACATCTGACATCTGACATCTGACATCTGACATCTGACATCTGGCTTCTGACATCTGGCTTCTTGGTTGGCCCCCCAGCGGGCGGATGGGGGGAACCCCGGGATTTGGGAGGAACGATCCCCCGGGTGGGACCGGGGAATCGTTTTAGGGCTCAAGTGGCACGGCGGCTGGCCGATGGGTGTGGCTGGTGCCAATCATGCAAAAACGTTCCATTCATTCCCCTGGTGGCGGCCACCGGGGCGTGGAGGTCTCCACCCGGGAGTTCCCATGACCTTGGACGCCCCCATGGTTCCTCCGGTGGAAATCTCGGCATTGGTGCCGGGGGTGCTTTTTCAATTCCGGCTGAGACCCGATGGCACATGGTGTTTTCCCCACGTGAGCGGCGGGGTCCGGGAGGCGTTCCGGCTGGAGCCGGAGCAAGCGCAGGAGGAGGCCGCCGCCGTGTTCGCCGTGGTGCACCCGGACGACCTGGACCAACTGCTGGCCGCAATGCACCAGTCCGCGCATGACCTGCACCCGTGGGTGATGGAATTTCGCGTGCGCTTCCCTGACGGCGGGGAGCATTGGTGGCGCGGCCGGGCCAACCCGGAACGCGAGCCGGACGGCGCAACCCTCTGGCACGGCAATCTGCTGGAGGTCACCGAGAGCAAGCTCATCGAGCAGACGCTCAGGGAGAGCGTGCTGCGCTGGCAGTTTGCCCTCGAGGGCGCGGGCGAGGGGGTGTGGGACTGGCGGCCCGAGGCGCGGCATTTGTATCTGTCGCGCCGTTGGAAGGCGCTTTTCGGCCACGAGGAACCCGAGATCGGGAATCGGCCCGAGGAATGGTCGGAGCGCGTCCACCCCGAGGACTGGCCCGCCGTGCAGACCCGGTTGCGCGAACATCTGGCCGGCCGGAGCCCGTCCTACCAGAGCGAGCACCGGATGCGGTGCCGCGACGGCGGTTACAAATGGGTCTATGACCGCGGCCGCGTGGTGGAGCGCGGCCCGGACGGGCGCGGGCTCCGGATGATCGGGACCATCTCTGACATCACCGAGAAAAAACAGGCGGAGCTCGCCCTGCAAAAATCCAAAAGGGAGCTGGAATCCAGCAACCTACGCCTGGAGGAGGCCATCCTCCACTCCAACGAACTGGCCCGTGAGGCCGCCGCCGCCAACCAGGCCAAGAGCCTGTTCCTCGCCAACATGAGCCACGAGATCCGCACGCCGATGAACGGGGTCATCGGCATGACCGGCCTCCTGCTGGACACGTCGCTGAACCCGGAGCAACGCACCTACGCCGAAACGGTGCGCAGCAGCGCCGAGGGCCTGATGCAGCTCATCAACGACATCCTGGACTTCTCCAAGATCGAAGCCGGCCGCCTCCAGCTTGAGGAGCTCGATTTTGACCTCGCCGAAGTCCTGGACGAGACCCTGGAGATGCTGGCCATCCGCGCCCATGAGCGGGGGCTCGACCTGGACGGTCAGATCGCCCCCGGCACCCCGTGCCAGGTGGCCGGCGACCCGAGCCGGTTGCGGCAGGTACTGGTCAACCTCATCGGCAACGCCATCAAGTTCACCGAGAGCGGCGAAGTGCTGGTGGGGATCGCCCGGCGCGGGACCGAAGGCCCGCAGGCGACCTTCGTCTTTACCGTGAGCGACACCGGCATCGGCATTCCCGCGGACCGGGTGCCCGCGTTGTTCCAACCGTTCACGCAGGCCGACGCCTCAACCACCCGCAAATACGGCGGCACCGGCCTCGGTCTCGCCATCTCCCGCCAGATCGTGGAGGCCATGCAGGGCACGATCAGCGTGCGCAGCGACCCCGGTCGATGCACGGTATTCACATTTGAGGTCCAACTGAAAGTCCGCCCGGTCCCGCCGGTCCCGCCGGCCACCCCGCTCGCGGGCCAGCGGCTATTTGTGGTCGAGCGCCATGCGGCCACCCGCGAACACCTGACGGCGCTCCTCACGGCGGCCGGAGCACGGGTGGAGACCGGCCCCCTCGTCGCAGACCTGCCCCGGCGGCTGCAGGGCAGGACGGCCCATGGGATTGACGGCGTGCTGCTGGACCGCCGCGCGCCGGACGGCGACGAACTGCTGGCGGCGGCGCAGAATGCCCGTCGGCCGGACGGGCAGACCGGCGTGCCCGTCATCCTGCTTACCGATCTCCGGCACCGCGTGCCGAAGGACAAGCCGGGCGTGAGCGGAGTCGTCTGCAAGCCGCTCCGGCGCGGGACCCTCCTGCCGATGCTCAAACGGGTGCTCGAGGTGGCGGACAGCCGGTCACCCCTGGCGCCGGCCGACGATTTTTCCGCGTGGTCGGCCTCCGGGAACTCGCGCTGGCGCCTGCTGCTCGCCGAGGACAACACCGTCAACCAGCGCGTGGCGGTGGCGATCCTGAACCGCCTGGGCTACCGGACCGACGTGGTGGCCAACGGGCGCGAGGCGGTGACGGCGCTCAGCCGGGTGCCCTACGACTTGGTGTTGATGGACTGCCAGATGCCGGAGATGGACGGTTACGACGCCACCCGGGCCATCCGCGCCGAGGACTCCGCCGCGCTCAACCGGACGCTGCCCATCATCGCCGTGACCGCGAATGTCCTCAAGGGCGACAGTGAGCGCTGCCTCGCGGCGGGCATGAGCGACTACCTGCCCAAACCCATCGAGGCCAAGGCCCTCGCGGCGATGCTGGCCCGGCACCTCAAACCGGGACCGGCCCAGCTGAAAGCCCCCGGAATTTTGGAATGGGACGAGTTCCTCGGCCGCCTCGGGGGCGACCAAGCGGTGGCCCGCGCGTTGCTGGCCGAATTCTGCACGGAGGCGCCCCGCCACCTGGCGGGCGCCCGGGCCGCGCTCGGGGACCGCGACCGGCCCACCGCGCGCCAGACGCTCCAGCGACTGGCGGAGGATGCCGCCAGTTTCATGGCCACAACCCTGGCGGCCACCGCGACCGAAGCCGCCGCCGCCGTGGCCGGGGGCGGCGACCGGGGTTCCGGCCTGACCCGCGTGGCGGAGGCGCTCGACGCTTTCCTTGCCATCGCAGCCAAATTGCTCCCTCATCACTCCCCGTCATGTGTCACACCGCCTGATGTCACCCGAGCTTACAGCCTTCCCGCCGTTGGTGGTGGTGGTCAACGATGACGAAGGCCAGCGGCGACCGCTGTGCGCGCTGCTCACCCATCACGGCCTGAGGGTTTCGGCGCACGGTTCGGTCAAGGCGGCGCTGCAGGCGATGGCGGTGGAGACGCCGGCGCTCGTGGTCACCGACCTGTGTCTGCCGGAAATCGACGGCATTCGGTTCTGCCGGATGCTGCGCTCGTCGGCCCACCGGAGCTTCAACGACACCCCGATCATGGTGGCCTCGTCAACCTATGCCGGCGCCGACAGTGAGACGATCATGGTCGAGCTGGGGGCCAACGACTTCCTGCGGCTGCCGGTGGCGCCGGAAACCTTCCTGCGGCGCGTGGACCGCCTGCTCCACCACGCCCAGCCCGCGGCTGAGCCGGGGGTGCTGCTGGTCTCCACCCTGGTGGAGGAGATCGCCGGGGTGCGCGAGGCCTTTGCCGCCAATGGTTTCGGGGTGAGCTGCGCCGCCACCCCGGAGGAGGCCGAGGCGCGACTCGCCGCCGGCGGCTGCGATGTGGCGGTGCTCGACCTGGACCTGCCCGGCGTCGACCAGGCCTGGCTGGCGAACCTGTCCACCCGCTGGCCGGAGGCCGCCTTTTTCACGCTCACCGCCCAAGGCGAGCCGGCCATCGCGGTCCGGTCCATGCAGGCGGGCGCCAGCGCCCACCTGCGGCGACCGTTCGCGCCGGAGTACCTGTGCAGCCTGTGCGAGATGGCGCGGCGAGAAAAATCCCTCCTCCGCGTGCAAGACCTGCTCGAACGCCGGACCCGCGAGCTGCGCCGGTCCGAGCAGGAGTTGCAGGCCGTGGTCGAATCGACCGGCCAGGCGTTTCTGCTCATCGAGCCGGACGGCCGGGTGGAGCTGTTCAACCAGGCTGCGGCCCGGATGGCCCAGGAGGTGGTCGGCCGCCCCTTGCGGCTGGGGCAGACGCTGGTGGAGATGCTCGGCCTCGAATTTGCCCTGGCCACGCTCTGCAACGTCAAGGCCGCGTTTGCCGGCGAGGCCGTGCACCATGAGGTGGAGCTGCATGATTGCGACGGCCGGGCGCACTGGTACGCGGTCACCTATGCGCCCGTCCCCGCCCGGGACGGCGTGATCAAACGCGTCTGCTTCAACGCCCAGGACATCACCCAGCGGCGGCTGGCGGAGGACGCCGTGCGCGAGAGCGAGGCCCGGTTCCGCGGCATGGCCGACAACGCCCCCGTGCTCATCTGGATGACCGGGCCGGGCCCCGGCTGCCACTACTTCAACCAAGGCTGGCTCAATTTCACCGGCCGCAGCATGGAGCAGGAGGTGGGCGACGGCTGGGCGGAGGGGGTCCATCCCGACGACCAGGCCGCGTGCGCGCGGCTCCGCGCCGACGCCTTTGTCCACCGCCGTCCGATCACCCATGAATACCGCCTGCGGCACCACTCGGGTGAATACCGCTGGATGACGGACACCGGCGTGCCCCGGTTTGCGCCGGGGGGCGGCTTTCTCGGCTACATCGGCGCGGTCATCGACATCCAGGCCCGCATTGAGGCCGAAGTCGCGCTGCGCACGAACAAGCGCCGGCTCCAGGCCCTATTTGACCACTCCCACGACGCCATCCTGCTGGCGGACGACGAGGGGCGTTACGTCGACGCCAACCCCGCCGCCTGCCGGCTGCTCGGCTACGTCCGCGAGGAGGTGCTCGCGCTGCAGGTCCAGCAGGTCCTCGCGGTCTCCGACCCGGCCTGGGCCGGGGGGGCCTGGCGCGAGTTTCTCGCCAAGGGCCGGACCACGGGCGAGACGGCACTGCGGCGCAAGGACGGCAGCACCGTCGTCGTGGACTACAGCGCCATCGCCAACATTCTGCCGGGCCTGCACCTGTCCATCCTGCGCGACATCACCGAGCGCCGCGTCCTGCAGGCCCAGCTGCTCCGACAGCAACGGCTCGAGAGCGTGGGCCGGCTGGCCAGCGGCGTCGCCCACGACCTCAACAACATCCTGACCCCGATCCTGATGGTGCCGGCAATGCTCCGCCCGTACCTGCGGGAAACCAACGCCCTGATGCTGCTCGAAACCGTGGAAAACGGCGCCCGGCGGGGCTCGATCATTGTGCGCCAGCTCCTCTCGTTTGCGCGCGGCATGCCCGGCGAGAAGCGCCGCATCGACCTGCGGCAGGTCGTGCGCGACGCCCTGGTCATCATCCAGGAGACGTTTCCCAAAAACATCAAGGTGGACTGGCACCAGCCCGCCGCCGAGATGCCCGTCAACGGCGACAGCACGCAGTTGAGCCAGATCATCATCAACCTCGCGATCAACGGCAGCGACGCCATGGACAAGGGTGGCCGCCTCGCGCTTTCGCTCGAGGTGGTGGAACTCGACGCCGAAGAGGCCCGCCAGAACCCGGACGCCCACCCCGGGGCCTACGTGGTCCTGACCGTCGCCGACCACGGCCGCGGCATCGTGCCCGAGCACCTGGACAAGATTTTCGACCCATTCTTCACGACCAAGCCGTTCGGCCAGGGCAGCGGCCTCGGACTTTCCACCGTGCTCGGCATCGTCCGCGGCCACGAAGGGTTTGTCCGCGTGACGAGCCGGGTGGGTACGGGCACGCTGTTCAAGGTTTTCATCCCCCTCCACACCGCCCCGGATCGCCCGGCCGCCTCCGCCAATGGCAAACCCCGGCTGCCTTCGGGCCTCGGCCGCATGGTCCTGGTCGTGGATGACGAGGCGGCGGTGCGGGAGATTGTGCGCATGATTCTGGCGCAGGAAGGTTATCAGGTGATGTGCGCGGACGGGGCCGACGCGGCGCTCTCGCAGATCCAGGCCGTCGGCGGACGGGTTGACCTGGTCCTGACCGACTTGGCCATGCCCGGCGTGTCCGGTGCCAAGCTGGTCGAGCGCCTGGCCCACGCCCACCCCGGCCTGCCCGTGCTCGTGATGACCGGCAACGACATGGACGTGAACCTGCCCCCGGAGCTCAAGACCCTGACCAAGGGGGTCCTGGCCAAACCCTTCCCCTCCGAAAACCTTCTGGAGAAGGTTGCGCAGGTCATGGCCGGCCGCGGGAACACGCACGATCCCTTTCCCTCGCCACCGGGATAGGCCGGGGTGGCCTGGTCCCGGCAGGCGCGCCTGGAGGTCGCGCCCCACCCCCGGATGGGAACCGACGGGGCCATGGGGAAGGGAACGCGCCGGATCCGCCCAAATCCGAGGGAACGCGGGTGAAAACTTCGCGCGGTCGGGGGGAAAGATCTTGCCTCGCCCCCCGGCCTTCCCCAAATCCGTCACCCCATGGCCCAAGCCCAACGTCACCCGTTTCTGGATGGACTCAGCAAATACCGCGGTGCGCCGCCGACCGTCGTCGTGATTTTCGGCGCCTCGGGCGACCTGTGCGCCCGCAAGCTCATCCCCGCGATCTACAACCTTGGGATGGACGGCCTCCTGCCGGCCGACTTTTTCCTGGTGGGCTACGGCCGCAAGCCGATCCCGGACGAGGAGTTTCGCACCGACGCCGCCGCCGCGATCAAGGAGTTCTCCCGCCGCTCGCTCGACGCCGATGTGTGGGCGCGGCTCGCGCCCAACACCAGCTATGTGTCCGGCGGCTACGACGACAAGGCGGCGTTCGACCGGCTGGCCGCGCACCTCGCGGAGATCGAGCAGCGGACGGGGCGCCCGGTGCAGCCGCTGTTCTACATCTCGACCCCGCCCAATGTCTTCGCGCCGATCCTGCTCAACCTCGGCGCCAGCGGGCTGGCCGCCAAGTATCTGGGCACCCCCCATCACGCCAAGGTCGTGATCGAGAAGCCGTTTGGCAAGGACCTGGACTCCGCCCTCGCGCTCAACACCACCATCCGCTCGGTGTTCAAGGAGCACCAGGTGTATCGTATCGACCACTACCTGGGGAAGGAGACGGTGCAGGATCTGCTGGTGCAGCGTTTCGCCAACTCGATCTTCGAGCCGCTGTGGAACCGGAATTTCATCGACAGCGTCCAGATCACCGTGGCCGAGGAGGTCGGCGTGGGCACCCGCGGCGGGTATTACGAGCAGAGTGGCTGCCTGCGGGACATGATCCAGAACCACACCATGCAGCTCCTCGCGCTCACGGCGATGGAGCCGCCGGGCGCGCTCGATGCGGAGGCGATCCGCGACGAGAAGGTCAAGGTCCTCAAGGCCATCCAGCCACTCACCATCGGCCCGGCCGGCGAGGTCGTCCGCGCCCAGTACGCCGCCGGCATGATGGCGGGCAAACCCGTGCCGGGGTACCTGGAGGAGGAGGGCATCGCCCGGCAGTCCGCGACCGAGACCTACGCCGCCATGCGGCTTTCGATCAACAACTGGCGCTGGCAGGGGGTGCCGTTCTACCTGCGCTCCGGTAAACGCATGGCCCGGCGTGTCTCCGAAATCGCCATCAACTTCCGCCGCCCGCCGGGCACGCTGTTCGCTGGCGAGACGGCGCGCTTCGACCTGGCGGCCAACACGCTGTCGTTCCAAATCCAGCCCGATGAGGGCCTGAGCCTCATCCTCAACACGAAGATCCCCGGCCTCGAGACCCGCACGCAGCCGGTCAAGATGAGCTTCCGCTACGCGGCCACCTTCGGCTCGAACACGGCCGAGGCCTATGAGCGCCTCGTGCTCGACGCCATGATCGGCGACGGCACCCTCTTCATCCGGGGCGACGAGGCCGAGGCCTCCTGGAAGCTCTGCACGCCCCTGCTGGACTACTGGCGCAGCGTCGGCCGGCAGGGCATGGACAGCTATGCCGCCGGCTCGTGGGGGCCGCCGGGCTCCGACGCGCTCCTCGCCAGCCGCGGCCACCACTGGCGGCAGCCGTGAGCGAGGCTCCGCCGCGCTCAATTTCTTATTTTTTATTGGTTATCGCTCATTGGGTCATTTTTCGAGCCGCAGTGTCCAGACGTCCGTCCAACGACGAGCTAAAAAAATTATTTCTCCAATTCCCCACCTGGCCTACTTGCTGACCCACGAAGCCTCCCAATTGCCCAATAAGCGTTAACCAATAAGCAATGAGCAATTCCTCCCCCTCCCCCACCGACTTCTTCTCCGCCCTGCCGGGTACCGAGGTGCCGGTCGGCGGCATCAGCAAGGGACTCGCGCAGATGTGGACCGACACCGGGGAGCCCGGCGAGGCCACCTTCGGGCCCGACGACGCCAAGGCCACCCAGGTCAACTTCGTCCTGCACTTTGGCATGAACACCACGCCGGAGGACGCGCTGGCGCAATTCCAGACCTCCCTGCGGTTCTCGCAGCGTTACCCGAGCCGGGTGGTCATCCTCTGCCCCCAGCGCGGCCGGGACGGCCCGAACGAACTCAAGGCCAAGGTCTACGGCGAGTGCTTTCTCGGCAAATCGAAGGCCGACAAACGTTGCGTGGAGTTCGTGATGCTCAGCTATCCGCGCGACGCCCGGGAACACCTGGAGAACCAGGTCTCGATTTGCCTCTCGACCGACCTGCCGCTCTACTACTGGGTCCACCGCTTCTCCACGCTCGCCCGGGTGGGCGATTACCGTTACCTTACCTCCCGCGCGAACCGCATCATCATCGACAGCGCCGACGCGCCCAGCGACGCCGGGACCTTTGTGTGGCCCCGGCCCGAGGCCGTGCGCGACCTCGTGCTGGCGCGGCTGCTGCCCGTGCGCCAGTCACTGGGTCAGTTTCTCAGCCGCTACCCGGAGGAGGCGCTGGTCGGCGGCCTGCAAACGGTCGCGCTGACCCACGGACCCGCCCTCGCGCCCGAGGCCCGGGTCCTGCAGGGCTGGCTCCGGGATCGTCTGGCCCGATGCGGCGACCACCAGGCCGTTTTCACCCTCGCGCCGCTGCCGGCGGAGGATCCGGGCTCGTTTGGCGTGACCTTCACCTACTCCGGCCCGAAATACTTCCGCTGGAGCGGCGACCTCAAAGCGCGCCACGCGCTCTTCGAGGCCGACTTTGGCACCGGCCGCACCACGCTGCCGGCATCGGTGAGCCTGCTCCCGCCCGAGGTGGCGCTGAGCGAGGCGATGTTCTTCTGAGCGGAAATTTGCCCGTCGGTTTTACCACGATACATTGCCTAGCGAGCAGCCGAGCGCGGCGACGATGGTCAGCACGCCCACCACGGCGAGAAGAGCAATCAAAGAGGAGGATTTAACGCTAAGACGCTGAGACGCAGAGGCGCAAAGCCTAATATCCCCCTCTGCGCCTTCGCGGCTTTGCGTCTTCGCGTTGATGGATTGATCGGCGGTTTTCATCTGCCACGGGTCGCCTGGGTGGGGCACGAATGTCTTTGCACCTGCCGCCACATTGGGGGCCAATACCCGCATGACCGAGACCTCGACCAACTTCGGCCGGCTGCTCGTCGGCACCAAAGACGAACTTTACCGCCATGCGGCCGCGCTGGTCGCGGCGGGGCCGCGCGTGGTCGCCTTTAGCGGCGGCTCCACCCCACAGGACTGGTATCGCTGGTGCGTGCAAACCCGGGCGCTGACCCCGGTCGGGGTCGCGCGGACCCATTTCACTGTGAGCGACGAGCGGTGCGTGCCGCTCACCGACCCGCTCAGCAATTTCGGCCATGCCGACCGCCTTTTGCTGGAGCCGCTGGGCGTCCCGGCCGACCACCGCCACCCCTGGGCAGTCGGCCTCGCGCCGGCGACGGCCGCCGCAGAATATGGCACGACCATCCCCGAGCTCGCCGGCCAGGGCCGGTCGTATGACCTGTGCTTTCTCGGCCTCGGCGATGACAGCCACACCGCCTCCCTTTTCCCCGGCAGCCCGTTGCTCCTCGACGATCATGGCGGGTGGTTTGCCCCGGTGGAAGTGCCGGGGAAGGGCTGGCGGCTGACCATCACGCCGACGGGGCTGCAGGCCTGCGGGTCGGTCGTGGTGCTCGCGCCGGGGGCCGGCAAGGCCGAGGCGCTGCGGCGCGTGCTGCAGGGGCCATCTGATCCGGTCAACGTCCCTGCGCAAATCCTGCGAACCTGCGCCGAGCATGTCACCTGGCTGGTGGACGAGGCGGCGGCGGCGGCGTTGTGAGCTGGTGGTGGGTCAGTTTGGCTATATGTAGGTTGCGAGCTTGCCTTGCAACGTGGCGCGACAAGCGCGCCACCCACCCCGGCAACGGCAACCAGACCCACTACCCCAAGGCTTCCTCCTTCACTAAGGTTTCGGAGGAAAGGACGGAAGATAGGTCGGATCAAACCTATTACGTCCCCGCCGGGTGCGGGGCGGAGCTGAACCACCGGGCCAGGGCATTATGCATTTCGGACCAAATGTCGTCGGCCTTCGGCACGGCAGGGACGGTCGGCAGCAACTCCGGTGGGACGCCGTAGCCACCCTGGGGTGCAATGGCCCGGGCGCGGAACTGCTCGGCGTTGCCAAAGTCCTTCTGGTCGATGAGCGACTGCACAATCTGCACCGCGGCCCGGTTGATCTCGTCGCGCACGAGGGGGCTGCGGTTGTCCACCTGGTGGCCGCCGTTCGGCTGGTCGGACACCGGAACCGGGTTCGCCCCCATGCGTTGGTACACCTGTTTCAGGTTGCCCCAGATCTGCTCGTTGCTGGCATCCACCATCAGTGACTGCAAAAATGCGACTGCCGCTTCGCCAAACTCGTTGTTGTTCGCCCGCGCCAGGCCGAGCAGGATGTATCCCTGCGGATTGAGCGGCGCCAGATGGCTGGCGTAGGCGGCTGACTTGGCCGCCTCGGTGAACTCGTGCAGGCCCAGATAGGAGGTCGCCAGCTGGAGATGCACGCGCGGATTGCCCACGTCGGCGATCTCCTCGGGCTTGCGGCCGCGGTCGAGCTGCGCCTGGCGCGAGGCCCCGTTGACCCAGGTGTCGACATCGCGGGCGCGGATCATCACCTCCACCCCCTTCTGGTAAAACCGGCGGGACTCGGAGATCTCATTGCGCTGCATGAGGAAGTCGCCCTTGATGTTGTAATACATGCCCAAGTCGCAAAACAAGGTGTTGTCCTGCCGCTGGGACGGCAGAGGTTTCGAGTCGATGACGGCGAGGCCGACCTCGGCCCGGGCGATGGCATTGTCGATGCCGGCCTCGGTGTGGGTACTATTCCAGTAGCCGTTGGCCAGGCCCTTGTGGACCTTGAAGCTGTTGGGCGCCGCGGCGACCGCGCTGTGCCAGAGGGAGAACTCCGTGCCCCAGTCGACATTCCGGGCGTAGGTGCGGACCCCGAGGACCAGCAGCAGGGCGCAAGGCAGCGCCAACCCCGCCCACGGGCGCCAGGTGAGGGGCATGGTGAGAACCGTGACGAGTTTCTCGCCCAGCGGGCGCAGCGCGAGCGCCGCGACGAGGCAGAAGCCGATGGAGGGCAGGTAAAGGAAGCGCTCGGCCATGATGCTGCCGATCGGTTTGACGATGTTGGCCGTGGGCAGGATCATGCCAAAAAAGAAAAACACCCCGAACGAAAACAACGGCTGCCGGAGGCGCCGGGTCCAGGCAAAGCCGAGCAACGTCACCACCGCAGCCAAGCCGAGCCAGCATTGCGCGTCCTCCCAGCCGGGCGCGCCCTCCCCATAGAGAGGAATCTGGTTGTAGGAATAATCGCACGACAGGGTGCTGGGATAAACCAGGATCATGAGGTAGCGGCCCAGCACCTTGAACGCCGTCATCTCGCCGGAAAACCACGACGCGCGGGCAATCGGGTTGTCAATGAACAGCTCGCCGTAGATCGGCGACGCCACAAACAGGATCTTCCGGATCACGAAGAAAAACACGATGGGGGGCAGCAGGGCGATCCAGCCCTTGAGCACGAACTCACGCACCGCCGTCCTGAACCGGTCGGACAACGAACCGGTCAGCCTGGGCCAGCGAAAGATGAAGTCATACAAGGGCAGGAGACCGGCGAGCATGATGCCGCTCTCCTTGGAAAACATGCCGCACAGGGCCGCGAGCATCAGGGCGAACAGCCAGAGCACCCGGGTCCAGCCCGCGACGGTGGCGCGCAGGTAACACCAGAAACCCACCAGGATCCAAAAGGTGCAGAGCTCGTCGGCCCGGCCCACGACGTTGGTGATGGACTCCACCTCGACCGGATGCAGCGCGAAAATGGCGGCGGCCAGCAGCGCCAGCCACGGCCGGCCGGTGAGCCGGCGGGTCACGACGAGCACCAGCGAGGCGTTGGCCGCGTGCAGCAGGAAATTGACGACATGGTAGCCGGTTGGATTGGGGCCGTTGCCGAACAGCGACCAGTTGGCCGCATAGGTGATGGTCGTCAACGGGCGGAAAAGCTCGCTGGGGAAACTGGGATACCAGTAGTTTTCAAAAAAGATAAGCCGCAGGTGGTCGTGCCATTCCCAAAAGCGCAACCGGGTGTCGGCCATCAGCACCAGGGCGTTGTCCAGGCTGAAGGCGGCGTGAAAGGAGTTGGCGTAGGCCAGCCAGGTGGCCAGCACGAGAAACAGCGCGGCCACGGGCATGAACCAGAACGGCACCGCCGGCCCATGTTCGGGCGGCGGGATCTCCACCGGGGGGGAGGAAACCATGGCGGGGGCCGCCGGGGCGGCAAAAGGGGTGGGCACGGGGGCGGACACGGTGGAAGAGGAGGGGGAGCGGGCAGAAAGGAGCAAGCTTCGCCGGTGGGCAATCTTTCTCTTTGCGCACCGCAAACAAGGGCTTGCGCCCCGCCGGGCCAGGCAAAGGATGCAGGGCTCCCATGTCCGGCCCCCCCGCGCCATCCCTTCGCCCCCCGCTTGTTTGGACCTTGGTCAGCGTGCTGCTCGCCACCTTTGCGGCGGCCTGCCTCTATGTGGCCGACCACACCTCGCCGACCTTTGACGAGCCGGACCAACTGGCCACCGGCTACCATGCGCTCATCTGGTTGGGCCGTTCCGACCCCGGGCTGGCCGGCACCAACATGGTCTACACCAACCAAGACCTGCGGTTCACCCAGATGTGGGAGGCTCTGCCACTGCTGGCCTTCAAGTCGCGGCCGCACTTTCCCACCATCGCGGAGCAGCAGCAGGCGCCCGGCATCAATTTCGGCCGGTTGTTCATCTTTGACCCGCGGAACGACACCGAGGCGATGGTCTTTTGGAGCCGCGCCATGGTGGTCCTGCTGGCCGTGGTGCTGGGTCTCGTCCTTTTCCTGTGGTCACGCCGGCTCTGGGGAGCCGGCGCCGGGCTGGTGACCCTGGCCTGCTATTGCCTCAACCCGCTGGTCATCGCGCACAGCGCCGTCGCGACGACGGACATCCCCACCACCTTGTTTTACACGCTGGCGGTGGCCGCGCTCTGGCGGCTGTTTCACCAGGTCAGCGCGGGCAACGTGTTGCTGACCGGCCTCGCCGCCGGGGTGCTCGGAGCCTGCAAAATCAGCGGGCTGCTGGTGGTGCCGGTTGCCGGAATTTTGCTGGTCTGGCGCCTCGTCGTCAACCGACCGCTGGTGCTCAAGCTGCCCGGGCGGCCGGCGGCGCCCGCGCAAGCGCCGGCCTGGTTACTCCTGCCCGGCGCGTTGGTGTCCGCGGTCCTCGTCGCCTACCTGGTGGTGTGGACGCTCTACGGTTTCCGCTACCCGATGGGCGACGTGGCGCAGACCGCCTCGTGGGTGACCAACCCCAAGCTGCAGCTGGGCTTTGCCTCCCCCATCATCCAGATCGGCCGGGACTGGCGGCTGCTGCCCGAGGCCTATCTCTATGACCTGCACCTGTTCTCGATGAGCGGCAGCCTCCGGCAAGCGTTTCTGATGGGCGAATATTCGCTGAACGGCTGGTGGTATTTTTTCCCGGTGGCGTTTCTGGTGAAGACTCCCCTGCCCTTCCTGCTCCTGCTCGCCGCCGCGGTGGTGGTCGCGTGGCGGGGCCGGGCGGTGCTGGCAGATCAATTCTACCGGCTCACGCCCCTGCTGGTGCTGAGCGCGGTCTATGGCGGGGCCGCGCTCGCCGGCAACCTCAACATCGGCGCGCGCCATCTGCTGCCGTTGCATCCCCTGCTCTTCGTCTTTGCCGGCCTGCTCGCCTCCCTCCCCCTGGCCTCCCCGCGGATCCGGGCGGCCTGGATCGGCGCGCTCCTGCTTTGGTCGGCGGTCGAGGCGGCCGCGGTGCACCCAAGCTACCTCGCCTATTTCAACGAGCTGGCCGGCGGCCCCTCGGAGGGCCACCGCTATCTGGTGGACAGTTCCTATGAGTGGGGCCAGGAGCTGCCAGCCGTCCAGCGCTGGCTCGCCGCCCGCACCGCGCAGCCCGGGCCCAAGCCGCCCTTGTATCTCGCCTACTTTGGCTGCGCCGACCTGACCCATTATGGCCTCAAACCCAGCCTCAGCCCTGGCGACGGGGGCAATGTGATCCAGTTGCCCTCCTTTTATGACACGCGCCCGGGCCAGCCCTACGAGCTGCAGCCCGGCACCTACCTCATCAGCGTCACGTTGCAAAAATCCCTTTACGCCGCGATGACGATGGGGCCGTGGCGCCCAACCTACGAGCAGGCTTATCAGAGTGTCCTCAAGGACATGGCCAAGCTCAAGGAAGCCATGGCCAGCCGGAGCTCGCTCGACTTCTTGTGTGAACAGGAAGGCCGGGCCGCGGCCCCGTCGGCCACCCCGGATCAGGCCCGCCAGTTCGGCGCCCAAATCTGGGCCCGCAAGATCCGTCTCCACGACGAGCTACGCTTCAGCCGGCTCTGCGCCTATCTGCGCGGGCGGGAGCCCGAGGAGCGCATCGGCTATGGGATCATGGTCTATCAGTTGTCCGCCACCGAGCTGGACAAGGCGCTCAACGGCCCGCCCGCTGAGCTGCGGGAAAACTACGTCATCAAGGGCACGGAGAATTCCACCCAGGACCAGCTCGGCTTCATCAAGTGACGCGGGGCCCCGGCGCAGCACCCGGTCAGGCGGATTAATTGGGAGGCAAGAGGTTTGAACCGAAAATGCGCTGAAGGATTACACAGAGAACACAGAGTGCAGACACAGAGTTCACAGAGCAAACCACTTAAAGATTCAATGGGGGCTGCAATACCCGCACCCGCAGGGTGACATCCAAAGCTTCCCTCCTTCCGATGTATTTCTGCTCTGTGA